>CASFTB010000035.1 GCA_949297575.1 uncultured Bacillota bacterium | reverse complement strand
AGACAAGAGAAAGAGCCTACCCGAACGGCGGAAAGCCTGCGCTCCGTCCCGCCGTTTCCGACGGGCGCGGGCGCAAAGATATTCGCCACAGATAAGCTCATTATTTGCTCGTTGTTATTCATTGTCCTGTCTCCTTTCGTTCGTTAATCGGGATAACCCACATACTCGCCTGTAACCATGTTAGTGTGCCAACGGACATAGGTATATCTGCCCGTATATACGGCGCACATTCCACCACCGCAACCTGCCTCAAACTTCACCCATACAGGGACGCGAATCGTGCGCTGCGTCCAACCCGTTTTTTTGAGTAAAGCCCTGATACTGCTCGCAAATACGCCTCGTCCAACATAGGTTGTCCTGCGCCATTTGTTCTCGAAGCAATGAACGGAAACCTCCTCGCCGTTTTCATCGATGATCGCGTCGTAGTTCATGAGCCCGTCCCCTTTGAGAATTTCAAGCTCCATGTTGCACCTGTCGATAGCTTGACTTTCAACTCGGATAGACATAAAACAGTCGTCCTCGTCCACCTCGCCGTTTGCTATGCGCTCGTCTCGCCTGTTCATCGTGTCTATATACCGCTGTTTTTCCGCCTCAATAGACCTGCGTAGTTCCTCTCCAAAAATCTTCATTTGTATTCCCTCCTGTCAGACCGTAGCGATGTACAGCTTCACGACGCCGTTTATGCGCGTAAGCGCAAACCTCTTGACGTCAACCTGCGGGACGCCCGACTCCGCAATATGCGTCTCGAACTCCTCGCGGCTCATTCTGCGCCCGTCGATGATGATCTCCGACGGTGTGCCAAACCCTTTTTCGCTTGCCATTTGTATGTCCTCCTTATTTTGCTTTCGCGTATTCTCTGAACTCTTCCTCGCGGGCTGCGCGCAGCTCCGTAACGGTGCCGTCTTTCAGCTCGGGAGAATCTGCCTGCACTTTGCGGCGAGCCCTTGTAATGCTCTCCATTTGCCGCAGGCTTCCGTCTGCCGCAAGCTCCGCAAACGACTTTGACGTGTCGATCCCCATGCGCTCAAAACAGCCCATGAGGAGAGCCGTGTCGCTCTTTCTTGCCGCTTCGTTCTCCGTGAGTTCCGCGCGGACGATTGATTCCAACCTTTTCAAACGTTTCATGCCGTGCCTCCTTTACGCCGATTTCTGCGCATTTGCGAGATAATCTCTGATAAGCTGCCTTACGAGGGTGCTCATCGAAAGCTCTTTCTCTGCGGCGAGCTTTTTCAGTTCCTCGTGGGTAGCAGGCGAAAGACACACTCCGAGATAAACCACGTCTTTCTTCTTGCCCATAAGCAATACCTCCGTAAAACAAAAAAATAGGTCTGCCAAGTTAAGGCAGACCTACTATCAAGCCGTTTTATGAGGGATAAAAAAATAGGCTTGCCTCAACTCGCAAACCTATTGTAGAATAACATTTTTTGAAAATTTTTAAAATTTTTTGTTTGAACATTTCACGCGCGTTTCCGCGCGGCGCGCGGGCGCGTCAGAACGCCTTGGCGTTGAAGGATTCGAGATAGCGGTTGATGGCGGGAAAGTCCGTCGGGGTGATCATCAGCTTCACCTTTTCGGACGGGTCTCCCGTTTCGGTGATGAGCACGGCGCTCAGGCCCTTTTCGCGCTCGAACGCCTCGAACACGTCGAACACGGTGGCGCCGGCCCCCATGAAGCGGCAGCCGCAGCGGCCCTCCGCGGCGAAGCTGCCGCAGGTGGTGCCGGCGAGGAAGGCGCCCGCGTCCTCCCCCGCGGCGCTCAGGCGCGCGAGCCTGCCGAGGAGCTCGTAGCAGTCGATCAGCCCCGCCGTCTTGCCGTGGTCGGAGACGACGAGCGTCTTGCGGCGGTTTTCGGCGAACTTCTGCGCGGCGGCGGTGAGCGGCATATCCGCGAACACGGAGGCGAGCTTCCTGCCGCCGAGAGCGGCGAGCACGGGCGGCGGGTTGCACAGCTGCTTTTCGATAAACTCGATGTTGACGACGACGTCGTCGCTGGGATTGGCGATGAACGTCTCCCCGCCCGCGGCGCGGTGCACGATGGCGTTGCGCAGCTTGCCGTAGTCGATGAGTTCGTTTTCGTAGCGGCGGACGGTGATGTTGAGGTCTGTGCAGCGCTTGACGAGGTCTGTAAAGTTGACCGTCGGCCGCGCGGAGTAAAGGATCTTGAGCTGGCTTTCTATTTTATTATAACTTTTCAGAAAGCGAGCCGCGTTTGCGTAGTCCATTGTTCTTTTTCCCCCTTTCGATAACAGTATAACACAAAACCGTGGGCTCGGCAATACCTGCGCCGCAAAATGTTGTAGTTTTTTTGCATCGGTTGCCTTGCCGCCCGTTTTGTGCTATACTATAACATAATAAAAGGCGGGAGGCGGCGACAATGGCGTACAGGCTGAACTTTCAATTGGTGCCGGACGGGTGCTGGTACGCGAACCTGCGCAGTGCCCTGCCGCGCGCCGTGTGGGACAGGCTGCGCCGCGCCGCCTATGCCCGCGCGGGCGGCAGGTGCAGCATCTGCGGGCGGAAGGGCCGCCTGGAAGCGCACGAGGTGTGGAGTTATGACGACGCGGCGCACGTGCAGAAGCTGGAGGACGTGATCGCCGTCTGCCCCGCCTGCCACGAGGTGATACACATCGGCCGCACGGCGCTGCTGGGCAGAGAGCCGGAAGCGCAGGCGCACTTTATGAAGGTGAACGGCTGCACGCAGAGCGAGTACCACGCGGCGCTGGGCGAGGCCAACCGCATCCACGCCGAACGCAGCCGCCACGAGTGGGTGACGGACATCTCGAAACTCAAAGAGCTTTTTTAAAGGAGGCCCTCCATGAAAGGGGGAAAGACCGCCGTTCTGCGCAAGACGCTGCAGGCGAACCTTGCGGCGCAGTACGGCATCAAAGGGCTGTTTTACTGCGGAGACCGGATCGGGGAGCCCGGCGTCGCCATCTGCCGCTGCAACGACGGGCTTCGCCCTGTCATTTTCAAATTGGAGGCGACGGAGGAGGACGCCGCCATCGGCTGTTCCCCCGTCAAGGAGTGATTATGCTGTTCGTAAGAGAGGGAGAGACGCCCGATTCCCCCGCCGTGCGCGCGCGGGCGGGCAAATACATAGGCGGGCTGTGCATCGCGCTCAATACCCTGCTCGCCGCGGCAAAGATCGCCGTCGGGGCGGTCTCGGGGATGATATCGGTGCTGGCGGACGGGCTGAACAACCTGACCGACTGCGGCAGCAACGTCGTATCCGTGATCGGGTTCCGCATGAGCGAAAAGCCCGCCGATAAGGAGCACCCCTTCGGCCACCAGCGGGCGGAGTCGGTGGCGGCGATGGTCATCGCCTTCATCGTGCTGGTCGTGGCGGCGGAGCTCGCGGTGCAGTCTGTCGAGAAGATAATCACGCCCGCGGAGAGCGCTTTTTCTGCCGTGCTCGCCGCCGTGCTCGCCGCCTCCGTGGCGGTCAAGCTGGGCATGTTTTTCCTGAACCTGTACTTCGCACGGGCGGTGCGCTCGGAAGCGCTGAAAGCGACGGCAGCGGACAGCATTTCGGACGCCGTGGCGACGGCAGCGGTGCTCGCCGCGACGCTCGTTTCGCACTATACGGGCGTCGAATCGGACGGCTGGATGGGTATCGCCGTGGCGCTGTTCATCGCCCGCACGGGATTTTCCATCCTGAAAGAGACGGTCTCGCGGCTGCTGGGCAGGGCGCCCGATGCGGAGACGGTGAAGGCCATCGAGGCGCGCGTGCTTTCCTTTGCGGGCGTGTGCGGGCTGCACGACCTGACCGTGCACAGCTACGGCCCCAACAAACTGTACGCCACCGTGCACGTGGAAGTGGACGCGCACATGCCCATCATGGAGGCGCACGACCTCGCCGACCGCATCGAAAAGAACTTTGCGGAGGAGACGGGCATACAGCTGACCGTGCACATCGACCCCCTCGTATTCGACGACCCCGTCATCAACCGCCGGCGCGAAGAGGTGTGCGCCATCGTGGCGGAGCTGGACGGGCGCATGCGCGTGCACGACTTCCGCGCCGTGGGCGGCAAGGCGCACACGAACCTCGTGTTCGACGTCGCCGTGCCCTTCGACTGCAAGCTTTCGGATGCGGAGATCGCGCGGCGCATCCGCGAACGCGTATCGCGGCTCGGGGAGAACCTCGACGCCGTCGCCAACATAGAGCGCCAAAACACGGACTGACGCGCCCGCCGCAGGGCGGGACGGACAGGGGCGCCGCCGCACTTTCCTGCGGCGACGCCCCACCTTTATATTCTATCCCCTACCGTTCCCCTATTGTATGAAAAGGGGTTGACAGGGGGCCGCATCTGTGCTATACTATACGGCGAGAGAGGGGGGCGGCCCTTCCCTACGGCACAGAAAGGAGGAAAAACGATGGAAGAATTCCGCTATGAATTGCCGCGGGGGTTTTCCTCGCGGAGGGTGAAACAGGCGCTGGAGCTGCTCGCCACGCTGGAGGGCGTGTCGGCAGAGCTGCTGAACGCTTCTATGCGCCTGGAGCGCGGCGAGGCCGAGGCGCTGATCGAATGGATGGAAAAGTGCGGCTTTGTGACGCACAACGAGGGCAAGCGGCAGTACCGCGTGACGCTGACCAAGGAGGCGTACCTGGCGTTTTGCGACCGCTACTATCCCTTTGCGGACGGCGAGGACGAGGAGCCGGCCTTCCGCCTGCTGCACCTTGCCCCCCGCCCCTGCTCCCCTTCCTCTCCGGCGGAAGAGGCGCAGGGAGAAGACCCCGTGCTCGAATTGGGGGCGGAGTCGTGCAGGCAGGCGCTCGACTGCGTGCGCGGCGAGGGGGCGGTATCCATCTCGCTGCTGCAGCGCAAGATGTCCGTCGGGTACCCGCGCGCGGGGCGGCTGGTGGAATGGATGGAGCGGGAGGGGTACATCTCTCCCTTTGACGGAGCGCGCCCCCGCCGCGTACTGCTCACGCAGGAGCAGTACGACAGCTTCATCAAAAAGTATTTCGGGAACTGAGCTTTGCCGCCGCGGCGAAAAAGAGCACGGGGGGAGGGGCGGCAGCCCCTCCCCGCCTTTTGTTCCCTTCAGAAGAAGCCCCGCCCGTGCCGGAATGCGCAATGCGTGCGGAACAGTTTCGGAACAGTTTCGGACAGCACCGCCCCCTGCCGGGGGGGCCTGCGCAGACAATGAAACGGCCGGCCGCCGCGGAAAAATCCGCGGCAGCCGGCCGTTTTCCGTAAAAAATCGCTCAGCCCGCGCCCGGAAACGGCAGAACCGCCCACAAACCTGCCCAGAATAACGATCGTCACTGTATTCAAAGCGAGCTGTTG
>CASFTB010000034.1 GCA_949297575.1 uncultured Bacillota bacterium | reverse complement strand
TCCCGCCACCTGCCGCAGATCCTCGCGGATATCGCCCTGCAGCATCACGGCACGCTCCCCATCAAATATTTCTACGCAAAGGCGCTCAAAATGTCGGACGGCGAGCTGAACATAGAAGATTTCTCCTATGCCGGCCCTAAGCCGCAGACCAAGATCGCCGCCGTCATCATGATCGCGGACGCGAGCGAGGCGATCTCCCGCACGCTGCCCAACCGCTCCCCCGAAAAGGTGGAAAACGC
The DNA here is from genome assembly GCA_949297575.1 of uncultured Bacillota bacterium. Classification (GTDB taxonomy): domain Bacteria; phylum Bacillota; class Clostridia; order Christensenellales; family Borkfalkiaceae; genus Borkfalkia. The sequence goes on along the minus strand of CASFTB010000034.1, from coordinate 6,376 downwards.
CGTGCGCGAGATCATCGAAGAGCGCATGGACCTCGGCCAGTTCGACGAGTGCGACATCACCATGCAGGACCTCACCACCATCAAGGAGACCATCGTCAGCTGTCTGACGGGCGTCTACCACAGCCGCATACAGTACCCCAAACTCAAACTCAAGAGGGAAGGCCCGGAGGAAAAGGAGGAAAAGAAAGTTGGCTGAGCTCATCGTACAGTGTGAAGAAGAGGCGTTCGACGCCTCCCTGTTTTCCCGCTGCGGCGGTGCCGCCGCTGCGGCGGACGCGCCCCTCTCCGTCGAGATCGTGTTCACCGACGAGGCGGGCATCCGCAGGCTCAACGCCGAGACCCGCGGCAAGGACGCCGTGACCGACGTCCTGAGCTATCCGAACCTCGATGGCATTTTAGGGAAGGAGATCAGGAAGGCAGAGCATCCCTTCGACCTCGACGAGGAGGGGAACATCTTCCTCGGCAGCATCGTCATCTGCCGCGAGCGCGCGGCGCAGCAGGCGGAGGAATACGGCCATTCGCTGCGCAGGGAGGTCTATTACCTCGCCGTGCACGGACTGTGCCACCTGCTCGGTTACGATCACGAAACGGAAGAAGAGCGCGCCGAAATGCGCGCGAAGGAAGAGTCCGTGCTGCATGCCATGGGCATCGGGCGGGAGTAGCGCGTCCGTGTTCGTTTTGAGAATTAAAAATTGAGAATTAAGAATGCAGAATTGAGGACGGAGCAAGAGCGCTCCCTCCTCCCCAAGTTTTCCCCCTTTCCAAGGGGGGGGGAAGGTGGCGGCATAGTCGCCGGATGAGGGTTACAACAACCTCATATTCTCCCGAAAAAGATTTGTACCGCAAAGATTTTTCGGGAAGAGGAGGCGCCGCCGCGCAAGCCGCGTGCTTTGCGTAAAGCAAAGCGCGGGCAGGTAAAGGCGCGCGCCGACGAGCGCGAAGCAGGAGGTCATTATGAAGAGCGGCTCTGTCGCCGTCATCGGCAAGGCAAACGCGGGTAAGAGCACCCTCGTCAATTAAGAAAAACGGCAAAAGCAAAAACCACGCTTTTTGCTTTTGCCCCTTGTATGCCGAAAGGCATAAACGGAAAGAGTGAATTTGCGCGCGTTTTTTATAGGAGAGCCCTAAAGCGCGCGCAAAGAGAGAAAACAGGCGGTCAGCCCGTGCAAGCGGGCGTGCCCGCGGGTTTTCTCTGAAGATCAAGCGAATCGCAGCAACTCTTTTGCGAGATTCGCGCGAAGCAGGAGGTCATTATGAAGAGCGGCTCTGTCGCCGTCATCGGCAAGGCAAACGCGGGTAAGAGCACCCTCGTCAACGCATTGGTAGGGGAAAAGGTCGCCATCGTCTCCCCAAAACCGCAGACCACGCGCGACCGCATCCTCGGCGTGCTCAACGAGCCGGGCGCACAGATCGCCTTTGTCGACACCCCCGGCATCTATAGATCGAAGACGGCGTTGTCCGACATGATGATGCGCACCGCCGAAAATTCCGCCAAGGACGTCGACCTCATCCTCTTCGTGCACGACGGACACAAGGGCGTCGCCGAGTCTGACATCGCGCTGATGCGGCATTACCTCTCCTTCGGCATCCCCATGCTCATCGCCTATACGAAGATCGACATCATGCCCGCGGAAAATATCCCCGCGGACGCAAAGGCGCTCTATGAAGCGGGCATCGGGTGCACCGTTTTGCCCGTCTCCGCCCGCCGCGGCAAAAACCTTGCCAAGCTCAAGGCGGAGATCGTCTCTTTGCTCCCCGAGGGGGAGGCGCTCTTCCCCGAAGACGTGCTCTCCGACAAGAGCGAGAAGTTCATGATCGCCGAGATCATGCGCGAGAAGATCCTGCTCAGATACGACAAAGAGATCCCGCACGGCGTCGCCGTCCTCGTCAACACCTTCAAAAAGAGGGAGGGCGCGGACATGTACGACGTCGACCTCGACATCATCTGCGAAAAGCCCAACCACAAGGCCATCCTCATCGGCAGGCAGGGGAAGGCGCTCAAAGAGACGCTCACCCACGCCCGCAAGGGGATGGAGGACTTTTTGGGCTGCAAGGTCTTCCTTACGGCATACGTCAAAGTGAAGGACGACTGGCGGGACAAAGCGAACCTGCTCAAAGAGTACGGCTACGAAGACGCGGGCCGCTGATCCGTCCGCCGTCCGTGCCGCAGGGGCGCGGCGAAAAAGACAAAAAAAGGGGCGTTCGGAATTTCCGAACGCCCCGCGTCGTTTTTCGGTCAGTAGCGGGGGATCCCTGCCAATTGCAGTTCAAACGCGAGTTCGCGCGCGGTACCGAACACGTCCGCGCCGAGGTACAGCGTGTGCGTCTTGCAGTCGTACCACGCCGAATAGGAGCCGTAACCAACGGTCAGGGAGAGCTCGAGCCGGTCGTCCAAAACATCCGCCTCCCATACGATGTCGAAGGGAACGGATCCCGTGCCGTAGGATCCTTCCTCCGTGAGGAACTCCGCAAAGCCCGTGCCGTCCTCGTCCAAAGTAAATTCGACCAGGCCGTAGCGGTTGCCGCTGTCTGCCGCCGGTTTGCGCCCCTCGTAAATATAGCCGTAGCCGATGTATCCCACCGTGTAGTCGACCGTAAAGTCCGCGCCCATGTATTCGAGGTAGGCGGTGCGCGGCGTGTTAAAGACGTAGTCGACGTCGAAGTCGCTCTCCCGTGCAAAATCGGAGAGGGGCACGCTCGCAACGACGTGGTCGTTATAGTCCGTGCAGGAGACGGCGATGCCGTCCAATTCGAACGGGTCGCCGACGCTCAGGCAGAGCGTGCCGTGCGAACCGAAATAAATTTCCTTATACACGACGGAATAGGGCGCGTCGAGCGTCTGCGCGCCGTCCTTGACGGAGATCTTCAGCGTATAGCTGCCGATCTCCCCGGTGTTGAAGCCGCTCACGGCGACGCCCTCGTCGGTGATGCTCACCCGCTTTTCGTCGCCCTCGCCGTTTTTGAACACGAGCGTGCCGGAAAGCGGCTCGTTCACGTAAAATTCGCCGCCGAAGTCTGCCTCAGTCAGCGTATACTCTTCGAGGTCTACGTCCTCGAGCGAGCTGTCGGCTCCCCCCGTCATGCGGAGGACGACGACGATGACGATGACCGCCGCGACGATGAGCAGGAAGACGAGCGCGCCGATCTTTGTCGAGCGCCTCTTCTTTTTCTCTGTTTCCATATCCGATCCTCTCCTATAATTTTTATACTACTATTATCATATGAATACATGCACAAGTCAAGCGTTTTTTCTTTCGGGCGCAAAAAAGGTCATCCCCGCGCAAAAAAGCGGGGATGACCCTCTGAGGGCAGGGCGGCGCCTATTTGTTTTCCGCCGCTGCGCTTTCCGCGCCGGAGGGCTTCTCCACGGGCGCGCCGCAGTACGGGCACTTGGCGACGTTCGCGGCAGAAGTGAACTTCGCGCCGCAGGCGGGGCACTGCAAAACGTGTTCCGCCGCGTCATCGGCGGGCAGGGCGGGCGAGGAGAGCACGCGGAGGTTTTCCGCCGAGCGCTCCATCGCGCGCACGAATGTCTTGGAAGAGAACACGAGCACGCCTACCGCGATGGCGATGGCGATATCGGGGAGCACGTATCCCGCCTGGTACACGAGGCTGTACAGCCACACGGGCTGGATGTCCGCGAAATACCCGAAGGCGAAGATGCCCGAAACGAAGTGCATCAGGAACCTGCCGAGCCCCGCGACGACGGCGCCGAGCGCAAAGCGCAGCTGCGGATATTTGAGCGCCTTGTTGTTGGCGAACATGCCCGCGAGCCCGATGGCGCCGAAGGCGATGGGGTAGTCGAGCAAAAACTGCGCCGGGTGCAGGATATAGGTATCCTGAAACGCCTGCAAAATGCCGTAGATGAACCCCGCAAACACGCCCTTTTTGGTGCCGAACATGTACGAATACACCATGAGGGGGAGGAGGCTGGCGATGGTGATGGACCCGCCCTGCGGCATCTCCACGACCTTGAGATAGGAGAGGGCGAAGCTCATCGCGATGCACACCGCCGCAAAGGTGATGGAGCGGGTGGAAAATCCCTTTTTATCCTTCCTGCCGAGCAGGAAGGCGGCGGCGACGAGCGCGGCGACGAGCAGCACCGCGCCGACATACAGCCCCACGGTGTTGACCTGATCCCACAAGAGGTTGCCCTCTTCGTCCGTGATCCAGTTGTTCAGCAGAGAATCGCCCGAGGCGAACAGCACGCCCATGCACACGAGGCAGGCGACGAGCGCCGCGCCCGCAGCGCAGCCGATGACGATGAGCGTCACCTTGTCGCGGCGGAAAAAGAGGGTGAACGCGCCTGCCGCCAGCACGACGATGAGCGCCAGCAGGGGGTAGAACAGGATGGGTTCGATGCCGTCCTCCACGAAGGCGAGCACGAGGAAGAGCACGCCGACCGCACAGGCATAGGGAACGGCGCAGATGCCGTAGATCCTGGCGAATTTGCGGCGCTTTTCGCCCTTGAGTGCGAAGAAACATGCGCAGAAAGCGACGATCGCGGCGACCGTCAACCAGAAGATGACGGAGAACACGATCTCCGACGGCGTGCCGAACAGGATCGGGTACCACGTCGTCTCGAGCAGATTGAGAAGCATAAGACCTCCTTTGTCCGCCGACGTCGTCCAAAAAAAGACGGCGCGCCCTCACTGTGGGGCGCGCCGAAAATTCCTTGATTTTACCTCCCGTTCAGGTATTACCCTGTCCGGTTCAAAGGGTATGATCTCAGCTTTTTACAGCACCCCCGGCGGATATGAAAATGTATCCACAAATTTTGTTTCGAGCCGACGAAACAATTTTTTGTGACCAGATGAAATTATAATAGAAAAGGGATTGAAAGTCAACAAAAATTATGATACAATAATACCGATACAGAAAAAAGAGAAGGCCATGTATAATTTTTTTGCGTTTTTAGACAGAATGAAATATATACGCCGCTGGTCGCTGATGCGCTCTTCCCGCGAGGAAAACGTGATGGAGCACACCCAGCAGGTCGCCGTATTCGCGCACGCGCTCGCCGTCATCGACCGCGAAGTGTTCAAAAACGACCCGGACGTGGAAAAGACGGTGCTCCTCGCGCTCTACCACGAGAGCAGCGAGACGATGACGGGCGATCTGCCCACGCCCATCAAATATTTCAACCGCGAGATCCGCGGCGCCTACAAGCAGCTGGAAGAGCGCGCCGAGCAAAAGCTTCTCGGCATGCTTCCCGAGCAGCTGCGCGCGGCGTTCGCGCCCTGCGTCATGCCCGATACCCAAAGCTACGAATACCGCCTCGTCAAGGCGGCGGATAAGCTCTCCGCCTATGTCAAGTGCCTGGAAGAGCTGAAGGGGGGCAACAGCGAGTTCAAAAAGGCGAAAGAAAGCATAGAGGCGGAACTGAAGGGGCGGGCGATGCCCTGTCTCGATTACTTCATGGAACATTTCGTGCCCGCCTTCCTGCTCACGCTGGACGAGATGGAGTCTCTCTGAACGCGCAGACAAACGATTTTTTAACGGTAGGGAAATTATGAACGAAAAACAGCGTTTTGCCCGCCAGCGCGAACTCGAGCGCGCGGGCCTGTACGACGTAGACATGAACGAACAGCACCGCACCTTCGATGCGATGAAGATAGACGACGGGTTCAACTATCTCCTGACGACGCCCGTCGAAAAGGTGCGCCGCGCCGTCGTCCTCTCCGTGGTCGCGGCGGTGGGGCCGCTGCTCACCCTGTTCGGGCTCGGCTCCCGCGTCAAGGGGCGTGAGAACCTGCGCGCACTCAGGGGGAAGGGCGCCATCTGCGCCTGCACGCACACCCACCACCTCGATACCCTCCTCCTCAAAAACGCCCTCGGCGCCTTCCGCGTCTTCCACACGGGTTCGTACTATCTGCTGAAGAGGGGAGAGCTCGGCCGCATCTTCAAGTGCGGCGGCTTCCTGCCCGTCGGCACGACGTTCAAGGACATGCGCAACCTGCAAAACGCCGTCGGCGCGCTGGTCGGGCAGGGGAAGATCGTCAATTTCTACCCCGAACACGCCCTCTGGCCGCGCTACGAAAAGCTGCGCCCCTTCAAGCCGGGTGCCTTCCACTGCGCCGTCAAATTCGGCGTGCCCGTGCTGCCCGTCTTCCTCGAATTCAGGCAGACCGGGCTGCGCAAATTTTTTCACATGAAAAAGAAAGTCGTCGTGCACATCCTGCCCGCCGTCTATCCGCCCGCGGAAGGGTCAGACCGCGACCGCGCGCACGCCCTTGCCGCCGCCGTCTTCGAGGCGATGCGCAAAAAGGGCACCGAACTGTACGGAAAGGACGTGAAGGCGCCCGCGCCCGAGGAGGCGCCCGCCGCGCCTGCCGCGCCCGTCTCCGAAGCGGCGCCCGCCCCCGCGGCGGCCCCC
>CASFTB010000033.1 GCA_949297575.1 uncultured Bacillota bacterium | reverse complement strand
CCCTCTCTGCCTTTCGCCGCTCATGCGTCATAGGAGATCTCCTCGCGGATGGTGTTGATGGCGTTCTTTTCGAGGCGGGAGACCTGTGCCTGCGAGATGCCGACCTCGGCAGAGATCTCCGTCTGCGTCTTCCCCTCATAGTAACGCAGAAAGAGGATCTTGCGTTCGCGCTCGCCGAGGTGTTCCATCGCGCCGCGCAGGGCGGCGTGTTCCGTCCACACCTCGTCGTTGTTCTTCTCGTCGCAGATCTGATCCATCAGCATGAGGGTATCCCCCGACTTGTTGCACACGGGGTCGAAGAGGGAGACGGGGTCGGAGATGGCGTCCAGCGCGTAGACGACCTCCTTTTCGCGCACCTTCATTGCCTCGGCGATCCTGGCGATGGTCGCCTCCTTGTCCTCCGCTTCCAGCTGCTCGCGCGTCTTGAGCACGCGGTAGGCGGTATCGCGGATAGAGCGGGAGACGCGCAGAGAATTCCCGTCGCGCAGGTACCGCTTGATCTCCCCCAGGATCATCGGCACCGCGTAGGTGGAAAAGCGGACACCCACGGAGAGATCGAAGTGATCGATGGCCTTCAAAAGCCCGATGCACCCCGCCTGAAACACGTCGTCCGCGTTGGCGTTTTTCGCCCAGAAGCGCTTGACGAGGGAGAGCACCAGCCGCATGTTCCCGACGATGAACTTTTCGCGGGCGGCTTTGTCTCCCTCTTTGAGCCTTTTCATCAGCTCTTCGCTCTCCTTCGCGGTGAGCAGGGGCAGCCCCGCCGTATCGACACCGCAGATCTCGACCTTCTGCAACATACCTTCACCTCCGTTATGTAACCGCACGGGTGAGTATGCGCAGATGTTTGAAAATCATTCCTCCCGGCTTGTCCGCCGCGGGCGCCGCACGGGGCGGGGTCTCTGCCGCCGTCCGGCGGGCGGAGGTCAGACCAGCTTGCTCATCTCGCTTTTGAGGCGGGCGATGATCTTCTTTTCCAGGCGGGATATGTACGACTGCGAGATGCCCAAGAGGTCGGCGACGTCCTTCTGCGTCATCTCCTCCCTGCCGCTCAGACCGAATCGCAGATCCATGATGCGTTTTTCGCGCTCGGGAAGCTTTTCGAGTGCGCCGCGCAGCAGCTCCTTCTCCACGCCCGTCTCGATGTCCTTGTAGACGGTGTCGCTGTCCGTGCCGAGGATGTCCGAGAGGAGCAGCTCGTTGCCCTCCCAGTCGGTGTTGAGCGGCTCGTCGAAGGAGACCTCGTTGCGCAGCCGCACCAGCCTGCGCAGGTACATGAGGATCTCGTTTTCGATGCAGCGGGAGGCGTACGTCGCGAGCTTGATGTTCTTATCCGGCTTGAAGGAGTTGACCGCCTTGATCAGCCCGATGGTGCCCACCGAAACGAGGTCCTCCGCGTCTGCGCCCGTGTTGTCGAACTTGCGGGCGATGTACACGACCAGGCGCAGGTTGTGTTCGACCAGCGAACTTTTGACTTCCTCGTCTCCCTCCGACAGCTTGCCCAGCATCTTCGACTCTTCCTCCGCCGAAAAGGGCAGGGGCAGCGCCTCGCTGCCGCATATGTAGTCCAGCACGTTTTCGCGCAGGTTGAAGGTCTGCGCCAGTTTTTTCAGCGACGCACGTATAAATTTCAGCATCCCGCTCTCCTCCTCGCAAATTGTTCCTCCGCCGTGAACGCAGCGGGGAGGATGAGCGCGTACTCCCCCGCGAGGGGCGCGGCGCTCACCGCCACCGTCACATCCCTTATTATATTCTCGCCCTTTCCGCAATATATCCTGATCTCGTCTATGCGGAAGGCGGTCAGCAAAGTTTTTCCGTTCACCGTATTCGCCTCTATCTCCTCCCGCGGGGGAGACTGCCCGCGCACCAGCGCGAGGGCGGCGAGGCGGTCGCACACGGCGACGGGCATCCCCCGCCCGTCCGTGAGGCGGTTGCCCGTATCCGAAAAGCCCTGCACCTTCACCTCGCGCTCCCCCAGCCGCAGAACGCAGGCAAAGGTGAGCGCGGCGCCCCTCGCCCGCGCTCCCAGGCGGCGCACGAGGTGCACTGCCCCCGCCGCAAAGGCGACGCACCCCGCCGCGAGCGCGCCCGAGGGGATGCTGCCCGCGACGAAGACGACGCTGCCCTCCCCTCCCGCCGTCTCCGCGGGGAAGAGGGCGGTGAGCACGCCCGCAAACGCCGCCATGTACCCCACAAAGGCGAGGGAGCACAGCGCGCAGGTGCGCTTTTTACGGAAGCGCGCGGCGGGCAGCGGCAGCAGGAAGGCGACGCCGTAGCGGACGAAGAGGTCGAGAGGCGCGGGCACGGAATAGTACAGGCGGAAGAGGGTATATCCCACGCCCAGCGCCGTGCCGAAGAGGGCCGCGAGCAGGATGCGCAGCGGCCGTGCCCTTCCCTTCACCGTCTTGACGGCGCAGTACAGGAGCGCCGCGTCCGCGCAGAAATTATCGATGATGAGAAGATCGATCCAGACGGTCATGCGCCCCTCCCCGCCGCTGCGCCCGCCCGGGCGAAAGGCGCGGCGCGCCTCTCCCCGGGAGACCTCTTCCATTATACCGCCGCCGCGGGGCGGCTTTTTGGAAAGGCTTGCCGCTTTTTGGCGAATATCGGCGCTTTCCCCTCCCGCACGACAAAGCTGCGGAAGGATGCGCTTTTTTGCTTTTCTGCTTGCTTTTTGTACGCCGCTATTGTATAGATATGCTCAACAAACATCGTGAATACTGCACGCGGTATAGGTTACATCGGCATAGATGTACCCTTTTATTCCTATTACTGCGTGTATCTGTAATATGATGTTTGTTGAGCGACAATCAGGGGACATTATGCGGGCGTCCCTTGATCGGGACGCTCTTATTTTTTGCCCGCACAGGAGGGACCGGAACATGTACCTGTTGGACCAAAGACAAAAGGACGCGGGCGTGATGAAGCAAGAATACCTCGCGGCGCTCAAAGAGAGGGCAAATCTTTTGGACGCGGACTTCTATAAATACGCGTCCGACCCCAAAAACATCGTCATCGCAGAGCGGATGGAATGCGATGTGACCGTGCGCGCGGAGGTAAAGCTGACGATGGACTATAAGGCGTGGGAATACACCACGCGCGTCAGGGGCTTCAATGTCGAGGCACGGTCGGACAAAGTGTACGTGACGGCGGACAAAGACACCGATTCTCGGTGGGAAAAGAAGAGTCGAAGTTTCCGCTTTACGGTGGAAAAGCGCTTCAATTACAGGGACGGCAGTGTCAGCAGCATCGATGACGAAGAGGTCAGCAAAAAGAGACAGCGCTTTGCGGCTTTTGCCTTCGTGACCCTCCTCTTTGCCGCCGTGCAGGGCATCCTGACGGCATATATCCTCGCATAGACAAATCCACCGCCCCTTCCGCAGCCGCGGGAGGGGCGGTTCCCGTATTTTCAGACACATTCCGAAAAGATCGGAGCGGGCGCCTTCCCGCTGCCGTTGCCCTTCTCTGCCCGGCGTGCTATAATAAGTGAGCGGGACAGTCCCGAAAACCGTTTCGGGACAAAAGCGGGACAGGTTTCCGCGGGTTTGCCGTTGACATTTCTTTTCTTTCGACCTATAGTAAAAGAGAAAACAAAATCCCCCGCGGTGCGGGGAAAAGGAGAGAGACGTGCTGGAAATCAAAAACATCTGCAAGGCGTATGCGACCAAGAAGGGCGTGCAGACGCGCGCGCTGGACGGCGTGAGCATCGCCTTCCCCGAAAAGGGGCTGGTGTTCATCCTCGGCAAATCGGGATGCGGAAAGTCGACCCTGCTCAACATCTGCGGCGGGCTGGACAGAGCGGACGAGGGAGAGATCGTCATCAAGGGCAGATCCTCCGCAGACTTCACCCCTGCCGACTTCGACAGCTACCGCAATACCTTCGTGGGGTTCGTGTTTCAGGAGTACAACGTGCTCGAGGAATTCACCGTGGAGGAGAACATCTCCGTCGCCCTCGAACTGCAGGGAAAAAAGCGGGATGCGCAGAAGGTGGCGGATATCCTGCGCAGCGTGGAGATGGAGGCGTTTGCCAAGCGCAAGCCGAACACCCTTTCGGGCGGGCAGAAGCAGCGCGTCGCCATCGCGCGCGCACTCGTCAAGGCCCCGCAGATCATCCTCGCGGACGAGCCGACGGGCGCGCTGGATTCGGACACGGGGCGGCAGGTGCTGGACACGTTGAAAAGGCTGTCCGCCGACAAGCTGGTCATCGCCGTATCGCACGACCGCGAATTTGCCGAGCGGTACGCCGACCGCATCATCGAGCTGAAGGACGGAAAGGTCCTCTCGGACGTGACGCGCGCGGGGGAGGCGGGCGAGGCGCCCAACGTGCGCTTTTACGAGGACACCGTGACCGTGCGCGACTGCGCCGTATTGACGGAGGAGGACTTTGCCGCCATCCGCAGGTTCCTCTCCTCCTCCGGAAGCGGGGCGATGCTCTCCTGCGACCGCGCAGAGGTGGCGAAGGCGCAGAGCGCCATGCCCAGCGCCGCGGGGAAGTTCGAAGAGACGCACGGATCCCCCGCCCCGCGCACGTACGCGGCGGAGGAGCAGCAGTTTATCCGTTCGAAGATGCCCTTCCGCCACGCCTTCCGCATGGGCGCGAGCTGCGTGCGCACCCGACCCGTGCGGCTGGCGTTCAGCATCTTTCTGTGCCTGGTCGCCTTTGTGATGTTCGGGCTGTTTTCCACCGTCATGTTCTTCGACGCATCCAAAGCGACGCAGGACGCGCTGTACAACGCAGACTTTACGTACCTGAACTACTCCAAGGGGTACAGCGTGACATACAACGTCTATACGGACGGCGAACTGACGCATAGCACCACCTACGTCGGCTCCACCGGGATGACGGCGGAAGAGTACGAGGCCTTACAGGAACGGTACGATGGGACGATCGCCGCATTGGAGACGGGCAGCAGGATCGGCCTGCAGGGCTGGAACATGCAGGACCGGCGCTTTTATACGGACACCTTTGCCGGCTACGCCTACAGCGCGGGGAATGCGGACATGCCCGACCTGCTGTGGGGCCGCTATCCGCAGAATGCGGAGGAGGCGGCGATTTCCGACTTCACCTATAACTGCCTGCGCTTTTCCGCCTATACCGACCCGCAGACGGGCGAAGAGATCGACATAGAGACGTACGAGGACTTAAACGCACTGCCCGCGCTCGCCCTCCCCGGGGCGACGGTGAAGATCGTCGGCGTGTACCGGGGCGAACAGGTGCCCGAGAAGTTTGAGGAACTGCGGGCGGCGTCCGAAGAGCAGACGAATTCGACGACGGAGATCGAGTACGAGTGGGCAGACGTATTGGAGGGCGGATTTTATACCTACCTGCTGATGCACGACAGCTTTGCGGAGCAGTTCCGCGACTATATCGAAGAACCGGCGCAGGAGGGGCAGATCTTTGAATCCGATTACTTTTTGGACAGCACCCGCAGCGCATACATCCTCTGTGAAGGAAGTATCGAGGACGGCGTCGGCGCGTTCAACACCTATACGGATGAACACGGGCTTCCGCTGCTGCCGCTGTTTTCGCCACAGACGGCGGATCGGGTGACCTCTCTCGGCGAGGGGGAGATCGCCCTCCCGCTGCAGGTCTATGTCTCGATCCTTTCAACCCACCTCACCGCGGAGGTGGACGGGCGGCTTGCGGACGCGGACATCGGCGACGCAGAGGCATACGAGCGCGCCCTCGCTGCGTCTGACGCCTTTTACGACGGCGACCCGCTGACCGGCGCGCAGAGCATCTCCGATATCCTGGACGACCTCTTCCTCGGCTATACATATACGGGGGGGACGGATTTATTCGACACCCCCGTCATGCGGCCGTTTACAGAGGAAGAGATCGGCGGAATGCTGCAGACGGTCACCGCCTTCATGCAGGAATACGCCTTTGACGAGCCCGCCTTCTCCCTCGCCGTTTCATCCGGAGAAATACAGCGAGACGTGCAAGTCGCCGCGCTGTTTTATGAGAGCAGCGGCGCGCTGGATTACTGCGCCTATCTCTCTCCCGAACTGTTCGAAGTGTTTTACCACAGCGACGGCAGAGAGGAAGAGTACATTACCGAATACGTCTCCCCCGAAGATGCCTTTATTGCGGGCGCGTTCGTGCCCGATTTCCGCGAAAACGGAGCGCTCGAGGCGCTCACCGACGCGGCATATACCGTCGGCGAGGACGACTCCTCTGCGCTCATCCGCAACGGCGAGATGGAAGATATCGACACCGTCGTCGGCGCGATGACCTGGCTGCGCTGGTTCACCCTCGGCTTCGGCGCGGGGCTGACGGTGTTCGCGGTGCTGCTGATGTTCAACTTCATCGCCTCCTCCATCACGGCGAAAAAGCAGGAGATCGGCATCCTGCGCGCTCTTGGCGCGCGGGGAACGGACGTATACAAGGTGTTCTTTTCGGAGGCGCTCATCGTGGCGGGGGCCTGCTTCCTGCTCGGGGCGGTCGCCTGCGCCATCCTCTGCCCCGTCATCAGCAACCTCATCGTACAGGGCATGGGGATCACGGTGACGCTGCTGCGCTTTACCCCCCTCTCCGCCCTGTTCATGGCGGCGGTGGCCCTGTTCACCGCGGCGGTCTCGACGCTCGTGCCCGTGGCGGTCTACTCCAAAAAGCCGCCCGTGGAGAGCATCCGCTCGCTGTAAAACATTCCCTAACGCAAAGGAAGCCCCCTCGGCACTGTGTGCCGAGGGGGCTCTTTGTCGTTTTCCGCTCACTCGTTCGGGAGCTGCATCTTATCCTGTTCGGTCAGTTTGCGGATGACGCGGCAGGGATTTCCCGCCGCAAAGACGCCCGCGGGAATGTCGCGCGTGACGACGCTGCCCGCGCCGATGACTGTGCCGCTGCCGATGGTGACGCCGCCGCAGACGACGACGTTCGAGGCGAGCCACACGTCGTCTCCGATGGTGACGGGCTTGGCGTATTCATAGTCGAACACCCCTCCCCTGCCGTCCGGGCGCATCATGCGGTCCTGCGGCAGCAGCGGGTGCACGGGTGCGGCAATGGTCACGTTGGGGCCGAAAAAGCACTGCTTGCCGATCTTCACGGGGGCGCAGTCGAGCACGACGAAATTGAAGTTCGCAAAAAAGCAGTCTCCCACTTCTGTATTGCAGCCGTAATCGAAGCGGATGGGCGGCTCGCAGGCGATGTGCGCGCCGCACTTGCCGAACATGGCGCGCAGCAGCTCCTGCCGCTTTTCCGCCTCGTCCTCGTCCGTATCGTTGAAGGCCTTGGCGAGCTGCCGCACCCGTTTTCGCAGGGCGGAGAGCTCCTCGTCCGCGGGGTCATACAGTTCGCCCGCGAGCATCTTTTCGCGCTCGCTGCGGCCGTTCAGCGCGTCCGCCATCTCGTTGAGCCTGTCCGCAGAAAAATCCTCTGTGAGCGAAGCGAGCTTGCCGTACGCCATTTTGTCGTGATGGATGGTCATACCTCCTCCTTTCCCGCGGCCCTGCGGCGCAGAGATGCGGGCAGTTTATCAAAAAGGCTCCGGCACGGAGCCGAAGCCTTTTGCTTCATTTCAGAATGAAATTACTTGACGATCTTGGAGACGACGCCGGAGCCGACCGTCCTGCCGCCCTCGCGGATAGCGAAGCGGAGGCCTTCTTCGACGGCGACGGGCTTGATGAGCGAAACGTCGATCTTGACGTTATCGCCGGGCATGACCATCTCGACGCCCTCGGGCAGCTTGATGGAACCCGTAACGTCCGTCGTGCGGATGAAGAACTGAGGACGATAGTTGTTGAAGAACGGGGTGTGACGGCCGCCCTCTTCCTTGGTCAGGACGTACACCTGCGCCTCGAACTCGGTGTGGGGATGGATGGAGCCGGGCTTCGCGATGACCTGGCCTTTCTCGATGTCCTTACGGTCGATACCGCGGAGCAGCGCGCCGACGTTGTCGCCTGCCATCGCCTCGTCGAGCATCTTGCGGAACATCTCGAGACCGGTGATGACGGTGGAGCGGGGCTTCTCGATGAGGCCGACGATCTCAGCGGGATCGCCGACTTTCGCAACGCCGCGCTCGACACGGCCGGTAGCGACGGTGCCGCGGCCGGAGATCGTG
>CASFTB010000032.1 GCA_949297575.1 uncultured Bacillota bacterium | reverse complement strand
CGGGCGCGTGCCGGGTTCGGCGAGCGGAGCGGGCGGGAACGGCGCGCCGGGCGTGCGCCGCGCGGCGGCGGGGCGCTGATCTTGCCGACGAGGGGCGCAAGATCGCGGCGTAAAATTTTCAATCACAAAATACGGGGGATTTCCTTGAAAACGGGCGCGTTATGTGGTATAATGGGAGATATAATCAGGGATATTCTGCGCCTTTGTGCGGGCGCAAGAGGGCAAGAAAGGAGGAAGCGATGGCAGGGAAGGAATACAGCGCGGAGGATATCCGCATCCTCGAAGGGCTGGATGCGGTGCGGCTGCGGCCGGGGATGTATATCGGCTCGACGGGGGTCAAGGGCCTGCACCATATCCTCTGGGAGATCGTCGACAACGCCATTGACGAGGCCGCCAACGGCTACGCGACCCGCATCGAGGTCAAGCTGTACAAGGACGGCAGCGCCTCCGTCGAGGACAACGGGCGGGGCATCCCGACGGACATCCACCCGCAGACGGGCGTCTCGGGCGTGGAGGTCGTCTTTACCCAGCTGCACGCGGGCGGCAAGTTTGACGAGCACAACTACTCCTTTTCGGGCGGGCTGCACGGCGTGGGCGCGTCCGTCACCAACGCCCTCTCCGAGTGGCTGAAAGTGGAAGTGTACCGCGGGACCGTCTATAAGATGTTCTTCCGCTCCTATTTCGACGAGGCGGCGGACAAGATGATGAGCGGCGTGCCGGAGGGCCACCTCGTCGACACGGGCGTCAAGACGGACAAGACGGGGACCTTCGTGCATTTCAAACCGGACGCGAGCGTGTTCGACACCGTCGTGTTCAACTTCGAGGCGGTCTCCAAGCGGCTCAAAGAGCTCGCCTTCCTCAACAAGGGGCTGGAGATCAACCTCGTCGACGAGCGGGTGGAGGAGGGCCGGCCGCCCGTCTCCGTCAATTACAAGTTCGACGGCGGCCTGCACGATTTCTGCATCTACCTCAACGAGGGGAAGGCGCCCCTGTACCCCGACCCGATCGGGTACAGGGCGGAGAAGGACGGCATCCTCATCGAGTTCGCCATCCAGCACACGGGCGAGTTCACGGAGAGCCTGTTCTCCTTCGTCAACAACATCCCCACCCCCGAGGGCGGCTTCCACGAGACGGGCTTCCGCACGGGGCTGACCAAGAGCCTCAACGACGTCGCCCGCAGCCTGGGCATCCTCAAAGAGAAGGACGCGAACCTCTTGGGCGAGGACTTCCGCGAGGGGCTGACCGCCATCCTCTCCATCAAGATGAAGAACGTCCAGTTCGAGGGGCAGACCAAGACCAAGCTGGGCAACGCGGAGGCGCGCCAGCCGGTGGAGACGGCGACCGTCGAGGGGATCGGCGCCCTCTTTTCCGACCCGAAAAAGAAGTCCGTCTTTGAAGAGATCGTCAAAAAGGCGCAGGGCGCGGCGCGCGTGCGCATCGCGGCGCGGCAGGCGAAGGAGGTCGCCCGCGCCAAAAACTCCATCGACAGCCTCACCCTCGTGGGCAAGCTCTCCGCCTGCACGGGCAAGAAGCCGGAGCTGAACGAGCTGTTCATCGTCGAGGGGGATTCGGCGGGCGGCACCGCCAAGCAGGCGCGCGTGCGCCAGACGCAGGCCATCCTGCCCTTGCGCGGAAAGCCGCTCAATGTGGAAAAGAAGCGCATCGACCAGGTGCTCGCCAACGAGGAGATCCGCACCATCATCTCGGCGCTGGGCGCGGGCTACGGCAGCGACTTCGACATGGACGACCTCAAATACCACAAGGTCATCATCCTCTCCGATGCCGACCAGGACGGGATGCACATCCGCTGCATCCTGCTCACCTTCTTCTTCCGCTATATGCGCGAGCTGATCAACAACGGCAACGTCTACATCGGGATGCCGCCGCTGTACAAGGTGTATAAAAAGGACGTCGTCGAATACGCTTACGACGACGCCGAATTGCAGAAAAAGATCGAGATCGTGGGCAAGGGGTATCAGATCCAGCGCTATAAGGGGCTGGGCGAAATGAGCGCCGAGCAGCTTTGGGAGACGACGATGGACCCCGCCCGCCGCAACCTCATCCGCGTCAACATCGAGGACGCCGCCGAGGCGGAGCAGATGGTCACCGCGCTCATGGGCGACCGCGTCGAGGCGCGCAAGGAATTCCTCGCCCGCAACGCGAACTTCAACAAGGTCGACACCTTCATCGACCGCGTCAATTTATAAAGGGAGGGCAGACCGTTGGCAAGAAAAAAGGACAAGACGCAGCGCGACCTTCCCGCGCCCGAACAGAAGGGGGAGATCTTTCTCACCCCGCTCGAAGAGGTGCTGCCCGGCTCGATGCTGCCGTATGCGGAATACGTCATCCTCGACCGCGCCCTGCCGCGCGTGGAGGACGGGCTCAAACCCGTCCAGCGGCGCATCCTCTATACCATGTACGACATGGGCCTCACCCCCGACAAGCCGCATAAAAAGAGCGCGCGCATCGTGGGCGAGTGCATGGGCAAATACCACCCGCACGGCGATTCGTCCGTGTACGACGCGATGGTGCGCATGGCGCAGGACTTCAACATGCGCATGACCCTCGTCAACGGCCACGGCAACTTCGGCTCGGTGGACGGCGACCCCGCCGCCGCCATGCGCTACACGGAGGCGCGCCTCGAGCCGCTCGCGCTCGAGCTGCTGCGCGACATCGAGAAGGACACCGTCCGCTTCACCCTCAACTTCGACGACTCCCTGAAAGAGCCGGAGACCCTCCCCGGGCGCTTCCCCAACCTGCTCGTCAACGGCGCGTCCGGCATCGCCGTCGGCCTTGCGACCAACATCCCGCCCCATAACCTGGGCGAGGTCATCGACGGCGTCGTCGCCTACATCGACAACCCCAAGATCAAGCTCGCCGACATGATGAAGCGCATCCCCGCGCCCGACTTCCCGACGGGCGGATTTATCATCGAAGGGGAATTGAAGCAGGCGTACGAGACCGGGCGCGGCAAGATCACGCTGCGCGCCAAAGTGAGCATCGAGGAGGGGGAAAACGACAAGAAGCTGATCGTCATCACCGAGCTGCCCTATCAGGTCAACAAATCCAAGCTGCTCGCCAAGATCGCGGCGCTGCGCGAGGAAAAGAAGGATCAGCTGGGCGGCATCGCCGAGATCACGGACGAGTCCGACCGCAACGGCATGCGCGCCGTCGTCAAGGTCAAGAAGGACGCGAACGCCGAAAAGATCCTCAACACCCTCTATAAGTTCACCGACCTCGAAACGACGTTCGGCATCAACATGGTCGCCATCGCCGAGGGCAAGCCGCAGCAGATGGGGCTGCTCGAGATCATCCGCCACTACGTCAACTACCAGCGCGAGGTGGTGCTGCGCCGCACCCGGTTCGACCTCGCCCAGGCGAAGGAGCGCTGCCACATCCTCGAAGGGCTGATCATCGCCGTGCAGAACATCGACGAGGTCATTCAGATCATCAAGACGAGCGAGAGCGTCCCCGTCGCCCGCCAGCGCCTGCGCGAGCGGTTCAAGCTGTCCGAGCGGCAGGCGCAGGCCATCCTCGACCTCCGCCTCGCCCGCCTGACCAAGCTGGAGATCTATAAGCTCGAGCAGGAATTGGCGGAACTGAAAAAGCTCATCGCCCGCCTCACCGCCATCGTCGAGAGCAAAAAGCTGCAGATGCAGGTGGTGCAGGACGAGCTGCGCGACATCAAGCGCCGCTTCAAGAGCGAACGGCGCAGCGCCGTCGTCGGCAAGGCGGAGGACATCAAGATCGAGAAGTTCGACGACGTCCGCCCCTCCGTCCCCTGTATGTTCCTCTGCACCGCGGCGGAAGAGATCAAGATCGTCCAGCCGAAGAACTTCAATCAGACGGACAAGAACCTGGGCGAGCGCTCGACCCTGGCGGACGTGTTCCGCCTCACCCTGCCGACCGCCACCGACAAGACGGTCTACGCCTTCACCGACCGCGGCAACTGCCACAAGCTGGATCTGCACGGCATCGATCCCGGCCGCCTGCGCGACAAGGGCAAGCGCTTTGCCGACCTCTTCCCCGACGCGGAGGAAGGGGAGAGGCCGATCGCCTTCTTCGACGCGGGCGAGGCGATGCCGAAGGGCTGCCTTCTTTTCTACACGAAGGCGGGCTTCATCAAGCGGAGCGAGTGGAAGGAGTACGGCGTCGCCAAATCCTCCTTCCAGGCGGTCAAGCTCAACGAGGGGGACGCCGTCATCGGCGTGGAGACGGAGATCGAGGACGCCGGCGTGACCGTGTTCTTCGTGACGGCGGGCGGCATGTGCCTGAACGCCTACAAGAACGACGTGCCCAAACAGGGCCGCATCTCGGCGGGCGTGCGCGGCATCTCCCTCTCGGAAGGGGATGAAGTCGTGTTCGCGGGCCAGACGGACGGCGAGGGCGAAGTCGTCGTCGCGACGGACGCCGGCACCGTCAAGAAGGTCATCCTCTCGCAGATCGACCCGATGGCGCGCTACCGCAAGGGGGTCAAGATCGTCGACCTCGGCGGCAAGCGCCGGGTGGTGTTCGCGGACATCGTCACCGACCCGTACAAGCTCGCGGTCGAGATGGACGACGGCGCGCTGCTGCAGGCGGACACCGAGGAGGACCTCTCCATCGAGGACCGCACGACGAAGGGCAGGAACCTGCGCCTGAAAAAGGGGTGCAAACCTGTCGCATTCCGTTCCATGAAATATCTGCACTGATGCATTTTGACTGCGCCGCGGAGTTCATCTCCGCGGTGTATTTTTGTTTCTGCCGAATTTCGGATCAGGCTTTGCAATGTGCGCCTGCGTCGGTCGCGGCGCATCCGAAAAGCCGGCGGTCAATCGTATCGGACAGTCACGTTGATTACAGCTTCCCGCCGAAAGTTTTTCGCGCGGCTTTCTATAAAATGAGAGGGATCAGCGGTGAAAATTTTTAAGGCAGAACCCCTTCGGAAATATGCGCCGTATAAAGATATCGGCAATATTTTATAAAAAGTCTTGCAACAGTGAAGGAAAATTGGTATAATAACTTAGGATCGATCGTTCATGCAGTGCGGGGGGGATGGCTTTCAGGAAAGAGCATTTGCCGATCCGATCGAGAAAATGCGCGAAATCGTCCCCAAAGTTACATATCGATCTCGAAAAATAAAAAGGTGGAGAGAAGGATCATGAAAATCATCATTGTCGGCGGTACGGGGCTTTTAGGGCATGAAGCGGCAAATGTTGCGCTGGAACGGGGGCATGAGGTCACCTCGCTCGCCATACCGGACGTCCCTATGGACGGCTGGTATCCCGAACAGATCAAAACGCTCGAAGGAGATGTTTTCGAGCTTTCACAGGCCGAACTTGCCCGTATTTTTAAGGGGTACGACGCTATGATCTACGCCGTAGGCCCGGATGACAGAATCACCCCTGCCGAACCGGCATACGAATTTTTTAAGCTCAGGCTCGTAGATCATGCCGCAAAAGTTTTCCGCGCTGCAAGGGATGCGGGCATCAAAAAGGCGTCGCTCTGCAGTTCTTACTTTTTGTATTTCGACCGAAAATTCCCGGAAAAGAAGCTGGCCGAGATCCATCCCTATATCCGGGTCAGGAAGGAACAGGCGGAATTGATCTTAAAGGAAGCTGCAGAGGAGAGGGACGGCCTGCCCAAACTGGATGTCTGCGTCATGGAATTGCCCTACATATTCGGTACCTGCCCCCACAGGCAGCCGTTATGGCGCGCCGTGTTTTTAGATAATTTTGTAAACGGCAAAAAGACGATCATGTTCCCCAAGGGCGGTTCGGTCATGACGACGACAAGGCACGTAGGCGAGGCGCTCGTCGGTGCGATCGAATATGGCAAGGGCGGAAAGAGCTATGCCATCGGCGATGAAAATCACGACTTTAACTGGATGCTGGACCGCATGCTGATCGGCATACAGGGCGAGCCGCGCAAAATATGGAACCCGCCCCGCCGCCTCTGCGCGATGGGCGCCAACATGATGGCGAAACAGGATCGAAAGAAGGGCCTTTATCACGGACTTGACTATAAACACGTCATGCTCGATATCCAAACCGACTACTTCTATTATCCCGAAGAGGAGATCGCCGCTACCTATGATGAGCTGCATATCGGCCGCGGCGGAGTAGAGGAGGCCATTATCGAAACGGGAAAAGCGTGCTACGCTCCCGGTGAATTTCACTGAGCCGGGGCGGGCGTTTTGCATCGGGCTCCATAAGCACCGCCGGCTTTGCCGGCGGTGCAGCCGCGTGTCCTTTCGGATCGGGAGCGGCTCCGTATTCGCCGAACTCCCGGGGGATTTTTGGGGCGGCGCGCCGTTGCATCGAGGCGTGGATCCGAAAATGTGTAAAAGTCCGGTTTCCGTTTTGTCGGCAGAAAAGGTCTAAAAAATCTCATGAAAAAGTGTATCCTATATTGTTTTTCGGGTACGGGAAATACCAACCGCGTGTGCAAAATGCTCTTGTCGGAGCTGTCTTCGTATGAGTATGAAGGCGAAATTTTTGACATCACATACGATGCTTATAAAAGAAAGGCCTTCCCGGACCCCAACGATTACGACCTGATCGGCGTCGCTTATCCCGGTCACGCGTTCAACGCTCCGCAGCTCTTCAATCGGTTTGTAAAACTGTTTCCCAAGGCGAAGAGGGAGCAGCGGGCATTTATCATCAAGTGCAGCGGTGAGCCGTTTTCGGTCAACAATTCTTCCTCAAATGCCGTAAAGCGCTATTTCCGGAGAAAAGGGTATCAGGTCACTTACGAAAAGCACTACCTCATGCCCTACAATATCATGTTTCGCTATCCTCCCGGACTCGCGAAGCAGATGTATTTATATTCGCAGCAAATGGCGAAGGTGTCTGCCAAGAAAATTGCATCCGGTGAAAGGGAATTCCTGCACGGCAATCCTTTTAGCGCGATCATGTGTTTTCTCGGAAAGATCGAGTGGTTCGGCGCCTGGTTCAACGGGCTGTTTTATAAGGTCAACGATCGGAAATGCACCGATTGCGGGATGTGTGCAAAAAATTGCCCTGCTCAGAACATAACCAAAAAAAACGGCAGGTATCACTTCGGGATCCACTGTACGCTGTGCTGTCGGTGTACGATGCATTGCCCGAAGGATGCCATTTCGATGGGGCTTTTGAATTGTCTGCGTGTGAACGGCGCCTACGAATTTGAAAAGCTTGCGGAAGATGAAGCGGTAAGCGGCAATTATGTAAACGAGAGGACGGTGGGCTATTACAAAAAGTTCCATCCCTACTATACGAAAATCGACCGGGAGCTGATCTCTTGCGGCCTTGTTCCGCCCCGCTCCCTCTTTGCGCCGGATGAATATGCCGTTATGTCAAAAAAACAGAGAAAAGCGCTCAAAAGGCAGCGGAAAATTGCAGAAAAAAAGCGGACGGGGAAAAGTCGGTAACGAAATGAAAAGTTGTTGGCTGTACAATAAAACGGTGATCATAACGGGAGGGGCAAGCGGGATCGGCGGCGGTATCGCTCGCCTGCTCATTGCCGAATATGCGTGCAGGGTCATAGCCGTCATCATCAACGATGTCGGGCTGGATCAAACCATACGGGAGCTCGGCGAAAACAGCGACAAATTTATTTGCCTGCATTACGATGTCTCCCGTTACGAAAATTGGGTGGAGATCAAAAATTATTTGGAGAGCCATTCCATACAGGCGGACGTGCTGATCAACAATGCCGGCATATTTCCTTTATTCGAGAGGTTTGAAAACACGTCCAGGGCGGATCTGGAAAAGTGTCTGAACGTCGATTTTTACTCGGTCGCCTATTCGATCCAGGTGATGTATCCGCATATCAGCAGATCGGATACGCCTGCATTCGTCACGGTTGCAAGTTCTGCCGCGCTTGCTCCTTTGGCCGGCACTTCGCTGTATACGGCAGCCAAGTCGGCGAGTAAAGCGCTGACCGAGTGTTTTGCCTGCGAACACCCGGAGATGTACGTCGGCTGCGTTTGCCCGGGTTTTACCAAAACCAACCTGTTTGCCGGGCAAAAAGAGGAGATGACTGAAAACAAGCTGATCTCTGCATTTATGTCGAAACGGGACAGAATGGTGAAAAAAATCGTGCGCGGCATACGGCGCAAAAAGCGGCGCATGGTCTACGGCGCAGATGCAAAGGTAATGGGATTTTTGTATCGATTGTTTCCGGAAAAGTTCCCCTCGGTTTTTTCGTTGGATCATGAAAATTTCCAAACAGAGGCTATTTGAAGATATTTTTACGGCGCAGCCATGATGCGCGCCGCTTTTCATGGATGGACTTCGGACGGTTTTGTTTCACGCGTTTAAAGGCTTGCGGCAGAAGACTGCTGCGTGGCAGGGAATCCTTTCCTGTACCGTGTCAGTCCGGAAAAATTGCAGAAAATTTTGGACGCATATGCAGAGCTGTCACTGCAATGAGGACGGCCCTGCATCCGTTTTTTGAAGGGTTCAACGGCAGAGTGTTGTTCCCTTTTTCTGTCCGTCGGATATTTGGGAGAAACGGACGGTTCCGGCACAAACGCAAAAAGTGCTTTGCTGAGAGGTTTCCCGATCGAGCAAAATCTGTCCGGGCCGAAGTGATAAAAAAATTTCTTCTTAGTTAAAAAGGAAATATTGGAAAGATCTGTTGCCGGCGTATGAATTGCGTAGAATTGGACTGATCGGAAAGAAAAAGCCTTCTATTTGGCCAATAATTGGCGCTATTTGTCAAAAATTGACGTAGTTCGCCAAAAGTTGGCGTGTTATGACAAAACATGGCGTGTATAATAGGCTCAATATTACCGTTTTTATTAAGCGGACGGGGGCAACGCCATGGAACAAATGATGCGGAACGCGGTGCGCTTTCGGCATAATCCGATGTACGCGGAGGCGTATGCGGCGATGCAGCGCACATACGAATTCTGGAAATTGTACGACCACCTCGAGCACAGCAATATGCTCGGCATCTTCGAGCGGTTGTATTGGGAGGAGGCGCACTATGCAGACACGCAGGTCAAATTGAGCATCGACCTGGGCGTGGGCGAGCGCACGCTGCTGCGCTACCGCAAGCAGTTCGTCGAGGCCTTTTTGTACAATCTCGAGCAGGTCAGCCGCGAGATGCACGCGGGCAGCGCAGGCCGCTTTGCCTCCGGCGGGCGATGATCGTTTCGCCGCGGCGCGCCCTGCGGCATTGCCCTTCTTTCACCGCGGCGCGCCCTGCCGCGCGGCGGCCGGCCTGCCGTGCGGGCGGCGTTTTGCGGGCGGAAAAAAGCAACAAAAAGGGGATATTTTATCACAAA
>CASFTB010000031.1 GCA_949297575.1 uncultured Bacillota bacterium | reverse complement strand
AGGTCGCAACTCTATTATATCAAAAGGAGTTTTTTATTTCAAGATTCATCGCTGAAGCTCTTTGTTACCCGCGGACTATCCGCGGGTTTTGGGTGACAAGGAGGCGCCCGCAGCCGTTCGGCTGCGGGCGCCCTTTTCGCGAAAGCGCGCGGAGAGTCAGTGCGCGTCCTCGCGGCCGTAGGCGTGTTCCCCGCCCGTATAGAGGGAAAATTCCTGCTCGAGGTCGAAATTTTCGGCAGAGTCGAAGGCGGCGAGCTTGGAAATGGAGACCTCGTACGCCGTCATCGTCTTCACCTCGTATTCGGAGAGCTTTTTCTGGTACTCGCGGCTCTGGATGCGGCCGGAGAGGGCGATCTTATCCCCCACCTGCAGGTTCCTGACGAAGCGCGCATTGCGCCCCCAGGCGATGCAGGGGATGTAGTCTGACTTATTGTACGCGCGGTTGACGGCGACGAGCAGATCGGCGATCTCGCGGTTGAAGGGGGTGGTGCGGTAGACGGGCGGCTTGCAGATATAGCCGCTCAGCACGATGCTGTTGGGGTTGCGCCCCGGGGCCGCATCCACGGGCTCGCGCACGAACACGGTGAGCATCAGCCGCGAGCGGCCGTCCTCCAGTTTGTTGTAGGAGCGGAACTGCCCCACCGCGCAGAGGGTGGAGCCCACCTTCAGATCCCGCTCGCCGATCAGCCGTTCGGAGACGGTGACGGGCAGGATGTCTGCCTGCCCCGAAAGGCGCATGACCTTCACCTTCAGCTCGTAAAAGCCCTCCCCGTACACCTCGTGGGAGAAGCTCGCCTCGCTGACGATCTCTCCCATGATGAATACCTTGTTGTTTTTCTCTGTACCGTTCATTCTTTTATCCTCCATAGAATGGTATCGAAAGTTGTCGGCTGCGGGCCGCTGCGCGGCTATGCGGCATTCTGCGTGCCGTCTGCCCCCATCGTATAGTTCCCGCGGCAGATGAGCTCGCCGACGGGCACAAAGGTATATCCCTGCGTTTTGAGGGCGGAAAGCACCGCCGGCAGCGCCTCTGCCGTGTGCAGCCCGTTGTTGTGGCAGAGGATGATGCTGCCGCTTTTCACCCGCGTGAGGATGCGCTGTGCGATCTGCGATGCGGACAGATCCTTCCAGTCCAGGCTGTCCACATCCCACTGGATGGTGTAATATCCCGCCTCGCGCGCCGCCGAAACGAGCAGGTCGTCATAATCTCCGAAGGGAGGGCGGAAGAGCTCCACCTTCTTCCCCGTGACGGCGGAAATGGCGGCGGAAGAGCTCGCCAGCTCTTCTGCGATCTGTTCGGCGGAAAATTCGGACATGTGCGCGTGCGTGGCGCTGTGCGTGCCGATCTCGTGCCCCGCCTCGTCGATCTTTTTGACGTAGTCGGGGTATTTTTCCGCCCAGAACTGCACCATAAAGAATGTCGCCCGCACATTTTCGGCGGCGAGCGCCCCGAGGATGGCGTCCGTGTGTTCGGTGCCCCAGGCGCAGTCAAAGGTGACGGAGATCGCCTTGTCCTCCCGCCCGACCCGATAGATGGGCAGCTCGCGCACGGTGCCCCCCGTATAGACGGCGTACGCGCCCGTAAAGTGCAGGGCGAGCGCGAGCGCGAGTACGAGCGATGCGATGCAGAGCGCGCCCGCCGCCCTGCGCCCGCCGATGACGCAAACCTTCATCCGGAACCTCCCCTATTATACCTGCTGCGCGGCCGAAAAATTTATACGGTGGCGAAACCGCCTTTTCCCCTCCGCTCACCGCCCGTCCGCGTATTTTAATGTATGCCGCCCCGCGCGAGGTTATGACCGCGCACGCAAAAGGCGGGGCCCCGCAGCGCTCTTCGCTGCGGGGCCCCGCCCCTCTTTTTGTTCCGTCAAAACCGCCCGCACGGCGGCCTATATCTCGCGCAGGGAGAGCACGACCTTCCCCTCCGCGATCTCGAGCGTGCCGCACACCCTGACGGTGCGCCCCGCGCCGCCCGCGCCCCCCGCGGGCCCGCCGCACACCAGCTGCCGGAAACGCTCCAGCTCTTCCTGTGAGTGCGGGCGCGCCTTGCAGCGGGCGCCCTTCCTTCCGATCCGACGCTCGCCGCCGTGAAACGCAGCCTGCACGATCTCCCCGATGAGTTCGGCCTTTTTGCGCTGCGTCGGCCGCGGCACGCCCAACTCGCGCGCATACCTGCGCAGCTCGTGCACGCCGTACGATTCCAACACGTTTTCGGCCGCCCGCATCCTCTCTTCTTCCGTATCCATCCGCATGCTCCCTCCGTTCTGTAAAAAATTTGTACTATTTTCTATAAAGTAGTACATTTTAACTACCCTGTTATTATACCATACTGATACTGTTCACGCAAATAGAAAGTTGAACATTTTATGAGGAATTTTTCCGGAGGCAGCGACGAGGACATGGCAAAGACCCCTTCCCGCGATTTTGCGGCATCTGCACTTTTCCAACAGCGGCTGAGCGACGCGCTCGCGGGCGAAGCGGGCAGCAATGCAGACATCGCCGGGCGCATGGGCATCAGCAAGGACGTGCTCATCCGCGCGCTGCGCGCGGGGCTCATCCCCGGCACGCGCAGCCTGATCAAGATCGCCGACTATACGGGGAGCTCCGTCGACTTTTTACTTGGCCTGACGGATACGGACTGCTGCGCAGCGACCGCCGAGGGCGCCACCTTTCAGGGCAGGCTGCAAGAGCTCGCGCGGCGGCGCGGGGTAAAATACGGCAGGATCGCCGCGGATATCGGCATCTCGCGCAGCCTGTTCAATGCCTGGGCGCAGAACGGCTATATCCCCTCGGCGGAGATCGCCTATCAGCTCGCCCTCTATTTCTCCGTCTCGCTCGACTACCTGCTCGGCCGCACCGACGCGGAGCGATATGCGCGCCCCTGAGCCGCGGCGCCCGATACAATCATGCCGCAGGCGCCTTATGCGCAGGCACCCTGTATCCTTTTTTACCGACATAAAACGGAGGGGCACCCGCAGGGTGCCCCTCTTTCGGAGTAACTTGACGTCCGCACGGCAGCGGCGTCATTGTATGAGCGTAAAGGAAAGAAAATCGGGATGGCCCTTGCCGCGGAAGACGAAGCGCAGCTCCTGTACGCCTCCCTCACCCGCATAGGGCGCGGCATACGTCGCGAGGCCGTTTCCTTCCGCGGGGATGCACGCGGCGAGCTTTTCGCCCTCGTACACTTCCACGACGCCCCTCGACTTCCCTCGCAGGGTGACGGAGACCTCCTTTATGCCGTCCGCAGCGAAATAGCGGTACACGGCGGTCGCGCCGTCGCAGAAATTGGCGATGTACTGGTCGCCGTTCTCTTCGCGGTCTTTGCCCGTCTGCGTAAAGTACGGGTGGGCGCCGCGCAGGTGTTTGAGCACGCCGTACCAGCGCGTCCCCTTGCGGGAGTAGAGGTTGCAGGCGATGCGCGCCTCGTAGTTGCCCTCCCCTTTCAGCGGCCCGCCGTTGAGGCCGCAGGAAGTCATTTCCGCCTGCTCGAATTTGCCGTTTTCAAACTTGAGCTCTTCGGCGCAGGCCTGGCGGGAGAACTGGTGCCTGTTGGTCTGGCGGTGATAGAATACATAGTATTTGCCGTTGATCTCGATGGCGCTCCCGTGCGTGTTGCCCGTATAGTTGACGGCGTTCTCCTTCTTGCGCCCGTCGATGCCGATGTCGCCGTTTGACACGAGCGTGCCGCCGAATTCAAAACCGGAGAGGGGGTCGTCGCTCGTCGCGTAGCACAGTTCATGCCCCTCGAAAGAGCTGTATATGAAGTAATACCTGCCGCCGAACTTGCGCATGGAGCTCGCTTCAAAGAACTCGTGCCCCTCGTACGGGGTGCCCGCGCCCTCCTTTTTGCCCTTCACGCCTATGTACACGGGGCCCTGTTTGATCGTGAGCATGTCCGGTTCCAGCTCGAAGCCCATCGCCCCGTGTTCGGAAGCCTTGTGGCCGCCGAGGAGGATGGAGGGGTAGTTGACCGGGCCGAACCCCGTATAGAGGTAGATCTTTCCGTCGTCGTCCACGAACACGCCGGGGTCAAATTGCAGCGGCTCGCCCTTCGTGCCGAGGATGGTGCCGTCCGCATACTTCACCTGCCCGAGGAACTCGTATTTGCCCGCGGGGGTGTCGCAGACCGCGACGGAGATCTTGCCCTTGTAACCGATAAAATAATAGAGATAATACCTTCCGTCCGGCCCGCGGCACACGTCGGGCGCGAACATCGCGTTCATCATGCCGCCCTTGCCGTCCGGGTCCTGCTTTCTGCAATAGATGACGCCCTCGAACCTCCAGTCGGAGAGATCGTCTACGGGTGCGCTCCAGCAGACATAGTCGTTCAGGCAAAAAGAGATGCCGTCAAATTTGTCATGCGAACCATAAATATACACGCGCCCGTCGAAGATGTGCGGCTCTGCGTCGGGGATATACTCCCAGCTGGGCAGATAAGGGTTAAATGCCTGTTTCTTCATCAAGTTTCCTCCTGCAGCCGCCGCGCTCTCCGCGCGGCGGCCTCTTTTTTTATCTTTTTATTTTACCACTGCGCAAAGACGCCCTTGAGCGCAGGGTACAGTTTCTTGAAGGTCTCGTATTTCCCGCGGTATGCCTCGGCGGCGGCAGGATCGGGCTGCGTGACCGAGCGCACGCGCACCAGCGCGCGCACCGCGGCGGAAACGCTGTCATACCTCTCGCAGGCGACCATGGCGAGCATCGCGCCGCCGTAGGCGGGGCCCTCTTCCGCGGCGGGGCTCTCGACGGGCATGTTCAGCACGTCCGCGACGACCTGCCTCCACAGCGCGCTCCTCGCGCCGCCCCCGCAGATGCGCGTGCGGCGCAGCGGAGCATCCTGTGCGGCGATGTCGGTACAGTCTTTGAGCGCAAAGGCGACACCCTCTGCCACGGCGAGGGTCATCTGCACGCGCGAAGTATCCGGCCGCATGCCGATGAAGGCGCCGCGCGCGTTGACGTCGTTGTGCGGGCTGCGCTCCCCCATCAGATAGGGAAGGAAGAACACGTCGTTCTTGCCCCGCAGCGCGTCCGCGCCCGCCTGTTCCGTATTGTAGTCGCGCGTGCGCAGGATATTGTCCGACCACCAGGCGTTGCAGGAAGCAGCCGAAAGGATGCATCCCATGCGGTGAAACCTGCCGTTCGCGTGGCAGAACGAATGCAGCGCGTTCGCCTTGTCTACCGAAAAGGCATCCTGTGCGATGAATACGGTGCCGCTCGTGCCGAGGGAGATGTTGCAGTCCCCCTCCTCCACCGTGCCGGTGCCGACGGCCGCGGCGGCATTGTCCCCGGCGCCCGCACAGACGAGCACGTCTTCATCGAGGCCGAGCTCCGCCGCGACGGCGGGCAGCAGCCTGCCGACGGGGGCGTAGCTCTCGTGCAGGACGGGCAGCCATTCCGGCCGCACGCCGCAGATCGAGCACATCTCCTCGCTCCAGCATCTGTTCTTCACGTCCAGCAGCAGCGTGCCGCTCGCGTCCGAATAATCGGTGCAGTGCACGCCGCAGAAGCGATAGGCAAGGTAATCTTTGGGGAGCATGATGCGCGCGATGCGCACGAAGTTTTCGGGCTCGTTTTCGCGCAGCCAGAGGATCTTGGGCGCGGTGAAGCCCGCAAAAGCGATATTCCCCGTGCAGGCGGAGAGCTTTTCGCGCCCGACCTCTCCGTTCAGAAAGTCGGTCTGCGCCTGCGTGCGGCCGTCGTTCCAGAGGATGGCGGGGCGGATGACCTCCCCCTCCCTGTCCAGCGCGACCAGCCCGTGCATCTGCCCGCCCGCGCCGATGCCGCGCACGGCGGAGGCATCCTGCCCCGCGAGAAGGCGGCGGACGCCGCGCACGGCACCCGCGTACCAGTCACGCGGATCCTGCTCGCTCCAGCCGCTCTTGGGGTAAGAGACGGGATAATTCTCCGTGACGGAGGCGAGGATCTTCCCCGCCCCGTCCACGAGCAGCAGCTTTGCGCCGCTCGTGCCGAGGTCGATGCCGATATACGTATCCATTTTTAGCAGCCCTTGTACAGGACGCTGTTCACGACAGATTCCAGCGCCTCCTGCTTGCCGCTGCCGGGCAGCGCGGGCGCGCCCAGCTTATCCGCATACGCGGCGAGCTCTTTGAGGTCGGTCTTGCCGGAGACGATCTTCTTACCGATCTCCGTATCGCGGAAGCTCGCATAGCGCTCCTGCACGAAGGCATCGAGGCGGCCGTCTTCAATGAGCGCGGCGGCCTTGATGAGGCCGAGGGCAAAGGTATCCATGCCGAGGATGTACCCCTCGAACATATCCTCATATGTATACGAAGGACGACGGTTCTTGGCGTCGAAGTTGAAGCCGCCGGTCAGACCGCCCGCCTTGAGGATCTCGTACATGGCCATGGTGGCGGTGTACACGTCGAAGGGGAATTCGTCGGTGTCCCAGCCGAGGTGAGCGTCGCCCTGGTTGGCGTCGATGGAACCGAGCATGCCGTTGATGGCGCTGATGCGCAGGTCGTGCTCGAAGGTGTGCCCGGCGAGGGTGGCATGGTTGGCCTCGATGTTGAGCTTGAAGTCCTTGTCCAGACCGTGCGCGCGCAGGAAGCCGATGGCGGTCGCCGCGTCAAAGTCGTACTGATGCTTCATGGGTTCCTTCGGCTTGGGCTCGATGTAGAAGTCGCCCGTAAAGCCGATGCTGCGGCCGTAATCGACCGCCATGTGCATGAGGCGGGCGATGTTCTCCTGCTCGAACTTCACGTCGGTGTTGAGCAGGGTCTCATAGCCTTCCCTGCCGCCCCAGAACACGTAGCCGCGGCCGCCCAGTTTGACGGTGATGTCCAGCGCCTTTTTGACCTGCGCCGCCGCGAAGGCGAACACGTCTGCGCTGTTGGTGGAGCCGGCGCCGTTCATGAAGCGGGGGTTGCCGAACATGTTGGCGGTGCCCCACAGGCACTTGATGCCCGTCTCCTTCATCTTTACGAGGATGTAGTCGGAAATTTCGTCCAGGCGGCGGTTCGTCTCCTTGATGTCATCCGCCTCGGGGACGAGGTCGACGTCATGCCAGCAGAAATAGCGGATGCCCATCTTCTGCATGAACTCGAAGCCGGCGTCCACTTTTGCCTTTGCATGTGCCATCGTGCCCGGCTCCGCGCCGAAACTCTTGTCCGCAGTGCCGCGGCCGAACATGTCTACGCCCGTCGCGCACAGGTTGTGCCACCACGCCATCGCGAAGGGCAGGTGCTCGCTCATCTTTTTGCCGAGGATCACTCTGTCCGCGTCATAAAACTTGAACGCGAGCGGGTTCTTGCTGTCCGCACCCTCATAGCGGATGGCGGGTATGCCTTTAAAGATCTCCATCGTCCGTTTCCTCCCGGAATTCTTTTTTCTCTATTGTACCCCCGGCGCGGCGCAAAATCAAGGGGGCAGTGTTCATCTTTCTGCACTTTCGTTCATATTTTTTGAAAAATAAAAACTTTGCCGCACTTGTCTCCCCCTTTTTGCCTTCGAACGATGGACAAAAAGACAAAAAAGTAGTACAATCGTTTATAGAAATGAACGATAAGGAGAGGAGCTTATGGCGATCAGTTTTGATGTGGAAAACCTGAACAAGCTGCTGCGCGACTTC
This sequence comes from uncultured Bacillota bacterium, assembly GCA_949297575.1. Taxonomy (GTDB): domain Bacteria; phylum Bacillota; class Clostridia; order Christensenellales; family Borkfalkiaceae; genus Borkfalkia. Next base: position 5,176 of record CASFTB010000031.1, on the reverse strand, counting down.
TACGTCGCCGTCGGCATTCGCATCTCGGTGTTCGACGCGGAATTCCGCCTGGTGACGGAGTACCCGCGCGAAGCGCCCGAGTTCTGCTCGCTGGTGCGCTCGAGCGAGGCGGGGCGGGAGGGCTGCCGCGCCTGCGACGAGGCAGCATGCCTGCGCGCGAAGAGGCTGCGCGCCCCGCACGTATACCGCTGCCACGCGGGGCTGACGGAGGCGATCACCCCCATCATGCCGGACGGCGTCATCGCGGGGTACGTCATCCTCGCGCACATCCTGCCCGAGGAGAACTACGCGCAGGCGGTGAACGCGGCCTGCGTGCTCGCCTCGAAATACGGCCCCGACGAAAGGGCGTTCTTTTCCGCCGTGACAAAGATACCGCCGCGCACCGAAGCGCAGATACACGCCTGCGTGCACCTGCTGGACGCCATCGCCTCTTATGTGTGCATCAAAGACCTCGCGCGGGGGAAGGAAGACGTCGCCGCGCGCATAGACGGCTACATCCGCAGGCACCTCGAAGAGCCGCTGACCGGAGACGACCTGTGCAGGAAATTCCTCGTCTCCCGCACGAAACTGTACCAGATCTCCGTGCAGAATTTCGGCATGGGCATCACGCAGTACGTGACGGAGAAACGCATCGAGCGGGCGAAGGCGCTGCTGCGGGAAGGCAGCTCCGTTTCGGATGCCGCCGCGCGCGCGGGATTTTCCGATTACAATTACTTTTGCAGGGTATTCAAAAAACATGCGGGGCTCACGCCCGCCCGCTATCGCGCCGAGCGAGCCCGCCCCGCCGCAGAGGAAGAATAGGCGCCCGGCGAGAAAAAGCGCCCGCTTCAGGCGCAGCCGCGGCATAGATCCGAAAACAGGCGAAGGGAGGGCCCGCGCATCTGCGCGGGCCCTCCCCCTTTTTCGTTCAGTTGAATTTCACCGGGTTGCCCTCGTACAGCGTGCCGAGGAAGCTCCCCTCCAGGCTGCGCTCGAGGTCCTGCACGAAGGCAGTGCCGTCGAAGGCGCGGAAGATCGCAAAGACGAGCAACAGGAGCAGCAGCACCGCCGCGACGGCGAGCACCATTCCCAGCACCTTGTTGACGATGCGCATGGGCAGCACGTCTATCTCGAACACGCCGCCGATACAGCGGACGATGAGGATGCGCACGATCTGCACGGCGAAAAAGAGCACGACGTAGTAGACGACCGTCGCCAGGTGAATGGTGGCGAGAAAACTCCATCCCTCCCCCATCTTTGCATTGAGGGATGCGATCCATTCCGAGACGGCGGGGATGCCGGCGATCATGCCGCCGAAGGTGGCGCACACGAACACAGAGATGACGATGCCGAAGATACCCTTCGTAAAAAAGCGGAGCGTCCTTCCGAAACCCGCTATGAGCCCGATGAGGGCGATGAGGATGGCGACGACGAGCGTCACCGCGTCGATGGATGTCATAGACCTCCGATCAGGGCACATGCCCCGTATTTTTCTCGATTATTGACCGGACGGGCGGATCTTATACCTCCGCTCAGAATCCGTACAGATCCTTGCTGCCGAACTCGGGCTCGCAGGTGCAGTTCATGCCCAGCTTGCGCATGACGGACAGGTCCGCCTCGGGCAGGATGCAGGATGCGTGCGCGTCGCAGCCGCGCAGCCGCACCAGCATGTCCATCGCCTTCTCCGCGACGGGATTGGTCGCCGCACAGATGGAGAGCGCGGTGAGCACGTCTCCGAGGGAGAGCTTGACCTTGTCCTCGCGCAGCACGTCCTTTTTGAGCTGGATGATTGGCGCGAGCACGATGGGCGAGAGCAGGAGCATCTCGTCTCCGATGTGCGAGAGCGCCTTGACGGCGTTGAGCACCGCGCCCGCGCAGGCGGTCATCAGCTTGCTCGACTTGCCGGTGACGAACTTGCCGTTTTCCAACTCGATGGCGACGGCGGCGCTGCCAGACTTTTCCGCCTTTTCGATGGCGGGGGCGACGACATGCCTCTCGGACGCCTCGATCTTGTTCTCGGTCATGAGCAGGCGGATGCGCTCGACGGCGTCTGCGGAGACGTTGCCCGTCTTGTAATCGCACTCCGTCTTGTAATAGCGGCGGATGATCTCCTGCCGCGCGGCCTCGCGGCAGGCCTCGTCGTCCACGATGCCGAAACCCGCCATGTTCACCCCCATATCCGTGGGCGAATTGTAAATGTGCTCGTCCCCCGTGATCTTGGAAAGGATGGACCTGACGATGGGGAAGCACTCGATGTCTCTGTTATAGTTGACGGTGGTCTTGCCGTACGTTTCGAGGTGGTACGGGTCGATCATGTTGATGTCGCCCAGGTCCGCCGTCGCCGCCTCGTAGGCGACGTTGACGGGATGGCGCAGGGGCAGGTTCCAGATGGGAAAGGTCTCGAATTTCGCGTACCCCGCGCGCACGCCGCGCTTATATTCGTGGTAGAGCTGGGAGAGGCAGGTGGCGAGCTTGCCGCTGCCCGGCCCCGGCGCCGTGACGACGACGAGGGGCTTGCTCGTCTCTATGTACGGGTTGGCGCCGTAACCTTCGTCCGAAACGATGACGTCCACCTCGGTCGGATAACCCTTGGTCTTGCGGTGGATGTAGGTGCGCAGCCCGTGGTTTTTAAGTTTGTTGATGAATTTATCCGCCGCGGGCTGGCCGAGGTACTGGGTGACGACCACGCTGTTCATGTTCAGCCCGAGGGCGCGCATCTTGTCGATGAGGCGCAAAACGTCGGTGCCGTACGGGATGCCGAAATCGGCGCGGATCTTGTTGCGCTCGAGGTCGGCGCCGCTGATGACGAAGATGATCTCCGACTGCTCTTTGAGCTGCAGAAGGATGCGGCACTTGGCGTCGCTCTCGAACCCTGGCAGCACGCGGCAGGCGTGCATGTCGTCAAACAGCTTGCCCCCGAATTCGAGGTAGAGCTTGTTGTCGAACTTGCCGATGCGCTCCAAAATTTTTTCGCTCTGCAATTTTACATATAGATCGTTGTCGAAACCTTTTTTCATACGTAGCGCTCTCCCGCAATCGTGCGATCAAAATTTCATTTATTATACCACAATCGGCGCAAGAATGCAACGGCGCGAGGGGAAAAGTTTTATCGAAAATTTTTATCGAAAAAATTCAAGAGTTCATCTCATAGGGAAAATACTTTTTTCAGACACCATGCGGCACAGAAACAGGGCTTACCCCTCGACGGGATAAGCCCTGTTTTTTACTTTCGGTTCATTTTTCGGCAACTTTACGGCAATTTCGCCGCCTTGCCGCAAAAACGGTCCCCCACATTACTTCCTGGGGTTTTTAATGTTCGCCTGCGCGGCCGCGAGCCTTGCGATGGGAACGCGGAAAGGAGAGCAGGAAACATAGTTGAGGCCGATCTCGTGGCAGAACTCGATGGAGGAAGGATCGCCGCCGTGCTCGCCGCAGATGCCGCAGTGCAGCGCGGGACGGGACGCACGGCCGAGCTCGACCGCCATCTTCATCAGTTTGCCGACACCGACCGTATCCAGACGCGAGAACGGATCGGACTCGTAGATCTTGTTCTTGTAGTAAGAAGGCAGGAACTTGCCCGCATCGTCACGGGAGAAGCCGAAGGTCATCTGCGTGAGATCGTTGGTGCCGAAGCAGAAGAACTCTGCCTCTTTGGCGATCTGGTCGGCGGTGAGCGCCGCGCGGGGGATCTCGATCATGGTGCCGACCTCATATTTGAGCTCGACACCCGCCTTGGCGATGATCTCGTCTGCAGTCTTTACGACGATGTCCTTGACAAACTTCATCTCCTTGACCTCGCCGGTGAGCGGGATCATGATCTCGGGGACGATGTTCCAGTCGGGGTGCTTCTTCTTGACGTTGATCGCGGCCTTGATGACGGCGGACGTCTGCATGACGGCGATCTCGGGATAGGTGACGGTAAGGCGGCAGCCGCGGTGACCCATCATCGGGTTGAACTCGTGCAGGTCGGAGATGATCTGCTTGATCTGTGCGACCGTCTTCTTCTGCGCCTTGGCGAGCGCCTTGATGTCTGCCTCGTCGGTGGGCACGAACTCGTGCAGAGGAGGATCGAGGAAGCGGATGGTGACGGGATAGCCGCCCAGCGCCTCGAACAGGCCCTCAAAGTCTGCCTGCTGCATGGGCTCGATCTTCGCGAGCGCGGCCTCGCGCTCTTCGACCGTTTCGGAGCAGATCATCTCGCGGAAAGGCTCGATGCGGCCCTCGCCGAAGAACATGTGCTCGGTACGGCACAGGCCGATGCCCTGCGCGCCGAACGCCGCGGCCTGCTTCGCATCCTTGGGGGTATCCGCATTGGTGCGGACGCCCAGCGCCTTATATTTGTCGGCCAGTTCCATGATGCGGCCGAAGTAACCGCTGTTGGGATCTGCGGGAACGGTGGGGATGAGGCAATCGTAGATGTTGCCGGTGGAGCCGTCGAGGGAGAGCACGTCTCCTTCCTTGAAGAGCTTGCCGGCGAGGTGCCCATGCCGCGCGCGACGACTGCCGCGTGGGAGGTCTGGCCGCCGCGGACGGTCAGGATGCCCTGCGCATATTTCATGCCCTCGATGTCTTCGGGAGAGGTCTCGAGGCGGACGAGGACGACCTTTTCGCCTTTCTTGCCCTGCTCGACCGCGTCTTCCGCGGTGAACACGATCTTGCCGGCGGCGGCGCCGGGGGAAGCCGCGATGCCCTTGCCGACGACATTGCTCTTATCGGCGGCTTTGAGCGCCTTGGGATCGAACTGCGGGTGCAGCAGCATGTCGAGAGACTTCGCGTCGATCTGCATGAGCGCTTCCTGCTCGGTGATCATGCCCTCGTCGATGAGGTCGCAGGCGATCTTGATGGCGGCGGCGGCGGTGCGCTTGCCGTTGCGCGTCTGCAGCATGTAGAGTTTCTCGTTCTCGACGGTGAACTCCATATCCTGCATGTCGCGGTAATGGTTTTCGAGGATCTTGCAGACTTCCTGGAACTGCTTGTACACTTCGGGGAAGATGTCTGCCATCTTGGAGATGGGCATCGGGGTGCGGACGCCCGCAACGACGTCTTCACCCTGCGCGTTGGTGAGGAATTCGCCCATCAGGCCCTTCTCGCCCGTGGCGGGGTTACGCGTGAACGCGACGCCCGTGCCGCAGTTGTCGCCCATGTTGCCGAACGCCATCATCTGCACGTTGACCGCGGTGCCCCAGCTGTACGGGAT
>CASFTB010000030.1 GCA_949297575.1 uncultured Bacillota bacterium | reverse complement strand
CTGCCAGGTCGTCATAGGCGCGGCTTGCGCGCTGCCGGTAATATGAGGGCTAACAGCCCGAAACTGAAAAACCACCGGCTATGCCGGTGGATATTTATTTATGTTTTTTTGCGCTATGCGAACAGGATCTCCAGCACAAAGCGGTTGTCCGTTTGATAGGCGAGCATCTCCCCCTTATATTTTTGAACGATGTAGCGAATACTCTTCATGCCGAAGCCGTGGTAGCCGTTCTTTTCCTTGGTGGAGACGGGCAGGCCGTCCTCGAATTGCAGCTCTTTTCCGCAATAATTTTCAAAGAAAATGTTGACGATGTTGCCCGTTCCGCCGACGCTCACGTGCAGGACGCGGTTTTCGGGGGCTTCCTCGCGCAGGCTCTCCATCGCGTTGTCGAGCGCGTTGCCGAACAGGGTGAACACGTCGCTGCGCTTCATGAAGTTGAGGCGTGCCCCGTCGAGCATGTACGTAAAGTCAAAGCCGAGCTGGCTGAACAGCAGCTTTTTTTCCATGAGGACGATATCCAGCGCCTCATTGCCCGTGCGGATGGACGAATCGTAGATGAGGACGGAGTTTTTGATCTCGTCGAGGTACTCTGCCCTGTCGGCATCCGCGGGGGCGCTGCCGAGTGCCTCCAGCTGATGTTTGAGGTCGTGGCACTTGCGGTTGATGATCTCGATGTTTTCCTGCGTGAGGTCGTGCTTCTGTTCGGACAGTTTCAGCAGCTGTTCGGTGATCTCCGTATCCCGCCGCAGGAGCGAATAGCGGAACATGTCGCACAGGCAGACGATGAGCAGCACGTCCGCAACGCGGTCATGTCTTCCTTCAACAACCTCGGCTCTATCTGGACGGGCGCAAACCACGCGCTCCTCACCGATATCCTGCGTACCGAGTGGGGCTTCCGCGGCACCGTCATCACCGACTGGTCGATGGGCGGCGCGCCCGGCACGATGAATACCCGTCAGGGCCTCCGCGCGGGCAAGGATATCTGGCTGAACCCGATGGGCTTCACGCTCGACAGCGGCGTGGATACTTCCGACCCGACGGACATCGCCTGCTCGCGCAGGGCTGCGCATAACATGATCTACACGCTGGTCGATACCATCCATTATTATAACACCTTCGACCGCGACAGCCTCGATACCATCTTCAACGCCACGGTCGGCGTTGCAGACAGGGCAGAACCCTTCGCCTGGTGGGTCATCCTCCTCGTCGCCATCGACGTAGTCGTCGTGGCGGGGCTGGGCGTGTGGACGTTCTTCCTGTTCAAGCCCAGGAAAAAGGCAGAGGATCAGCAACAGTAACACGCGCGCACAGCAAGTGCGGCCAAATCCTCTTTGGCTGAAGACGGCCCCGCCGCAGAAAATCTGCGGCGGGGCTTTTGCCGTCAAAAAGACGTTTCCGGGCATAGCTTTTCCCCCCTTAGTCCCCCTCTTCCCGAACAGTTCTTCGATATTTTTCGGGAGATGCGGTGGTTGGATCGCCCCTCAGTCTCGTCAGCGCTCGCATATGCTCGCCGGCGTTTTATTTTTTTCAAAACGCCCGACTTGCACGGCGGCGCCTCCTCTTTCCTGAAATCTCGAGTTGCGCCCTGCGATTTTCGGGAACTCTTTTTTGGGGGAAGAATTGAAAGGGAAGGGCAAGCGTGGCTCTCCCGGAACGGGAGAAAGTTTGAGAAGGCGGCGCTCTTCCAAGCCTCCCCCCATTAAAGGGGAAAGGTGCCCCGCAGGGGCGAAGGAGGGTCGTAACTCCCTCATATCCGTTCGAAAAAGATTTGCGTAGCAAAGATTTTTCGGAAAGAGGGGGAGCGGAGCACACAAGCGAGCGCTGCCGACCGCTCCGACGAGGGGAAGCTGGCGACGGAGGGGGGCGAAAAAAGGCAAGGCCCCGCCCCTTACGAAGGAAGGAGCGGGGACGGGTTCGTCGGCGCGGCGATAGGGCGCAGGGGGGGCGCAGAAAAAATTTTTTCTGCGCCCCCCTGCCGTTGTATCTTGCCAAACGGCCGCGAGGCGGCCCGCCCCCTTTTCGGCCATGCAGAGCGGGCTGCCGAGCCGCAGGGCCGCCGCGGGAAGCGGGCGTTTCTGTTTGCCGGATATGCCGCGGGGCCGCAGACGCCGCGCCCCCGCGCCTCCGCGGCTCCCGTCCCGCACATTGCCCTGTGCGGCGGAAGGCCGCCCCTCTCTGTGCCTGCCGCATCGCCTCCGTGCGGCGCGCACGGTTCGGCCCGCCCGGCCCCTGCCCTGCGGCTCGCTTCTGCCGTCTCGGGCGGGCAGGCGGCCGCAGAACGGGCAGAAAAGTCCGCCCTTTCTCCTAACACGGGCAAGGGCAAAGCGGGGCCGCATCGGCCGAGGCTTTGCGAGAGGCTGCTCAGCCCGCCGTGCGGGCGAGCGGGGCGAGAAAGGTGGATACGGCTTCCGAGATGATGTCCGCCATGCGATAGACCAGGTTGAGGCGGGTGAGGTTGAGCAGGGAATAGTTGAACAGCGACTTTTCCGCCACGATGCCCATGATGCCGACGTCCCCCACCCTGCCGAGATTCTTGTTTGCGCCCAGGCCGGGTTTTATGCCGCGGTCTGAGATCTTGATGAGGCCGATATCGCCCGCGTCCCCTACGGCTGCATCCACGGCGATGACGGGGCTGCCCGGGTGCGTCTCGCGCAAAAAATCGTTCATGTATTTTACTTCTTTGGCGGTGACCGTCTGCTGCAGCGTCCCGTAGACGAAACAGCTCCCCGCTTTTTCGCGCAGCAGCGTGCCGCAGACCGGCCCGAGGCTGTCCCCGATGGCGAGGTCGCTGCCGATACACAGGACGACGGGCGCCCTCTGCGCGTCGAGCAGCTTTTCCATCGCGAGCACGAGGCCCGTCGGGGCGAGTTTGTTGAAGAGATTAAAAGAATATTCCATTTCTATATCCTCATCGCTTCCGTTTGCCTGCCGGTGTCGGGCAAGGCCTTTTTGCCCTATCGGCGCGGGGAAGCGGCGCTCTCGTGCCCCCTCTTCCTTACAAAGGAAAGAAGGCCCATTTCTGTTTTTGCCCGTTTCCGCGGCACAGGAAGGCCCCCCTGCTTCCCTATCGTTTCCGCGGCACAGGAAGGCACCATGCTTCCCTACCCTTTTCGTGGCGCGAGAGAGCAATTGTGCCGCGTCGGCTGCTTTCGCCCCGTTGGTACAGAGAGGAGGCTCGCTCCCCGCCTTTGCGTGCGGCAGGATGACGGTTCGGGAAGACTTTGCTTCGTAGGGCGATGCGCCGGGGCCCGTGCAGGCAGGTTTGAGTATTGCCGCATTTTTCCGCCCGCATACCCCCGCGCGGCGTTTTTGGCGCGAAACGGCCGATTTTCTGCCTGAACCGAGGGTTCGGGCAGAAAGGTTGCGCTTGTTTACTTTGAAAGGCAAAAAAGCCATAAACAGCTCATATTTAAACGAGTTTTTGCCGGGCGTACGGCGATTTCAGGTCGTTTTTGTTACACGTCCGCGAACGTGGCGGCATGCGCCCACACGCAAACGATGCCCTGCCTGCCCGCTCGAACATCCCCGCCGAGGGGCGAAACACATAGAATATCTTTTGCGCGGGCTCGCCCCTACCCGCATTGCGGCTACGGAAGAGGAACGCGCGCACCAGGCACGGGGGCGCAGAAAAATATTTCGGGCGCAAAGATTTTTGAGGGGGCGCATAAAAGAACCGCCTGCGCCGCAAAAAAAGAAGAACGGCCGAGCGGCAAAGAAGCCGCCTTTTGCGCAAAGATACTCCCGGTTGTGCACAGAATGTGGATATCTCCTGTCAAAATGTGGACAAACGGGCAAATGCGCCCGCAAAAAAACAGTTGCGCCCGCAGGTTATGCACACTTTGTGCGCCATCTATCAACAACCGGGCTGTGGAAAAGCCAGCCCCTCCTCCCGCATGCAGGAAAAAGCGTACACATGTAAAGAGTTCCCGATTGTCTGCGGCTGTAAGTATGCTCTCCTGCATTGACCCCTTCTCGTTAGTTTCGGGGTTCACCTCTATAGCAGCCTTCTTCCCGGCCGTTCGAGCCGAGTATCTTCCTTAGAGGGGTCTCTCTGAAGGCGTTCGTGTCGGAGCTGCCCCCGTACAGCACCCCTGCGTCCTTGCGCAGCAGACCTTTCCACAAAGTTCCCTTCAAGCCTGATGTCTCAAAGTATTCCCCTCTATAGGCGCCCCCACCTTGTCCCTGCGCCGCAGGTGCTCCCACGAATAAGGCTTCCCCTGTTGAGGGAAGTCGGTGGCGAAGGCGACGGATGAAGTGCGTTTGGATCGGATCGCGCCGCTGTGAGCGCAGCATCCCCTCGCAAATGCGGAAAATAAGGCGAAAAACGACAAAATGCGGGCGATTTTCCGGTCTGTCGCTGAAAAATCCTTTCCAGATCTCTCTTGCGCGCTTCTGTACTGCGGTCATATCCTTTAACAAAAGAATTTCCCTTCAATGGCGCAAAAACAGATCGATGCGCCGTTGCAAAAAAGCGCAAAAACAAACAAGAGCGCCAAGTAAAATTATTTTGCGTATAGTTATATTGTCGGTTTGGCGCTTTGAGGCGACGGAAATTTTCTTTTTTTTCGATAAGTACTTATCCACTCTTTTGTAGATATCTCGACGTGCAAAACCCTATGCATAAATACGCAAATAAATTCACCTGCGTCCACACTTTTGACGCAGTCTTTAGAAAAAGCACCCCTGCGTTTTGTTTTATTTATACGCTTAGAAGACTGGCCGAGCCGATATGGTTTCGTATACGCATTTTTCGCTACTTGCGCCTTTACTACAGTATCGAAATGCGCCTGGCATACGCCTAAAACAACGTATCAACGCATCCAAATCCTCGCAACATATCGACCGGCGATTGCGGAGGAAACCGAGCGTCTCAAAGGACGCATTATTGCGTTGAAATGCGTTAAAAGCGCACTGATTTTTCCCCTATGTTTTTACTTCTTTTTTTCTTATAAATCGAAGATTTTACCATGCAAAGCCCGCAATGTTTTGCGTATTAGTCATTTGGGCTCTTTTTTCAGGCAAAAAAGGCTCATTTATGCCGATTTTCTCCCGTTTTAGGCTGTTTTTGTCCTGCCCGAAAACAGGCCAAAAATTGCTCAAAATCCGTATGCGCTTGGCCAAAAACGGGCTAATAACGGGTATTTTCCCGTTTTTCTGTTTTCAAAAAAAGCCTCTCAGACGGTCTGAGTCAGAATAATTTTTATTTTTTCGAAAAATTCCGACTCAAAAACGGTCTTCTTTGCCTTAAAATTCGTTTTTTTGTATTGCTGCGGCCCGGGTTTTGCCCCCGTACATACTTTTGAGCAGCTCACAAATTGTTTTTTTGCAAGATGTTTCATATGAAACACGCGACGCTGCTGTAAACTTTATATTTAACACACTTCGCGCGAAGCGCTTTTCCGATCACTTCTGTTCCATGTGAAACAAAACAGCAAAATTCGCCGCAAAATTGAGACGCGCATGCTTCTCTGCCGAAAAAATGTTTCACGTGAAACACGGCTCGGGCCGATAAAGTTTCATATGAAACATTTTTAAGCCTTAATTTGGGTGTAAAAACGGTAGCGCAAGGCCGTTTTTTATTGTTTTTGGGTGAAAAAATATGTTGAACAGATAAAAATTTGCTGATTTTAAGAAAAATCTCTCGCAAGCCTTGTGTTTTGTTGTGTTTTATGGTATGATAGTAGCATAACAGAGAATGGAGGCAAAGCACGCCTTTCGCGCATCGAGCTTCTCTTTGCATGCCTGTTCGGCGCGCCTGTCTTCTCTTGCGCGGTTCTGCCGCCGGTGAGGTTGTTCTGTTTGGGAGAATGACGCCTGTCAATATCCCGTACTGTCCGGGCTCACGACTGCTCGCGCGCAACTTTTGCCCTTTTCTCCCGATCGCGCGCTCAGCTTTTTGAAGCATGTGCAGGTCTCCTGCAGACATGCACATGCCCGGGTGAAGGATCGGGCTGTTGTGTGTCTGTTGCGTCTGCGGCCGCGCATGCAGCTTCGCAGAGGCCCGCTTTGTGCTGCGCTTGGTCTGCGCGGATAGGCCGCAGATGGGCCCGGATGCAGCATGCCTTCGGTCGAGTCGGCAGCCTCCGATAAATTTCCGCGTTGTTGGGCAAAATAGGGGAGTGCGGCCATGCCCGCTCTTTTCCGAACGAGGGAAAAACCTTTTCAGACGGTTCGCCCGCGGGTCAGTCATCCTGCGGCTGTTTTTGCGGATGTGTTTGCGGCGCTTTTTTGTCGCTGGGGCAGCGTACAGATTCGAACCGCCTCATAAATAGAGCCGCGGAAAAGCCGATGCCTGGACGGTAGCTTTGTTGAAAAAACCAAATAGTGGACGTGTCGATGTCGGCCTGTTCGGCAACTTCGCCATACAGCGTCCCCTTTTTTGCGCGACAAAACAATTGCGCCGGCATGTAATGGCGCATATCTGTTTGCCGTGCGCCGCCGATAGGATTGCTTCATTTATAGCAAACGGCCTGTCGAGGATCTCTTGCGCCTGTCCGGCCACGATAAAAGGAGGCAGCGCAAAAGCCGGGCACAAAAGCCGGGCACAAAAAAGTCGGGCTCCAAAAAGCGGCGCAAAACCAAGCGCAAAAAAACAGCCGGACGCCAAAGCGCCGCCAAAACCGGGCGCATAAAAATAGTGGGCGCCTAAAACGGCCCAAAAACCGTGCGTCCAAAGCGACACAAAACAGTTGTGCTTAAAAACCCGGGCGCTAAATTGCGGCAAACTTCTGCCGCCGCAAGGCAAAAAGAGCGAAACAACAAAAGGGGAGGTTTTCTTTCCTTATTATATAAAACAGTCAGTCAGACCGGTGCGGGCAAAAACCCCGCGCGCAAGGTATGCAAACCTTAAATGCAAGGAGAAATATATCTAAATGAGTAAACAATCCAAGGTACTGCTCTGGGCGATGCTCGGGGTGGTGGTCGTGCTCATCTTCTCCATCGTCCTGTTCAACTCCCTGACGAGGCCGAAAGAAGTGACCTTTTCAGAGCTGGTGACGATGATCTCCGAGGGCACGATCGACGAAGTGCAGATAGACGGATATGTCTATACCGCGATCAACGAAGAATCGGGCGAACGCTTCCGTGCGGCGGGGCCGCGCAGCGGCGACCCGATGCAGCAGCTCTTCGAGGACGCGCTCAACTCTGCGACGAGCGCAGGAGTCCCCGTAAAGGTGTCCTTTACCGACCCCAATGCGGGAAGCTTCATGAGCTATCTCATCCCGCTCATCGGCATCGTGCTGGTGTGCGTGGTGTTCTGGCTGATCATCCGCCAGACGCAGGGCGGCAGCAGCAAGGCGATGAGCTTTGCCAAGACAAAGGCGCGCGTCAATGCCAACATCAAAGTGCGCTTCTCCGACGTCGCCGGCGCCGAAGAGGAGAAGGCAGAGCTCGCCGAAGTGGTCGAGTTCCTCAAAAGCCCGCGCAAGTTCTCCGACCTCGGGGCGCGCATCCCCAAGGGCATCCTGCTCGTCGGCCCTCCGGGCACGGGCAAAACGCTGTTCGCAAAGGCGGTGGCAGGGGAGGCGAATGTTCCCTTCTTCTCCATTTCCGGCTCAGACTTCGTCGAAATGTTCGTCGGCGTGGGCGCGTCCCGCGTGCGCGATCTGTTCGACGCAGCCAAAAAGAGCCAGCCCTGCATCGTCTTTATCGACGAGATCGACGCGGTCGGCCGCCAGCGCGGCACAGGCCTCGGCGGCGGGCACGACGAGCGCGAGCAGACCCTCAACCAGCTGCTCGTGCAGATGGACGGCTTCGAGACCAACGAGGGCATCATCGTCATGGCGGCAACCAACCGCGCAGACATTCTCGACCCCGCCCTGCTCCGCCCCGGCCGTTTCGACCGCCAGATCCACGTCAACCTCCCGGATGTGCGCGGCAGGGAGCAGATCCTCAAGGTGCACGCGCGCAACAAGCCGCTCGCACCCGACGTAAACTTTAAGATCCTCGCGCGCCTGACCAGCGGATTTTCGGGCGCAGACCTCGAAAACCTCCTCAACGAGGCCGCCATCCTCACGGCGCGCGCCAATAAAAAGATGATCGGCAACCACGAGCTGTTCGAGGGCATAAACAAAGTGCTGCTCGGCCCGCAGAAGAAGAGCCGCCTGGTCACCGAATCCGACAAGCGGATCACGGCCTACCACGAAAGCGGCCACGCCATCGTCGCCAAGCTCTGCAAGCACTGCGACCCCGTGCAGGAGGTCTCCATCATCGCCCGCGGCATGGCGGCAGGGTACACCATGACCCGCCCCGACAACGACGACAACCACATGACCAAGGCCAAACTCACAGACTTCGTCTGCGAACTTCTGGGCGGCCGCGTCGCCGAAGAGCTCGTCATTAAAGACGTCTCCACCGGTGCCTCCAACGACCTGCAGCGCGTCACCGAGATCGCCCGCAAGATGGTCACCGAGTGGGGCATGAGCGAGCGGGTCGGCCTCGTCACCTATCGGTCAGACAGTCCCATCTTCCTCGGCAGAGACATGGAGGCCCACAACAGCTACAGCGAAGAGACCGCCGGCATCATCGACGAGGAAGTGCACAAGATCATCGAGACCGCCCATGCGCGCGCCGTGGAACTGCTCACGGCAAACCGCAAGGTGCTCGACAACATGGCCCGCGTGCTCGTGGAACGCGAGACCATCTACACGGACGAAGTGGATATGCTGCTCGACGGCAAGTCCGTAGACGAAGTGTACGCCTATATGGACAGCAAGGAAAAGTCTGCCGAAGAGAACCCCTTCAAGCGTTTCATGGATGCGGAAGAGGCCCCGCGCGCAGAGGCTGCCCCCGCGGGCGTCGGCGAAGGCGTCGAGTCCCGCGGCGAAGAAGGCACGGGCAAAGACGACGCCGGCAAAGACGACCGCGAAGACAAGTCCTGACCGCGCGGCAAAAGCGGCAAAGAGAATGTTTCCCGCCCTCCCGCATGCGGGGGGAGCGGGCATCCGCCCGCGGGCGGAAATAAATTTACGTTGGTGAAAGAATGGGAAAGATCGTTGCATTTTCAAACCAGAAAGGGGGCGTCGGCAAGACGACGACGTGCGTGAACATGGCGGCGTACATAGCGGCCTCCGGCAAAAAAGTCCTGCTCATCGACATCGATCCGCAGGGCAACGCGACGACGGGCCTGGGCTTTTCAAAGAGCTCGCTCAAAAAGTCCGTCTACAATGTGCTCATCGACGACGAGAGGGCGGCAGACAATATCCTCAAAACGGAGATCGAAAACCTCGACCTGCTCCCCTCCAACATCGACCTCGCCGGTGCGGAAGTGGAGCTCGTGTACAAGCGCAGCCGCGAAAAGGTGCTCAAAAACGCCCTCGCCGAACCGAAGGAGCAGTACGACTATATCATGATCGACTGCCCGCCCTCGCTGGGGCTTCTGACCATCAACGCGCTCGCCGCGGCAGATTCGGTCATCATCCCCATCCAGAGCGAGTACTACGCCCTCGAGGGGCTGTCGCAGCTGATGAACTCCATCTCCCTCGTGAAACAGCACCTCAACGCCGGGCTCGACGTAGACGGCGTCGTGCTCACCATGTACGACAGCCGCTCCCTCATCTCCCGGCAGATCGCCGACGAGATCCGCAAGTTTTTCACCAAGCGCGTGTTCGAGATCGTCGTACCGCGCAACGTGCGCCTCGTCGAGGCGAGCTCGTACGGCAAGCCCATCATGGTGCACGACCCGAAGTGCACGGGCGCCCGCGCCTATAAAGCGCTCACGCAGGAGTACCTCGGCAGGGAGGCAAAAAAGGGAGCGAAGTCGAACTGACGTCCCGCTTCTCGCCGCAATAAACGGAAAGCCGCGCGCCGTATGGTAGGGGAACGCGCGCAACGGAGGAGATATGAAAACGAACAGAGGATTAGGCAGGGGGCTCTCCGCTCTCTTTTCGGACACCGAGGAGGCGTACGAAAACGCCTCCAAGCAGACGCCCTTCGGCGACGGCCCGGCAGAAATGCCCGCCCTCACCGAAGAGGACGTGAAGGGGCTCAGGGATGCGGATATCGACCTGATCCGCCCCAACCCCAACCAGCCGCGCAAGCACTTTGACGAGGAGGCCCTCAACGAGCTGGCCGATTCCATCCGCAAGCACGGCATGATCATGCCCATCGTCGTCAACGAGATGGAAAACGGCCGCTACATGATCATCGCGGGCGAACGCCGCTACCGCGCGGCGAAGATCGCCGGCCTGACCCGCGTGCCCGTCGTCGTCCGCTCTTATACCGACAGAGAGATCAAGGAGATCTCCCTCATTGAAAACCTGCAGCGCGAAGACCTCAACCCCATCGAGGCGGCAAACGCGATGAAGCAGCTGATGGACGAGTACCGCCTCACCCAGGAAGAGCTCGCCGAACGCATCGGCAAGTCCCGCCCGGCGGTCACCAATACCCTCCGCCTGCTCTCCCTCACGCCCGAGGTCATCTCCATGGTCGCCGCAGGCAAGCTCAGCGCGGGCCACGCGCGCGCACTGGTCACCCTCCCCGAGGACGCCCAGTACAAGCTCGCCTCCGACGCGGTGAAGGACGGCCTCTCCGTCCGTGACATCGAGCGCAGCGTGCGCGACTATTTCGCCTCCCCCGAAGAGCTCGCCGATAAAAAGGAAAAGAAGAAGCAGCAGGTCTCCATCGAGCTCAAGGACCTCATCGAGCGCATGCGGCACACCTTCAAGACCAAGGTCTCCCTCATCGGCAACGACAAAAAGGGCCGCATCTACATCGACTATTACAACACCGACGACCTCGACCGCATCAGCGAGATCGTAGACCTCGTCGACCGCTCCGAAAAGATCTGACGCCTGCGTTATCCCCGCAGCGTGAAACGCGCCCTCCCCGCCGCGGGGAGGGCGCGTCTGCACAGAGCTTCCGCGGCTTGCAGGGGGCAGCCCCTCTTATTATATACGCGCGCGCGACAATTATATAAAAGATACATATATATAAAAGATACATAAAAGCCGGATCGCGCAATAAAAAGAGTGCCCCGCAGCCGCGGGGCACTTCGTTCACTTGTTCTCTTTGTCCTCGTTCTCTCCGGGGGCATCCTTCGGGGGAGCGTTCTGTTCCTTCGCCTCCTGCTCCTCCTGCAAGTACTTGAACAGCAGCGTCAGCACAAAAAAGAGCAGTGCCCCCGCCGCGCAGCCGATGCAGGCGATCATGTCGACGAAGATGCCGAGGAAGATGCACGCCGTCACCAGGATGGCGGCGAGGATAGAGCTGATCATCCGCAAGATCTTGAACATAGAAATCGCTCCTTCGCCGCAGCCGGCCGCGGCTCATCGTTTTTTCCATTATACCACAAAAAAGCGGCGGAGGCAACCTCCTGCACAATATTACAAAAAAACTGTATTTTGTGTCTGAAAAAGGCCATAAATACAAGATGCAGCGGCTCGTCCGCCCGCCTGAAGAAAGCCGCAAAAAAAAATCCGGTTTTTTGCATTTTTTTGCAAAAAACTCTTGACTTTAAAAAGGGGATATGGTATTATATACAAGCTGTCGCGTGAGTGACATCCGAAATCGCATTCAGACGTGCGGTCGACCGAAAAAAGTTTTGAAAAATTAAAAAAAGTTTTTCAAAACAGTTGACAAAGCGGTTTGAATATGATATTATGGATAGGCTCTCGCGTGAGGGCACCGAACGAAGTTCGGTTCTACGCAGATTAAAAATTGAATAGAAGGAAATGAATTAAACATTTTTCGCAAGAAAGATGTTTGAAAGTTTCTGTCAATTTACTTTTAGTACACAAGTACTCAAAGTCAGTCAGCAAAAATTATGTTAGAGCAAGACGTCCGAAAGGACGGGCTTTAAGCAATTAAACTTAAGAGTTTGATTCTGGCTCAGGATGAACGCTGGCGGCGTGCTTAACACATGCAAGTCGAACGGACTAAGAGGGGCTTGCCCCTTTTAGTTAGTGGCGGACGGGTGAGTAACACGTGAGCAACCTGCCCATGTCAGGGGAATAACACAGTGAAAACTGTGCTAATACCGCATAAGACCACGAAGCGGCATCGCTTTGCGGTAAAAGATTTTATCGGATATGGATGGGCTCGCGTCCCATTAGATAGTTGGCGGGGTAACGGCCCACCAAGTCGACGATGGGTAGCCGACCTCAGAGGGTGATCGGCC
>CASFTB010000029.1 GCA_949297575.1 uncultured Bacillota bacterium | reverse complement strand
GCGCTCGTGCTCTCGCCGATCAGGTCGAGCCCGTGCGGCGAGCCCGAGGGCCCGAGGCCTTCCATGTCTTCGGGGATATACGTGTATTCCGCCTCGAAGACATATCAGTTAAGCGAGAGATTGTCATAAACCGGTTCCCAGGTCAGGTTGGCTTCCGTTTCAATAGAGATGCAATCTACGACGGGCGCACATGCCTCCATAGCGCCGACCATGAGTTTATCGTTGATTATCTCGATGCGGATGAGGTTTTCGCCCTCTTTGAGGGAGATCTTTCCTATCACATAATTTTCAAAGGGGGATGGATACATTTCGCCCGCATCCAGCGAGATGGGGTCGTACTCTATCCTCTCCCCGTTGACCTCGACAGCGACGAGGTCGGGCGTCATTTCAAAGCTGAACAGTTCGACGGAGAGGCGCAGCCACAGGGTAGCATCCGAAACGGCCGCGTCCGACGTGATGTTGAATTCGAGGGAGAGACCCTTCCGATACAGATAGGAGACGTAATACCCGTTGCTCGCCCCGGCGCCGTTGCTGTCGGCACAGATCATACCCTCTTCGGATGGTGCTCCCGAATAGCCGAGGCCGACCTTCCCGGTAAGGTCGGTGTACTCCGCCTCAAAGACGTAGTTGCCGTTTTCAGGCACCCACTTTGCATACAGGACGAGGTTGTCAGACCACGTGCCGGAAGAGCGGAAGGGTTCGGTACAATCCGCATCGAGATACCACCCGACAAAAACATATCCGGCACGCTGCGGCGAGGGCAACCCGGCCTGCTGCCCCTCGGTAAAGATCATTTCCTGTTTCGTTCCGCCCGCATAATTGTGATCGAAGATCACGGAATAAGCATAGGGCAGGCGCCACTGCGCTTCCAGCGTTACGTCTTCGGTGACGGTGCATCCGGCAAAAGACCAGGGGTCTCCCCCGCACGTCCAGCCGTCAAAGAAATACCCCTCCCGCACGGGATCGGCGGGGCGCACCGCCTTTTCGCCGTGGACGACCGTCTGCGCGGGAACGGGCTCGGCGCCCTCGCAGTTCAGATCGAAGGTGACGGTGTGCGTGCGCTTTTCGGCGAGGTTGCCGTTGACGAAGTCATAGATCCACTGCTCCTCGTCTCCCGCATATTCGGGGTGGTACTTCAGATAGATCTCGTAGGCGGAGAGGCCGTCCTCGCCCTTATCGCCCTTTTCGCCGGTGTCGCCCTTTTCGCCCTGCGGGCCCTGTGCGCCGGCGTCGCCTTTCGCCCTGCGGGCCCTGTGCGCCGGCGTCGCCCTTTTCGCCCTGCGGGCCCTGTGCGCCGGTATCTCCCTTTTCGCCCTGCGGGCCCTGTGCGCCGGTATCTCCCTTTTCGCCCTGCGGGCCCTGTGCGCCGGTATCTCCCTTTTCGCCGCGGACGATGCCGCAGTTGATCTGCCTGCCGTCGGAGAGGGAGACGATCAGATTGCCGTTGCCGTCGACGGTGAGGCTGTCGACGCCGACGCCGTCCTCGCCGTCCTGCCCGTCTTTGCCGGAGATTTGGGCGATGAACTCCTCGAGAGAGCCCGCGTAGCCCAGCTCCTGCGCCTGTGCGTATACCGTGCCGAACGTCCACTGCTGCGTTTCGCCCCCGCCGCCGCTTCTGCCGCAGGCGGAAAGGGCAATTGTGCTGCCGCACAGAAGTGCGAGGGAGAGGAATACTGCCAGAACTTTTCTCATTGCTTTTTACCTCCTGTAAAATAAAAAAGCGCACCTTTCGGTCGAAGGCACGCTCTGCATTGTACCCCCGATCGCTGCTACACAATCTTTCACACAATGGGAAAAGGGAGTACGAAATGCCGCTTCGTACCCATTGTGTGAAATACAATTTGTGTAGCGGTTTCAGTATAACACAAGCGGGCGCAAAATGCAAGGGTTCGCGGGAAATTTTGTATCGACTAAACGTGCGCCGCCGCGCAACGATGCGCGGCGGCGGCCTCGGTCAAAGTTTTTTCAATGCCTCCACGGCGGGGGCGTCGGCGGGCGCCCACTCGGCGACGTCGAGCGCGGAGAGCGGCATCCAGACGAGCGCCTCGTGCTCGGTGTTGTGAACGTCTGAAAGCAGTTTGCACAGAAATGTGTGCAGCGTTATCGTGAAATCGGGATATTCGTGCTCTATCGTCAGAAAGGGGCGCTCCGCTTCGATGCGCGCGCCCAGCTCTTCGCACACCTCGCGCGCGAGGGCGGCTTCGGCGCTTTCGCCCGGCTCTATTTTCCCGCCGACGAACTCAAACTTGTGCGCGACGTAGGGGTACCTGCTCTCCCCGCGCTTTGCGGCGAGCACCTTCCCCTCCCGCAGGATGACGGCGCCGACCACTTCGAGATGCTTTTTCATACTTCCTCCGCGCGGCAGACGATGCCGCCGCCGTAGCGCCCGCTCAGCTGCGGGCAGCCGAGGTATTCGAGGGTGTCCTCTTCCGTCCAACGGAAGAGCAGGCTGTACTTTTCCTCGCCCCACCAACCCGACCTGTAGCCGACTTCGAAACGGATGCAGGGCGTGCCGTCTGCGAGCAGTTCCGCCGAAACGCCACCGAAAGACGCGCGCTCCAGCTCTAAGAGCTCCGCCGCGCGCCCGCTGCGGGCGCTCACCCACGCGCTGTCGATGACGAGCTCTTCGCCGCCCCTGTACAGGACGTCCTCCCCCGCGCCCTTTTCCCAGCCGTAGGCAAAGGGCGCGCAGGCGAGGTGCCGCGCGCACCGCTCCGCATCCAGCAGCTCGCCCGTGCGCACGCCGATGCCGAGGGTCTGCCCGTCCGCCTCCGAGTAGGCGACGCCGCGCACGACCCCGCGCGGGGAAGTGAGAAAGGCGGTGTCCCCCTCGAGCGGATAGGTGTAGGAGGCGAGCTCGCCCCCCTCCTGCCCGAAAAAGCGCACGCTTTCCCTGTGGGCAGTGCCGGGAGTAAAGACATATTGCCAGACAAATTCTCCCGCGGCGTGCAGCCCCCCTTCCGTGCGGGCGAGCTCGCGCTTTGCGGCGGCGTCGTAAAGGACGGCGGCCCCGCCGGCCTCGTCGCCGTCGAACCAAAAGAGTGCGTTCTCCTCTGCGGAGAGAAGGTCGATCCACTCCTCCCCTTCCGCGGCATACACGGCCTCCGCGGTGCGCGCGCCGAGGTCGGCGCGCAGCACGAGCGCGTACCCCTCCTCCGAAGAATAGTAACGCGCGGACAGATACAGCGAGCTGCCCTCGAGCAGGTAGCCCTCGCCGTACAGGCGCAGGTCGCGCTGTACCGCGGGCGCGTTCAGGGCGCACACCGCTTCTTCCGCCGCCTCCTCCAGGAGGGGCGTATAGTCGAAGCCCGAACGCAGTTCGGCAAGGCCCGACGCGCTCAGCGAGACCGCCGCGGGCGCCTCGCCGAGCAGCTCTTGCAGGCGCGCCTCGTCCGCCGCCCGCCGATCTGCATCGGACTTGCAGGAGACGAGCAGCAGCACCCAAAAGAGCACGTTGAGCGCGAGGATGACGAGCGCGATGGTCAGAACGACCCTGAGCGTCTTTTTCGCAGACTTATCCATGCCCTTAGTATAGCACGCCTGCCCGCGTTTGTAAATACTTTTGACAAAAAACCGCGGCGGGGGAAGGCGGTAAAAAAGAACGGGAGCGCCGCCCGCTCTTTTTGTTTATACAGAAAATTTCTACTCTTCCGCTTGTTCAAGGAGAGAAAGCTCTTCCTGCAGCCTTTTGTCGCACTCGTCGCAAAGCTGCCGGATCTGCTCATCGCTTGCATGGTCGTACACGATCTTCTTCAAGGCTTCCATTTTATATTCGTCAGCCGTCTTGCAATAATGCAAATCCAAAAGCTTGAGGGGATGGTCTGTGCATCCATATATATGTTGTGGAATAGGTATATAATGCATTTTCGGGCATGTTTTTAACAGCATTTTTTCGACCGTCCCTATAATTTCTGTCTGTTGTTCTCGGGGTATTAAAAAAGGTTTTTTCTTTTTTCCGTCTGCATAATTTTTTGCAAATCTTGTTCCCATCAAAATAATTTTATTATGAGGATATAATTTGTAGATATCCGCTAACCATAAATGGATCAACTCGGACCATTTTTCGATACCATAAATATGCTTTCCTTTTAAATACCATCTTTTTAATTCAACGTTTTTTTGATCAATATATTTTTTCTCTATGCAATACGACAAACATTTTTCCATATGCTTATCCAAATTTATTTTTGTACTTAACCCGTCTTCTCTGGTTATAGAATAATAATTCAAAAATCTTACATCCGCAATATCTATCAGCAAATATTCTCCTTGATGTGTATACATATATTCAAGCGGAGTTTTATTCATCTGAATCGCTGTACTCTGCGCCCAATGTTTTGAAGGCGCACTTTCCAAAAATATTGAATACGGGATCTTTTCTGTACTCGCAGGAAGACAATCGTAGTATGTATTTAACGGACACTGAAACACAAACCCATTTACAAAAAAAGCTTCTTTATCGAAATTAAAGAGTTCGCGCGAAATACAACTGCCCCAAATCGAAATTATCTTTTTTGCATTATCATATCCTTTGAATCGGCTGATAACTTTCTCTTCTTCATCCTCCGAACAGAGTTCGCAGTATTTAAAAAACCGTTTCCTCGTTAAAAAGTCTCCTGCTCCATGTTCTGTAATTTTCAGCCACGGCTCTATTTTTTCACGGATGGTCTCCCGCGTTTCCCGCTTTTTCTCCCCGCTCCTCTGATATGCCCATACTGCAAATTCTATGCACCATGTGCGGAATGACTTCTTTAATCTATCTGCCTTGCCGTTGCTTTTCAGCGCCTCTTCCGCCAAAAGCATCGCCAGGGGCACATCAGCTGCGCTCCTCATCGGATTCTTGCGGTACCGGATACATTCCTCATCCTGCGTCGTCAATGTCGGTTCCCCGCTTACGGCAACTTTTCCGCCAGCGATCGTTCCAAACACGACCCCTACGGACGAAAACGCCCTTTCCGAAAACCGCAGCCCGCTCTCCCGCAAATATGCCGTGCGGAACAGTTTATCCCCCGACCAGCCTCTGCACAGCAAGAGAGCGCGCTCGCCGAGCTCCTCCGCCGTATACGCTCCCGCGTTCAGTTTTATTGCGTCATCGACCGTCCATGCCGCAGGGTACTCTTTCCCTCCGAAATTCCCCGCTGCGGCGCGGCCGACCACCATATCCGCACCGCTCTCCTTTGCCTGCGCAAGCAGTTTCTCAAGCCCGCCCGGCAAATAGCAGATATCTTCGCCGATAAAGGCTATGTATTCCCCTGCCGCAGATTCTAAAAAGAGATTTTTTGCCGCACCTGCCGCGGTATGCGGCAGGTGCCTATATAGGCACCTTTGCTTTTTGCCGAGCTTACGCCTGATCCATTTTTCTCTGCCCCCTTCGTTGCTTATATCTGCGACGGCAATTTCGGCCGCCCCTACGTCTTGCGACGCCAACGCCCGCAGGCACCCTTCCAAAAACAGCTCATTTCCGCAGCTTACGACCACGACTGTAACTGTAACTGTAACTTTTTTCCCCATTTTTTCTCTCCTTTTTAGCTAATTGCGGCAAAGTCCTGCCCGTAAAGGCAGGACTTTGCCGCGTTTTCCTTCTCTCAAACCATCAATGCACGAGCGAGCCGATCTCGGCGTCGTCGGCGGCGAACAGGACGCGGCAGGCGCCGTCTGAATTTCCGGACGCCAGCAGCATGCCGTTCGAATATTCGTTGCCGAACTTGTGCGGCTTCAAGTTGACCAGAACGACGATCTTTTTGCCGACGAGCTGTGCGGGCTCGTATTGGTCGGCGATGGACGAGACGATGACGCGCTCGCCGCTGCCGTCGTGCAGGGTCAGCTTCATCAGCTTGTTGGTCTTGCGCATGGGCTTTGCCGAGAGCACCTTGCACACGCGGATGTCGCACTTGTCGAAGTCGCCGATGTCGATGACTTCCTTGAGGGGTGCGGCCTCGGGCACGTACGTATCTTCGACGGGCTTCTCTTCCGCCTGCGGCGCTTCCGCCCTGACCTCTTCCTTCGCGTCGGGATCTTCCGCTTCGGGCAGGGAAAAATCGAGAAGTTTCAGGTAGCGGGAAGGATCGACCGCAAACAGGTACAGGTACAGGCGGGGGCCCTTGTCTCTGCCCAGCGTGAGGTTGTACACGTCCTTGAAGAATTTGCTCTGCACTCCCTTGAGGGCGTTTTTATCCTCGACGGCTTCGGGATACACCTGCTTGGGGATGGCGTACAGTTCCGCCTGCATCGAATCGAGGGTGTAGCCCCCCTTTTCGATGTACTCCTTCAAAAGGCGGATGCAGGCGCGCTCCTTTTCGTTCATGGTGCGCCAGTACGGCCAGTTGCGCCGTTCGCGGATGACGTACTCGCTTTCGGGCGAGCAGGTGCGCAGCCAGAACTTTGCGCGCTCGAAGAGGTCCTTGAAGTCCTCGATCTTGTACGGCGTGCCGATCTTTTCAAACAGCTTTTCCATCAGCTCGGGGTTGAAATCGACGACGGAGCCGAGGTCGACGAGCTGGCTCATGGGCACGGGCACGAACTTGTGCCCCTCGATGAGGCTGTTTTCCATGATGCGCTTGGTGTTTTCGTCCGCCGTGCCGTCCATATAGCTCTTGAGCATCTTGCCGAACTCGAAGTACTGGCGCAAAATTTCGTCCGAAAGGCAGAAGTCGAAGGCCTTGAGCGGCTCCGTCTTTGCATACAGCCAGAGGATGAGTTCGGGCGGGTACAGCTTTAAGAGAAAATCGGGCGTCATGTTCAGCCCCGAGGAGCCGCTCATCTTGCCGACGTTGACGCTGCCCCTGATGCCGATGAACTCGTAGCCCTGGAAGAGGGGCGGCTCGTAGCCGAACACCTCGCGGGAGATGTCCTTGGCGGTGTCGTAGCTGCCGTTTTTGGAGGCGTGATCCTTGCCGCCCGGCTCGAAATCCACGCCCTCTACCTTCCAGCGCATGGGCCAGTCTACCTTCCACTGCAGCTTGCAGTTGAAGTCCTTGGTGAAGTCGAACTCTCCCTCGTGCCCGCATTCGCAGGTGTAATGCGCCTTGGTGCAGTCTTCCGAGAGGGAGGTGATGGCCGTAGAATCTTTATGGCAGTGCGGGCAGAAGATGGAGACGGGGTAATAGCGCTCGCGCTCCTCCTCGCTCCCCTCCTGCGTGCGGTGACGGTCGAGGATGTCGTAGATCTTCCCGCGGTTTTTGAGCGCGAAGATGACGTACTCCGCGTATCTGCCCGAGCGGTACTCCTTTGCCTGATAGCGGTATTCCATCTGAATGCCGAACTTTTCGAGGGAGGCCATGAACTCCTTTTCGAAGTGGGCGGCATAGCTCTCGTCCTTGCCGAAGGGGTCGGGGATGTCGGCATAGGGGTAGCCGATGTACTTTTCGAAGGAATTGTCGCCGAGGAAGTCGGAGACGTTTTTCGGCACCTTGCGCAGGCGGTCGTACTCGTCCCACGAGAAGATCATCTTCGCCTTTTTGCCCTTTTTGATGATGGCGCGGCAGACGAAATAGCTGGTCGCTATGTCGCGGAAGTTGCCGATGTGCACCGACCCCGAGGGGGAGATGCCCGCCGCGCAGATGTATTCTTCCTTGTTCGGATCTCTGCGGATGACCTCATCCGCCAACTTATCAGCCCAATACATTCCATGTTCTCCGTTGCGGTTATTTGCATCATTATACCATATCGCGCGCGCGAATGCAAACCCAACGGGGCGGGCTCGCGCGAAAAATGGCAAAAACCCGCCCGAAAACGGTATGCCCCGCCCGCTTTTTGTGCTATAATAAGTACTGCCGCCTGCGGGCGGTACTTTTTTCGGACGGAAGAAGAGATGAAATTCAAAAACGGAGCGCGCGACGGCCTGCCGATCGCGCTGGGGTACCTCTCCGTCGCCTTCGCCTACGCGGTGCAGGCGGCGGGCATGGGCTTCCCGCCCTGGTTCCCCGTGCTCGTGTCCTTTACGAACTTTACGGGTACGGGGCAGTTTGCGGGCACAGAGCTCATCGCGCAGGGCGCGAACTTCGCGGTGCTCGCCGCTACCATGCTGGTCATCAACCTGCGCTATGCGCTGATGTCGCTCTCCCTCTCGCAGAAGATGGGCGACGGCTTCCCGCTCTGGCAGCGGGCGGTGCTCGCCTTCGGCGTGACGGACGAGAACTACGCCGTCGCCATGCGGCAGCCGAAGAAGCTGACCTTCCTCTACCTGCTGGGGCTGATGAGCTGCTCCTTCGCCGGGTGGGTGGGCGGCACCGCGCTCGGCGCGGGCGTGAGCGCGGCGATCGGGCGGCTGGTCGGCGGCGAATGGTACGCCGCGCTGATGGGCGCGCTCGGCATCGCGCTGTACGCGATGTTCGTCGCCATCATCCTGCCGCCCGCGCGGGAGGACGCGCGCGTGCTGCTGCTCGTGGCTCTGTCCGTAGGCGCCTCCTGCCTGTTCGCCTTCGTGCCCGCGCTCGCGGACCTGCCCGAGGGCATCGACATCATCGTCTGCTCCGTCGCCTGCACGGCGCTCCTCTCCTTTTTGTTCCCCCGCGGGGAGGGCGAGGACGGGCTGCCCGCCCCGGATAAAACGGCGGGCGGCACCCCCGGCGAGGGCGAAGGAGGTGCGCAATGACTTTGCAGAGCATGCTCCTCGGCTGCCTCATCATGTTCGGCGTGACCTATGCGACAAAGGGCGTCACCCTCCTGCTGGCGCGGCGCAACATCACGAATAAGTACGTGCGCTCCTTCCTCTACTACCTGCCCTACAGCGTGCTGGCGGTGATGGTGTTCCCCGGGATGCTGTTTTCGACGGCGAGCCTGTGGTCGGGGATCGCGGGCACGGCGGTCGCGCTGCTCCTCTCCTTTTTCAGGCGGGGGCTTCTGACCGTTTCCCTCGCCAGCATCGCCGCGGTATTCCTCACGGACATGATCTTTCTTCTCCTATAAAACGACACAGCCCCGCGGCCGCGGAGCTGTGCTTTTTTTGTGCGGGCAGGCCGGCGCGGGCGATACGGAGCCCTCAGATGCGCCCCTCCCTTTCCGCTTCTGCCAGTGCGGAGAGGTCGCCGCAGAGGAGGGCGAGATTTTCCGTGATCTTTTCTGCGGGCCAGTCCCACCACTTTACGCGCAGCAGGCAGGCGATGGCGGCGTCGTCAAACCGCTTGCGGATGATTTTTGCCGGATTTCCGCCGACGATATGATAGGGAGGGACGTCTTTGGATACCACCGAATTCGCCCCGACGATCGCGCCGTCTCCGATGTGAACGCCGGGCAGCACCGTCACGTTCTGCCCTATCCACACGTCGTTGCCGACCACCGTATCTCCTTTCAGCGGCAGGTCGGCAAGCTGCGGCGTGCTCTTCTCCCAGCCGCCGCCCAGGATATTGAAGGGATAGGTCGTGGCGCTGTTCATCCTGTGGTTCGCGCCGTTCATGATGAATTCGACGCCCTTGCCGATGGCGCAGAACTTCCCTATGATGAGTTTATCCCCGATGAAATCATAGTGATGCGTTACGTGCGCTTCAAAAGTTTCGGCGCCCGCATCGTCGTCGTAATAGGTGTAGTCCCCCACCTCGATGTTCGGGCGGGTGATGACGTTTTTGATAAAACAAAGGCTCGGCACCTTTTCGTTCGGAAAAATCTTTTTCGGATCGGGTCCTCTCATTTTTTACCTCCCGGGTCTGTCTCCCCCTTATTTTATCAAAAAAAACGACCGGGCGCAACGATCTGCGGCCGGCCTTTTGCGATCGCTCCCTTTCGGAACAGACGAGCGCCTCCCGATGGGCGCGTTCCCCTTGGTCCTCCGTTTTGTCATGGCAAGGCCATCAGCATGCACGACGAGCATACCGCGGCCGATGGCATTTTGCAAACGGGCGATCAGAGCGCGTTATATTGCTCGTCCGTCACGGGCTCCTGCCATTCGTTGGAGGTGTTCTCGCCGGGGACTTCGACGGCGATGTGCGAAAACCAGCCGTCCTTTTTCGCCCCGTGCCAATGCTTGACGTTCGCGGGGATGACGACGACATCTCCCGCTTTCAGGCTGCGCGCCGGCTTGCCCCATTCCTGATACCAGCCTTCTCCCGCAATGCAGAGGAGGATCTGCCCGCCGCCCTTTGCGGCACGATGGGTGTGCCAGTTGTTGCGGCAGCCGGGCTCGAACGTGACGTTTGCAAAAAACGGAGCGACGCCCGCGGCGTGAGCGGGTTTAAGTACGATTTACCGATAAAATACCGAGCATAGGCGGAATTTTCCTGCCCAAAGCCGAAGATGTTGCTCTTTTCAAAATCTTTATCCATGGCTAGTACCTCTGCGATTTATTCGGCCAACAGCTCTTTGGAGCAGTTGAGTGCGTTAAAGAGGCGCGAGCGCGCAGACGACTTCTTCCTTCGTGCTGCCCGTTTTCAGCGCGCCTTCGACGTGGGAGCGCACCTGCACTTCCGCACCGCCCATCGCCGCCAGCAGGACGACGGTCAGAAGTTCGCGCGTCTTTCCGTCTAACCCCTTGCGCGTCATGAAGTCGGAAAAACACAGCTCGGTCAGAAAGCGCGGCACCGCCTCGGCAAATTCTTCGGGCAGCCATGTATAGCGGTCTTTGATCTCGTCGCCGTACACGGGCTTTTGCAGGGCGAGCCCCTTTGCAAAGCGGTCTTGCTCCGTCACCGATTCGGCATTTTCCAAAGGAAGGGAAATGCCGTTTGCGGCAAACACCTCGTCCGTCGCGGCGATGGCGTTGAGCGTTTTGGGGAAACCGATAAAGGGCGCGCACTGATACACCGTTTCGCGGATGGCGACGGGCGAAATGCCGATATTGAGGCAGGCGGCGACATGCGCCTTTAATTGCGGCAGCGTCTGATTGACGGTCAGAACGGTGACGGTGATCAGCTCGCGCATCTTGTCGTCGAGCGAGCCTGTATAGCTCACCTCGCCGAAGATGAACCGCTGCAAGATGCGCATGAATTCGGGGTCGTTTCCTTCGTCCTGCGTCGGCTTGCCGCCGAAGAGTTTGGCAAATTTTTCTCGGCAGTTTTGGATCCTATCCATAGGTTTCCTCCGTCACAATTTCAAAGACGCGATATATGCATTCAGCTCGCGCTGCGATATGGCGGCGCTCAGCCTTCTGCACGGCTTCCATCTGGTCTGCGCGGAACAACATTGCTGCAGGACTTCGTCCGTTCTGCCGACGCCGCTGCCGCCGGAGGTGCAGAACGGTATGACCGTTTTGCCGGAAAAATCGTAACTTTCCAGAAAGGTCTGGATGATGCGCGGAGCGATGCCCCACCAGACGGGAAAGCCGACAAACACCGTGTCGTATTCCTCCATATCGATGTTTCCCGCAACGGCGGGACGGCTGCCCTTGTCATTCATCTCGCGCGAAGAGCGACTGGAATTGTCCGTCCAGTTCAGATCTTCCGCCGTGTACGGCTGCGCGGGTTTGATCTCATAAAGTTCCGCCCCCGCGGCTTGCGCAAGATCGTGTGCAACGCGCGCGGTCACGCCGCTGCATGAAAAATATGCCACAAGTTTTTTAGCCATATCGTCCTCCTGCTCGTATTTATTTGAGATTTTTCCGAATTGATATGCCTGCTGCATATAATGGGAACTCTTCGTCATAGACGGCGTACCGCAGCCCTTGCCCCGGACCGCGCCCGTGTCGCGGAGATCGAGGCAGCGCACAAGCGTTTAGCCGTGACTTTCAAGCGCGGCGAACGTCCATCCGTACGCCTCCTTTTTCGCCTAAATTATAGCACGCGCGCATGGCAATGTAAAATACTTATTTTTTATCGCCTGCCATACCTTTTAAACATACTGAAAGCCTGTCTGCAACTCATAATTCAAAGAAATTACCCGTCCTGTTTTACCTGTATTGCCGTCTTCGACATTATTCGTAACAATGTGCAGCTGTCTTATCCTTATTCCCCTTGACAAACCTATATTTTCCGTTATAACGGAATTACATTCCGGATCAACGGAAACGCGAGGCGGATCAAGTATATCGCAAGGCATATAGAAACGGCGATCGACAGATCTTTTTCGGTTTTCCCCGCCGTACTGATCACCGGGCCGCGGCAAGTCTGGAAAAGCACGCTTCTTCTCAACCGATTCAAAAACATCCCGAACGTCACGCCGGATAATCCGCTGCAACTATTGAGTTTGAAACAAGACCCGGTCGAATTTTTCAAACTGCACGGCTCACCGCTCATCCTTGAGGAGGTACAGCGCGCACCCGGATTTTTTTCGGTGCTGAAATACATGATCGATTCAGACCGCCGCGCCGGCATGTATATCCTCACGGGTTCACAAAAGTATGCTCTCATGAAAGGGGTAAGCGAAAGCCTTGCGGGGCAGATAGGCATTATCGACATGCTCGGACTTTCCGACAGAGAGATCTATGAAGATCCGTTCGACCGCCCTTTTCTGCCCACCTCGGATCATCTCCTTGAACGCCGCCCGAAAACGGCTCCTTCCCTTCAAACCCTGTGGGAAAGGATCCATCGCGGCAGTATACCCGAACTGTACTCGAACGAGAACATGGATTGGGAACAGTACTATGCAGCCTATGTGGATACCTATATTGAACGCGACGTCAAACAGTTCGGCTCCGTCGGCGATACGCTCGCTTTTACGCAATTTATGACCGCCCTCGCGAGCCGGACGGGAGAGCTGTTGAACGCTGCATCTCTCGCGCGGGACGTCGGCGTCGACGGTAAAACGGTAAAGCGCTGGCTCTCTATTCTGCAAGCATCCAACATTATCTATCTTTTGCAGCCGTTCTCCCTGAACATCAATAAGCGCATCATCAAGACGCCTAAAGTATACTTTACGGACACGGGCCCTGTTTGCCATCTCTGCCGCTGGCTGACGCCCGAGACGCTCGCAAACGGCGCGATGGCGGGCAGCATTTATGAAACATTTATCGTGTGCGAAATACTGAAATCGTACTACAACCCCTTCCGTTTCATTTAGTGTACCCACAGCGCCCCGCTTTTTGCGGGGCGTTCGCTTTTTGTCCGCCTTCGAATTTAACAGAAAAAAATTGAAAGGCGGCTTATCTTTTCTTGCGAACACTTTCCGTTGCCTTTCACATATCCATGCAAACCGTCTGTGAAGTTGCCTGGCTGTTTGGATATGAGAAAGAAAAAGCAAGAAAAAAGGCTGAAAAGTATCGTTTTCAGCCTTAAAAATTGCAGTTTTACGGTTTTTTTCGTTCCAATATCACCAGCGTCTCCACATGGCACAAGACTACAAAAGGTCTCAAAAATGCCTATTTTCAAAGGGGGTAACTATAAAACTCTTTGCCGTCTGCAAAGCTGAAGCGCCCACGCTTTTGAAAATGCACGGTTTATCAGTCCTGTTCTATCTGTTCTTCAAAGCCGTCGAAAATGGGTTTTACACTATCCGCGACGTCAAAATACCCCTCGTGCGTGAGACAGCTCAAAAGCACTTCGCCATCCTTCAAAAAAGTGATGTCTGCAAAACTTATATAAGGGGCATAAGTTTCGTAAGCATCATAGTGATAGCAGTCGAATCTTTTGAACGAAAGCAGATATTCTTTTAGTTTTTGCGTGGGTTTTAAGTAAATTTTTAAAACGTTCATGCCGTAATTTTCCGCCTTTTCCGTACTGACAACCTCGCCCAAAATTTCGGCGAAGCGCGCGTCGCACTCGTCACCGATATGAACATTTTCTTCGGCATGAAAGCACACGGTATCGCATTCGGAAAACAGATATTCAAGTTGCAGAGCGGAAAGTTTTTTTGCCCGTTCGTCCTCGGCAAAGGCTTTGTTGTAGTCATCCATGTATCCGCTCTCCACATACTCTTCCCAGATTTTTATCTGGTCGTAAATGCAGTCGGAGGGCATTTCGTATTCGATGACGTCCGCCTCTTCGCCCGACATCGCCTGCGCCAAATCGAAAAAGGGTTCGACTGTGGGAGAAGTCCTTATAAGATGATACAACATCGATTCCTGCATCAATGCATGATCATTTATGAACGCACCGTACTCGCCTATGGCTTTTTGACACGCCTCGCCGCTCTCTGCCTGCCTGTACATTTCCTGTACATTGGCATACACTTCGCTTTGCATTTTTTTGCTCTTCTCTTCCTCGGAAAGTGTGGGATCGCTCATGATTTTTTCCGTCATTTCCTTTTCCCATTCTCCGATATGCGCGGTATGGCTCTGCCACTTCTGCATCAGGCGCTCCTCCTCTTTTTCAAAGACGGCGCGCCTTTTTTCATACCCTTCCGACTCCAAAAGCTCTCTGATCTCTTGCAGACGCGCCAGCCTTTTTGCCCCTGCTTGGCGGAATGTTTCGGCGTATAGGGTTTTTCTCTGTCTATTTCGTTTACCGTTGTTATAGATATCAGCTTTTCCATAATTTTATCTCGTTCCCCTTATTTATTATAGTAAAAAAATTGCCGACCGCAAGGGTTTCCCTCTACGGTCGGCAGCTTTGCATTATTTCCGTTCGAGACAAACAAGCGTCTCGACGTGTTTGGTCTGCGGGAACATGTCAAATGGCTGCACGGAGAGGATGCGGTAATACCCTTCTTTGCCGCCCTCTGCTCCGGCGGGGGCCTTTTTCAGCCCCTCCTCCGTCTCGACGAGCGCGCCCGTCAAAAGGCCCACGTCTCTCGCCATCGTGGAGGGATTGCAGGAGATCATGGCGACGCGCGGGATGCCGGAGGACAGGATGGCGCGGACGGTGGAACGGTCCATGCCCTTGCGCGGAGGATCGGTGACGAGGAATGCGCCCGCGGGGTCTACCTCCTCGAGGAGGCGCGGAAGCTCCTCCTCTACCCTGCCGCAGATGTTGATCAGCCTGTCTTCAAGGCGGTTGGGCTCGATGAGATCGTCTGCACAGCGGGACGCCTCGGCGACGGATTCGATGCCGTACGCTTTGCCGAGGGAACGCGCGAGCATGGCGGTGAGCAGCCCGCCGCCGCTGTATGCGTCGATGGCGAAGGATGCGCCGCTCTCCGCGGCGCAGCGCACCGCGCGCTCGTACAGCTTGCGGCACACGCCGCGGTTGACCTGCACGAAGGTGTTGGGCCCCGCCTCGAAGCGGATGCCGCACTCGTGCGCGGCGTACCTTCCCTCGCCGTACAGCAGGCGGAAGCGCCTGCCGAACACGCCGTTGCCGCGGCCGTCGTTGACGTTGTGCCACAGCGAAAAGGTCTTGAATTTTGCGGAGAGCAGCTCGATGAGCTTGTCCGCATGCGGAAGTTCGGGGACGGCGGTGACGGCGGTCACGAGAAAGCAGCCGTCTATATCGCGCACGACGATGTGCCGCAAGACGCCGCTGCCGCGCTCTTCGTCGTAGCCCTGCACGCCGCAGGCAGACATGTACGCGGAAAAAGCGGAGATGACGTCTGCCGCCCACCCGGGATGGATGGGACAGCTCGAGACGGGCACGATGCGGTGGCTGCGCTCGGCATAAAAGCCGATGACGGACTCGCCGTTTTTGTTCACGCCCACGGGGATCTGCAGTTTGTTGCGGTATTCGAACTGGTTGTCGCTCTTGATGGCGAGGGGCACGTCGAAGGAGATGCCCGCGATCTTGCGCAGCGCGTCGGAGACGACCTTGCTCTTCGCTTTCAGCTGCGCGCCGTAGCGAAGGTGCTGCAGCTGGCAGCCGCCGCACTTCGTGAACAGCGGGCAGCGCGCGCGCACCCGCTCGTCCGCCGGGGTGAGTATCTCCATCGCCTTCGCGTAGCCGATCTTGTTTTTGACCTTCAGCGCCTTGAGCCGCACCTTTTCGCCCACAGCGGTAAAGGGGGCGAAGAACACCGTTTCGCCGATATGTAAGATCCCTTCTCCGTTGCTGCCGAGCGATTCGATGACCCCCGTAAATTCGCAGTTCTTGCCCGTAGCACCCGTTCCCGTTCTTTCAGACATCTCAAACACTCCACCGATAAGAGCTACTGCCCGCCGCTCTTATCCTCTTTATCATCCTTCTCTCTCTGTTCCTCGCGCGGGGCGGAGAGGTCGTCGAAGACGTCGTCCTCTCCCTGCGGAGGCGGGGGCGGAGGAGCACTCCTCTGCCCGCTGCGGTCTATCTTTGAAACATAATAATTTACGAAGCGCTGCAGGCGGAGCATCAGCCAGTCGTACAGGAAGAAGAACAGCGTTCCTCCGACACAGATGGCGAGATAGATCCAGCCCCCCAACTGCTCCACGAGCCTGTTTGACTCTGCGGCGGTCGCGGCAAAGATCGCCCACGCGGCGCACATGGCGCCCGCAAACCATACCGCCTTGACCGCGAACGCGAACCAACGGTTGACCTTCCGCTTTTGCAGGAAGGAACTGACGAGCGGGTGCAGCCCGAAAAACGCGATGAACGGGAAAAACTTGTAGAAGTCGCGCAGTCCCACGGGCAGACAGATGAGCGCCGTCGCCGCAAAGGCCAAAAAGCCGCCCCACCGTAAGTCCTTGGCGAGCGGCAACATGAGGGCTACGGCGGCGAACATGTACCCCGACGCGAAGGCGAAGGGGACGGTTTGACCGATCAGCATGAAGATCGTCGCGATCGCGCAGGAAACTGCGGACAGGGCGATCGAAAAAGATCTCTTTTTCATTGCAGCCTCCGAAAGTGCCGCCGCGGGAAGCTCACCGGCAGCCGCAACAGGCGTTGAGGCAGATATTGAAGAGCACGTTGCAGGCGCAGCACGTCGCGCACTGTTCGCAGAAGCTGCCGCCCATCTGCTGCTGGTCGTAGTCGTCCGCGGGTGCGCCCTGCCCCGCGCGCTGCTGCTGTGCGGGGTTTTCCGCCTGGCGGCGGTCGTACTCTATCTTATCCCGCAGCCTGTTATAAGAACTGCTGTACTTTTCGTTGGAGGGCTCGAGCTGCATGGCGATCTCGAGCTGTTTTTTGCTCTCGTTGATCCAGTTTTTGCGGTAAAAGACAACGGATTGCAGGTAATGCCACTCCGCAGGGCGCTCGTTGAACTCGTCGAGGGCGGACTGCGCCTCGGCGATCTTCCCCTCGCGGATGAGCTGTTCGACGCGCGCGTAAGAGGAGCCGGCGTTCTCCGCCGTGCGGCGCTCTTTGCGCGCGGACATGATCTCTGTATAGGCGACATCGATGCGGTTGAGCATTTTCGCCGCCTCGTTGCCCGCCTCTCCTTCGAGAAAGCGCTCTTCGGAATACTTCCTCTTCAGCTGCTCGTAACGGGCGGAGATCTCCTCGTCCGTCGCGCTCTCGGAGACGCCCAAAAGGTCGTAATACTGTCTGTTCATCTCTTTTCCTCCGCCCCGTCGGGCAATCGATATCGTTTTAAAGTCTGAAAGAGGCGGGCCTCTCCCGCCTGCATCCGCACAGGATGCGCCGCGTCGCCGCGGGCATGCCGCGCAGGATGATGTTGTCCGTCAGGTCGTGATTGAAGTAAAACCTGATCTGCCGCAGATGTCCGCCGTTCTCCGCAAAGATGCTGTTGAAGATGAACTCCACTTCTTCCCTGTTTTCGGCGAGCATCGCGGCGCGCGTGCCGCCGCCGTAGGCGCAGACGAAGGGATTGTAGTTTTTCTTGCGGACGTCTCTGTCAAAATCGTCCAACGCGTCGGCGAGGTACACCCATTTGCCGATGCCGTAGAACAGCGCGCGCGTGTGCTCGGTGGCATAGTCTCCGAGGCAGGCGTCGGAGAGGTCGGCGATCATCAGCCCGAAGGGGTCTGCCGCACGGTCGACGCTCGCGCACTTCTCCTTTTCCAGCGCGGAAAGCTGCGCCATGTGCCCGCGGACGATCTCCGCAAAGGCGGGATGCAGGGCGCGCGCGCGTTTATATCCCTTTTTGAAGAGCAGGCGCGCGAACCTGCCTTTGCCCTCGTCCTCCACGTCGTCGGTGAGTTTGTAATATGTGAGCAGCGTATTGAGGCAGGCGACGGCGCGGGTGATCTCGTCATCGGCGGCGATCGGCCGCTTCGAGAAGGGATGCAGGACGCAGTGCCGCCGCTCGATCTTAACGTCGCAGTTCATTATATTGTGCAACAGAGCGGACAAAAATGTCATGTCGTAAGAGAGCCCGAAGCGGGCGCGCTGGCCGCAGCCGGCGCCGATGCTCTTGCACAGGCCGCAGTACAGCGCCTTGTACAGGACGCCGTCCTTCACGTACATATGGGGAATATCCGGTTGGATGTAGCCGAACACTTCTCTCTATTCTCCCCGGTAAAACCCTACCTTGCGGTACACTTTGGAGAGCGTCTTGCGCGCGATGCGGAAGGCGCGGTCGGCACCCTTGGCGATGACGTCGGAAAGATACGCCTTATCCGCAAGCAGGCGCGCCTTTTCCGCCTGAACGGGCGCGAGCGCGTCGGCCACGGTCTCGCCCACGGCGAGCTTGAAATCTCCGTAGCCCCTGCCGGCAAATTCCCTCTCCGCCTCCTCCGTCCCCTTGCCCGTAAAGGCACAGTAGACGGTGAGCAGGTTGGAGACGCCCGGCTTGTGTTCGGGGTCGAAGCGCACCTCGGTGTCGCTGTCGGTGACGGCGCGTTTGAACTTGCGGATGACCGTATCCCTGTCGTCGTCCATCGTGACGAAGCCGTTGGGGTTTTCGTCCGACTTGCTCATCTTGCGGGAAGGGTCTGCAAGGCTCATGATGCGGGCGCCGCTGCCCTTGGGGATATAGCCGTCGGGCACCGTGAAGGTGTCTCCGTAGCGGTTGTTGAAGCGGATGGCGAGGTCGCGCGTCAGCTCTAAATGCTGTTTCTGATCCGCGCCGACGGGCACAAGCGCCGCCTGGTACAGGAGAATGTCCGCCGCCATCAGCACGGGGTAGTCCATCAGCCCCATGTTGACGTTTTCCGCATGTTTGGCGCTCTTGTCCTTGAACTGCGTCATGCGGGAGAGCTCGCCCGGGTAGGCGACGGTGTTGAGCACCCACGCCAGCTCCGCATGCGCGGGGACGTGCGACTGCACGAACAGCACGCACTTTTCGGGGTCGATGCCGCAGGCGATGAACAGCGCCATCAGCCCGAGGGTGTTCCTGCGCAGCGCCGCGGGCTCCTGCTTTACGGTGATCGCGTGCAGGTCCGCCACGGCATAGATACAGCTGTACTCCTCCTGCAGCTTCACGAAGTTGCGGATGGCGCCGATGTAGTTGCCGATGGT
The DNA here is from genome assembly GCA_949297575.1 of uncultured Bacillota bacterium. Taxonomy (GTDB): domain Bacteria; phylum Bacillota; class Clostridia; order Christensenellales; family Borkfalkiaceae; genus Borkfalkia. The sequence goes on along the minus strand of CASFTB010000029.1, from coordinate 19,741 downwards.
GACGGCGCCGCTCGGCTGAACGGCGGAAAAAAGGCTCTTTTTTTCCGTGCCTTCCATAAGGTTGCCTCTCTGTGTATATTCTTATTTAGTATAGCATACAACGGCAAAAAATGCAAATCTCTGCGTACGGAGAGCACAAAAACATGTTTTTTGTCCGCTTTTATCACAGAATCATAATAAAAAACGCCGGGAAACGGGTCTGTGCCCGCCTCCCGGCGCCCTGTTCCGGAAAAACGCGCGGGCGGCGCACATGTGCGCCGCCCGCCTTTTCCGCGGTTTATTTTTTCTCCACGAAACCGAGCACCTCGCCGTACAGCTTGTCTCCGTCGGAGACGGCGGTAAAGCGCACGGGCTTGTCGCGCAGTTTGGAGAGGCTCTTGGGCACCTTCATCGCGGTGGCGATGTTGAGGTGCTTGATCGCCTTGAAGGAATCCTTGATGTCGTTGCCGGTGACGGCGTACATGACGTCCTGCGGGAACTTGTACGGGCTCGCCGTAGAGACGACGACCATGGGGGCGGCGTCCTTTTCGTGCTGGGCGATGTAATTGCTCGCGGCATACATGGCGCAGGCGGTGTGCGTGTCCATCGGGTACTGGTATTCCTCGAAGAATTCGTAGATGGTCTCCACCGTCTCGTCCTCCCCGCAGGAATCCGCCCAGAACAGCTCCTGTACGGCCTCGCGCTCCTCGTCGTACAGCTCGTACACGCCCTCGGCGGCGAGCTTTTCCATGCGCATCTTCACGCGCTGCGGCTCCCTGCCGGAGAGCTCGAAGAGAAGGCGCTCGAGGTTGGAGGAGATGAGGATATCCATGGAGGGAGACATCGTCTTGTAGAACTCGCGGCGCTTGTCGTACACGCCCGTCTTGATGAAATCTGTAAGGACGTTGTTCTTGTTGGAGGCGCAGACGAGCCTGCCGACGGGCAGCCCCATGCGCTTGGCGTAATACGCGGCGAGGATGTTGCCGAAATTGCCGGTGGGGACGGCAAAATTTACGGGCGCGCCCATGTCGATCTGCCCGGAAGAGACGAGGTCGAGATAGGCGGAAAAATAATAGGCGATCTGCGGGGCGAGCCTGCCGAAGTTGATGGAGTTCGCCGAGGAGAGGATATATCCCCTGCCCTTGAGCTCCTCCTTGCACGCATCGCTCGTGAAGATGCGCTTGACGGCGGACTGGCACTCGTCGAAATTGCCGCGCACGGCGAGCACGCTGACGTTGCTACCCTCCTGCGTCGCCATCTGCAGCTTCTGCATTTTGGAGACGCCGTCATTGGGGTAAAAGACCATGATCTTGATGCCGGGGGCGTCCTTGAACCCCTCGAGCGCCGCCTTGCCCGTATCGCCGCTGGTGGCGACGAGGATGAGCACCTGCTCTTTTATGCCGACGAGGTCGCAGCCCGTGCGCAGCAGATACGGCAGCAGGGTGAGCGCCATATCTTTAAAGGCGCAGGTGGGGCCGTGGAAGAGCTCGAGCATGTACAGCCCCGCGTCGATCTTGACGAGGGGGGCGGCGTCTCCGCCCTCGAACTGCGCGTACGCCTTTTCGCAGGCGGCTTTGAGCCCTTCGTAGTCGTATTCGTCCAAAAATTTGTGGAGCACGGCGGCCGCGCGCTCGGCGTAGCTCATGGAGAGCATCGCCTCCAGCTCCTCTGCGGAGACGGCGGGGAAGCTCTCCGGAACGAAGAGGCCGCCGTCTGCGGCGATGCCCTGGGCGATCGCCTGCGCACCTGTCACACATTCTCCCCCGCGCGTGCTGATAAATTTCATCGTCTAAAACCTCGCTTTATTTATAACGCGCGCGTAAAAAAAACGCGCCGCAACATCCGCCCTCCCCCCTTTGCGGGGAAGGGCGGAGAGCCGCTCTGCCGTTCGTTCTGTTTCTGTTACAGATATTTTGCCACGAAATCGGGCAGTTCCTCCTTGGCGCAGCTGCAGGTGACGTAGATGGTCAGCCCGTTGTCCTCGGAGATCTTGTCGAGCATATAGTAGAAGGCAGCCATGTCCTTTATCTCTTTGCCTGCGATGCGGGCGGCGCCGTCGATGAAGAGGTACTCGTTGTCGTTGTTGGCAGCGACGACGCCCTTCACAAAGCCGCAGAGCGCGTCTTCGCCGGCGACCATGTAGTCGCTCGTGTCGATGAAGCGGATGTCCCTGTGCAGGTCATACATGTAGCGTTTGGTGTTGGTTATAAAGATCATATGTCCTTTGGCCGCCGCCACCTTGCCGTTTGCCTCGTCGATCATGACCTTCGTTTTGCCGGTGCCTTTGGGCCCGTAAATGATTTTGATCATTTTAACCTCCGTCGAAGTTTTTTTGTCATCTCTATTTTACACTGTTTCGGCAGCAGTTTCAATAGCTTTTTGAAAAAAAACCGAAAAATTTTTCAAAAATTGCGTGAAAGCCGCCGGACGCTCACTTCAGCCTGCCGTACGCCTCGAATTCGCGGTGCTTGTCTCGGTCGATGCTGCGGATCATGTTGTCCAGCTCGTCGTCGCCCATGATGCTGTTGCGGCCCGCGGCATATTCGGCGTCGATCATCTCTTTCATCCTGACGACGAGGCCGTCGCGCTTGTCGATCTTGTGCTCGTCTGGCAGGTAATAATAGTCGTTGATCCAGTAAGCGATGCCCGCGAGCCCGCTCGCGTTGTTGATGGAGACGCGCGCCGGGCGGCCGAGGATCTTTTCGGTATCGAAGATGTTGTAGATCTCGGGGTCTTTGAGCATGCCGTCTGCATGGATGCCCGCGCGGGTGGCGTTGAACGCGCGCCCGACGAAGGGCGTTGCGGGGGGGATGATGTAGCCGAGCTCGGACTCGAAATAGCGCGCGATGTCGGTAATGGCGGAAAAATCCATGCCGTCGTCCGTGCCGCGCAGCGAGGCGTATTCGATGGCCATCGCTTCGAGCGGGCAGTTGCCCGTGCGCTCGCCGATGCCGAGCAGCGAGCAGTTGACCGAGCTCGCGCCGTACAGCCACGCCGTGGCGGCGTTGGTGACGACTTTATAAAAATCGTTGTGGCCGTGCCACTCGAGCAGTTCGCTGGGTACTTCGGCATGGTGATGCAGGCCGTATACCAGCCCCTGCACGCTGCGCGGGACGCTCGTGCCGGGATAATTGACGCCGAAGCCCATCGTGTCGCACATGCGGATCTTGACGGGGATGCCGCTCTCGCGCGAGAGCTTCATCAGTTCGTTCGCGAACGGCACGACGAAGCCGTAGAAATCGGCGCGCGTGAGATCTTCGAAATGGCAGCGCGGCTTGATGCCGTACGACAGCGCGCTCTTGACGATGCCGAGGTACTTGTCCATCGCCTGCGCGCGGGTGAGGTTCATCTTTTTGAAGATGTGGTAGTCGGAACAGCTCACAAGGATGCCCGTTTCCGAAACGCCCGCCTGCTTGACGAGCTCGAAGTCCTTTTCGTTGGCGCGGATCCACGTCGTGATCTCGGGGAATTTCAGCCCCAGATCCTGACAGGCTTTGAGCGCGGCCCGATCCTTTTCGCTGTAGAGGAAAAATTCGCTCTGGCGCACGATCCCCTTCGGCCCGCCGAGGCGCGCCATCAGTTTGTACAGGTCGACGATCTGCCGCACCGTAAAAGGCGAGGTGGACTGCTGCCCGTCGCGGAAGGTGGTATCGGTGATCCAGATCTCCGCGGGCATATCCATCGGCACGTGGCGGTAGTTGAACACAACCTTCGGGATCGCGTCGTAGGGGTAAATGTCACGGAACAGTTCGGGCTCGGAAACGTCCTGCAGCTGATAGTGGTACTTGTCCTCTTCGAGCAGGTTTTTGCTTTTGTCGAAGTAGATCACGGCTTAAAAGACCTCCTTGACGAACTGTTCGATGCGATCCAGCCCCTCGGCGATATCCTCTTTGGAGATGGCATAGGAGAGGCGCACGCACTCGTCGTCGCCGAAGGCGATGCCGGGCACGACCGCGACGCCCTTTTCGAGGAGCATGTCCGCCACGTCCATGGAGCCGCATATCTTGCGGCCGTTGAAGCGCTTGCCGTACAGCTTATCCACCACCAGCATGATGTAGAAGGCGCCGTCCGGCTCGATGCAGCCCAGGCCGTCGATCTTGCGGATGCGCTCGATCATGAATTTGCGGCGGTCGTTGAAGATGTCGCGCATCTTCACGAGCTCCTCCTCGCTGCCGTTCAGGGCGGCGAGGGTCGCGTACTGCGAGATGCTCGTCGGGTTGCTCGTGGCGTGGCTCTGGAAGGAATCGATGGCCTTGGCGACCTCCTTCGGGGCGGCGAGCCAGCCGATGCGCCAGCCCGTCATCGCATACGTCTTGGAGACGCCGTTGACGACGACCGTATGATCCTTCATCCACTCGCTGACCTGCGCCATGGAGAAGTGCTTTACGCCGTCGTAGATGAGCTTGGAATAGATCTCGTCGGAGAGCACCCAGATGCCCGCCTCTTCGCACACCGCGGCCAGGGCGCGGATCTCCGCCTCGGTGTACACCGTGCCCGTGGGGTTGGAGGGAGAGTTGAAGATGAGCATCTTCGTCTTGGAGGTGATCGCCTTTTTGAGGTCTTCGGGGGTGATCTTGAAGTGGTTCTCCTTGTGCCCCTCGACGAACACGCTCGTGCCGCCGCACACCTTGACCACTTCGGGGTAGGTCAGCCAGTACGGGGAAGGGATGATGACCTCGTCCCCCTCCTCGACGAGCGCGAACATCGCGTTGAAGATGGAGTGCTTCGCGCCCGAAGAGACGACGATCTGCGACGGGTCGTAGTCGAGCCCCTGCTCCTCTTTGAACTTTTCGGCGATCTTCTTGCGCAGCGCGGGAAGGCCCGAGGACGGGGTGTATTTGGTGCAGCCGTCGTCCAGCGCCTTTTTCGCCGCGTCGATGATGTGCTGCGGGGTATTGAAGTCGGGTTCGCCCGCGCCGAAACCGACGACGGACTTCCCTTCCGCCTTCATCGCCTTTGCCTTGGCGGTGATGGCAAGGGTCAGAGAGGGAGAAATGGAAGAAATGCGCTTTGTCGTGTTCATAAGTGGTACCTCTGTATATATAGAATAAAATATTGAAAACGATGGGAAATGCTCGCGAAATTTGTTTTAAGCTGATAAAACAAATTTCTGCGGATTTAGGACAACCCCGGTGCCCTCGCCCTGCTCGGGACAGCGGAGGTTTTTCACTGCGGCGCTCGTCGTCGCAGTCGGCTGCGCTCTCGCGTCGCCCCAAAGGTGCAACGCTCGCATGCGCGCTCCGCTCCTCCTCTTCCCAAAAATCTCGGGCTTCGCCCTGCGATTTCTCTCGCGTCGCCCCAAAGGTGCAACGCTCGCATGCGCGCTCCGCTCCTCCTCTTCCCAAAAATCTCGGGCTTCGCCCTGCGATTTTCGGGAGCCCTGAGAGTGGGGCAAACCTTAAATAACGCGCGCCGCATTCACCTTTCCTGCAAGAGCGCTCCCGCGCAAACGGGGGTGCGCTACCGCAGAAGCGTGGTTCTGCTTGCGCGAATCATTAAAAAATTTCTTATAAATCACTGCGCGTGGCAAAATCATATTTTTGCCTAAGCGCACTCAATTTGCCGAATGCTTTCGGCTCCCCCGGAAGGGGGTAAAGCCGCGGCATTTATTAAAACGTGTGCCCCAAAGATGCCGCGGCGAGGGGGAAACGGCCGTACCGCAAGGGCGGCGGCTGCCCCTTCAAATTCGGAAGATTTTGTTTTGACGGCTCAAAACAAAATCTCCGAGCTCAGCTTCGCCTCCCTGTCTGCAATGGCGAGGCTTTCGAGCATGCCGCCGATGTCCCCCATGATGAAGGTATCGAGGGAGTACAGCGTGAGGCCGATGCGGTGGTCGGTGACGCGGTTCTGCGGGAAATTGTAGGTGCGGATGCGCTCGCTGCGGTCTCCCGTGCCGATCTGGCTCTTGCGGTTCTCCGCGTAGTCGCTCTGATATTTCTCATTATAATAATCGTACAGGCGGCTCTTCAAGACCTTCATCGCCTTTTCGCGGTTCTTGATCTGCGAGCGCTCGTCCTGACAGGTGACGACGATGCCGGTGGGCAGGTGAGTGATGCGGATGCAGCTCTCCGTCTTGTTGATGTGCTGGCCGCCCGCCCCGCCCGAACGGTAGGTATCTATCTTGAGGTCTTTCTCCTCGATGTGCACGTCTACGTCCTCGGGCTCGGGGAGCACGGCGACGGTGACCGTGGAGGTATGCACCCGCCCCTGCGACTCCGTTTCGGGCACCCGCTGCACGCGGTGCACGCCGCTCTCGTACTTGAGTTTGCTGTACACGCCCTTGCCGGAAACGGTGAAGACCACTTCCTTCATGCCGCCCACCTCCGTCTCGCTGGCGTCGACGATCTCCGTCTTCCAGCGCATGGAATCTGCATAGCGGCAGTACATGTTGTACAGGTCGGCCGCAAACAGGCTGGCTTCGTCTCCGCCCGCGCCGCCGCGGATCTCCATGACGACGCTGCGGTCGTCGTTCTTGTCCTTGGGCAGCAGCAGGACGCGCAGCTCGCCGTAAATGGCGGACAGCTTCTCCTTGCAGGCGTAGCCCTCTTCGGTGAGCATGTCTTTGAGTTCGCGGTCCGGTTCCGTTTCGGCGGCGGCGAAGGCTTCGTTCATCTCCTTTTCCGTCTTCTTGTACTCGAGGTACTTTTCCGCCGTTTCGGAGAGCTCTGCGTGCTCTTTGGCGCACTGCGTCCATTTTTCCGGCTGCGACAGGACGGCGGGATCCGCCATCTCCGCGGAAAGTTTTTGGTATTTTTCTAAAAGGTCCTCTAACTTTTTCAGCATGATGCTCCGTTTTGCGGCGCTGCGCGCCTGCGCGCCGCCACGATGCGGCCGATGCCCGCGTAGTCCTGCACGATCTCCGTTTCAAAGGCGGGCGCAAAGAGGGCGGCAACTTCCTCCGCCTGCCCCTGCCCGCACTCCATGAGCAGCAGGCCGCCCTCCGCGAGGTGCGCGGGCGCCTCGGCGGCGAGCCTGCGGTAGAGATCCAGCCCGTCCTCTCCGCCGTCGAGGGCGAGGAGGGGCTCGAAATCCTTCACTTCGGGCTGCAGGGCGGCAAGGTCGCCGCTCCTGATATAGGGCGGGTTGCAGGTGATGATATCGAACTCCCCTTCCACCGCGGAAAAGAGATCGCTTTCTAAAAATCGCACCGCGACGCCGCACCCGGCGGCGTTTTCACGCGCGACCTCCAGCGCGGGCGCGCTGACGTCGGCGGCTGTGACGGACACATGCCTGTCCGCGGCGTTTTTGGCGACGGACACGGCGATGCAGCCGCTGCCCGTGCACAAATCGAGGATGCGGCTGCCCTCCTTCGCCTCCTTCACGGCGCGCTCGGCGAGCAGCTCCGTTTCGGGCCGGGGGATGAGCACGCGCTCGTCCACTTTTATCGTACAGCCGTAAAATTCGGTATCTCCGAGCACGTACCACAGCGGCCTGCCCGTCAGCCTCTCGCCCGCGAGGGCGTCCAGCGCGCGCACTTCGCTCGGCACCAGCATCTTCTCGGAGGAAGCGAGCCCGCTGCGCGGGATGCCCGTCTTCAGCGAGACGAGCCACTCGGCGTCGCTCCCGTCGATGCCGCTCTCCGCAAAGAGGTTTTTCAGATCTTCGAGGTAACGGTGCACCGATTTTGAGACCACGAAGTCCTCTTCGGGGATCTTTTGGTCTGCATCCATCTCCGCGACCTTTTTGAAAGCGGCGATGGCGACTTCGAGCATATCGTCCTCCGGCTCGCGCGTGGTGAGCAGCTGGAGGGCAAAGCCGGGCGCTTTTAGGGGCAGCAGCAGCTTGCTGTCCGATTTGGCGAGCAGCTTGAGCACCTCGTACGAGAGCCCCGCCACGAAGGGCAGGAAGAGGATCTTTATCGCGAACTGGATGAGGTAGTTGATCACCTCGTTGTAGGTAAAGATGTCGAGATACTTGTCGCACACCCAGTTGACGACGGAAAAGACGACGATGCTGACCGCCATGACGAGGAAGAGGAAGGTCGTGCCGCAGCGGTCGTGGATGCGCGAGCACTTTTTCGCGTTTTCGGGGGTGAGTTCCAGCCCCTTTTCGAAGCAGGTGATGGTCTTGTGCTCCGCCCCGTGATACATGAACACGCGGCGGATGTCCTTCATCGCCGTGACGGCGACGATATACAGAATAAAGATGACCAGGCGCAGCCCGCCCTGCGTGAGGTTATAGCCGATGGTATAGCGCAGGCCGCTCTCCTCCGAGAAGATGAGGTTGGACAGCCACATGGGCAGGGCGATGAACAGCCCCACCGCCAAAAGAACGCCTAAAAGCGTTGCCAGAAAGGAGACGGCGGACATCAGGTTGAGGTGCAGCTTTTCCTCGCACCACTTTTCGAATTTGGAGGGTTCGCCCTCGTCTCCGTACACCTCGGCGCTGCGCATGAGGATCTTGGAGCCGACGACGAGGGAGGAAACGAAATTGACGACGCCGCGCACGAGGGGGATCCTGGCGACGCGCTTCATCCCCTTCGAGGTATTCAGCCGGCGGCTCTCCACCTGGATGTTGCCCTCGGGGTCGCGCACGGCCGTCGCATACGCCGTTTTGCCGCGCATCATGACGCCCTCGAGCACCGCCTGCCCGCCGATATAGGTACGGTTTTCCTTCTTTTTTTTCTCTTTCATGGATGATCTCACGCCGGGAAGCCGCCCCAAGGGGGGCAAAAAAAGAAAATCAGCCCCAAGCAAAAACTCGGAGCTGAAACGCAAATACTAGATTCCGTATCTTTTCTTGAACTTGTCGACTCTGCCGCCTGTATCTACGAGTTTCTGTCTGCCGGTGAAAAAGGGATGGCACTTGCTGCAGATATCAACCTTGAGAGTATCCCCTTTTTTAGTGGTACCGGTCTTGAAAGTCGCCCCGCAGGCACAAGTCACGGTGACCTCGTGATAGTCGGGATGAATATCGGGTTTCATTGTTTCACCTCTCTGCCTTACTTTCTTTCATCAAGATGCTGATACATTATATATTATTTTCGCCTGCAAGTCAAACAAAATCGCGGCGCGGCGAAAAATTTTTTTGTGGTGGGCCCCTCCGCCGCAAAGGCCCGCGGCGTGCCCGCGCGGGCGGAAAAGGGAGAAAAAGCGCGCCGAACGGGGCGCGCCCCCGCAGAAGTGCGAAAAGAGCCCGAGAATTGCTTGCAAATTCCTCCCCTTTGCATTATAATAGCTTTGAATGATCCGCCGACAGCGGAGAATCATCTTTTTTTGAGGTTGCAATGAAGATCTGGAAGATACTTTCGCCCAAAGTTCTCACCGCGGAAGAGAGGCCTGACGCCGTTTCCGGCGAGACGCAGGCAAAAGTCAAGGTGACAAAACTGCTCCTTTCGGACGCGGACGTGCGCAATTACAGCGGCACCCTGCACCCGAAGTACCCGCTCGTGCCCGGCATGTTCGCCGTGGGCGTGGTCGGCGAAGCGGGCGCGGGCTGCACGGCCGTCGAAAAAAATACGCGCGTCTACCTCCACGATACCCTGCCCTGCGGCAGCTGCGAACACTGCCTGGCGGGGGATACGGAGAGCTGCGCGCATCCGCGCACCGCGGGCATGAACGGCGAAGGGTTCCTGCGCGATTTTGTCGTGACGGAGGAATCCATGCTTTCCCCTCTGCCTCCTTCCGTCTCCGACGAGGAGGCGCTGTTCGTCGGCGTCGTGTCCGCCTGCGAGGCCGTCGTCGACAAGCTCGACGCGCCCAAGGGCACGCACGTGGCCGTGTTCGGCGCGGGGACGTTCGGCAACATCCTCTCGCAGCTGCTCATCTACCGCCAGGCAGTGCCCGTGCTCATCGACGGGAGCGAAGAGAAGCTCGCCGTCGCCGCACAGTGCGGCGTCTACTATACGCTGAAGACGGACGAGACGCTCAAAGACGAACTCATGCGCATCACGGGCGGCAGGATGGCCGCGGCGAGCGTGTATTGCAGTTTCTGCGGCGTGCCCCCAGAAACTGCGTTCGAAATGACCGCCGGCGGCGGGCGCACCGTGTTTGCGGGCTTTGCCTTCCCCGACATGCAGGCAAAGCTGAACATCGCCCAGGAAAAGAGGCTGACCCTCTGTTCCGTCACCAACGGGCTCACCAATTACGGCACGGCGATCAACCTGCTCGTAAACAAGGCGATCGACATCGCCCCCTTCCGCATCCGCACCTACCCCGCATCCGAGGCGGAAAAGGCACTCGCCGAGAGTGCGGAAAGCCTGGAAAAAGGAATAAACGAAGGCCCCGCCGTCATCAACATGCTCGCCTGAAAAGGGAGGGAAAGCCATGCGCCTGAAAAAATTGGGGAAGCTGCTGACGAGCAAATTCTTGCTCGTCTGCTTTTTACTCCTTGTCGAGATCGCCATCATCCCCGCCGCATTCTATTGGTTTTTGTTCAGCATCCACTCGACGTGGATCTTTATCTCGCTGTGCGCGGCGGTCATCCTGCTGGACATCGTCATCGGCATCTTCATCATCAATTCGGAGATGAACGCGGAATACAAGATCGCCTGGCTGGTGCCCGTGCTTCTCATCCCGCCCGTCGGGGCGCTGCTCTACCTGACGCTGCGCCGCCGGCCGCGACCCCGCCGCCAGCTGAAAGAGATCGCGAAGAAATTTTCCGCCATGGACATCCTCTATACGAGGAAGGGCGCGCGCACGGACGCGAGCGCGGGCAGCTTCGCGAGCGACGACTTTGCCAGAAGCTGCGCCGAATACGTGGAAAAGACGACGCGGCTACCCGCCACGGACTGCTACGAATTTGAATACTTCCCTTCGGGAGAGACGTACTTCGACCGCCTGCGCGAGGAATTGGAGAAGGCGAAAAAATACATCTTCCTCGAATACTTCATCCTCCGCCCCGGAAAATTCTGGGACACCGTGCTCGAGATCCTCAGGCGGAAGGCCGCCGAAGGCGTGGACGTGCGCGTCATCTACGACGATATCGGTTCCATGCTCAAAGTGCCGGACAACTATGCCGCCGAGCTGGAGCGCCAGGGCGTGAAGTGCATGTGCTTCAACCCCTTCCGCCCCGTGCTGGACATCGCGCAGAACAACCGCACCCACCGCAAGATCGCCCTCATCGACGGCGTGACGGCATTTACGGGGGGCATCAACCTCTCGGACGAATACATCAACGAATCCAGCCCCTTCGGGCAATGGAAGGACACGGGCGTGATGATCCGCGGGCGGGCCGCGCAGAACTTCGCGGCGATGTTTTTGCAGCTGTGGTCCACGCGCGCGGCGGAAGAAGAGGATTATACGAAGTACCTCACCGACTGCCCCAAGGGCGACGTCGCCTGCGTCGCCTTCTCCGATTCTCCCCTCGAAGAGTGCGTGAACGTGTGCGAGGACCTCTACCTCAAACTCATCTACAACGCAAAAAAATATGTGTGGATCAATACCCCCTACCTCATCCTGGACGGGGAGATGAAGCGCGCGCTCATCACGGCGGCGCGTTCGGGCGTGGACGTGCGCATCACCGTGCCCAACATCCCGGACAAAAAGTACGTGTTCGCCGTGACCAAGGCCTTCTATTCGCAGCTCGTAAAGGAGGGCATACGCATCTATCGCTATACGCCCGGCTTTATCCACGCGAAGAGCATCGTCAGCGACGACAAATACTGCATCATCGGCTCCACAAACATGGACTTCCGCAGCTTCTACCTGCACTTCGAATGCGACATGATGTTCTTCGACGAGCGGGTGAGCGCGAAGCTGCGCGACGATTACGCGCAGACCTGTGAAGAGTGCACGGAAGTGACTGAAAAGGACATAAAGGACAGCCTGCCCCGCCTCGCTTACCGCGCCTTCCTGCGCGGCTTTGCCCCGCTGATGTGAGGGCTGCCGCTACTTACCCCACGGAAAACAGACCATGATCAGACTCATCGCGAGCGACCTCGACGGCACGCTGCTCACCCCGGAAGGAGAGCTGCCCGAGGGAGCCTTCCGCATCATCCGGAAACTGCATAGCAAAGGCATCCTGTTCTGCCCGGCGAGCGGAAGGCAGCTGACCGCCCTCGGGCGGATGTTCGCACCCGTGTGGGACAAGATCGCCGTCATCGCCGAAAACGGCGCCATCGTCGCCTGCCGCGGCGAGGTGCTGCGCTGCGAAACGCTGCCCCGCCTCGCCGTGCAGCGCGCCCTGTGCGAGGTCAGGAAACTGCCCGGGGCACACGCCCTCCTCTGCACGCCGGACTGCGCCTATTACGAGGACGACGCGCAGCCCTTCCTCCGGTTCGTGCGCGCCTCTTATGTCGACAACGCGCGCAGGGACCTCGGCGAGGTGGCGGCGCGCGAGGACGTGTGCAAGATCGCCGTTTACGACGGCGGCGGGCCGGAGCGGGGCTGCATGCGCGTGCTGCCGCAGGCGCTGCCCGACCTGCGCATCATCCTCTCCGGCGGCAACTGGCTGGATATTTCGGAAAAGAGGACGGACAAGGGCGCGGCGCTGCGCTTTCTGCGCGCACACCTCGGCCTCGCGCGCGGGGAATGCGCCGCCTTCGGCGACCACATGAACGACTACGAGATGCTGCTCGAGAGCGGGCACCCGTTCGTGACGCAGAACGCCTACCCCGCACTGAAGGAGCGCATCGGCGTGCCCGTGCCCTCCAATGCGGAGAACGGCGCCCTGCTGGCGATGGAGCGCATCGCCGAAGAAGCTTGAAGCAAGAAAAGCCCCCGCGGGGGCTTTTTCTTTTGCCGCGGCGCAGGCGGCGACAGAGAAGGCGCCCCGCACGGGGCGCCTTCTCCTCGAAAAATTTATACGATATCGACCTGACAGGCGCGCATCGCTTCCAACGCGCGCGCGTGGCTTTCGGGCGAGACGCCCGCACAGCAGTCCGCCCGCACGGAGACGGGCGTTTCGGGGCAGAACGCCTTGACGAGCAGGGCATTGGAGATGACGCAGATATCCGTGCACACGCCGACCAGCTCGACGGCGGAATAGCCGCCCGCGCGGACATATTCCGCGAGCGCGGGCGAGCCGAAGGCGGGCTTGTCGAAGACGCGATCCCCTTCCTCCGCCAGCCCGTCTGCGAGCTGCCAGCCGCCGCTGCCGCGCAGGCAGTGCGGGACGGGCAGCTTTTTCCCCTCCTGCGAGGAGAGGTAATCGGGCGCGTGGGTATCGCGCGTGAAGGCGACCTCCTCTCCCCTCCCACGCGCGAGCAGGATGCGGGCGCGCACGGCGGGCAGGATCGAGCGCGCCTCGGGAGTGCCGAGCGCGCCGTCTATAAAGTCCCTCTGCATGTCTACGACGATGAGCAGCCTCTTCTGCATTTTTCCCTCCGCTGCGCCCTTCACTGCCCGCCGCCGAATTTCGCGCGGTACAGGTCGATGCACTTTTGGACGACGCTGACCGCCGTCTCGCGGCCGCGGATCTCCTTGACGGAGGTCTTTTTGTGTTCGAGCACCTTGTACACTTCAAAGAAGTGCATCATTTCGTCGAAGATGTGGTGCGGCAGCTGCGCGATGTCGCTGTAGATGTTGTACGTCGGCTCGCGGAACGGGATGGCGATGATCTTTTCGTCCTGGCTGCCGTCATCGAGCATATTGATGACGCCGATGGGATAGCACTGCACCAGCGTGGCGGGCAGGATGGGCTCGCTGCACAGCACGAGCACGTCCAGCGGGTCGCCGTCGTCGGCGAGGGTGCGCGGGATAAAGCCGTAGCTGGCGGGGTACACCGTGGAGGTGTACAGCACGCGGTCGAGGCGCAATACGCCCGTCTCCTTGTCCAGCTCGTACTTGCTTTTGGAGCCCTTGCGGATCTCGATATAACACATGAAATTTTCGCTCTTGATGCGTTTGGCGGAAATATCGTGCCAGATATTCATATTTAACTCCCCCTTTTCGAATATTTTACCACAGGGCGCGCGCGTTTGCAACACTTCTTCGAATTTTTACAGAAAATTGTGCGACATCCCCCGCGCGCGGCGCGCTTTTTTCGGGCAAAGCCCTCCGCGTGTGCACATCCGAGGCGAAAAAATTGAAAAAAGTTTTGCCGAACACAGCCGAGATACTTTGACAAACGGGCGCAGATATGGTATTATAATTAAGCGCATCCGTACAGGAGCGCTTATTCCGTGAGCCGTGCAGAAGTACCCAAGTGGCTCAAGGGGCTCCCCTGCTAAGGGAGTAGTACGGGAAACCGTAGCGCGGGTTCAAATCCCGCCTTCTGCGCCACAAAGAGGGACTGCCTATCGGGCAGTCCCTCTTTGTGATACGGAAAGATTCGAACCACGCGCGGCCGTAAAGCCGAAAAGGAAGGAAAGGATGACCGCGCGTCCGTTCACACGAGCGGGCAAAGCCCGCGACGCTCAGCCGAGGGGACCCCTCCGGGGTTTCGGCTGTATGCCGCCTTCTGCGCCAAAATCAAAAAACAGCCGTTTTCGGGGCACTTTACCCCAAAAACGGCTGTTTTTTTAAAGTAAAAGCACCTCGCCGTTTAGCTTGGTGCTTAACATTTGTTTAAATTAATTTAATTATTTTTCTACAATTTCGAAATCATTCGGCGAGAATAAATAATCTTCACCTGTTTCATCTTTTATCCTGTACCATCCATCCTCAACAGACAGTACATCATAGATTTTCCCCTTGATTAAAGATACTTTATAATATTCTCCGATATATTTAACTTTCATGTTATCCATTTTTTGAACTTTATTTCCTCCTTTTCTCCTCCGTCTGCCTCATACCAATGTATCTCCGCTTGTCTTTCTTCTCCGTCTTCGTCCACTAATACCGCGTTTGCTTTTATTTTTTTCCAGCTTCCAGGCGGATTCCCATACACACGGACAAGCCTGTCTTCCTCGTCGATCTTTCTTTTACAACCTTTCCCGGCAAAAACTTCCTTGTTTTGTAGACGGCTTCCCTCTGCAAAATGAGCCGTCTTTCCATTATGCAAGGTTATTTCATAATTCGCCCACTTCGCGCTTAACGATTTCGGAAGGATTTCGTCAGGAAGAAAATAGCTGTCCCGCTCTGCCCCGTTAGATTTGTTGGATTTCCTCCACTCATCATACAGCTCCAACAGCTTTTGAATATCCACGGAGCCGTTCTCTTCCAGCGGTAACTCTATTCCGTTTTCCTTTGCCCAGGCGAACAGCCAGCCCAGCCCTGCCATCGCTTTTCTCCTTGTATAAGAAAAGCGCTATCATTGTAGCACACTTTTCCTATGCCGTCAATGGTAACGCTCGAATTTTCTCACCCGCCCCGAAGGGCGGGCTCGGAGAGAAGCACAGCCGCATCGATATTGTGCCGGAACTTTGCAGCCGACTTGAAACCATTGCCAACAAAGCGGAGAGGTCGCAGTGTTTTCTTTGTGAGTCAACTTCTTACGCCCCGCGCGATCTCTTTTGCACTTTCTGCACCTGCGGGCAGCCGCAGGCGCGCTTGTCCGCCATGTCGCGCGCGCCGGATGCGCGCACGCTGCGCAGCGCCGCCATCATGTACGGGACATCGCCGAAGGTGCGCATGAACCACGCCTCGTCCATCCCCCGCCTGATCAGTTCGCCGTTCAGCTTTTCCGCAAGCCTGCGCTGGCGGCGGTAATAGGTGCGCTCCGCAAAGGAGCAGCACATGCCCGCGAACTCCCCTTCCAGCACTCTTTTGCGGCGGAAATACTTGTATTCGAGCAGGTACCGCTCTTCCCGCGAAAGCGCGGCGAGTATTTCGTTGAGAGAGGCGCGCACCCGGGCGAAACAATCCTTGATGCACAAATATTCGATCATCTTTTTCGCGCAGGCCTCCGTCGACTCCTTCCCCGCGTACGAGGCGCGCGCCTTCGCCTCCACCAACTGCCCGATGTGCTCTTCGATCCGCTCCAGTTTCGGGTAAACATAGAGCAGCACAGCCTGATACTCCTTCAAATCGTGACCTCCTTTCGCGCGCCGCCCGCAGCTCATACCCCCGCATCTCTCGCCGCACGCATCCCTATTATCTCATATTTTTCGGCGGGATTCCATTCTCCCTGCCATAAATACGAACATATGTTCGTATTTATGGACAGTATAACACATTAAACAGGCATGCGTATGCCTGTTTTAATATTTTCTCAAAAAAAGCAAATGTTTGAAGGAGGGCGAAAGTTGCAAAATATTGTCGACAAACGGCACGATGTGTGGTATAATCATACTGTATAGATGCGCGCACGCGCGCGAAGATTTTTTTGCGAAAGGGCCCCGCGCGGGGCATTCGGGGAACGGAATGAAAAAGACGCTACTTACAATTTTGACGATCGCGCTGGCGCTCTCGCTCTGCGCGGCGTGGACGCCCGCCCTCGCGGCGGAGACGGAGGCGGAAGGCGGGGCAAACTATGAACTTCTGCTGCCCGAAAACTATGAGCAGTACATTTCCCTCACCGACCCCACCGACTTCACGCTGGACGAACACTACATCGCCATCGCGGACAAGCCGGACGCTTCAAACGCCGCGATCTATCTCTACTCGCGGGCAGAAAATATCTATAACAAATATACCTTGCCCACAAGCGGAGAAATTTCTTCCCTCAACCTGTACCGCTGCGACGAAGGAGACTTTCTCCTGTATATCGAGACGGGAAACAAGCTGCACTGCCTCGACCTCGAGACGATGCAGCCCGCACAGCTGACGTGGAACGGCTCTCCCCCCTCCGTCATGCAGCTTTCCGGCAATGAGATCTACTACACCATTCAGACAGGCACCACGAGCAGCCTCTATTATACGACGATCGACGGGCTGGAAGTGACGGCCGCCACTTCCGAACTCGACATCCTCGACTCCTCTAAGCCCGCCTTTGCCATCTACGGCGGCACCGTGTATGTTTCGGAAGGGAATTCCGTGCGCAGCTGCTCCCCGACGGCGGCAACGGGCGGGTACACGACCACCGACGCCATCGAATACTTTGCCGTCGCTGGGCCGAGCAACGGAGACATCCTTTACAGCAACGCGGGCAACAGATTATACCGCGGTTCCGATCAACAGTCTTTCCGCGACGGTTGTTCCGTCGTTAAACAGTACGGAGGAGACTTTTATGTCCTCTCCGGCGACGAGATCCTCCGCTATGATATCGGGTCCGAGGATTTCGACGACTATCGCATCGGCAAATATTCGGACGCAGAAAACAGGCTTGGCCCGGGCGCTGCCGGCATCTCCCTGTTCGGGCAGACGCTGCTCGTCGCGGACACCACCAACAGCCGCATCCTTGTATACGACACGAAAGATCGCGCATACGGCGCCTCCGTTACCGTGGGGTACGATCCCCTTATCCTCTGCGCGGGGGAAAATTCGTTCGCTGTTTCCGACGGGCATGCCCTGTACATCTATGCTTACGGCGAAGAGAGCCCTAAGCTCTCCCTGCCTTCCGCCTCTTTCAGCGCACAGGTCGTCGACATCGCCTACTCTTACGGCAACTATTACATCGTGACGGGCGGCAACAATAATGCCTGTATCCAATCCGAAGAGAGCGCCCTCAGCGGTAAAAATACGCTCATCGCGGGCAAGGTCTCCCATTCTCCCGTTTCCGTCGCCGCCGACCTGTTCGGGAACATCTATGTAGCGAGTGAACAGTCCGTCTATGTCTATACGGAGACCACCTTTGGAAAGGGCGGAGCGGGAGATCTTACCTGCGCCTTCACTGCCCCCCCTTTGAAGATCCTCTCCGACTATGAAGGAAATATCTACGCACTGACGGGCGATTCCGTCTACCGCTACGAACACGGTACGACCTATACGATCGACAGCTACGCCTTCGGCGACACCTTCAACGACGACGCTTTCGTCTACAGCGAGACCGCACTTTCGGCGCTGTCTTTCGCGTTCGGGTATGAGGACGATACCGTCTATATCCTCTCGGACGGGTTCATCGCCGCGGCGCGGGGGCTGAACGTTTCCTCTCTCAACAACCTTTCCGGGACGGAGGCGCACGGCGCCGTCTTTGACGACCTTCCGGACGAAGCCTTTGCGCAAAACCGCCTCGTGACCGCAAATGCGGGCACCGTCTGCGTCGGGATCGGCCTCTCTTCCCTGGAAGAAGAGGCGGCCCTGCTCGACTGCGGCGAATACTATCGTGCCGAAGAGCCGCGCACGGGCGTCGCGCTGGCGGAGACGGATTACGGCGTTCTCGCGCTCTTCTACGACGAAGAGGTCGAAAACGAATTCGTCGTCACGCGCACCTACGAACTCTGCCTGCTGCTTAAAGGCAGCGGCTACACCTATCCGGATGCGGTGCAGTCCCCCTCCTATACGGCGGCGACGCTCTCCAACGACGCGGGGCTGTACAAGTACCCCGCCATGCGCACGAGCGCGCCCACGGGGGAGGAAAACGACCCTTACGAATACGCGGCGTTCTGCCGCCTCGCCGACCTCTCCAAGGGAACGCGCGTGACGGTGCTCTCCGTGCTCACCCCCGAGAGCGGCGTGCTCGACTGCGGCAGCTATGCCTTCGTGCGCTGCGACGGTGCAGACGGCGTGCGGTACGGGTTCGTGCCGGAGAGCTACCTCATCCCCGCCGCGCAGACGGGCTCTGCGGGCACGACGCAGTTCGTCTGGCGCAACCTCGAGCGGGGCGCGAGCGTGACGCTCGCGAATATCTCCGATGCGTCCGACGAGATCACGCTGGAAAACGAGGAACTGCTGCGCGTGCTGACCGCGCCCGACGAGGACGGCCGCGTGCTCGTCTCCTATGCCGCGGACGGAAAGGAATACCGCGGCACCATCGATCACGAACTGCTCGTGCATCCCGATCCCGCCCTCGCGATCAGCATCCTCGTGCTGGTGCCCGTCGTGGCGGCCGCGGTGCTTTTGAGCGCCTGCTACCTCATCTTCCGCAAGCAGCCGACGCTGCAATGACCGACGCCGTCCCCTACTACAGACGAAAAGGGGCGTCCGCTCTTCCCGAGCGGGCGCCCCTCTTTTTTTTGTACAAGATCAGAGCTGCAGCTCGATCGCCTTGTCCGTGCCGCCAAGATAGTTGACGACATGCGCCGCCGCGCCGCCCTCGCCGACGTATTCGACGCAGGGCTGGTTGTACTCGTTGATATAGAAGGCGGTAAGGGGGTACATCGTGCCAGAGGCGCTGTACACGCCGAACAGCGGCAGCTTCTCCCCTGCCGCAAAGGAACGGCCCGTGCACCAGTCGTACAGGGAGGTGACGGCGGTCTCCTCGTCGGAAAAGAGCACCGCGCCCCCGCGGATATAGTCTCCCCCGCTCCCTACTGACGCGGAGAGAGTCAGGTAGTGCGCGTAGATGCCCGCCACGTTTCCGGCAGAGCTGGCGTAGTTCGCGTTGATGGCCGTCCAAGCGTTGCCCACCGTCATGCCCGTGTAGGTGCCCGTCTGTCTGGCATACGTCGAGGCGAAGTCGTTGCCCTCTCCGTCCGCCTCCGCGCGGGAAGCGGCTTTTACCGTCGTGCCGTCCGCCTCGAAGATGGCAGAGAGCGCCTTGCCGCCGATGCCCTCCGTGACCTGCGCGGCGCTGCCCACCGCCATGCCGCCGTAACTGCCCGTCTTTTTGGCGTACTCCGAGAGGTCGATCTCCGTCGACCCGATAAACTCGTACGCGCCCTCGGAGGGCACCCAGATGTACTCGTCAAAGGCGTTGTGCCCCTGCTCGTCGGCGGTGGGCACGAGGTAGATGAACTTCGTGCTGCCCTCTGCGGGCAGCGCGGAAAAGGAGGCGTACTGCGTGTTGGGCTGTATGCCGATCTCCGCATAGGTGCGCGCCAGCTCCGCGCTCGCCGCAGCTGCCGCGGCGTCGTCGGCGGCATCCTCCGCGCTCTGTGCCGCAGCCGCCGCAGAGGAGGCGG
>CASFTB010000028.1 GCA_949297575.1 uncultured Bacillota bacterium | reverse complement strand
TTTGTTTTCTCCGGCGATCCGCCGCTCTTTTCCACAGCTCCGCTATTCGGCGAGGGTCGCGTACAGCTCTTCCGCATCTGCCTCCGCGAGGACGAGACGCAGGAAAGCCTCCGCATGTTCGCGCGTCCGGAAGCTCTCCTCGATCACCGGCTCCCAGGAAACTTCCTCCTCGGAAGGGCCGTCGGGCGCGGGGGAAAACGCGAACACATCCCCTGCCCCTTCCGGCTGTTCGGGGTCGTAAGGCGCGCGGAAGAAGGGCGCGCTGCACTTTGCACAGTAAAGGCCGTCCTGCAGGCAGACAAACCCGCCGATGAGCCCGTCCTCCGACCACGAGAGCGCCTCTCTCCCCGCCTGCGCGCGCTCGCGCGCGGCATATTCTTTCAACAGGGCGACCTCGAGGACGGCATTCTTTTTTTCGTCCTCCCGCTCCGATTCCTCCCCCGCGCGGGCGGCCGCAAGATCGGCAAAGCGCGGAAGGCCGATCACCGAGATGCCCCTATGCTCGGCGAGCGCGACGTGGAAGGTGTTTTCTCCGCAGACGGCATACATCTTTGCCTCCAGCCTGCGCCCGAAGGCGTACATGTCCGCGGACGCCCCCGCGGCGGGCTTCCTGTATTCGTCGGAAAGCACGTCTGCGCCGCCCAGCCAGAACCGCGCGCACCGCGTGAGGGCGAAGACGCGCGCATGATACAGCTTTTTGCGGATGCGGGCGGCGCGCACCGCGGGAGGCCGCCTCTTGTACGCATACGCCGCGGCGGCTCCGCCCGCCGCGGCGAGCACGAGGGCGAGCCCTGCCGCGTGGTGCACCGCCTGCGGGATGAGCGCCGCAAAGAAGGCGGCATGCGCCAGAGAAGAGAGCATCGACGCGGCAAACAGCGCCCGCCTGCACCGGGCAGAAAAGCCCCCCTGCTCCGCCTTCCGCACGGACAGGGCGCAGGCGAAACACCACAGCGCTGCGGGAAGGAAGAGAAAACTGCCGACGGCGGCGAAGGTGCCGTCATGATCCCCTTCGATGGCGCTGAACAAGGCGATGCAGGCAGTGACGGCCGCGGCGGCCAAGAACAGCAGAGAGAAGAGGACGGCTGCCGCAACCAGGCCGCGCCTGCGGGCGGGGGATACCTCGCCCGATAATTTTTTCGCCCGCCGCGCGTATCTTTGCGCCTGCTCGAATGGCTCGGCGCCGACATATTCCCCCGCGGGCCGTGCGGCCCCGGCCTGCTGCGGGGCGGGCGCCTCTCCCCGCGCGTCCTCTTCCGCAAAGGCTGCCTCGAAGAGCCTGTCCTTCCAGCCTTCCGCGTTCCAGAACCTGCCGCGGGCGGCGAGCTTCACTTCGTCGGAGGCGCATATCTCCGCGCCCTCGCATACGAGAAGGCGAGCCGCGCACAGCCTCGCAAGAGAGGCGTTGAGCGCGTCCCGCCCGACGGGTACGGTGCTCTCCGCGAGGAGCAGCGCCGTAAAATGCAGAATGTTTTCATAGGGCATGTGCTGTACAAAAAAGGCGAGCACGTCCCTGTCAAAACGCGTAAATCTTTCCATGGACAGCCTTATTTCCCGGCGACGGCAGCGATGCCGGCGCGGAAGGCGCTCTCGTTGCAGGCGAGCACGCGGGGCTTGGCGGCAAACTGCTCGTTGAGGCAGTTGAGGATGCTGCTCTCCCGCACGACCTGCTTCGCCGCGCAGAGGACGCCGAGGGCGGCCATGTTCGCGGAGCGAACGTCTCCCGCCTCGATCGCGAGTTCGTTGAGGGGGAGATCGTACACGCGCACATCCTCCCTGCCCGCATCCGCATCGGAGAGCGAGCCGTTGACGATGATGATGCCGCCGCTCTTCACGCGGGGCGCAAACTTATGGAAGCTGGGCGCGTTGAGGGCGATGAGCACGTCAGGATTGTTGCAGAGGGGGGACGCGATCTCCTCCTCGGAGATGATGACCGAGCAATTCGCGGTGCCGCCGCGCATTTCCGGCCCGTATGCGGGGAGATAGGAGACCTCCTTCCCCTCGTGCAGGCCGCTCTCTGCGAGGAACCTGCCCGCGCTCAAAACGCCCTGGCCTCCCTGGCCGGCCAACAAGATGCGGATCATGTTTACTTTCCCTCCCCTTTCGATTTATCGCGGTACACGCCGAGCGGGAACGTCTTTGTGCACTCTTCTCCCATGAAGCGCAGCGCCTCCACGGGCTTCATGTGCCAGTTGGTCGGGCAGGATACGAGCACCTCCACAAAGGAATACCCCTTGCCCTCCGCCTGGTTTTGCAGCGCCTTTTTGATCGCCTTTTTGGCGGCGAGGACGTGCCTGACGTCCTGCGTGGAGACGCGCTCGATGTAGTACGGCGCATCCAGCGTGGCGAGCAGCTCGCAGATGCGGATGGGATAGCCGTTGACGGCGGGATCGCGCCCGCTCTGACAGGTGGTCGCCCTCTGCCCGATGAGGGTCGTCGGCGCCATCTGGCCGCCCGTCATGCCGTAGATGCTGTTGTTGATAAAGATGATGGTGATGTTTTCGCCGCGGGCAGCCGCATGCACAGTTTCCGCCATGCCGATGGAGGCGAGGTCACCGTCTCCCTGGTAGACGAACACGAGGCTGTCCGGATGGGTGCGCTTGATGCCGGTGGCGACGGCGGGCGCGCGGCCGTGCGCCGCCTCCTGCATGTCGCAGTTGAAATAATCGTAGGCGAACACCGCGCAACCGACGGGCGCGATGCCGACGCACTTCTCCTGCAGCCCGAGCTCTTCGATGCTCTCCGCGACCAGCCTGTGCACGATGCCGTGCGTGCAGCCGGGGCAGTAATGCAGATGTGCGTCCGTCAGCATTTTCGTCTTTTCAAATACTTTCATCATTTCACCTCCGCCTTTGCGAGGGCATCCTTTGCGGCGCGGATGATCTCCTCCTCTTCGGGGACGTTGCCGCCCGTTCTGCCGTAGAAATACACCGGCTTTTTGCCGTTGACGGCGAGGCGCACGTCCTCCACCATCTGCCCGAGCGAGAGTTCGACGCTGAGGAAAGCCTTCGTGCAGCCGCGCTCCGCGCAGGCCGCGTAGGTATCGTCGGGGAAAGGATAGAGGGTGCGGGGGCGGATGCAGCCGGCCTTGACCCCCTGTTTACGCAGCTCGTTGACCGCGCTCTTCACGATGCGCGCGGGCGTACCGTAGGCGGTGAGGACGATCTCGGCGTCCTCCACGAGATAGGTATCGGCGCGGCGCTCGTTGGCGTAGATCTCGTCATAGGTGCGCTGCAATGCGTTGACGTGCGGCTCCAGCTCCTCCGGCTTGATGATGAGGGAATTGAGCACGCGGCGGCCCGCGCCGTAGTGCCCGCTGGTCGCCCAGGGCTTTTCGGGGATGTCCGAAAGGTCGCGCATGGGCGGGAGCTCGACGGGCTCCATGAGCTGGCCGATCATGCCGTCGGCGAGGATCATGACGGGCACGCGGTACTTATCTGCGAGGTCGAAGGCCTGATAGGTGTAGTCGCACGCTTCCTGTACGGAAGAGGGCGCGAGCACGATCAAGTGATAATCGCCGTGGCCGCCGCCCTTGGTCGCCTGGAAATAATCTCCCTGCGCGGGCTGGATGCCGCCCAGGCCGGGGCCTGCACGCATGACGTTGACGACGACGCAGGGGATGCGCGCGCAGGCGATGTAAGAGATGCCCTCCTGCTTGAGGCTGACGCCGGGGCTGGACGAGCTGGTCATCGCGCGCGTGCCGGCGCCCGCCGCGCCGTACACCATGTTGATGGCGGCGACTTCGGACTCTGCCTGCACGAAGACGCCGCCCACCTGCGGCATCTTGACGGACATGTATTCGGGCACTTCGTTCTGCGGGGTGATGGGATAGCCGAAAAACGCGCGGCACCCGTTGCGGAGGGCGCCCTCGCAGATCGCCTCAGTTCCGTGCAATAAGATCTTAGACATACAAATTTCTCCTTTGCGCTGCGGGCGCGTACCTCACTTCTCCACCGTGATGGCGCAGTCCGGGCACATGATGGCGCAGAAGGCGCAGCCGATGCAGTTCTGCGGAGCGACCTTTTCCGCCACAAAGTAGCCGTTTGCGTTCATGCGGTGCTCGCTCAGCGCGATCACCTTTTTGGGGCAGGCTTCGGCACAGAGGCCGCAGCCCTTGCACACAGTTTCATCTATCGTGATGGATGCCATCTTTCCTTTCCTCCTTCCCTTTCAAAATAGAAGAGATATTGCTGTATATATCCGCTCAGGTCTCCGAACTTCTCCGCGAGGGCGGCGGCGATCTTTTCCCGCCCGGAGAGGGTACCGCCCAGGGAACGATACGCCTTTTCCACCCACGTGTCGACGGGGAACGCCTCCGTGCGGCGGAAGGCGAAGAGCAG
Source organism: uncultured Bacillota bacterium (assembly GCA_949297575.1). Lineage (GTDB taxonomy): Bacteria > Bacillota > Clostridia > Christensenellales > Borkfalkiaceae > Borkfalkia. The sequence continues at coordinate 10,417 of CASFTB010000028.1, read as the reverse complement.
GATGCAGTCTGCGACCTTCGGCCCGACGCCGGGCAGGCGCAGGAGCGCTTCCCGCAGCCGGGACGTGGGCAGCGCGGCGAGCTTCTCCGTGCCCTCCTCCGCGAGCAGCCGCGCCGTACCCGCGAGGTAGCGGGCGCGGTAGCCGCAGCCGAGGGAGGCATAGAACGCCTCTCCCTGCTCCGCCAGCCTTTCGATGCGGGGGAAGGCGAAATAGCCGTGCCCGCAGGCGGAGCGCTCCTCTCCCAGCGCCTCGCACAGGCGCGAGAGGATGGCGCGGATGCGCGGGATATTGTTGTTCTGCGAGACGATAAACGAGACGATCGTTTCGGCGGGATCCTGGTTGAGGATGCGGATGCCCTTGCCAAACGCCGCCGCCTCGCACAGGCGGGGGATGCCCAGCGCGCCGATGCGCGCGAGGATCTCCGCATAGCTGCGGGAGAGGTCGAAATAGCGCTGAAAATACGCGAAGTCTTCCTCCTCAGCCGAGAGGAACGTCACGTCTCCCTCCCTGCGCAGCAGGCACGCCCGCTCTGCCGAAAGGACGAGCGTCCCCTCCTCCGCGGGGAGATACCGGAACGCCTGCCCGCAGCCGAGCGTGGCGGCGGGGTCGAAAAATTCACTTTCGAAGCGCGCGGTTCGCAACGGGCGCAAGACCTCCCTCTTCGCCGCGCGGGGTCACCGATGCGGCCTGATTCCCTTTATTATATCATACAACGTGCGAAAACGCAAACCGATTTGCGCCTTTTTCCGCCCCCGTGTGCCGCCGCCGCGCAGGAAAAAGGTCTTTTCATCCAAAAACGATTGCCAAAATGCAAATTTCCGTGTATGATAGAGGGGCAATGGGTCTCAAAGCAAAGATAAAAAAATCCAGATTCATCCTCAGCTGCATCTTTTTAGCGGGATATACGGCATATGCGGTGTACGCGGTGTACTATTACCGCACCTTCGGGAACGCGCTCTCCATCGCGCTGCTCGCGCTCATCGCGACGGCGGTGGCGCTTTCGGCGACGATCACCTTCCTGAGCTATCGCATCAACCTCAAAGACGCCCCCCGCCCCAAGCTGCACCGCTTCATCAAGATGGCGAAGTACACCGCCCAGCTCGCCTCGACGGCGATCTCCCTCGTGCTCGTGCTCTCCGCCGTGCACTCGACCAACGCCTTTTCGCTGGCGATGGCGAGCATCTCCGTGCCCTTCCTGTTGTGGGGACTGTTCGTCAATGTCATCGTCGAATATTTTGACCGCAAGTTCGCCAAAGGTTTCGGCAGAAAGGTGTTCATCCCCGTCCCCCCGCAGGACGAGGAGGGCTGCCCGCTCGACCTCTCTGCCGCCATCGCGAAGGTGGACGGCGTTTCCGCGGCCAGGCGGGCGATCAAAATAAAGAAACGGACGTAAAGTTTTTTTCACATGCGGGTTGACAAACGCGCATAAATGCGCTACAATATTCGCGTACCGTACGAAAGGGTACAATCTTTTTGGAGGAAAACAGAAATGTTCAAAGGACTTGAACCGATCTTCGATATCCTGGGCGAGATCCTCGCCGTACTGCTCGTCATCGTATATGCGGTCACCCTGCTCAACGCAAAGGTAGGGTTCATCGAGCCGGGCGCGCTGCTCAACGTGCTCAACGGCATCCGCTTTTACGGCTCCATCGCCCTCATCGGCGTGGTCGGCCTGGAGGCGATGTGCAAGAGGAACATCATCCTTCTGATCCTCTTCCTCGCCGTGCTGGCGCTCGTCGTCGTGCTGATGTTCTTCCCCGAAGTGTTCGACACGATGGTCAGCACCGTGACCGCCGCCCTGTAAAACAAAAACTTACGGCACAAAGGCGCGCCCCGCAGACATTGCGGAGCGCGCTTTCTTTTCGTGCGGGATGCGCCGCGGCGCGGGGCGGCGCACCGAAGCTCCCCCTTTCCTTTACCTTGCCCCCTTCCTCCTGCGGGCGGCGAACGCGCGGGCAAGGACGGCGAGCCCCGCGAAGAGCACCGCTGCCGCCGCCACGACCGCCGCCATGGCGGCAGGCCCGAGCGAGACGCCGAAGAAATCGAGCTTCATGGAAAACTCCTCCGCCAACGCGTCCGCAAATTGCGGTGAGGAGCGCGCGCCGAGCTCGTCGAGAGCGCCTCCCATAAAGAAGTTGCGGAACAAGCCCGCCGAATGGGTGCCGGGGATGCACGCCGAAAAATACTGTACCCCCTCGGGAAAGGCAGAGAGGGGCATGTACGCGCCGATCAGAAAGCCGACCACCGTGCCGAGGATGACGTTGAGCCCGGTGAACGCACCTTCCGACCGGATAAAGCCGACCACGAAGACGAGGAGCGCCGTCGAACTGAGCACGGAGAGCACCATGACGCCGACGGAGGCAAAGACATCCGCGGCGGAGAGGCACCAGCTGCCCGAAACGGCGAGCCAGACGAGGGAGACGGCGAGCACCGCCGAACAGAGGACGAGGCCAGCCGCCGCCACGGCCAAGAAGTAGGAGGCAGGTGCGACCCATGCGGGCACGGGCGAAGCCTTCAGGTCGTCCGTGATACCGCGCCGCCTGTCCTGCACCATCACCCCGCACGCGCACAGCGGCACCGTGATGCAGGCGCTCGACACGGCGCCCGCGAGCATCCAGCTGTCGCAAAATGCCTGTACGGCGTCTTCCGCACCCGAAACGCCTATGGCGGTGAGAGCCTCTTCGATGCCGTCAGCCTGCAGCCTGCCGAGGAAAAGGACATACAGCGCCAGCACGATGAGCGGACACAGCAGCGAAAAGAAGATGTTCGCCTTGTCCTTTAAAAAAATCTTTAAGTTGCGGGAAGTCATGGAAAAGAGCATGTGCATCAGCCGTTCCCTCCCGTCAGTTTTTTGCCCGTCACGGCGAGAAACACGTCGTCCATCTTCCCCTTGACAAATTCGAAATCGGCACACAGATCGGGATGTTCCGTCAAAAATGCGCGCGCTTCTGCGGCGCTTTCCATCGCCATCACACAGGCGCCGCCCTCCGCCGCGGCCTCCATGCCGCAGGCGCGCACCTCCCGCACCAGAGCCGGCACATCGCCGTACAGGCGCAGGTAGTTGCGGGAATACGCGTTTTTCAGCTGCACGGGCGTGCCCTCCGCCGCGATCTTTCCGCCGTCGAGGATGACGACGCGGTCAGAGCCGTCCGCCTCTTCCATGTAATGCGTCGTGAGGAAGACGGTCATGCCCTCCCTCTCGCGCAGGGCCCGCACCGTATCGCGGACGGACTGCCGCGTCTTTGGGTCCAGCCCGGTGGTCGGCTCGTCGAGCACGAGGATGCGCGGGCTGCCGATGAGGGCGCGGGCGATGTCTGCGCGGCGCCTTTGCCCGCCGGACAGTTTGCCGAAGGGGCGGGAAAGCAGTTCGGAAAGGCCGAGAAGCCCGTCCAGCTCCGAAAGCCGCCTCTTCCATGCTTGCCCGCGCAGCCCGTAAAAAGAGGCGCGCACGGAGAGGTTGTCTTTGACGGTGAGCAGGTCGTCTAAAACGGTGCCCTGGAAAACCACGCCGATGAGCGGCTTGATCTTCTCCGCCTGCGTATCGAGATCATAGCCGCCGATGCGCACCCTTCCCCCGTCCTTTTCGAGGATGGAACAGAGGATGTTGATGGTCGTGCTCTTGCCCGCCCCGTTTTCCCCGAGGAAGGAAAACAGGCTCCCCTCTTCTACCGAAAAGGAGATCCCGCGAACCGCCTGCACGCCGCCGTATGATTTGACGAGGCCCTCCGCCTCGATGATGGATCCGTTCATGTCTCCTCCGCACGATCTTGATGACTTTATTTAACATAATTTTAACATACTGCGCAGAGAGATGGCAAATGCGGACGCGCCCGCAGATGTAATATTTTTGCAATAAAAATCCGCCCGCGGCACGCCGTTTGCGTGCCGCGGGCGGAACGAAGAGCGGTGCGGATCAGGGCCGCACGAGGCGCTTGCAAGTCCACTCTTCGGCCTCTATTCTGACCACCTCCGTAAGGGAGAGGGCGCGCGCATCGAAGGAGCCGTCCGGAAAAGGCCCCGGCGCATAATGCGCCATCAGCACGCGCAGCCCGTGCAGGCGCTCGGCCTCCCCGGCGAGGACGCATGCCCTGCCGCTGCCGCACACGCTCTCGTAGTCCGTCGTGTACCCGCAGGGCGCCGTGCCCTTGTTGAACACGCGCAGCAGGTTCGACGCCGAAAAAGAGACGGCGGGGCAATGCCGCAGCAGGGAAAGCTTTGTCCCTTCGCGCGCACAGTGGAAATACAGGACGAGTTTTTCCTCCGCGAGCTCCGCGCCGAAATTGAGGGGGACGAGATAGGGCGCATCCTCCCCGCGGGGAATGGCGAGCGTCATGTACCCGCAGCGCAGCAGCGCCTCAAATTTTTCCTCGATTTTTGTTACCTCGCGTTCGCTTTTTCGCATACCGTTCCCTCCGTTTTATGCAATGCCGCCACGGCGGACTCTCCCCTCCCCGGCGCGCGCAGCTACGCCTCCTGCGGGAAAACTTCGTTTTTCAGATCTTTGGGGAAGAGCGGGGAGAGAGCGCGCAGGCGGACGACGATCTCTTTGAGCCTGTCGACGGCGCAGTCGACTTCTTCCGCCGTGTTCCCCCTGCCGAAGGAGAAGCGGATGCTGCTGCGCGCGAGCCCTTCGGGCACGCCCATCGCCAGCAGCACGTGCGAGGGCTCGGGGGAGCCGGAAGAGCACGCAGAACCGCCGGAGGCGGCGATGCCCGCGAGGTCGAGGTTGAACAGGAGCGACTCTCCCCCGATGTAGCGGAAGGAAAAGTTCGCGTTGCCGGGCAGCCTGCGTTCGGGGTGGCCGTTGTACTCGACGAAGGGGATCTCCCGCCGCACGCGCGAGACGAAGCGGTCGCGCAGGGCGGCGGCGTGTGCGGCGTTCTCCTCCAAAGTTTCCTGCGCGAGGCGCAGCGCCTCCGCAAGCCCGACCACGCCGGGCACGTTGGTGGTGCCCCCGCGCATGCCGCGCTCCTGGTGCCCCCCCGCGACGAGGCGGGCGAGCCTGAACCCGGAGCGGACGTACAGCACGCCGACGCCCTTCGGCCCGTAAAATTTATGCCCGGAGAGGGAGAGCATGTCCGCGCCCAACTCCTTCACGTCGAGCTTCATCGCGCCGGCCGCCTGCACCGCGTCCGTAAAGAAAGCGATGCCCCGCGCCGCGGCAAGGGCTGCGACCTCCTTTACGGGCTGGAGGGTGCCCACCTCGTTATTCGCCGCCATCACGCCGATGAAGACCGTGTCGGGGCGGATCGCCCGCTGCAGCGCCGCGAGGTCGACGGCGCCGTATGCGTCCACGGGCGCACGGGTGACTTCGAACCCCTCGCGCTCCAGCTCCGCCGCCACGGAGAGCACGGCGGGGTGCTCGACGGCGCTGACGATGAGATGCCTGCCCCTGTCCGCGAGCGCGTGCGCCGCGCCGCGAAGCGCCCAGTTGTCCGCCTCGGTGCCGCCCGACGTAAAATAAATTTCGGAGGGCTTTGCGCCGATGCACGCCGCGACGGCGTCGCGCGCCTCGTCGACGGCGCACGCCGCGCGACGTCCGAAGGCGTGCGGGGAATTCGGATTGCCGAAATGCTCCGAAAAATAGGGGAGCATCTTCTCCAAGACGCGGGGATGGACGGGGGTCGTCGCCGCGTGGTCAAAGTAAATGTTCCGCATGCGCCCCCCTATACCGCCTCGCAGCGGCAGCCTTCCGCGGCGCAGCGGCAGTCACGCTCGGCGGAATTGCACCTGCATACGCCCACCTCGCTGTGATCGTCCAGCATGGATTGCAGCGTCATGGAGTCGAGCACCTCGTTGATGCCCGCATACAGCCTGCGCCAAACCGCGCCCGTGGCACACTTTTCGCAGGTGGCGGTGATGCAGTCTGCGATCTCCATGTTGTCCTCGAGGGCGCGGGCGACGTCTCCTATCGTGACCTGCCCGGGGGCGCGGGTGAGCTTATACCCGCCCGTCACGCCGCGCTCGGCGGTCACGATGCCCGCCCCCGAGAGCATGCGCATGATCTTTTCGATGTACTTTGCGGAGACGGCGATCTCCTTCTCCAGCGCGGAGGCGCTGACGCAGCGCGCAGGATAGTTCTGCGCGAGGATGAAACAGGCCTTCAGCCCGTACTGCGATTTCGATGAAAGGCGCATATCTTCTTCTCCTCCGGCGGCAGGGCGTGCCCCGCCCCCTAATTGCAACTATTTTAGGTGCATTTATTATACATGGAGCGCGCCCTTTCGTCAAATGTTTTGCATGTGCTTTGCAAAAATTTTTTTGCGGCGGCGCACCCACGCAAAAAAGGGGCGCCTCGCGCTCTGCCGGTCAGCCCTCCTCCGGGTCTCTTCCGGCGGAAAAGGCGCAGCCGCAGTAATTCTGCCTGTATAGGTCGTATGCGCGCGCGAGCTGCGTCGAGCGCAGGTAGCCGCCGCGCTTTTTGAAGTCGTTGTGCAGCCATGTGACGCCGTACTCCCGCTGCAATTCTTCCCCGATCTCGTTGAGCCGGGCGGCGTTCTTGTGCGGGCTGACGGAGAGGGTGGAGCAAAACAGGTCGAAGCCGTTCTCCTTCGCGATGCGGGCGGTGCGCTCCAGGCGCAGCTTGTAGCACGCGAAACAGCGCGCGCCGCCCTCCGGCTCCCCTTCCAGCCCCTTCGCCGCGGCGAAAAATTCGGCGGGGGCGTAGCCGCAGTCCAAAAACTCTGCCCAGCCCGTCTCTTCAAGCAGGCGCAGCTGTTCCGCCCTGCGGTGGGCGTACTCGGCGGGGTCGGTGATGTTGGGATTATAGTAGAGCACGGTGACGGAAAATTTTTCCTTCAGTTCCTCGATACAGCGGGAGGAGCACGGCCCGCAGCAGCTGTGCAGCAGCAGCCGCGCGCCGGCGGGAGCCGCCTGCATCTCCGCGCGCATCAGCGCGTCGTAATTTATCTTGTTCATGCGCCTATTGTAGCACAACCGCGCCGAAAAGGCAACCGCACGCGCGCGCTCCGCGCCGGGCGGGCGCGGAAAGGGATAAGAGGAAACGGGTAAGCTCTCTAATCGCCGCTCGCGCCGTAGTTGGAGAGCACGCGCGCGGAGGGGTCGTTGACCTTGCAGCCCTCCCACTGCCGGTTGGGCATCCAGAACCCCTTGACCATGCCCGCCTGCCCGGGATAATATTTTTCAAAGATCTCGCGGTATAAGAGGCTCTCCTTGGTGAAGGGCTTCGCGTGGTAGGCGTACCGTTTTGCGGCTTCCTCCCAGTCTGCGCCGTACTTCTTTTCGGCATACTCTTTGAGGTCGTCCACCATCGAATGACCGACGGCGTCGGAGAAGGCGGCCTTTTCCCGCCAGAGGATGTTTTCGGGCAGGAGGTCTCCCTCGAACGCCCTGCGCAGCAGGTACTTGCCCTTGCCGTAAGTGTTCATCTTGAGGGCGGGGTCGACGTGCATGACGTACCTGACGAAATCGAGGTCGCCGAAGGGCACGCGTGCCTCCATCGAGTTGACGGAGATGCAGCGATCGGCGCGCAGCACGTCGTACATGTGCAGTTCGCGCACGCGCTTCTGCGCCTCCTTCTGGAAGGCGGCGGCGGAGGGCGCGAAGTCGGTGTACTTGTAGCCGAACAGCTCGTCGGAGATCTCCCCCGTGAGCAGCACGCGCACGTCGGAGATCTCATGGATCTTTTTACAGATAAGGTACATACCCATGGAGGCGCGCACCGTGGTGATGTCGTAGCTGCCGATGGCGGCGATGACCGCCTCGAGGGAGGCGAGCACCTCCTCGCGCGTCATAAAGACCTCCGTATGCATGGAACCGATGTGCGCGGCGACTTCACGCGCGTATTTGAGGTCGATGGCGTCCTTGTCCATGCCGATGGCGAACGTCTTGACAGGTCTGTGCAGGAGGTGCGCGCCGATCGCACACACGAGGGAGGAATCCAGCCCGCCCGAAAGGAGGAACCCCACGGGCGCGTCGGCATCCAGCCGCTTGCGGACGCCCTCGGTGAGCTTGATGCGGATGTTGCGGCAGACGGCGTCGATGCCGTCCGGCAGGTACTCCTCCGCGGCGGCGACGTCGCAATAGGTATAGAACCTGCCCTTATAGTAGTATTTCCCCGGCGGGAAGGGAAGGATATCCCCTTCGGCCAGCCCGACGAGGTTTTTGGGCTCGCTGGCAAAGACGATGGAGCCGTTTTCAAGGTAGCCGTAATACAGCGGGCGGATGCCGACGGGGTCGCGCGCGGCGATGTACTCGTCCTTTTCCCCGTCGTAGAGGACGAGGGCGAACTCGGCGTCGAGCATGGAGAACATCTTCAGCCCGTACTCGCGGTAGAGGGGGAGGAGGATCTCGCAGTCGCTGTCGGACTGAAAGGTATAGCCCTGCGCCTCGAGATGGCGCTTCACGGGGCGAAAACCGTACAGCTCGCCGTTGCAGACCACCTTATCCTTGCCCATCGAAAAGGGCTGCATTCCCGCGGCGTTCAGCCCCATGATGGCGAGGCGGTGGAACGCCATATATCCCGAAGGCGTCTTTTCGATGCGGCTCATGTCCGGCCCGCGCGAAACGGTACGGAAAAAGCTATCCAGCATCTTTTTATAGTCGACTTCTTTGGTCGTGCAGCAGAAGATAGAACACATCGCTCGTCACCTCGTAAAAAACTCTCGCTCTTTCGGCGCGCGGGCGCCCGTACGAACAGAAAACCGCCCCGGCAAAAAGGACTTGCCGGGGCGGATCGTCTCCGCGGTGCCACCCGTCTTCGCGCGCGGCACTCACGCCGCGGGCCTTTCGCCTTCATACAAAGGCATCCGCTGTAACGGGCGGGCCCGTCGGGCACTACTGAGAGGGTTCTCCCCCGTTCGCACCCGCCGCTCGCGGGCGTTTTTCGTGCGGGCGGAAAGGCGGAACTTTCAGCGGCGTCCGCTCTCTGTGCTCCCCTGCCCCGCGCTACTCCTCCCGGTCGTCGCGCTTCAAAGAACGATTGCATTATAGCACGCAGCGCGAAAAACTGTCAACTTTTTCGAGAAAAAAGGACTATCGCGAAATTGAAAGGGCGGTATTTGAAAAAGTTATAGTTCGGCGTCACAGCGCCGCGAGGGTGCGCTCGAGGGGAAGGTACAACACCGCCGTGCTGACCGCCGCAAAGGCGGGCTGTACCGCCAGGACGGCGAGGGAGGCATAGAAGTAGGGAGCAAAGCGCAGCCCGAGGATGAGGGGGGAGATCAGGTCGTCGAGCAGTGTAAAACAGGCCGTCATACATGCGGCGGCCGCCGCCATGCACGCGAGGCGCACCGCGGGGCGCACGCCCCGCAGTGCCCGCCCCGCGCCGCCGAAGAGCAGCGCAAACAGCGTATAATAGACGAGGTACAGCACCACGACATTGACCGCGAACCCCCACAGCAGGCAGCGCAACAGAGAAAAGCACAGGGCGACCATACACCCGCGCCGTGCGCCGAACACCGTGCAAAAGGGCAGGAACAGCGCCGTGACCAGCTCTACGCCCACGACGGGGGCAAGCGCCGTCTGTACGGCGATGAGCAGGGCGGACATCACCGCGACGTAAGCGACTTCTTTTGCGGAAGAAAAGAGCGGCCCCTTCCCCTTCATCTCAGTAAGAACCTTCCGTTATGTAGATGACGGCTCCGTCCTGCAAATGCATGGAGGAAATGCCGACGGCAGACGTTTCGAGGGTGAGGGAGCCGTACGTCATGGGCATGCCGCCGAAGTCTGCTTCCACGCTGGTATAGAGGGCGATGAACGTATGCGCCGCGTCGTCTGCACGCAGCGCCATGACCTCTTCCCCCTCCTCTACCCAACCGATGGCGGTGAGAAAGAACCCGTACGCGCTTTCGCTGCCCTCGCAGCACACTTTCCCCTGCCCTTTCAGCCTCTCCACGAGGGTATAGGCGGTGTCCTCGGCAGAAAACTCGGCGTACGGAAGCTGGAACCAGGCATCCGCCTCCTCCGTGGCGGGATCGTCGATGACGAGGGTGACGGATCCTGCAAAGGTTTCGGGAATGCCGGAAGAGACGGTGCGCCCCTCCGCACATCCCGAAAGGGCGAGGCACGCAGCCGAGAGGCAGGCGGTGAGAAGGACGGTTGCGATGCGCGTCGATCTTTTCATAAATTTACTCCTTTATTGGAAAATCTGAAACAAACTCGTCGGGGCAAAACTGTGCTTTTGCCCCTTCCCCTGGCGCTCCGCAGGGAGCGTTTCGAAAAGGGGTGAATGTCCGCGGCTCTTTGCTCTGTGCCCCTGAACGCGGGCAGGGGGGGAATGCCCGCCGTACGAAGCGAACGGGCGGTTCCCCCTTCCGGAAGCGCAGAGATTTTATCGGCCTGAAACAAATTGCACAAGCAATAAATATCCACCGGCATAGCCGGTGGTTTTTCAGTTTCGGGCTGTTAGCCCTCATATTACCGGCAGCGCGCAAGCCGCGCCTATGACGACCTGGC
>CASFTB010000027.1 GCA_949297575.1 uncultured Bacillota bacterium | reverse complement strand
CACATCCCGCACTATTTGCAAAACCAAAAAAATTCCCCCACAGAACCCACCCGGGCGGGGGCCACTTTTTTCCGTTCCGCCCCGCCCGGTTTTTCCCTTCAGAGTGCGGAAAACACCTCGCCGATCTTCGCGTCGAGAAAGAGCGCGCCGCGCACGTCTGCCGCGGGTGCGCCGCGGTTGATGACGACGACGTTTTCCCCGCCGAAAAAGTCGACCAGCCCCGCCGCGGGGTAGACGTTGAGCGACGTTCCGCCGATGATCAGCAGGTCCGCCGCCCGCAAAAAGGCGACGGAGCGCTCGAGCACCGCCTCGTCCAGCGGTTCCTCGTACAGCACGACGTCCGGCTTGACGATGCCGCCGCAGGGGCAGCGCGGCACGCCCGTGCCCTCCGCGATGCGCTGCACGGGGAAAGACCTGCCGCAGCGCATGCACCGGTTGCGCCAAATGCTGCCGTGCAGTTCGAGCACCTCTCTGCTGCCCGCCTTCTGATGCAGCCCGTCTATGTTCTGCGTGATGACGGCGGAAAGCTTCCCCTCCCGCTCCCACTGCGCAAGTTTTTTGTGCGCCTCGTTGGGCTGCGCGTCGAGCGCGAGCATCTTTTCGCGGTAGAACTCGTAAAACTCCTCCGTATGCTCTTCGAAAAAGGTACGCGAGAGGATGCGCTCGGGCGGGTACTTGTACTTTTGCCTGTACAGCCCGTCCTGCGAGCGGAAATCGGGGATGCCGCTCTCCGTGCTCACGCCCGCCCCGCCGAAAAAGACCGCCCGCCTCGCCCCTTTCAGCAACGCGCGCAGTTTATTGAGTTCGCCTTCCGGGACCCCTTTCATACAGTTTCTCCTTCCTTAAAAAAGCAAAGACGGCGGAAAAACTCCGCCGCATGCTCTCTTGTCACTCTTCGACGCCCTCGTTGAGCTTTTCGAGCAGCTCGTCGAGATCCTTGCCGTGGACGCTGACCGCCTCTCCGATGGTCTCGCCGTGCGCCATGGCGCACCCGAGGCAATGCATGCCGTAGGACATGAGGATCTGCGCGGAATCGGGGTTGAGCTTCAGGCAATCCATGATGAGGGTATCCGCCGTGATCTTGGCCATCTCTGTTTCTCCTTTTTGGTTTTTCTTGCGGGGCCTCTCCGCCCCGCCATTTTATTATACCATTCTTTTTCGGAAATTACAACCCCTTTTCCTCCCCTCGCGCGCAAAAAGCCGCGCCGCCTGCGGCTCCCTTTTTTCCCGCATGCGCCCCGGGCCCTGCGCATGTCCGCCGAAAAACGCCCCCGCGCGCCCGTTTATCCCGCCCGAATACGCCCTCCTGTGGAAAACACTGTGCACATCCTGTGGATAAAGGCGGTTTATCCACATAAAACCGAGAAAAAGACCCCTCTTTTTTCCTCCGTCATGCTGACATCAAAAAAGTTATCCACAGAAGTTGCATGTTTATCCACAGAAATCACAAAAATCAACAAAAATCGCCCTTTTGCACGCCCTGAACAAAACAAACATCGTAAAACTTATCAACAAAAAGAAGAACATCTGTTTACAAAGCGCCTCTTTTTGGGGGCATACCCCTGTAAAGGCGCATTTTTCACGCGTTGTACATTAGCCGGACACAGTGCGGACGTTTTTTCGGAAAAAGTATTGCATCTCTCCCTCCCGTATGGTATAATGCAAATACAGGATGCGGACGGCCGGAACTATAAATACGCGGAGGGTTCCCCATGAAATTTATTTTTTGGCTGTGCGACGTATCGCAGCGGCATTACCGCGGGATCAGGCGGTATGAGAAGGGCGGGGCAGGCGCCCGCGTCTTCGCGGTGCTCGTGTCGGTGCTGTTCATCGCCGCCACGCTCGGGCTGGAATATTGGCTGTTTTCCTCTCTCAAAAACGAAGAGGCTTTCGGCGGCGGCCTGCAAAAATTCCTCGTTTTACTGTTTCTCGGCATCCTTTGCGTCGCGTTCGCGGGCGCGACGCTGGAATATTGCGCCGTGTACTGCTTCACCGCCTTCCGGATGGCGGCGTGGGGCGTGGCGCTTTCGGCGGCAAAACGGCAGGAGATCCTGCAAAAAAAGGGCGCCGAAGCGACCGATGCAGATTTTTACACCGACCCTGTCGAGACGGGCCGGTACAAGGCGGCAGACATCTGTATCGGCATTTTGCAGATCGCGTTTATCGTCCTCCTGATCGTTGGAATGATCGCCGTCGCGGCCCTGCTTTTGTAGGCGAACGGCAGACTTTTTTCTCCCGCTCCTCTCTTTTTGGGAGTGACGCAGCCCCTTTTTCAAGCCTTTCCCTTTCGGGAAAATGGCGCGCTTGCCCTTCTCTTCCTAAGCCTTCCCACGATCCGGAATTAAGAATACAGAAGTAAGGTCAAATCAGAAAGGCCGATACGAATGTCATAACGACAAAGAGCTTGCAGATATTTTCGCAAGCTCTTTGCTTTATTTGTATAATTTTTTTTCGGATCCGTGCAAAGGATCCCTTCGCTTTTTGAACAACAGCTTATCCTGCGAAGATAACCACGCGCCGATCGCCATTAACCCCAAAGCGATAAAATAGGTGTACTGCGGTATTTCTCTGAATATCACGAGGGATAAAAGCGTTCCTATAAAAGGGGCAATTGCATAATAAGCGCTCGTACGCGCCGCGCCGAGGATCCTTTGTGCATATACATAGAAAAAAATACTTAACCCGTATGCGACAAATCCCACGCCGAGAACGGCGAAAACACTCCATAGCACCCGTATCCGTTCACCGATGATCAAACCGATAATAATTGAACCCGATCCGGAAAAAATACCCTTCAATAAGACGATCTGCCGCGGATCTTTCGAGGAAATTTTTCTTGTACAATTATTTTCAAAACCCCAACATATGCACGCGGCTAAAATCAACAGAGAACCGTAAGAAAATTGTAAACTCATTACATCTTCAAAAGAAAGTAAGGCACAAGATAACGTAACAAATAAGATCCCGAGCCAAAGCCGCACACTGATCTTTTCTTTGAATATTATCAGCGCGATGATCGCTGTCGCAACGATTTCAAAGTTATTCAAGAGAGCTGCGTTCGCCGCCGATGTGGATTTAAGTCCAAACAGCAGGCAGATCGGAGCGGCAATATCCAGCATTATCATAGCGACGGTATACGGCAACTCTTTTTTGGTCAATTTCATCTCGACGTTTTCGGCTTTTTTCAGCTTGCGGATCAATGCAATAACGCCCATACCAATGCCTGCGCCGATATATAAAAAGCCGGCCATAAGGGTAGAAGGCATGTAATTCAACAAAACTTTTGAAAAGGGAGAATTTATAGCATAAAAAGCAGCGGCAAGAATCGCTAAAACTATCCTGGTTTTTATTGACATTGCTTTCATAATAATCGATCGATCGCTGCTTTCAAATGCTTTATCGTTTCCTCGTCATTTTCTTTTACGGCCTTTACAATGCAGTGATCCATATGGTCTTTCAAAATCACTTTACTTGTATTGACGATTTCCGATTTAACAGCCGAAAGCTGCATTAAAATTTCACTGCAGTCCCTGCCGTCTTCAATCATCTTCTTAATTGCATTTAAGTGACCGCTTGCCCGCGCTATTCTGTTTAAAACGGCCTTTGTATGTTCATGTTGTTCCATAAGCACCCCCAATATCCCCCCATGGGGGATATACTTATTATAATTCTTTCAGACAGATCTGTCAATAGGTTTGAACTGTGGGAAACAGAGGAGGCTTGCGGCTGCGCCGCAAAGCGCTTCGCGCACGAATAGCTTGCGCCTTCGGCGCAACCAACTCGAGCTGCTATGGGTGCATAACAAAACCCGCAAAGGCATTTATGCCTTTGCGGGTTTTGTGGCGCGCCCTAAGGAGCTCGAATCCCTAACCTTTGGTTCCGTAGACCAACGCTCTATCCAATTGAGCTAAGGGCGCAGATCGGTACGCCGCATTGCAGCGTACTTCAATAGTATAGCAGATTTTAAAGATTTGTCAATGATTTTTGCCTCGGCGACGACAAAAAATTCACTTCTCCGCGGCGCGCGCCCCCGGAAGGGCGCCGCTCAGAGAAAGAGCACCCTCTTCCCCTTCTTCTTCGCGTAGTTGACGGTATAATAGGTGCCGCCCCGCTCGGAGGCAAGGTAGGCGAGCAGCACGTCGCAGCGGTCGACCATGTAGCGGTTGCGCTCGAACATGCAGCCGTTTTCGTAGTGCTCGTGCAGCACGACGCGCTCGTCGCAGGCGGCGAGCAAGGCATCGTATCGGGCGCGCTGCTTTGCAGAATATCCCCCGCTCTGGTCGGCGCAGGGGATGCACGCGACCAGTTTTACGGGGATCGTGCCCTTTATTTTTGCGATGAGCTCCCCGCAGGCGAGGTCGAACCCCAGCGCCATGCCGCACAAAAAAGTATCCGCCCCCTCCCCGATGAGGGAGAGGAGCGCCTCTTCCAGTTTTTGTGCGGAAAAATTTTTACCCAGGACGCGGTGCCCCGTTACGGCGCAGACTTTCACAGCGGCTTGCTCCTTTCCCTGCCCCTGCCGCGCGGATAGGCGGGCGGGGTCGCGGAAATTTTTTTACAGACGGCGACGGTGCGCCTGTCCTCCCCGCCGGGGAGGGTGAAAGGGTGCGCGGCAGCCAGGGGCGCGCCCAGCGTGCGCAGGGCGCTGCCCGCCTCGGCGATCTCTCCGGCGGCGTCCCCTTTATAGGCGATGAACAGGCCGCCCACGCGCACGAGGGGCACGCAGTACTCCGCCAGCGTATTCAGCCGCGCGACGGCGCGGGCGCAGCAGACGTCGAATGTTTCGCGGAAGGCGGGATCTTTGCCCAGTTCCTCCGCCCTGCCGCAGACGACCTCGGCGGGGAGGGAGAGCTCGCGCACGGCGGCGCGCAGAAATTCGCATTTTTTCCCCACCGATTCGATGAGGGTGAAGCTGAGGTCGGGGCGGGCGATCATCAGGGGCACGGAGGGGAAGCCGCCGCCCGAACCCACTTCCGCGCAGCGCGCTCCCGCGGGGAAAAACGCCTCGCCCAGAAGGCTGTCGGCAAAATTTTTGCGGTAGCACTCCTCCCTGCCGCGGATGCCGGTGAGATTGAATTTTTCGTTCCATTCGCAGAGGAGGTCGTAAAAGCGGGCGAACTTTTCGCCCGTCTCCCCCTCTTTCAGGAGCGCGGCGATCTCTTTCATACCCTCATTATAGCATATCGCGGCGGCAAAGACCAGCAAAAAGGGCGGCAGATCGCGCGAAAAATCGGGATGTGAACATTGTGCCTTTGTGTGGACAACCCCTGTTCCTTTGTGTATTTTTCTCCCCTTTTTCCCTCCCGTGCGCGGCTGCGGAGCCCGGCTGCGGAGACGGCCGTAAAAAACTATCCACCCTTCCACCGCGCTTCCACAAAACGCTCCACAAAAATTTCTGTGCTTATCCACAGCCCATCCCTCCGCAAGGGCTTGCTTTTTGCCGCGTTTTCCTATATAATAGACGCGTGCACGGGAGATCCTGCGGGGTTGTTCACAATTCTACACCGCCCTATTATTATATCTACCGAATCTAAAAGAATTTATTTATATATATTTTTCCGTGTCAAATATCTTATTCATAAACCTTTCCGCACGGCGGAAGGGCCGGGAGGAAAAAGACTATGAAGATCGTATGCGAGGGGATCGAACTCTCCGAAGCGGTGATGAAGGTATCCAAGGCGTGCAGCGCAAAGACCACCACGCCCATCCTCGAAACGGTGAAGATCACCGCAAAAAACGACGTGCTCACGCTGCTGGCGACGGACGGAGAGATCGCCATCCAGAAGAGCATCCGCGCCGAAGTGCTCGAAGAGGGCGCGCTGTGCGTGCCCGGCAAATACTTTGCCGACTTCATCAAGAGGCTGGAAAACGAGCAGATCTCCATGGCGACGGAGGAGGGAAAGGTCGTGATCACCTACGGAGACGCGGTGAGCTCGATGCAGGTTCTCTCCGCGGACGACTTCCCCGCCATCGATACGGACGTCAACGAAAACCGCGTCGAGCTCTCGGCAAAGGACCTCAAAGAGCTCATCTCCAAGACCACGTTCTGCTGTGCGCAGGATGACTCGCGCCCCGTGCTCAAGGGCTGCCTCATCGAGACGCGGGAGGGGTACGTCTGCTTTACCGCGCTGGACGGCTACCGCATGGCGGTGTGCAGGAAGAGCGTCGTTTCCACCACGGGAGACGTGCGCATCGTCTGCCCCGGGCGCACCCTCAACGAGATCGCGCGCATGCTGGGGGCGGACGATGAAAACATCACCCTCAACATGCAGAAGAACATGCTGCTCGTGAAGATAGACGACACCATCCTCACTTCCCGCCTGTATGAGGGGGAATTCGTGAACGTCGCGGGCATCGTGCCCCGCACCTTTACCAGCGAGGTGGTTGTGGATAAAAACGCCCTGGACGAGAGCGTGGAGCGCGCGGCGGTGCTCGCCCGCACGGACAAGAACAGCATCGTCACCTTCGAGATCGGCGAAGAGAGCATGGGCATCTCTTCCAACACCGTCATCGGGCGGGTCAACGAGCGCGTGGGCGTGCTGCTCGAGGGGAAGGACGTGACCATCTCCCTCAACTGCAAGTATGTGAGCGACTGCCTCAACGCCATCGCCGACGAAAAGATCCGCATCGGGCTCAACGGCGCCGTTTCCCCCTGCGTGGTGACGCCCGTAGACGGCGATTCTTACCTGTATTTGATACTTCCCGTGCGCACATCGGCATAAAACCGCTTGACAGCCGCGCGAATTTTTATGTATAATGATAGCCGATAATTTTAAAATAGGAGAATATTCGTAAAATGAAAAGGACATACCAGCCCAAGAAGAGACAGAGGAGCAAAGTGCACGGCTTCCGCCAGAGGATGAAGACGCAGGGAGGCCGCAAGACCCTCAAGAGGAGAAGGGACAAGGGCAGAAAGAAGATCTCCGCATAACACGGCGGGGAGAGGGATGCGGCTTTGTATACGAGATTAAAGAAAAACAATGATTTCAAAAAGTTGTTTACGAGGGGAAAAAAGTGTTTTTCCCCTGCTTTAATTGTCCTGTACATGCCCTCCGATACGGTGCGGCTGGGCGTCTGCGTCAGCAAAAAGCACGGCAAGAGCGTGCAGCGCAACCGCATCAAGCGACTGCTGCGCGAGGCGTTCCGCAAGGTATGCGGCGGGCTTACCAAGCCCTGCTCTGTCATCCTCATCCCCAAACAGGCAGAGGAGTACACCTTCGCGGGATTTGAAAGGAGCCTGCGGTCCGCCCTGAAGAGGGAGGGCCTGCTCGCATGAGGGGCAGAGCGCGCCGCGCATGGAAGTTTTTGCGCAGGCACGTTTTCAGGCCGTACGTGAAGATGCTGTGCATGCGCCTCATCCTGTTCTATCAGAGGCACCTTTCGCGGGGGACATGCCTGTACAGGCCGACCTGCTCGCAGTATATGCTGGAGGCCGTCAACAACCACGGCGTCGTCGTGGGCATCCTGCTCGGCAGCTGGCGGCTCTTGCGCTGCAATCCCCTTTCGAAGGGGGGATACGACCCCGTGCCCGAAAACTACTTCAAGGTGCGCTGGCTGTACTGATTTTTTTTGGTTAATGCGATGCTGAATTTTTTAAACACCATCATCAACCTCCCCTCGACGGATTTCGTAGAGGGGCTGAACTGGTTGGGGCGGATCGTGCAGTGGCTGGTCGAGATCGTGCCGAACGTCGGCCTCGGCATCATCCTCTTCACGCTGGTGCTCAAAGCCATCACCCTGCCGCTGGATATCTATTCCAAGGCGTCGATGCGCAAGAACAGCCTGAAGATGGAAAAGATGCGCCCGCAGCTGGAGAAACTGCAAAAGCAGTACGCCAACGACCAGAGGATGTACAACGCCAAAATGATGGAGATGTACAAGAAGAACGGCTACTCGATGCTGGGGGCCTGCCTTCCCATGATCGTGACGCTGGTCATCTTCTTCTTCGTCTTAGGCGCATTTTCCACCTATTCGAGCTTTACCAACGTAAACATCTACGTCCGCATGGCGGACAGCTACAACAACGCCGTGCTCTCTTTAGCGGCGGATACCGAACAGGCGCCCTCTTCCGTAGAGTATAGGACGGAGGACGGGCGGACATATACCCGCACCGAATACTACGATGCGGACGGCGCGCTCGTACAGGTGCGCATCGACCGCGCGATGGCGTTCGGCCGCGAGATGACGGACGAAGAGCTCGCCGCGGCAGACTGGTCGCAGGCGACGGTCTCCTCCCCCGTCTACTATGTAAAGACGCAGAGCGTGCTTTCGAGCACGGACGAAGCCGTGCGCGCGGCCGCAGAGTGGGCGCGCGCGAACAGTGCAGAGACGGCGGGCGACGATACCGTCTCCAACCTCGCCGTGCGCCGCCTCGGCAGGAATGCCGCGGAGGCGACCTACCGCGAGGGCGCGAGCCGCTTCCTCTGGGTCAAGAACATCTGGCTGTCCGACACCTCCTACATGCACCCCGTGCAGCAGGAAGCGGGCGTGCCGGACGACGTTTACAACGAGATTACGGCCAACCTCGGCGCGGAAAAGAGCGCCGCGAACGGCTATTATATCCTCATCGTCATTTCCATCGGTTCGATGTTCCTGTCGCAATTCATCATTTCCAGGAGCCAGAAGGCACAGAACGAGTTACAGACGGCGGACGGCAGCGGCAAGAGGACGCAGCGGATCATGATGATCGTCATGCCCGTCATGTTCGGTATCTTCTCCTTTATGTACAGCGCGGCGTTCAGTATCTACATGATCACGAGCAACTTGTTCGGCATCCTGAGCACGGTGGTGACGAACTTCTTTATCGACAAGAAGTTCGCAAAGGCACAGGAACTCGAAATTCAGGAAAAATATAACAAGAGAATTCCGCAGGCGGCGAGAAAGACGGACGAGCGGAACGGAGGGAAAAAGAAATGACAGAGTACGAATTCACCGGAAAGACGGTGGAAGAAGCCATCGCAGAGGGGCTGAAGACGATGGGTCTTGCCCGCGATGAGGCAGAAGTGACCGTCCTCGAAGAGGGGAAAAAGGGAGGCCTGTTTTCCAAGGGCATCAAGGCGCGCGTCAGGATGAGCAAGAGGCGCACGGACGGCGAGCGCGCCGTGGAGTTTCTCGACGGCATGTTCGAGAGGCTGGGCGTGACCGCCACGACGGAGCTGGACGAAAGCGAAGAGAACACGCGCATCAACGTCATCACGCCGAACACGTATCTGCTGATCGGCCACCGCGGCGAGATCCTCGACGCGCTGCAGGTGCTTGCGGGCGCCGTCGCCAACATCGGCAGGGAAGAATACAAGCGCGTCGTCGTAGACTGCGAGGGATACCGCGACAAGCGCGAGCAGACGCTCAGGCGCCTCGCGCAGAAGCTGGCGGACAAGGCGGTGCGCACGGGCAGAAAGGTATCCATCGAGCCCATGACCCCGTTCGAGCGCCGCATCATCCATTCTGCCCTGGCAGACAGCACGGAAGTAAAGACGACCAGCGAGGGAAAAGAGCCCAACAGGTACGTCGTCGTCGTGCCCAACAACCTGCGTCCGGGCGCGGAGAGGTTCTCCGCAGACCGCCGCGGAGGCAGGCCGCGCTACAATGACCGCCGCGAAGACCGCAAGGGCGGCTTCGGCCGCGACCGCCGCTTCGGCGACCGCGAGCGGAGATACGACCGCGGCGACCGCGACAACAAGGACAGGCCGTACGGCGACCGCGACAGGCGGTTCGACCGCAGGGACCGCCGCGAGGACAGACCCCGCGCGACCGGGCTGCCCCGCTCGAAGCGCCAGCCCTACTTCGGGACCTTCCTCGGCAACAGCAACGACATGAAGAAGAACGGCGCCGACGAGACGCCCAAAGACGAAGAGTAAGAGAAGAGCTCCGCCCGGTACGGCGGAGCTCTTTTGCAGAAAAGGAGGAGCCCTATGTTCCGTGAAATGAGGAGAAAGAAGCAGGCGCTGCCAGAAGAGCAATGCCGCCGCATTTTAGAAGAGGGAGAGTACGGCGTGCTCGCCCTGCTCGGCGAGGGCGGGTACCCCTACGCCGTCCCCCTCAACTACGCGCTGTGCGGCGGAAAGCTGTACTTCCACTGCGCGCGGGAGGGGCACAAGATCGACGCGATACGGGGCTGCAAAAAGGCGTCCTTCTGCGTCGTTTCGCGGGCAGACGCGGTGCCCGAAGAGTACACGACCTATTTTGAGAGCGCCATCGCCTTCGGGCAGGTGCGCATCATGGGCGAGGGAGAAAAGCGCGCCGCCGCCGAGGCATTTGCGGACAGGTTCGTGCACCTCGGAGACGCCGCGCGGGACAGGGAGATCGACAAATTTTTCCCCTCCCTGTGCATGCTGGAAATGACCGTCGAGCACGTGACGGGCAAGCGGGCGATCGAATTGACCCCGCGGGAAGATACGTGATGCCGCCGTGCCCCGCCCTTTCGGCGGCGCACGGCCCCTTTGCAGGCGCCGCGGCGGCGCCGTTTCCGCAAAAATTTTAAAACGGGGGCGGCCGTCCCCTTGCAAAAGGGGGCAGAGGATGGTATACTGTATATAAAAAGAGCTGCCGCGCGCGGCGGGAGGAAGAACATGGCAAAGGAAAAGAAGGAAGAGAAGCAGGCAAAGCCCGCCAAAGGGGAACAACGGGCAAAGCCCGCGAAGAAGGCGCAGGAAGAGAAGCCCGCGGAAAAGCCCTCCGCCCGCAACTATCACGTGGCAAAGCGCCCCGACGGCAAGTGGCAGGTAAAGTTTGCGGGCGGAGAAAAGGCGATCAAGCTGTTCGCCACCCAGGCGGAGGCGATCGCCTACGCGAAGAAGCTGGCGGAAAACCGGGACGGCAGCATCTCTATCCACAAAGTGGACGGAAAGATGCGCAAGCAGAGGTACTGATTTTTCGCCGTGCAAAAAAACAAGACGAATGCAGGCGCGCCCAGCTAAAGCGGGGCGCGCCGTATTCTGAAAGGAAAAGTGCAGCAGGCAGGATCGAAGACTTATTATAAGAGCATCCCCTCCCTCTAAACCTTTCCCCCTTTTGAGAAGGGATCGCACCCCTCCTCCCCGCCCCTTCCCCATATCTTCCCGAAAAAGATCGGCGCGCGCACAAAAAGAGAGCCCCTCGCAGCGAGGGGCTCCCGTTCATCTTTTGTGAGAAGGGCGAAGCCTTGATTTTTTAATAACAAATTTTACTTTTCAGGCGTTATACAAACAGGATGATGACGCCGACAAGGAGCCCCGCAAGCATGGCGAAAGCGGGAGCCTTTGACTTCCACATCAGGATCGCTTCGGGCAACAATTCGCCGAAAACGACATACAACATAGCTCCGCTTGCAAAGCTGAGAGAAAGCGCAAGCATCACGGGGCTGAGCGTACCGAGAAAATATCCCGGCATGGCGCCGAGGATCGTCGGCGCGCCCGTGATCGCTGTAAGAAATGTCGCTTTTGCCTTTTTCATTCCCCCTGCTTGGGGTGATCTTTGCCGATATGGCTGACCTGCGGGTTCGTCTTTTTGTCGATAATTGCATTCAGCAGATAAATAAGCCCGAACCCGACGGCCGTCATTGCAACGACGAAGAAAACGTGTCCCACAGAATCGGAAACTTGCCCGAGCGCGTCCGTCAGCAGATCGAGGCATACGATGCAGAGCATGACGCCGCCGGAAAAACTCAAAAGCAGGCTGACGATTTTTTCGGAATTTCGTGTAAACAAAACGCCGAGCAGTCCGCCCAAACCGGTTCCGACGACCCCGGCGATTGCTGTAATGATGACAACAAAAACAAAAGTGCTCATACCTATTAATTTTTCTTTTGTCTGATCGCAATAATTATATCGCGGCAATGAAATACCGCCGGGGCTCTCCTTCCCCGATTTTTTCCTGCTACATATTGCCGTTCAATGTTGTTATATCCCCGTGCAAAAAAGACACATCTCCCAAGAGCGTGATCCGGTGTTTTCCGTCGCTGTATTCGACCTCCGTTACCGAAGCATTGGGAACCCACGGGAGTTCTTCCATTGCAGACAGCGGCAGATTTTGCCAATGGCATTGCATCGCGCGCAAAAAACCCGCATGGGTCGCAAGCAAGACCGTCTGCCCGGGATGCGCTCCGACAATTTTCTCCGTTTCCGCGATCCCGCGCTGCTGCACATCCCGCATCGACTCTCCGCCTGTACAGCGGGAAAGCCCGATGTTATTGCGCCAGATCGCAAAATCCTGCGGATATCGTGCCGCGATTTCTTCTTTCGGCATTCCTTCCCACTTTCCGCCGTCGATTTCGCGCAAGGCAGCGTCTTTCCGGATCGGCATCCGCAGTGCCGACGCTGCGGGCAGAACGGTTTCATACGCGCGGGACAGATCGCTTGAATAGATCGCGTCGATGGAATAGCGGTTCAGCAAATGCTCCTTCAATTCATCAGCCTGCCTGCGCCCCAACGGTGAAAGGGGCACGTCGATGCGCCCCGCAAAAAAGCCGCTCACGTTTGCCGCACTTTGACCGTGACGGACAAACAACAACGTCGTTTTCATTCGTTTTCATCCTTCTTTGCCGGTTTTGGCGCCGTTGTAAGCGACGGACGATCCGCTTCGAGACGCTTTAAGATCGCTTCCTGCCGTGCAAGAATGCGGTTTACTTTTTTATATAAGTCCTCGATCAGGATTTCCGTTTTGAGGTTGACCTTATAATCGTTTTCGGCGCGCCGACGGTCTTTCTCTTCCTGCCGGTTCTGGCTCATCATGATGAGCGGAGCCTGTATCGCCGCCACGCAGGACAAAACGAGATTGAGTAAGATGAACGGATAGGGATCAAACGCATTTGCCGCCAGACAGATATTGAGGATCATCCACAATAGCAGTACGCCTACGAACGAACCGATAAAAGCCCAGCTTCCCGCAAATTTTGCGATCGCATCCGCCGCGCGCTGACCGAAGGAAACTTTCTTGTTTGATTCTTTCGCGGGGTTTATTGAAATTTTACTGCCTGCCAGCAATGCGAGGATCTCCTCGTCCGTCATATCGTGCTTGATGTCTTTGAGGATCTCACTGATCAGTTCTTTATTGTTTTTCATTTTTCCTCCGGCGGGAGCGTTTGGATATGATATATCCCGCCTCAATGCACCCCCTTATTTTATCAAATTTTTACTCGGTTGTAAACAGTATGTAAAATGATTTTTTCGATCCTCATGACCGCTCTGCACATACCCTTGCAAGAGCGGCTCCGCGTATGTTATAATAACGGCGGAGGTATTGCCATGGATAAACAAAAGGTACGTACCCGGGTTTTAGATTGTCTGTTCATGCTCGTTCTGGCGTTCCTGTTTGCGTTGAGCTATCAGTTGTTCATCGTGAAGAACCAATTCGCGCCCTCGGGGTTCAGCGGCATTGCCACAATGGTAGAATATAAAACGGGATTCAGCGTCGGTTATTTAACGCTGATCCTCAACGTACCGCTCTGCATTTTCGCGTACTTCTGCATCACAAAGGAATTCGCCGTGAAAACCTTCATTTTCTCTGTTGCCTATTCCTTGTTTTTGCTGTTGCTGCAGTCGCTCGACCTTTCCGCATTCCAATACGATGCGCAGGGCGTCGATACGATTTTTCCCGCGCTCATCGCAGGATCTGTCAGCGGATTTGTTTACGGCATTGCTTTCCGGCGCAATTCGTCCACCGGAGGGACCGACGTCATTGCTAAATATGTAAGCAAACGAGCCCCGCAGCTCAACTTTTTCTGGATCAATTTTGCCATCAATGCCGCGATCGCCGTCGCTTCTTGTTTTGTTTATGCCAAACGCGGCGGAGACGGAGCGTTGATCTACGATTATAAACCCGTATGCCTGTGCATGTTTTACTGCTTCTTATCCGGCTTTGTCGGAAACGCGATCATAAAGGGCGCGAAGTCTGCCTACAAATTTTTTATCGTTACAGCCCATGCCGACGAGATCGCTGCCGAAATATTGGAGAAGCTGCACCACGGCGCAACGCGGCTGGAGGGAAGGGGCGCTTACAGCAACAAAGAACGCGATATCATCGTATGCGTGATCAACAGGCACCAGTTGGTGGAGCTTGAAGATATCATTAAAAAGTACGACGATACGTTTACGTTTATAGAGACGGTCAACGAAACGATCGGCGCCTTCGCACACGTCAGATAGACGATGCGGAATATCGGCAGCAAATGAAAAGCGGGGAGGCAACCGCCTCCCCGCTTTTTTGACACGCCTCAAGAATGCGTTTTAATTCAGAATCAGTTTTCCTGTACTTCCCTATGAAAGATACCCTTCACTCGTCCTTTTTGTTCTTTTCCTCTTCTGCCTTGCGCTGGTAGTAGTTTTTGTAGCCGGCCTTGTGGTTGTCGCCTTCGTCCCACTTTTTGCCGCCGGTGATGAGGATGCCGAGCACCAGCATCACGCCGAGCAGGATGAGGACGAGGGGCAGGATCCAGTTTTCGGGCAGGGCGAGCGCGAAAATGAGGCAGACGAGCGCGACGACGAGCAGCACGGCGCTCAGAAGGATGTTGAACTTTTTCAGCGTCGTCGAATTTTTCGTGCCGATGGCATTGAACAGGAGCGCGAGCCCGCTCACGCCCGCGAAGATGACGCCCGCCCAGGAGGCGGAAAATTCTGTAAAGGGCTCGACCTCGAGCACGGACAGGAAAAAGAAGACCGCCGCCGCGAGGAAGGAGAGCGCGACCAACAGGCGCGTAAACATTTTTTTACTCATGATTTCCTCCTTGATGTTCAGCGCAGGATGACGTTGCAGGACACCGCGCACACCTCTTCGCCGTCGGCGAGCACGAGAGAATCGCCGTGTTCAAAGGTGCGCACGAGGCCGCCCGCGCGCAGTTTGAAGGAGTGAGCGGCGTCGCTGGCGGCGAGCACGGTATAGGTGCCGGGCAGCAGGCCCTCCCCCTTCTTCGCGACGTAGGTGACGCCGCTTTTGAGTACAAAATCGTTCTTTTGCAGGGTGACGTTCGCCTCCCCTTCGCGGACGAGGGCGTCGTCCACCGAATAGCGCACGCCGCCGATGATGCGCACCTTGTCTGCGGCGTTGCCGGGATCTTTGTCCCGCTCGCGGAAATACAGCGCGGCGAAGGCGACGGCGGCGATCAGAAAGATGCCTGCCAGGATGGCGAGCACGGAGACCGCGACGATCATGGTATAGTTACCTCCTCATGGATCAGCGGAGCTTAGAGCCGCACTCGGGGCAGAATTTGCCGCCCGCGGGGACCTTTGCGCCGCAGTTGGGGCAGAAGCCGGCGGCTTCCACCTTGTTGCCGCATTCGGGGCAGAACTTTGCGCCGGGGGAGAGGGAAGCGCCGCACTTCGAGCACTTGCCCGCCGCGCCCGCCGCGGGAGCGGCTGCCGGCTGTTGGGGCGCGGCCATGTCTGCAAACATCCTGCCCATGCCCATGCCCATGCCCATGCCGATGCCCGCGCCCATCGTGCCGCCCGCGGCGCCGGGGTTTTTGGCCGCTTCGCGCAGGGCGTCCGCCTGGGCGAGGCGGGTATAGACGTCGATGTTCTGGCGCATCATGCCGAGGCGGGTGTTCTCGTCCAGCGCCTTTTCCAGCTCGGGCGGAAGGGAGAAACTTTCAAAGTTGAAGCCCGTCAGCTCCAGCCCGATCTCCTCGAAGCGGCGCGCGAGCGACTTTTTGACGACGTCGCTCATCTCCATGAGGTTCGCCGCCATGTCGAGCACGGGGATGCCGCTCTCGCCGATGGCGTCGGTGATGCCCATCACGAGCATGCTGCGGATATAATCGGAAATATCCCGCGTGGAGAAGGTGGAGTGGGTGCCGGAGAGCTGCTGCATGAACACGTATGCGTCCTTGACGCGGAAGGCATACGTGCCGAAGCCGCGCACGCGCACGGCGCCGTAGTCCTTATCCCGCACCATGATGGGGTTGGAAGTGCCCCACTTTTGGTTGGTGAACTGGCGGGTGTTGACGAAGTACACGTCAGACTTGAAGGGCGTTTCAAAGCCGTACTTCCAGGACATGAGCTTGGTGAGCACGGGCACGCTGTCCGTATCCAGCTTATACGAGCCGGGCAGGAACACGTCTGCCATGCGCCCCTTGTCGCAGAAGATCGCGTTCTGGCTTTCGCGCACGACGAGCATGGACCCGCGGTTGATGACGTTGCCGTTCAGGTCTACCTTATGTACGATGGTATCCGAAGAGGCGTCCGTCCATTCGATCACTTTCAAAAGAGCCATAAAAGTTCTTCGTTTTCCTCCTTCGGGCAAGGTTCGCCCGTATATTGAATATACCATATTTGCGCAGAAAAGTCAATCCCGCAAAGAAAGTAGCGAAAATTTTCAGCAAGAAGCGTGAAATTTGTTCTTCTTTTCTCTCCGCGGTTGACAAAACCTGCCGTTTGCAATATACTGGAAGGGAAGAAAGAGCGCCCCGGCAGGGCGGGGCAGGCTCCGCGCCCCGCGCGGAGAGGAGGAGAAGAATGGAAAACGTAAAGAGGGCGATGCGCCGCATGCTGGCGCTGGCCTTTGTATTCACCCTTTTGTTCCCCGCGGGGGGCGTGCTGCTCGGCGTGGGGCTGGGTCTGGGCGTGCCCGCGATGTGGGGCATCGGCATCGCCTGCCTCGGGTGCGGGTTTTACGGCTGCCCCATCGCCTGGGTGGGCTACGGCAGCGTGCACGGGCTGGGTCGCGTCGTTTCCGCCGTCGTCGAAGAGCACCTGTACACCGTGCGCGAGATCGCCTCGCAGCTGGGCATGCCCGAAAAGGAGATCAGGAACCGCCTGGATACCTGCTTTAAAAAGAGGTACCTGCCCGGGTACAAGCGCGAGGGAGACGGCGTGACGCTCAACGAGAATACCGCCCTCGCGGAGGAGGAACTGACCTGCGTGTGCGCGGCGTGCGGCGCGCGCTATTCTTACAGGCGCGGCACCCGCCCCGCCTGCCCCTACTGCGGCACGCCGATGGAAAAGAAGTGATTGCGAATAAACCGGAAGAAGCCGGAAGCCGCGGCGCCCGGGGG
>CASFTB010000026.1 GCA_949297575.1 uncultured Bacillota bacterium | reverse complement strand
CACGCTGGAAGAAGGGGAGAACACCATCGTCTTCAAGGCGGGTGACAACACCTACCTCAACAACCTCGCCAGCGCGCCCTCCATCGACTATATCATGATTGACACATATATACCTCTCACTTGGGATCCGCTGCTCTCCAATATCGAATGAGAAAAAGTGGCCGTTTCGGCGGGCTCCGCCGAAACATTTTCTGAAGGGCCCATCGGCAAACGGGGGGGAGCGCATCGCGCCTCCCCCTTTGCATGCGCAAAATGGGCAGCCGTGCAGTAAAAAAATGCACGATACGCTCTCTGCCTCTTCCTTTTTCCGCCTTTTCGGCGAGAACTCTGTCAAAAAACCGCAAAAAATGTTTGAATATATCGATTGACATCCCCGCACGCGTGCGTTATAATGGAGGCGACGAAGGCGCCGCCCGGTTTTCGTTGCGGCGCAAAAAGGGGAAAATGTCATGAAAAAATTTTTGATCGCGTCCGCGGCGCTCGCCCTGTGTCTCGGCCTCGCCTCCTGCGGCGCGCCCGCGGATGCGGGCGGCCCGCTGGGCAATGCCGCCCCGAACACCGTCGCGGCGGCTCCCGCCAAGACGCTGGCGTGCGTGGGGGAAAGCGTAGCGATCGCCGCTTCCTGTGCGCGCGGAGAACTCTTCTTTGCCTGCAAGGACGGAGAGGGCGCGCCCGTTCCCTTCGACGGCAGCAGCTTTTCCGCGGCGGAAGCGGGCACCTATACCTTCACCTTCCGGGCGGAGGGGGCGGAGCCCGTCACCTTTACGGTCACGGCGGAAGAACACGACTTTTCTCTCCGCTCGGACGAGAGCGTGCATTGGAACGAATGCAGCCGCTGCGGCCTGCGGCAGGGGCAGGGCTCGCACCGCTTTGTGCGCGCGGCCGATGCGGAAGGGCACGGGCAACGCTGCGCCGTCTGCGGCCGCACCGCGGGCATGGAGGAACATGTGTTCGGCTGGGTCGATCTCGGCGGCAGTCATGCCCGCGCCTGCGCGCTTTGCGAGTACAGCGAGGGGGAAGATCCGCACACCTTCGGCGCATGGTCGCTCGGTGCAGGCAGCGCCGTGCGCACCTGCTCCCTGTGCGGGCATGCGGAAGAGAGCCCGTTTACCGCGCTGGAAGTTCTTTCCGCGCCCGACGCCGTCGCCGTGCCGGAGGGCGGCGCGGCAGATCCCGCGCTCTTTTCGGTGGCCGTGCACTTTGCGGGCGGCAGCCTCGCCGTTCCTGCCGGCGAGCTCGCCGCGTTCGGCGTTCCCGGCGGGGCGCTCACCCTCTCCTACGGCGCTCTGAAGGTCGAGGCGGACTGCACCGTCTATAAAAAACTGCAGGGCGGCAAAATCGTCGCGGAGGAAAAGGCCCCCTTCCTCCTCGACCTCGTCGCCGCCGAAGGAAGTTTCGAACTTCGCTTTTCGCTGACCGTCACCGCCCGCGGGGATGCCCTGTGGGAGTCGTGGATGGTCGCCATGCGCGCGGGAGAAGCGTACGCCGTGCTGCGCTCCAACTTTGCCGCCGAGGGCATGTGGTGCGGGGCGGCGTCGGTCATGCCCGGCACCGGCGGGTTCAGCAGCATCGTGGGGAAGTACGGCCCGGAAAAGTTTGTCGCGGGGGAGCCGATCTCCTTCGTCCTGACGCGCGACGCGGAGGAGAACACCGTGCACATCGCCATAAAACAGGGCAAGAGCGAGGCGCAGTTCACCTTTGCGGGCGCGCCGGCGGGCGAACTCTCCGTCCTTCTCGGCGGCGAAAAGTGCGCCTATACCTGTTCAGACGTCCTCTTTTTGCCCCTGTGACCGCGCTGCGGAAGGGGGGATACACGGCCGATGCGGGCGCGGAGCTCTTGCTCCGCGCCCCTCTTCATACTTTTTTTCCCGCCCGCATAGGATAATAGGGCATGCGTTCCTTTTTCGCGCGCGCGGCGCATTCCGCGCGCCTGTGTGCGGCGCTCGTCGGCACGGTGGTGGGGGCGGGCTTTCTCTCCGGGGCGGAGCTCGTCCGCTTTTTCCCCGCGCGGGGCTTCTTCGTCCCCGTCGTGCTCTCCGCCCTCCTGTATTTCGGCTGCTTCTGGCTGCTGTACCGCCTCGGCGCGCGCTGCGGCGGATTCGACGGCGTTCTCGCCGCCCTCTTCGGCAGGGCCGCGCCCCTCTTCCGCGCCGTGCTCCTTTCCGCCTCCCTCGTCATGTGTGCGGGTATGTTTGCGGGGCTGAATGCCGCCGCGGAGGAGGGGTTCGGCTACAGTTCCCCTTTCCCCCTCGCCGCCCTGCTCGCGGCGGGGGCGCTCTTCCTTTTTTCGGGCAGGGGGATGAAGGCAGTGTACGCAGTCAACCTCGCCCTCGTGCCCCTTATCCTCGCCTTCGTCGCCGCCTTCTTCGAGCCCCCGTCCGCGCCCCTCGTCGGGGAGAGCGGGGAGGCGTTCGGCAGCCTCTGCCTCCTGCTCGCCTATGTTTGCATGAACGCCTTCCTCGCGGCGCCCGTCATCTGCGACGCGGGCGCTTCCGGCGGCGGGGGAGGGGCGGGCTGTGCGGCGGCCGCCGCCCTCATCGGCTTTGCGGCATGCGCCGTGCTCTCCGCCGTCGCGCGGGCGGGGGAGGGGGCGCTGTCCGCGCAGATGCCCTTTTTGTATGCGGTGGGCGCGCATACAGCGGCGGGCAATGTCTTCGTCGCCGTGTGCATGTGCGGCATCCTGACGACGCTCTTTTCCTCCTTTTATCCCCTCCATTGCAGCGCGCAAAAGAGGCGGCGCGCCGCACTGTGGCGCGCCGCCCTGCTCGCAGGGGCATTTCTCCTTTCGCTCGGAGGCCTGCGCCCCCTCGTCCGCTTCGTCTACCCCGCCGTCGGGGCGGCGGGCTTTGCCTTTCTGGCGGTGTGCGCCGCGCGCTCCCGCCTCACGCTGCCCTCACTTTTTCACGAGCAGCTTTTCCGCCAGCGCGACGAGCGCGTACATGCCCGCCGCGAGCACGCACAGGATGAAGGTCGCCGCCATCACCAGGTCTAAGCGCATCACCTGCCCGCCGTACACGATGAGGTACCCGAGGCCCGCCTTCGAGGCGATGTATTCGCCCATGATCGAGCCGATCCACGCCATGCCCACGCTGATCTTCAGCATGCCGATGAACTGCGGCACCGCCGAGGGGATGACCAGCTTTGTCAGCACCTGCAGCTTGCCCGCGCCCATCGATTCGAGCAGCAGGATCTTGTTTTTGTCCGTCGCCATGAACCCGCCCAGCATGTGCATGATCGCCACGATGATGCCCACCAGCACCGTCATGAACACGATCGCGGAAGAGCCGGACCCGAACCAGATGATGATGCACGGCCCCAGCGCGATCTTGGGCAGGGAATTGAGCACGACGATATACGGCTCCAGCACCCGCCGCGCGCCCTCGCTCCACCACAGGAGCAGGGCGATGCCCGTGCCGAGCACGACGGCGACGGCAAAGCCCGCCAGCGTCTCCCACAGCGTCGTGCCGACGTGGTAGAACAGCGACCCGTCCGCCGCGAGGCTTGCGATCATGCGGGCGACGCGCGAGGGGGAACTGATGATGAAGGGGTCGACGAGCTCCGTCGCCGCGATCAGCTCCCAGATCCCGAGGATGAGTATGAGTACCCCCGCGCGCAGCACCTGCACGAGAACAGATTTCCGTTTCAGCCCGCGCAGATACAGCGCGTGCTCCCTTGAAATTTCGGCTTTCTTCATGCGTTCAGCTCCTTCCACAGCGTCTCGAACCAGCCCGAGAACCGAGGCGATTCCCGCCGCTTGAGGGGCGGGGTATCCCCGAACCCCAGCGCGTGCGAGGCGACGACGCGCGCCGGCCTCGCGCTCAGCACGAGGATGCGGTCGGCGAGCGAGATGGCCTCCGAAATGTCGTGCGTGACGAGCAGCGCCGTCTTGCGCTCTCCGCGCAGGATGTCGTACACGTCGTCGCACACGGACAGCCGCGTCTGGTAATCGAGCGCGGAAAAGGGCTCGTCGAGCAGCAGGATGTCCGGCTGCGCCGCGAGGGTGCGTATGAGCGCCGCGCGCTGCCGCATGCCCCCCGAAAGCTGGTCGGGCAAATGTCTTAAAAAGCCGCCCAGCCCGTATTTTTCGGCGAGGGCGAGCGCCCTCCGCCTGTTTTCCGCGGTGTTCTTTTTTTTGATCTCGAGGGGGAGCACGATGTTCCCTTCCACCGTGCGCCAGGGGAACAGCTCATCCCGCTGCAGCATGTAGCCGAAGCACTCGGCTCCCCGTTTGGGCGGTTTTCCATAGACCTGTATGCGCCCCGCGGTGGGGGCGAGCAGCCCCGCCGCCAGCGAAAGCACCGTCGTCTTGCCGCACCCCGAAGGCCCGATGATGGCGACGAACTCTCCCTCGTACACGCAAAAGCGCAGGCCGCGTGCCGCGGGCGTCTCTCCCGTGCGGGTGTGGTAGGTGAGGCTCACGTCCTCGAAGGCGAGCACCGCCCTTCTCTCTTTTTCCATGGTTTTTCCCTCGTGCAGGGCGTTGTTTCAGCCCAGCGCTTTATAGACGGCGGAGGAATAGGAAGTATCCACGAGGTCGGCAAAGTCTACGCGCCTCTCCAGTTCTCCCGCGTTTTCGATGATGTCCTGCAGCCTGTTGAAGGCGTCCTCCGTCATCGTCATGTCCTCCTGCCAGGCGTCGATCGCTTTATAGCTCCTGAGCGACGTCTCGATGGAGGCGATCTCCGTCCCGTCGAAGTAGGGGGCGAGCAGCTGCGCCGCCTCTGCGTCCGGAGTTTCGTTGATATAGCGGATGCCGCGCATCACCGCGCGCAGGAATCCCTCGACGATCTCTTCGTTTTCGGCGATGTAGTTCTCCCGCGCGATGTAGCAGGTGTAGGGGACTTCTCCCGACGCCTCTCCCACCGATGCGACAACGTATCCCTTGCCCGCCTTTTCGTATTCGGAGGCGACGGGCTCGAACATGGTGCAGTAGTCCGCCGTGCCCGCCTCGAAGGCGGCGGTCATGTAATTGAAGTTGATGTCGTAATTCATGTCCACGTTCTGCCCGTCGTACAGCCCGTTGTTGTTGAGGATGTATTCGAAGGTCATCGCGGGCACGCCGCCCTTCCTGCCGGCGAGGATCTCCTTGCCCTGCAGGGTGGTCGCCCAGTCGAAGGCGTCCGCTTCGTCCGTGCGCGAAACGAGGAAAGAGCCGTCCCGTTTGGTCAGCTGCCCGAATACCGTGGGCACGTTGTTGGAGCCGCCTACCAGCACGTACAGCGCCGCCTCGGGACCGCAGAAGCCGATGTCCGCGCTGCCCGAAAGCACCGCCGCCATCACCGCGTCCGCACCGCCGCCGTTGGTCAGTTCGATCTCTATGTCTTCCTCGGCGAAGTACCCGAGCGCGTCCGCCGCGTACATGGGCGCGTAGAACACCGAGTGGGTCACCTCGTTGAGGCGTACGGTCGTTTTGCCCTCTCCGCTCTCTCCGCAGGCCGAAAGGGGCAGAACCGCGAAGAGGGCGCACAAAATTGCTGCAAGTATCTTTTTCATGAAACCGATCTCCGTAAAATAAGATTTGTTTTGCCGATACTTCATTGTATGCGCTCCCGCGCCTTTTTGTCCGCTTCGGCAACAAACCGCAATTCTGCATTCTCCATTCAAGCGCGCTTCCCGTCATCTCAAAAAAGCGCGCGAAGGGGCTGCGCCGAACGCTCCGCCGGCGGTGTACGCGGGCGAGCTCCCGCTGCAAAATGCGGCGCTTCCCGCATTGTTTTTAATTGACAACCGTCCCGCGATTATATATAATAAAGTACACGGTAAAATTGCGGCAAAAGGGCGGAGAGAAAATCGCTCTTTTTGCTTTTCGAAAACCGCCCGCGAGGGCGGCAGGAAGGTCTCGTTATGGAAATGCAGAAGAATTACGATCCCAAAGAATTTGAAGACAGGCTGTACGCCGAATGGACGGAGAAGGGGCTGTTCCGCGCAGAGGCGGATCCCGCAAAGATCCCCTTTACCATCGTCATCCCGCCCCCCAACATCACGGGGCAGCTGCACCTCGGGCACGCGCTGGACAACACCATCATCGACGCGCTCATCCGCTTCAAGCGCATGCAGCGGTATTCCGCCCTCTATCTGCCCGGCTGCGACCACGCCTCCATCGCCACCGAGGTCAAGATCGTCGAGGAGATGAAAAAGGAGGGCCTGACCAAAAAGGACGTGGGCCGCGAGGGCTTCTTAAAGCGCGCCTGGGCGTGGAAAGAGAAGTTCGGCGGCCGCATCGTCGAGCAGCTCAAAAAGCTGGGCGTCTCGGCCGACTGGTCCCGCCTCGCCTTCACGATGGACGAAAACTGCTCGCGCGCCGTGCGCGAGGTGTTCGTCAACCTCTATGAAAAGGGGCTCATTTACAGGGGAGACCGCATCATCAACTGGTGCCCCGGCTGCAAGACGGCGCTCTCCGACGCGGAGGTCGAGTACAGCGAAGACGCCTCCTTCTTCTGGCATCTGAAATATCCCGTAAAGGACAGCGACGAGTCCATCGTCGTCGCGACCACCCGCCCCGAGACCATGCTGGGCGATACCGCCGTCGCCGTCAACCCCAAGGACAAGCGCTATAAAAACATGGTCGGCAAGACGCTGGTGCTGCCCCTCGTCGGGCGCGAGATCCCCATCGTCGCCGACGAATATGTCGACATGGAGTTCGGCTCCGGCGCGGTGAAGATCACCCCCGCGCACGACCCCAACGACTTCGAGGTGGGGCTGCGCCACGGCCTCCCCGTCATCCGCGTCATGAACGACGACGGCACGATGAACGCGGAGGCGGGCAGGTACGAGGGGATGGATCGCTTCGCCGCCCGCGAAAAGATCGTCGAAGATCTGAAGGCGTGCGGCGCCCTGGTCAAGATCGAGCCGCACAGCCACAACGTGGGGCACTGCTACCGCTGCAAGAGCACGGTGGAGCCCATCGTCTCCAAACAGTGGTTCGTGCGCATGGAACCCCTCGCCAAACCCGCCATCGAGGCCGTCACCCGCAAAAAGATCAAGTTCACGCCCGAACGCTTCTCCAAGGTCTATTATAACTGGATGGAAGGCATCAAAGATTGGTGCATCTCCCGCCAGCTGTGGTGGGGGCACCGCATCCCCGTGTGGTACTGCCAAAGCTGCGGCGAAGTCATCTGCGCCAAGCAGGACCCCGCCGAATGCCCGCACTGCCACAGCCACGACTTAAAGCAGGACGAGGACGTGCTGGATACCTGGTTCTCCTCGGCGCTGTGGCCCTTCTCCACCCTCGGTTATCCCGAAAAGACGGAAGACTTCGATTACTTCTATCCCACCGACGTGCTTTCCTGCGGGTATGACATCATCTTCTTCTGGGTCGCCCGCATGATCTTCTCCGGCATCGAGCACACGGGCAAGGTCCCGTTCAGAGACGTGCTGCTGCACGGCATCGTGCGCGACGAGCAGGGCAGGAAGATGTCAAAATCCCTCGGCAACGGCATCGACCCGCTGGAGGTCATCGACGAGTACGGCGCCGATTCGCTGCGCTTTTCCCTCGTCACGGGCGTCGCGCCCGGCAACGACAGCCGTTACAGCAAGGGCAAGGTGGAGGCCGCGCGCAATTTCATGAACAAGGTGTGGAACGCTTCCCGCTTCGTGCTCATGAACTGCGAGGGCGTCGACGTGCCCGACATCACGGAGGTCAAGCTCGGCGCCGCGGATAAATGGATCGTCTCCCGCCTCGAAAGCTGCATCCGCGAAGTCACCCTCAACATGAACAAGTTCGAGCTCGGCATTGCCGCCGGCGCCCTGTACGACTTCATGTGGAGCGACTTCTGCGACTGGTACATCGAGCTGTCCAAAAGCGCCCTCTACGGCGAGGACGCCGGCAAAAAAGCGGGCGCGCTGGCGGTGCTGTGCTTCGTGCTCAAAAACGCGCTCAAGCTGCTGCATCCCTTTGCTCCCTTCATCACGGAGGAGATCTGGCGCAATGTTCCCGGCTGTGAGGGCAGCATCATGGTCGCAGACTTCCCCCGCTACAACTCCAAGTACGGCTATAAAAAAGAGGCGAAGTCCTTCGAGGCGGTCATGGACGTCATCCGCGCCGTCCGCAACATGAAGACGTCCGTCAACTGTCCGCCCGCCAAAAAGGTGCGCGTGTACATCGCCGCGCAGAACAAGCGCATGCTCCAGGCGAACGCGGGCGCCATCGCCAAGCTCGCGGGCGCGAGCTCCGTCGAATTCATAGACGGCAGCGCCGCCCCCGCCAAGTCCCTCTCGCAGGTCACGGAGAGCTGCACGGTGTTCGTGCCTCTCGGCGAGCTCGTCGACCTCGAAAAGGAGAAGGAGCGCCTGCGCAAGGAGCTGGAACGCGTGGTAGGGGAGATCGCCCGTGCGGACGGGAAACTGCAAAACCGCGGGTTTATCGAAAAGGCTCCCAAAAACCTCGTGGACGCCGAGCGCGCCAAGCTGGATAAATTTATCGAAATGAAGGAAAAGATCGAGCGCCAGATCAGGGAACTGGACGCCTGACAGAGAGGAGGGGCGCCGCGGTGGACCGCGGCGCCCCTCCTCTGTCCCCCCGCCCCCGGCGGAAGGGGGCAGAAGCATAAGAACGGCATCCCTTTCGGAATGCCGCTCTCCTAAAACAAATGAGAAAAAATATGGGTAGTGAGTGTAAGCAGGATTTTGTATAAACGCAGGGAAAACTCTCCCCTAAGTTCACTATTATTATACTGTATCGCTGCGGCAAAGTCAAGCTTTTTTTGCTAAATTTTCTCTTTTTTTGTGACCGCAAAAAACTATTCGCAAGGGGTTTGGTCACAAAACGGAGCATACGTATGAGCGAAAAAGAAACAAAAGCCGCCGTTTGGGCCGAAAAGCGCGCACGGTTTGCGGCAGGGGATGCGTGCGCCTTCCCTGCCGCGGCGGGCGCGCCGCAAAGAGCGCCGCAAAAAAGGAGGAGCCATGTTCGATATCGTACTCGTAGAGCCGGAGATCCCGCAGAACACCGGCAACATCGCGCGCACCTGCGCGGCGACGGGGTGCCGCCTTCATCTCGTGCGCCCGCTCGGCTTCGAGGTCTCCGACAAATACCTCAAGCGCGCCGGGCTCGACTACTGGCGCTTCGTCGACGTCTCCTATTACGACGGGATAGAAGAGCTGTTTGCGCGCTATCCCTCCG
Source organism: uncultured Bacillota bacterium (assembly GCA_949297575.1). GTDB lineage: Bacteria > Bacillota > Clostridia > Christensenellales > Borkfalkiaceae > Borkfalkia. The sequence goes on along the minus strand of CASFTB010000026.1, from coordinate 22,841 downwards.
CCCGCTATTGGTTTTTTTCCACGAAGGCGGCGAAGGTGCACAGCGAGGTTTGCTATGCGGAAGGGGATTTTCTCGTCTTCGGCAAGGAGACGAAGGGTCTGCCGGAGGATCTGCTCGCCTCGCGGTACGAGCGCTGCGTGCGCCTGCCCATGCTGGGCGGCATCCGTTCCCTCAACCTTTCCAACTCCGTCGCCGTGGCGGTGTACGAGGCGTGGCGGCAGTGCGGCTACGGCGGCGGCACGTTCAAGGGAGAGCTGACGGGCAGGTGACGCCGCATCCCGCAGGGGCCCGCGCCCCGCGGCAAGGATTTTGTGCCTCCCGCGGCAAGGATTTTGCGATTCCCTTGACAAAGGGGAAAAAATGGTATATCATTATAGATGGAATAAATCCGAACAAAGAAAGGAGAAAACGCAATGAACAAGAAGTCTGTCACCGATGTAGACGTCAAGGGCAAGAGGGTCCTCGTCCGCTGCGATTTCAACGTCCCCATGAAGGACGGCAAGATCACCGACGAGAACCGCATCATGGGCGCGCTGCCCACCATCAAGTATCTGATGGAGCAGGGCGCGAAGGTCATCCTCTGCTCGCACATGGGCAAGCCCCACAACGTGTTCGACGCGAAGATCAAGCTCAACAAAAAGGAGAAGAAGGCCGTAGAGGCTCTCCCCGAAGCAGAGCGCGACGCCGCTGCCGCCGCCTATATCGAAAAGGCGAAGGGCGACGTCAAAAAGTTCTCCCTGCGCCCCGTCGCGGACAGGCTCAACCAGCTTCTGGACAATAAGGTCGCGTTCGCAGCCGACACCGTCGGCCCCGACGCGCAGGCGAAGGTCGCCGCCTGCAAGAGCGGCGAGTGCGTCCTGCTCGAAAATACCCGCTTCACCGCGGGCGAAGAGGGCAGAGACCCCGAATTCTGCAAGGCGCTCGCCTCCTTCTGCGACATCTATGTGAACGACGCCTTCGGCACCGCGCACCGCTCGCACGCCTCCACGGCGGCCATCGTCGAGCAGGGCTTCGTCAAGACGGCGGTCTGCGGCTTCCTCATCCAGAAAGAGCTGGAAGTCATGGCCGACAGCCTCGACCACCCCGTCCGTCCCTTCGTCGCCGTCCTCGGCGGCGCCAAGGTCGCGGACAAGCTCAACGTCATCTCCAACCTGCTCAATAAATGCGACACGCTGATCATCGGCGGCGGCATGGCATACACCTTCGTCAAGGCGCTCGGCTACGAGGTCGGCAAGTCCCTCTGCGACGACGAGAAGATCGGCTACTGCAAGGATATGATGCAGAAGGCGAAGGACATGGGCAAGCAGCTGCTCCTGCCCGTCGACGCGGTCATCGCCAAAGATTTCCCCGATCCCATCGACGCGCCCATCGAAGTCAGCACGGTGGACATCGACAAGATCCCCGCAGACATGGAGGCGCTCGACATCGGCGAAAAGAGCCGCGCCCTCTTCGCGGACGCCATCAAGGGCGCGAAGACGGTCGTATGGAACGGCCCCATGGGCGTGTTTGAGAACCCCATCCTCGCGGCGGGCACCGTCGCCGTGGCGCAGGCCATGGCGGATGCGGAAGGCGCCACCACCATCATCGGCGGCGGCGACAGCGCGGCGGCCGTGCAGCAGCTCGGCTTTGCGGACAAGATGACCCACATCTCCACGGGCGGCGGCGCCTCCCTCGAACTGATGGAAGGCAAGGTTCTGCCCGGCATCGCCTGCCTGAACGACAAAGACTAAAAACGGCTTCGCGCATTTCTCGCAAAAGAGGCGCTGCGAAATGCCTGATTTGAAAGAAGACCCGCGGGTAGGCAGCCGAGGCCGCTGACCGCCGGTTTTCTCTCTTTGCGCGCGCCGCTGCGGCGGCCGCGCATAAACATGCTTTTCGGGCAAAATCAAATCGATCCGAAATTCTGCATTTTAAATTTTGTAAAGAGGTCATAAGTCAATATGAGGAAACCCATCATTGCAGGCAACTGGAAAATGAACAACACCGCGGCGGAGGGCGTCGCGCTCGTCGAGGCGCTCAAGCCCCTGGTGGCGGACGCCGCCTGCGACGTCGTCGTCTGCGTTCCCTTCACCGATATTCCCGCCGTATCCGCGGCGCTCAAGGGCAGCAACGTCCGCCTGGGCGCGCAGAACGTGCACTTTGCGGAAAAGGGCGCCTATACGGGCGAGATCTCCGCATCCATGCTCAAAGAGTACGGCGTCGAGTACGTCATCATCGGCCACAGCGAGCGCCGCCAGTACTTCGGCGAGACGGACGAGACCGTCAACAAGCGCATGCACGCGGCTCTTGCGGCGGGGCTCATCCCCATCGTCTGCATCGGCGAGAGCCTGGAAGAGCGCGAGACGGGCAAGACGGAGGCCGTGCTCGACGTGCAGATCCGCGAGGGTCTGAAGGGGCTGGACGACGTCTCAAGGATCGTCATCGCCTACGAACCCGTCTGGGCGATCGGCACGGGCAAGACGGCGACGGCCGAACAGGCGAACGAGACCATCGGCTTTATCCGCAAGACGTGTGCAGAGGTATTCTGCCCCAAGTGCGCGGAGAAGGTGCGCATCCAGTACGGCGGCAGCATGAACGCCAAAAACTGCAAGGAGCTGATGGCGATGCCCGAGATCGACGGCGGCCTCATCGGCGGCGCCTCTCTCAAGGCGGAGGATTTCTCCCACATCGTCCATTACGACAGGTAACAACGAAGAGAGGCGCCCGAAGATCGGGCGCCTCTCCTGTTTTTTTGTCTGTGTCAGATGGGCAGGATGCGGAAGATGTGCTTGGACAGGATCATGAAGATGATGTCCAGGATCCAGATGATGTTCCATCCGAAGATGAGGCGGACGATACCCGCGACGATCTTCCCCTCCAGGAAGCGGGTGACGAAACCGCAGATCCACGATGTGATCGGGATGATCGCGAGGATGACGCTCACGAGGTAGCCGAGACCAAAGTAATCGCTCTTCTTAGCCATGATTTCAACTCCTTTTTTATTTGTATCTTCATTATACCTCTTATTTTTGCAAATGTCAACGGATAGGCGGAAAGAAGGTGCGCCTGCACGGATTTTTCTCTCCCCGTAATTTTTACAGGTATGTCCGCTTTGCGGAAATCGTTTGACAAAAAAGCCCGCATCCGCTATAATGAGAGCGTCTGAACAGAATGGACGCTGCGGGGGGAAGGTGTGTATCGTGCAGGCCGCGTACCCGCAGTTTTTTTATAGAAGGCAATGCACAGAGCCGCGAAGGCAAAGGAGAAAGGTTTATGATCAATGTCCCCGAGATTTTCGGCGAAAACGTATTCAACCTCGAGGTGATGCGCGAAAAGCTCCCCAAGGACGTCTTCAAGTCACTGAAAAAGACCATCGACGAGGGCAAGCCGCTCGACAACAGCATCGCGGGCGCCGTCGCGCACGCGATGAAGGAGTGGGCGATCGCCAAGGGCGCCACGCACTATACGCACTGGTTCCAGCCCATGACCGGCATCACCGCCGAAAAGCACGACAGCTTCATCTCTCCCACGCAGGACGGCAAAGTCATCATGGAGTTCTCCGGCAAGGAGCTCGTGGTGGGGGAGCCGGACGCCTCTTCTTTCCCCAGCGGCGGCGTGCGCGCCACCTTCGAGGCGCGCGGCTATACGGCGTGGGATCCGACCTCCTTCGCCTTCATAAAGGACGGCACGCTGTGCATCCCCACGGCGTTCTATTCCTACACCGGCGAGGTGCTGGATAAAAAGGCGCCGCTTTTGAAGAGCATGGAGGCACTCAACAAGCAGGCGCTGCGCATCCTGCGCCTGTTCGGCAACGACACGGCCAAGCGCGTCGTGCCTACCGTCGGGCCCGAGCAGGAGTACTTCCTCATCGACCGCAAGATGTACGACGCCCGCAAGGACCTCATCTATACGGGCAGGACGCTGTTCGGGGCAAAGCCCCCCAAGGGGCAGGAGCTGGAAGACCATTACTTCGGCTCCATCAAGACGCGCGTCTCCGCCTTCATGCACGACCTCGACGTAGAGCTGTGGAAGCTGGGAATCCTCGCCAAAACCAAGCACAACGAAGTCGCGCCCGGCCAGCACGAGCTCGCGCCCGTCTTTTCCGTGACCAACGTCGCCAGCGACCATAACCAGCTGACGATGGAGACCATGAAGAAGGTCGCCGCCAGGCACGGGCTGTACTGCCTCCTCCACGAAAAGCCCTTCGAGGGCGTCAACGGTTCCGGCAAGCACAACAACTGGTCCATGAGCACGGATACGGGGCTCAACCTGCTCGACCCCGGCTCCACCCCCGCGGAAAACGGGCAGTTCATTCTCTTCCTCACCGCGGTCATCAAGGCGGTCGACGAGCATCAGGACCTCCTGCGCCTCTCCGTCGCCAGCGCGGGCAACGACCACCGCCTGGGTGCGAACGAGGCGCCTCCCGCCATCGTTTCCATGTACATAGGGGAGGAGCTGACGGAGGTCATCGACGCGCTCGAGCACGACGTCAAGTACAGCGGCAAGCGCAAACAGATGATGAAGCTGGGCGTCGATACGCTGCCCGATCTGCCCAAGGATACGACGGACCGCAACCGCACTTCGCCCTTCGCCTTCACGGGCAACAAGTTCGAGTTCCGCATGCTCGGCTCCACCTTCTCCATTGCCGGCCCCAATATCATCATCAACACCATCGTCGCAGACGTGCTGCGCGAGTTTGCGGATGAACTGGAGGGCGCTGCCGATCTCAACGCGGCGCTGCACGATCTGGTCGTGCGCACCATCAAGGCGCACAAGCGCATCATCTTCAACGGCAACAACTATACGGACGAATGGACGAAAGAGGCGAAGAAGCGCGGCCTTTTGAACCTGCGCAACAGCGCCGAGGCGCTGCCGTACTTCGCGGAAAAGAAGAACGTCGAACTGTTCGAGCGCAACCAGGTGTTCACCGAGCGCGAAGTCGTCGCCCGCACCGAGATCATGCTGGAAAATTACGGCAAGGTGCTCACCATCGAGGCGCTCACGATGATCGAGATGGCGAAAAAGGACATCTATCCCGCCGTCAACGAGTACCTGTCCGAGCTGTGCGCGGCGGCGTACCGCAAGCAACAGATGGGCGCGGATATCTCCGCCGACCGCGACCTCATCAAAAAGCTTTCCGACGACAACGCCGCGATGTACGGCAAGGTCGGCGAGCTGGAAAAGCTGCTCGCGGACGTCAAGGCCTGCAAGACCGCCGAAAAGACGGCGAAGTTCTTTGCAGACAAGATCATCCCCGTCATGCAGCAGGTGCGCGCCTTTGCGTTTGGCCCTTACCCCCCTACGTAGACATCCTCTTAAGCGTTTATGGGGAGAGGAATGGGATGAAAAGCGGCCCGCCCCTGAAGTTGCAAAAATTCCGGGGGGGGCCGCCTCCTTTATTCGCGCGGTCTCAGCCGCGCGCAAATTCCTCCGCCATCCGCGCGCGGTAGGCGCGCTCTTCTTCGCAGGGGACGACCTCGTCGGATGCCGCATCCCGGTCTCCTTCGGCAAACACTTCGAGGATCGCGTCCACATTGTTTTGGGCGCCGAGGAAGTCGTTGGCGTACTGCGCGAACGCCTTCCTGCCGAGCACCTGCACGCCGCCCACGGCGTAATACCTGAAATCCGCGGTGACGATGACGGCGCCGACGCCGTATGTTTCGCTCATCTCCTCGTAAAATCCGAGCGCGCGGGTGAGCGGCATGCAGAACCCCGCCGTGGAAAGCGCGTCCGAAAAGGCGCCCGCGTGCGGCACGGAGAGGGGGGTGACGACGGTGATGCTGATGATGCCGTTGTCCGCGGGCTCGCCCGTGCTCCCGTCTATGATATGCGGGTACAGCCTGCCGTTTTCGCCGATGTAAAAGCGGTAGTTGTCCGCGCTGGTCGTCAGCGCCGCGTCCGACAGCCCGACCAGGTACAGCGCCGCGTCCGCGGGCTTTTCGGGGTCGTAGCGCGGGTTGGTGATCGAGGCTGTATAGCCCCGCCTGCTGCCGTCGTCAGACAGGCGGCTGCCCAGCAGGATGTGGTTGGACATGACGGAGAATATGGCGTCGATGTTTCTGCCCGCGTATTGCGCGCGCAGGACGGAGAGCGCCTCGTCGCTCATGTACCCCTTGGCGATCCCGCCGAAGTCCAATTTCGCCCCGTCCGCGCCCTTTGTCACCGTTTTCGCCTCTGCGTCTGCGTCAAAAAGCGACACATCGCTCACGGCGTGCGCCGCGGCGACGTCTTCTGCCGCGGGGTCGGGGCGGGCGTCGTTGTAGTGCCCCTCGTATGCGGGGGAAAATCCCCACAGCTCCGTCAGGGGGAAGAGGGCGGGGGAGAACGCCCCGTCCGTCACCCGCGAAAGCGCGGCGGCGAGGGAAAAGGCTTCAAGCGTATCCTCCGAAACGGCCACCGCTTCGCCCGCAGCGGCGGCGTTGACGCGCACGAGGTCGCTGCCCGCAAGGTCGGTGGAAAACGCCTCCTCCAGCGCGGAGATGCGCTCCCGCATCCGGGAGGAGAGCGCGGCGAACGCCCCGGCGGAGAGCTTTTCTCCGTCGATGCGCAGGTCGTCCTGCCGCATTTCGAATTGCACGTAAAATGTTCCGCCGCTCCCGGCGGGGGCGCACCCCGCAAAGAGCAGCAGCGCCGCCAGCAGCAGGGCGGCGATCTTTTTTTTCATCGATGAGAGCCTCCGGTCTTTCGCAAGCGTATCTGCCGTTCTATTATACAGTATGTGCGCCCGCATGGCAAACGATTTTGCGCGGCGGGGGAGAAAGCTCTCCCTCCGCCCCTCGCGCAAAGCTTAACTTTTCCTTATACCCCGTATTCAAAAGAGCGAACATTCGATTTTTGCCCCGCTGCTTGACGCGGGCGGGGGCGCGGCGGTATAATAAGAGGCGTTTGAAGGGCGTGCGGGCGGCGTGCGCCGCGCCGTGCTCCGGCATATCTTTGCAAATCTTGTAATTGACCGCGATTTCGCTTTTCATCGGGCGAAAAATAAGGTATAATAGTAAGGTCGAAAAGTGCGGCTTGCGCCGCGCGCGGCGCAAATATTATATCAATGCGAGGAAATTACAATGTTAACAGCAATCGTCGGCATCAACTGGGGGGATGAGGGCAAGGGCCGCATGGTCGACCTCCTCTCCAAGGATTACGACGTCGTCTGCCGCTACCAGGGTGGCAACAACGCGGGGCACACCGTCATCAACGAGCGCGGCAGATTTATCCTCAACCTGCTCCCTTCGGGCATCCTGCGCGAGGGAGTCGTATGCGTGATGGGCCCAGGCATGGTCATCGACATACAGCATCTCGCGGGGGAGATGGCGCGCCTGCGCGAGGCGGGCATCGTCATCACGCCCGAAAACCTCAAGATCTCCGACCGCGCGGTCATCACCATGCCCTACAACGTACAGCAGGACTGCCTCGAGGAAGAGCGCCTCGCAGACAAAAAGTTCGGCTCCACCAAGCGCGGCATCGCGCCCGTGTACGCGGATAAATACCTCAAAAAAGCCTTCCGCATGGGCGAACTGCGCAACCCCGCGCTGCTCAAAAGGCGCCTTCCCGACATCGTTGACTGGAAAAACCTGACCATCGTCAACGCCTACGGCAAGGAGCCCGTCGGCGTAGAGGCCATGCTCGACTATTTCCGCACCTACGGGGAGCCCCTCAAAGAGTACATCTGCGACGTCGGCCTGTACCTCAACGAGGCGCACGCGGCGGGCAAGAAGATCATGCTCGAGGCGCAGCTGGGCGCCCTGCGCGATATCGATTACGGCATCTATCCGTACACTTCCTCCTCCAACAACATCGCCGCTTACGGCCCCATCGGGGCGGGCGTGCCCAACCTCAAGCTGGATAAGACCATCGGCATCATGAAGGCGTACTCCACCTGCGTGGGGGAGGGCCCCTTCACGGCCGAGTACTTCGGCGAAAAGGCGGAAAAGCTGCGCAAGGCGGGCGGAGAATACGGCGCCGCCACGGGCAGGCCGCGCAGGGTCGGCCCCTTCGACGTGGTCGCCTCCAAGTACGGCATCCGCTGCCAGGGCGCAGACGAAATCGCGCTGACCAAGCTGGACGTGCTCTCCGGCCACGAAGAGCTGGAGATCTGCACCGCCTACGAGCTGAACGGGGAGAAGCTCACCGAGTTCCCCTTCACGGACGTTTTGGATGACTGCAAGCCCGTGTTCGAGACGATCAAGGGCTGGAACTGCGATATCTCCGGCTGCCGCAAGAAGGAAGATCTGCCCAAAGAGGCGCTGGACTATATCCGCTACATCGAAGAGGCATGCGCGTGCAAAGTGCGCTACGTATCCGTAGGGGCGGAGCGCGACGCATACATCGAATTATAGGCTCACGGGCAATCGATCGCTCCGTGAGTGGTTTGCCGCGCGGGTGCGGCGAACGGGATCACGGAAAAGAAGCGCAAGCCGGGCCCCCGTCTGCGGTTTTCCGCAGGCGGGGGCCATATTTTTTGCGCGGGCTCCGAACGGGCACCCGCGAGCCGAAGGAGAGATCGTTATGCTGAAAAAATTCGTAAAGATGCAGGGCGCCGGCAACGACTACATCTATTTTGACTGTTTCGGCGGGGAGCCGGAAGGCGCTTCCGCGCTCGCCGTGCGCCTTTCCGACAGGCACAAGGGCATCGGCGGAGACGGCGTCGTGCTCATCTGTCCGAGCGCCGTCGCCGACGCGAAGATGCGCATGTTCAACGCGGACGGCAGCGAGGGGAGGATGTGCGGCAACGCCGTCCGCTGCGTGGGGAAATACCTCTACGAGAGCGGCATCTGCCGCCGCGAAGAGCTCTCCGTCGAAACGCTGAGCGGCGTCAGGCGCCTGCGCCTCTTCCCCGAAGGGGGAAAGGTGGAGCGAGTGCGCGTGGATATGGGGCGGGCAGACTTTTCTCCCGAAAGCCTCCCCGTCCTGCTCGAGGGAGAGGCCGTCGGCCGCCCCGTGCGCATCGCGGGCGGCGAACACCGCATCACCTGCGTCTCCATGGGCAACCCGCACTGCGTGCTGTTCGAGGACCCCGCCGCCGTCGACCTTGAAAGGGTCGGCCCGCTCATCGAGTGCGACCCCCTCTTTCCCGAACGGGTCAATGCGGAATTCGTCAGGGTCATCGGCAAAAACGCGCTGGAGATGCGCGTGTGGGAGCGCGGCAGCGGCGAGACGATGGCGTGCGGCACGGGCGCATGCGCGGCGGCTGCGGCGGCGGTCGCCTGCGGGCTGTGCGACCGCGGGGCGGACATCCTCGTGCGGCTGCGCGGGGGAGACCTCGTCGTCAACGTGGGAGACACCGTCTTTCTGACGGGCGGCGCGGAGACCGTCTTTACGGGGGAGGTAGAGCTGTGAAGTACATATTCGTCACGGGCGGTGTCGTTTCCGGCCTGGGTAAAGGTATCACGGCGGCGAGCCTGGGCAGGTTGCTCAAGGCGCGCGGCTACAAAGTCGCCTCCCAGAAGCTGGACCCGTACATCAACATCGACCCCGGCACCATGAGCCCGTACCAGCACGGCGAGGTGTTCGTCACCGACGACGGCGCCGAGACCGACCTCGACCTCGGCCATTACGAGCGGTTCATCGACGAGAACCTCAACAAGTTCTCCAACCTGACCACCGGCAAGGTGTATTGGAACGTGCTCAACAAGGAGCGCAGCGGCGAGTATCTCGGCCAGACGGTGCAGGTCATCCCGCACATCACCGGCGAGATCAAGTCCTTCATCTATAACGTTGGCAGGCAGAGCGTGGCAGACGTCGTCATCTGCGAGATCGGCGGCACCATCGGCGACATCGAGAGCCAGCCCTTCATCGAGGCGATCCGCCAGGTCTCGATGGAGGCGGGCAGGGGGAACTGCTGCTTTATCCACGTCACCCTCGTGCCGTACATTTCGGGCTCCTGCGAATTTAAATCCAAGCCCACCCAGCACTCCGTCAAGGAATTGCAGGGCATGGGCATCGCGCCCGACATCATCGTCGCCCGCGTCGACGCGCCCCTTCCCGAGGAGATCAAAAAGAAGATCGCCATGTTCTGCAACGTGGAAGGGGACTGCGTCATCGAAAACCGCACCCTTCCCCTCTTATACGAGGCCCCCGTGATGCTGGAAGGGGAAAACCTCTCCTCCATCGTCTGCCGCAAGCTGGGGCTTTCCCCCCGCGAGATCGACCTCTCCGACTGGAACGCGATGCTCCGCCGCGCAAAGTCCTGCGAAAAGAGCGTGTGCATCGCGCTCGTCGGCAAGTACGTGCAGCTGCACGACGCCTACCTCTCCGTCGCCGAGGCGCTCACCCATGCGGGGTTCGAAAACGGCGCGAAGGCGGAGATCGAGTGGGTGGACAGCGAAGTGCTGAACGACGAGAACGCCGCGCGCATCCTCCGCGGAGCAGACGGCGTGCTCGTGCCCGGCGGCTTCGGCGGCCGCGGCGTCGAGGGGAAGATCGCCGCCTGCCGCTATGCGCGCGAAGAAGGCATCCCGTACCTCGGCATCTGCCTCGGCATGCAGGTCGCCGTCATCGAATTCGCGCGCAGCGTGCTCGGGCTTGCAGACGCCAACTCCTCCGAGTTCGACCCCGAAGGGGAACACTCCGTCATCGACATCATGCCCGACCAGCGCGGGGTGAAAAAGGGCGGCACCATGCGCCTGGGCGCCTATCCCTGCAAGATCGCCGCCGGCTCGCTGCTGGAGCGCGCCTACGGGAAGCGCGACGTTTCCGAGCGCCACCGCCATCGCTTCGAGTTCAACAACGACTACCGCGCGGCATTCGAGGGGGCGGGCATGGCGCTTGCCGGCACCTCGCCGGACGGCCGCCTCGTCGAGGCGGTGGAACTGCCCGGCCATCCCTTCTTCGTCGGCGTACAGTTCCATCCCGAATTCAAGTCCCGCCCCAACGCGGCGCACCCGCTCTTCCGCGCGTTCGTGCACGCCGCCGCCGGACATGCGGAGAAAGGAGAGAAATGAGCGATGAAATTTAACGAAAATTACCGCAAATTAAAGGAGAGCTATCTCTTTTCTGCCGTCGCGCACAAGGTGAGCGCCTATACCGCCGCGCATCCCGATAAAAAGGTGCTGAAGATGGGCATCGGAGACGTCACTCTCCCCCTCCCGCCCGCGGTCGTCTCCGCCATGCAGGCGGCGGTCGCCGAGATGGGCACAAAGGAGACCTTCCGCGGCTACGGTCCCGAGCAGGGGTACGATTTCCTGCGCGAGAGCATCCGCGGCTATTATACCCGCCGCGGCATCTCCCTCGCCGCCGACGAGATCTTCATCTCGGACGGCGCCAAGAGCGACCTCGGCAACATCCTCGACATCTTTTCGGTGGACAACACCGTCCTCATCCCCGACCCCGTGTACCCCGTGTACGTCGACACCAACGTGATGGCGGGGCGCAGGATCCTCTTCGCGGACGCGACGGAAGAAAACGGCTTTCTGCCCATGCCGGACGACGGGGTAAAGGCAGACATCATCTATATCTGCTCTCCCAACAACCCGACGGGCGCGGCGTACTCCGTCGCGCAGCTGCAGGAATGGGTCAACTACGCCCGCAAACAGGGCGCCGTCATCCTTTACGATGCAGCCTACGAGCGCTTCGTCTCCGGGCAGGGGCTCGCGCGCAGCATCTTCGAGACGGAGGGCGCGGAGGAATGCGCCATCGAGTTCTGCTCCTTTTCCAAGACGGCGGGCTTTACGGGCACCCGCTGCGGCTACACCGTCGTGCCGCACGCCCTCCGGCGCGGGGACGTCTCCTGCAACAAGCTGTGGCTGCGCCGGCAGACGACCAAGTTCAACGGCGTGCCGTACATCGTGCAGCGGGGCGCGGCGGCCGTATTCACCGCCGAAGGAGAGAGGCAGGTCGAGGAAAATCTCTCCGTCTACCGCCGCAACGCCAGGCGGCTGACCGACTGCATGGACGTTCTCGGCATCCGGTACACGGGCGGCAAAAATTCTCCCTATGTGTGGCTGAAATGCCCCGGGTTTGCGGACAGCCGGAAGTTTTTCGACTACCTTTTGGAGGAGGCGAACGTCGTCGGCACGCCGGGCAGCGGCTTCGGCAAAAACGGGCAGGGGTGGTTCCGCCTCACCGCCTTTTCTTCGGAGGAGGCGACCGAAGAGGCGGTCTTCCGCATCAAAAAACTCTTTTCAAAGTGATATAAAAAGGGAGCGGGGACGCATTTGCGTCCCCGCTCCGCCGTTTCGCTCACTGTTGTTTCCCTTACAGGTTGCCCGTAAAATAGAGGACGGTGAGGAGGGAGAGCAGGCACCCCGCCAGCACGGGGATAAAGAGAGAGAGCACGTCCTGCGATCTGAGGCGGAAGGAACGGCGGTACACGATGAACGCCACCAGCCCCGCCACCAAGAGCATCGCGAGCGAGGGAAGGGCATAGAGAGAAAATATATTCCCGAGCGTGCTTGCCCCGCAAAAGAGATAGGCGGGGATGAGCACCCTGTAGCCGAACCACGAGTCGGAGATGCGCCCCGCGTTTTCCGCCGGGTGCCGCTTCGCGGTGAAGAACAGCCCGAAGTACGCCGCAGCCCCAAAAATGCTCCAGAAGGTGTACAGGAAGGCGGGGTCGGGGATGGAGACGCGCCCCGTGCGCACGGCGTTTGCAAAGCCCGAAAACAGCCAGCCCATGGGGCCGTAGGAGATGTAGTAAGTTGCGTTCGTCATCTCGTGCGGCAGGTTGTTCAGATAGGCATTGGGGTACGCGAGCGCGGCGAGGAACACGAAGGCCCACAGCAGCATGAAGAGGATGCCGTCACCCACGGTGTTCGCCCGCGTGAACACGAAGGCGTTCACCCCGTACAGCAGCAGCCCCACGGGTATGGAGGCGAAGAAGAAGGGCACGTACCACACCAGGTGGAAGAGGTTTTCGCTGCAGGCGATGACGGTAAAGCCCAGCCAATAGGATACGGTATAGGGGACGAGCACGAGGGCGAACCCGCCGACCGTGCGCACAAACATGAGCCCGAGGCGGGAGACGGGCAGGGAGTACCACAGGTCGACGCTGCGCCGCTTCATGCGGTAGGCATACTGCATGGCGGGCACAGCCGTGCACAGCAGGCAGAGGAGGAAGGTGGGCAAGGTGAGAAGGGTGTCTCCCGGGTGTTCCGTTTCAATGATCGCCGTGCCGGAGGGGTCGGCAAATTCGTGATAGACATCGATAAAATCCGTCGAGAGCGCGATCGCTGCGAACAGCACCGCCGCGATGGCGGTGAAGATGCACAGGGGCAGGAGGATGCGCTTGAATTCGTATGCGAGCGCCTGTTTCATCTCTTTGCCCTCCCGTTTTCCGTCTCCACGAGGAAGTACTCCTCGAAGTCCACCGGCACCTCCTCCATGAACAGGGGAGAGAGCGCCGCCAGCTTTTGTTCGATCTCTTGTCCGTCGCCGCGGGCGATGAAGGTGATCACGCGGCCCTGCCGCTCGAACTTGATGCAGTCGAAGGGCAGCTCCTCGCGGGAGATCTCCCGCCCGAACGCCGCCTGGAATTTGTGCACGGACGCGAGCGCGCTCTCGAGGTCTCCGCCCCGCTGCGCCCCGCCTCCGCCGATGAGGGCGAAGTCTGTGCAGATGTCCGAAAGCTCGCGCAGCGAGTGCGAGGCGATGACCGCCGTGCAGCCGCTTCCGCCCAGGTCGATGAGCGCGCGCTTGAATTCCAGCCGTGCCCCGGGGTCCAGCCCGTCGAACGCCTCGTCCAGCAGCAGATATTTCGGCCTGCACGCGAGGGCGGCGGAGAGGAACATCTGCCGCTTCATCCCCTTTGAAAAGTTGCGCAGCGGCGCACTTCTGTCCAGCCCGAACAGCGTGCAGCGGGCATTGAACACGTTCTCGTCAAAGCTCGCATAAAAGCTCTTGTACAGCGTGCACAGCTGCGCCCCCGTCGTGCCCGACGCGTAATAGGGCTCATCCGGCAGGAAGAAGATGCCGCGCTTGAGCTTCACGTTCTCGAACACCTCCTCGCCGTCATAGCGGATGCTGCCGCCGTCCGCGCGCAGCACCCCCGCCATCAGGCGCAGCAGGGTAGACTTGCCCGCGCCGTTCACGCCCACCATGCCGAACACGCTGCCCGTGGGCACGGTGATTTTGACGCCGTGCAGCACCTCCGTCTTTCCGTAACTCTTTTTAACGCCCCTCAGTTCGATCATTGCCGTCCTCCCCGAAAATTTTGTCCACCAGCGCCAGCACCTGCCCGCGCGTCAGCCCCGCCGCGCGGATGGCCGCAAGCTGCCGCTCCGCCTCCTCTTCGGCATGGCCGTGTTCGCGCGGCGCACACACGAAGGCTCCCTTTTTGGGCAGGGTGCGCACCAGCCCCCGCCGCTCCAGTTCGGCAAAGGCCCGCTCCACCGTGTTGGGGTTGATGCCCAGCTGCAGCGCGAGCGCGCGGCAGGAGGGCAGCTTGTCGCCTTCGCGCAGGGCGCCGAAGCGGATGTACTTTTCGTACTCTTCGGCGATCTCTTCGCTGATATTCTTTTTTCCTCGCAGGCGTATCTCCATGGCCCTCACCCCGTCCTGTCTGTATTAGTTGTACCATCTGTATTATCTGTATTAAATATAGCACGAAAACGGGCGGCTGTCAACCCCTTACGCCGAAATTTTTGCGAAAAAATTGCGGGGGCGCCGTTTTGCGCCCCCGCGCGTGCTTATTTTTCTTCGGGGAAGAGTTTTTTGATCATGCCGCTCACGTAGTGGACGGGCACGAGCTCGATCTTGTCCTCGAATTTTTTTACGCTCTTGAAATTTTTGGCGGGGAAGAGCACCCGCCTGAACCCCATCTTGATGCACTCGTTCACCCGCTTTTCGGCGAAGGTCACGCCGCGCACCTCGCCGGTGAGGCCCACCTCGCCGAACACGGCGGTGTACTTGTCGACGGGCACGCCGCGCGCCCCGCTCGCCAGCGCCGCGCACACGGCGAGGTCGACGGCGGGCTCGGCGAGGCGGATGCCGCCCATCGCGTTGAGGTACACGTCCTGGTTGAAGAAGGGGATGCCGCACCGCTTTTCGAGCACGGCGATGAGCAGCACCAGTTTATTGTAATCGACGCCCAGCGGCATTCTGCGCGGCAGGCCGTAGGCGGTCTTTGCCATCAGCGTCTGTATCTCCACCATCATGCAGCGGTTGCCCGTCTCGGAAGGGGTGACGCAGCTGCCCGCCGCCTCCCCGCGGCTCTCGGAGAGGAAGATGTCCGAATAGTCCGAAACGCCGTAGATGCCTTCGCCCGTCATCTCGAACACGCCCACCTCCTGCACCGAGCCGAAGCGGTTCTTATACGCGCGCAGGATCTTGAAGTTGTCCTCCTTTTCCCCCTCGAAGTAGAGCACCGTGTCCATGATGTGCTCCAAGACCTTCGGTCCCGCGAGGGCGCCCTCCTTGGTCACGTGCCCGACGATGAAGAAGGTGATGCCCCGCCCCTTGGCGAGGCGCTGCAGTTTGCCGGCGCATTCGCGCACCTGCCCGACGGACCCCGCCGCCGAAGAGAGTTCGCTCGTATATACCGCCTGGATGGAGTCGATGACGACGAATTTTTCCTCCCCGATGGCGTCCTCGATGTCCTCGAGGCAGGTCTCGTTCAGGAGCAGCAGGTTGGAAGAATCCAGCCCGAGCCGCGCGCAGCGCATCTTCACCTGCGAGCAGCTCTCCTCGGCGGAGACGTACAGCACCTTCTGCTTTTCGGAGAGGTGCGCGGAGACTTCGGTGAGCAACGTGCTCTTGCCGATGCCGGGGTCGCCGCCGATGAGCACGAGCGAGCCCGGCACGATGCCCCCGCCCAGCACGGTGTCCAGCTCTGCGATGCCCGAAGAGACGCGCTCGAAGCGCTCCTCCCGCACTTCGGAGAGGGGAACGGGCCTGCGGGCGCTTGCCGAGCGCTCGCGCTTTTCCTTTTTTGCCGCGGAGGCGGGCGCCTCCGCGATCTCCTCGACGAGGGTGCCGAACTTGCCGCAGCCGGGGCACCTGCCCAGCCACTGCGGGCTGTGCGCCCCGCATTCGGAGCACACATATACCGATTTTGATTTTGCCAATTTCATTCTCCTTTGCTTGGTTATCGGCGTTTCACCTGTACTCGGTCATTCCGTCGAGCAGGGGAGCGATGTCGGAGAGAACGCTTTGCTCGCTTTCGTAAAAGCTGAGTTCGTTGTCCGTTCCCCACCACCAATATTCCTGCTCGTATTCGTCGAAGGTCAGCGCCTGGTCGGTATAGGAATACGTTCCGTCTTTGCGGCGGTAGACGAGGATGCGCCGCTCCCTGTCCTCGCTGAAAAAGGCGCGCACGATGTCCGCGCCTTCGGGTATACTGCGCCATAAAAGCGCGTCTGAACATTTAGGGTGCCGCATTCGTGACTCCTTTTTTTGCAGAGTATCCGAAACTTTCAAAGCAGTGAGGTTTCGGCATATGAACGGTTTTGCACGTTTTCCCAAATACATTGCAAATCGGTCTGCCGTCAACAGGGAGGCGGTTTTGTCGCCGTGTTCAGCGTATTGCAGGGAACATTCGGCGGGTTCAAATTGATAGCACCCCAAATCTTGATAAGAATGCGTAAAACCGTGTATGATATCCGCCGTTATGCACAAATGACCGCGATCAAAAAACAGGCAAACATCATGGTTATTCCACCGCTCGTCCGTACAGGCATAGCACTTTGTCAACAGATAGGGTTCACCGAAAGAATAAAATTCTCGCAACGGCTCGCTGCACTTTGCTATGAGGATCTTGTCGGGCAACGGTATGCCGTAAGCCGGCAATTTTTTGTCAATGAAAGAACAAATTAAGCCGAAGACGATCAGGAACCCCAAAGCCAGCAGGACGAGGAGCACAATAGCAACGGCTTCAGCAACGCCTTCAACAAAATAAACAGCTTTGAGGCAGATCAGAATGAGATAGATGCCGCAAAGAACTGTCGCCGTCAGAAAAAGCAAGAATTTGCGCAACAGCATCCGTTTTTTACAGGCGGAGCGTTCTTTAGGCATGAGGCCTTGCAGGCGCGCTTCAAAAACGATTTTTTCAATCGCTTCTCCTTTGCGTTTGGCAAAACGGTAAAACTTCATGATCGAGCTCGAAGGAGAATGTTTGCGACCACCGTGACGCCTTCGCCGCGGCCGAGGTACCCGAGACCCTCGTTCGTCCCCGCCGCGATCCCCGCGGCGTTTACGGGAATGCCGAGCACGTCTGCGAGGTTTTGTTTCATCTGTGCGACATGCGGCGCCAGGCGCGGCGCTTCCGCCACGATCGCTGCCGAAACATTTTCCACCGCAAACCCCTCTTCTGCAAGGAGCGCGCGCACCCTGGCGAGCAGCGCGAGACTGTCCGCGCCCGCATACTGCGGGTCGGTGTCGGGGAAAAAGTGCCCGATGTCCGCAAGCCCGGCTGCGGAGAGGAGGGCGTCCATCACCGCGTGGCAGAGCACGTCGCCGTCGCTGTGGGCGGCGAGGGGAGAGTGGGAGGGGATGCGGACGCCGCCCAGCACGATGTGCGCGCCGCCCTCTTCTTCGGGCGCGAGGCGCGCCTCCGTCCGCGCGCTCTTTGTGGAGACGCGCTCCCCGAGCGGCCGTACCCGCGGCCGTTCGAAGGCATGGGTATCGATGCCGATGCCCGTACGGTATCCGTCCATGGAAAAGTCCTCCGCGAAGGTCAGTTTTCTGTTGCGCGCCTCCCCTTTGAAGAGGCGGGGCGGCGCCACATATTTTTTATATACGCCCGAATCGTCCGTAAAGTTGTCTTCCGGGGCGATCTTCCGGTAGGCGGCGAGCAGTTCGGGGAAGGAAAACCCCTGCGGGGTCTGCAAGGTGTACAGCCCCTCCCGCTCCACGCCCTGCGCGATGAACCCGCTCTCCGCGCGCACGGCGGTATCCGTGCAGGGCAGGGCGCAGACGGCGCTGCCGAACTGCCGCACCGTCTCGATGCAGTCGGCGATGACGCGCTGCGATACGAAGGGCCGCGCGCCGTCGTGCACGAGCACATAGCCGGGCGGGCAGGGGAGGGCGGCGAGGTGTTCGAGGGCGTTTTTGACGGACGCCGTGCGCGTCTCGCCGCCGGGGACGAGCGTCACCTTGGGGAAGGGGGAGAGCAGTGCGCCGATCTCCGCGCGCTCCTCCCCGCGCACGCACACGCAGATGCCTGCGATCTGCGCGCATTCCGAAAACGCGGCGACCGTTCTCTTCAAAACAGGTATGCCGCCCGTCTTTTGCAGCAGTTTGTTGCCTTCGAACCCCGCGCGCGAGCCGCTGCCCGCCGCGGGGATGATGGCGCAGATGTCTTGCATGGTACAGTACACCCTCTTTGTGTTTTTGAAAAATCAGAAAATTTTTGCCTGTCTCTGTAAAAAATTTATAATAAATTTACCTCGCGGCCCCGCAGGCTGCGCCCGCAGCGCCACTCGTTAAATTTATTATAAACCTGAAATTTGCGGTTTTCAACGCTTTCCGCCAACTATATTTTTGGCGGAGAGGCTTGACAAGGAGCCGCGGGGCAGGGGAAAATTTTTGCGCCCGCAAGAAATTTCAGACCGCGGCGGAACATGTCTGTAAAGTTTTTCGATGCCTTTCGGGCGGGGGCTGCGGTCGGGGAAGAGAGAGCGCTCCTGCCCCGTCCTCGATTCTGCATTCTGCATTCTTAATTTCGGATCGGGGGGCTTTGGGAGAAGGCCCGTGGCAAGGCAGGGGGTTATTCTTTGATGATCTCGTACAGGTCCGCGGCTTCGTCCTTTTTCACCGTCTCTCTGAGTGCGAGCACGCGGAATTTCAGCGACCCCGCCGCAAAGGCGAGCTCTACCACGTCGCCGACCTTCAGCTGATGGGCGGGCTTTACGTCTCTGCCGTTGACGGACACTTTGCCCGCCTTGCAGGCGTCTCCCGCCACCGTGCGGCGCTTCAAGATGCGGGAGACCTTTAAAAATTTGTCGATGCGCATGCTTCCTCCCTCCGCAGCGCCGCCCGCCGCGGGGCGCGGGGGAGGAGAGGCGCGGGCGCGCCTTTCGGCGCATTCCGTCTCTTTTTGTCGGCTGCGGAAAAATTTTCCTGTTTTTTTGAATTTATCCCGCGAGGGGCTTGAAAAGGAGTTGACATTTTTTTGAAAATTTTATATAATGTCAAACTGTATCATTATGGAGTATAATGTGGTTTTTGCCCTTTTTCGCTTTTTCGGGGGCAAAAAAGACGGTGCGCGGCTTGCCTCTCTTATAAATATTGTTTATAAGCGGGCAAGGAAAACCGTTTCGCCTGAAGCCGTTGCCATTATTATACCGCAAAATTCCAAAGTTGTAAAGAGGCGGAGGATAAATGAGCGAAAAAAGTTTTTCGCGTCTGCCGATACAGAGGACATTTCGCGTACCATGAAAGGAAAATTTTTAAGGAGCGTGTGATCAATGAATTTACCCATTCAGACGTACGGCAAGACGCAGCGGCGGAAATTCGGCAAGATCAGCGAAGTGCTCGAGATCCCCGACCTCGTCGAGATCCAGAAAGATTCCTATCGGAATTTTATCGAAGAGGGCATCGGCGAAGTGTTCGAGGATTTCTCGCCCATCACCGACTATTCCGACCACTTCGAGCTGTATTTCCTCGACCATGAGTTCGGTACCAAGCCCAAGTACGACGAAAAGGAATGCCGCAACCGCGACGCGACGTACGCCCTCCCCCTGCGCGTGAAGGTCCGCCTCGTCAATAAGGTCAAAGAGGAAGTCATCGACCAGGAAGTGTTCATGGGCGATTTCCCGCTCATGACGGAGAACGGCTCCTTCATCATCAACGGCGCGGAGCGCGTCATCGTCTCCCAGCTCGTCCGTTCCCCCGGCGCCTACAACGAGTCGGAAAAGGACAAGTCCGGCCGCGAGATGTTCAAGACCACCGTCATCCCCAACCGCGGCGCCTGGCTCGAATTCGAGCAGGACAGCCAGGGGGTCATGTGGGTGCACGTCGACAGGAAGCGCAAGATCTGCGCGACCGTCCTCCTGCGCGCCCTCGGCTTCGGCTCCGATTCCGCCATCCGCGACATCTTCGGCGAAGACGAGCGCATGATCAACGCGACCATCGAAAAGGATACCGCCCGCAGCGAGCAGGACGGCCTCATCGAGCTGTACAGGAGGCTCCGCCCCGGCGAAGTGCCGACGGACGATTCCGTGCGCCAGCACCTGCACAACCTCTTCTTCGACCCCCGCCGCTACGACGTGGTCAAGGTCGGCCGCTATAAGTTCAACAAGAAGCTGAACATCGCCTACCGCCTGCCCGGCTGCATCGCCGCCGCCGACATCGCCGACCCCGAAACGGGGGAGATCATCGTCTCCAAGGAAGGGAAGATCGGCGAGGCGCAGGCGAAGCAGATCCAGAACGCCGGCATCAACGTGGTGGAAGTGTTCGTCTCCGACGAAAAGCTCGGCCGCATCGCGCACCGCGTCATCGGCAACAATACGGTGGACTTTGCCGCCGTGTCGGACAAGAACCCCAAGAGCTTCGGACTGCTGCCCACCATCTATTATCCCAACTTCGTGTTCTCCAAGGAGATCGCCGCCGCCTGCGACAACGCGGACGTCGAAACGGTCGCCGAACACTATATGGACAGGATCAACGAGGCGTACTTCACCGTCGAGACGAAGCCCTCCGACGACGAAAAGGCGGAGGAGCGCAAGAACCGCGAGAAGCGCCGCGAGAACCGCATCAAGTTCGTCGCCGCCTGCAAGCTGTTCCACGAGATCCTGAACAGGCCCGAGGTGAGCATCACCGCGGAGGAAAGGAAGGTCATCCGCCCCCTCATCGAAAAGCTCAACCATCGCCACATCACGGTGGACGACGTCGTCGCCGCCGTCTCGACCAACCTCGACCTGCGCTACGGCATCGGCACCGTCGACAACATCGACCACCTGGGCAACCGCCGCGTGCGCAGCGTAGGGGAGCTGCTGCAGAACCAGCTGCGCGTGGGCATCGCCCGCCTCGAGCGCCTCATCAAGGAGCGCATGGCGACGCAGGACCCCAACGAGGTCACCCCTTCGGGGCTCATCAACGTGCGCCCCGTCTCCGCCGTCATCCGCGAATTCTTCGGCTCTTCTCAGCTGTCGCAGTTCATGGATCAGACCAACCCCATCGCGGAGCTCACGCACAAGAGAAAGCTCTCCGCGCTCGGCCCCGGAGGCCTCAACCGCGACCGCGCCACCTTCGACGTGCGCGACGTGCACCACAGCCATTACGGCCGCCTGTGCCCGATAGAGACCCCCGAAGGCCAGAACATCGGCCTCATCTCCTCCCTCGCCACCTATGCCAAGGTCAACGAATACGGCTTCATGATGAGCCCGTACCGCAGGGTGCATAAGGCAGACTTCGACGAGCACGGCCGTCCGCACACGGTGCGCGTCACCGACGAAGTGGATTACCTCACCGCGGACGAGGAGGACAAATACGTCGTCGCCCAGGCGAACGAGCCGCTCAACGAAGACGGCACCTTCGTCAACGACCGCGTCTCCTGCCGCCGCCAGGCGGAGATCACCCAGCTGCCCCGCGAGCAGATCGACTACATGGACGTCTCGCCCATGCAGCTCGTCTCCGTGGCGA
Organism: uncultured Bacillota bacterium; assembly: GCA_949297575.1. GTDB lineage: Bacteria > Bacillota > Clostridia > Christensenellales > Borkfalkiaceae > Borkfalkia. Next base: position 1,352 of record CASFTB010000026.1, on the reverse strand, counting down.
CGGCGCTCATCCCCTTCCTGGAAAACGACGATACCAACCGCGCCCTCATGGGCTCCAACATGCAGCGCCAGGCGGTGCCCCTCCTGAAAACGGAGAGCCCCATCGTGGCGACGGGCATCGAGGCGGCCATCGCGCGCGACTCCGGCGTCATGGTCAAGGCGAAGGAGGCGGGCGTCGCCGTCGGCGTCGCTTCCGACCTCATCAAGATCCGCCGCGACGACGGCTTCATCGACGAGTACCCTCTCAAAAAGTTCGAGCGCTCCAACCAGGGCACCTGCCTCAACCAGCGCCCCATCATCAGCACGGGCGACCGCGTGGAGAAAGGGGAGATCATCGCCGACGGCCCTTCGACCAACAACGGCGAGCTCGCGCTCGGCAAAAATATCCTCATCGGCTTCATGGAGTGGGAAGGCTACAACTACGAGGACGCCATCCTCATCTCCGAAAAGCTCGTCCGCGAGGACGTGTTCACCTCCGTGCACATCGAAGAGCATGAAACGGAGGCGCGCGACACCAAGCTGGGCGAGGAAGAGATCACGCGCGACATCCCCAACGTCGGCGACGACGCGCTCAAAGACCTCGACGAAGACGGCATCATCCGCGTCGGCGCGGAGGTGAACAGCGGCGACATCCTCGTCGGCAAAGTCACCCCCAAGGGCGAGGCGGAGCTCACCCCCGAAGAGAGGCTGCTGCGCGCCATCTTCGGCGAAAAGGCGCGCGAAGTGCGCGATACCTCCCTGCGCGTCCCGCACGGCGAGGGCGGCATCGTCGTGGACGTGAAGATCTTCACGCGCGAAAACAAGGACGAACTTTCCCCCGGCGTGAACAAGCTGGTGCGCGTCTATATCGCGCAGAAGCGCAAGATCTCCGTCGGCGACAAGATGGCGGGCCGTCACGGCAATAAAGGCGTCATCTCGCGCATCCTGCCCGAGAGCGACATGCCCTTCATGGCGGACGGCACCCCCATGCAGATCGTGCTCAACCCCTTGGGCGTCCCTTCCCGCATGAACATCGGGCAGGTCCTGGAAGTACACCTCGGGCACGTGTGCAAGCAGCTCGGCTGGAAGATCGCGACCCCCGTCTTTGACGGCGCCCGCGAGAGCGACATCCGCGAGCTCTTCGCAGAGAACAACATCGTCGGCCCCAACGGCGAGGTCGACGGCAAGATCCAGCTGTACGACGGCCGTACCGGCGAACCCTTCGAAAACCGCACGACGGTCGGGCAGATGTACATGATCAAGCTCATCCACCTCGTCGACGACAAGATCCACGCCCGTTCCATCGGCCCGTACTCCCTCGTCACGCAGCAGCCGCTCGGCGGCAAGGCGCAGTTCGGCGGCCAGCGCTTCGGC
>CASFTB010000025.1 GCA_949297575.1 uncultured Bacillota bacterium | reverse complement strand
TGCCAGGTCGTCATAGGCGCGGCTTGCGCGCTGCCGGTAATATGAGGGCTAACAGCCCGAAACTGAAAAACCACCGGCTATGCCGGTGGATATTTATTCTCTTTCCGGTTCAGGGCTCCTGCGGCTTTGCCGCCTCCTGGCTCTTGCGCATGCGCGTCCAGTTGAAGTAGCCGTACAGGTCGTTGACGAGGAACATGGCGAAGCAGATGACGACGGACAGGTACGAGATGTCTTCCAGCGACGCGAGGATCCACAGCACGATGAGCACGGCGTCATTCGCCGCATAGGCGAGCGCGTAAAAGGGGCTGCGGCGGAAGGTCAGGTACACGGCGATGAAGCTGGTCGTCACAGAAACGGTGCTGGGCACGATGTTCGCGGTGTGAAAGGCGTCGAGGATGAAGTAGAATGCGGCGGTCACCGCGCACGCCGCGGCGAACATCAGGGCGTACTCTCTCCCTTTCAGCCTGTTGATCTGCACCTGCGAGCGCTTGCCCTTGTAGGGGTGGCGCAGCCAGGCGATGAGCGCGAAGATCGCCATCGGCATGCTCATGCCCAGGTAGGTGATCATCTCCCCGTAATAGGCGAAGGTGTACGAGATGATGCCGTAGAGGATGCTGAAGACGATCATCAGTGCCTGCCCCGCGGGGTTGCCCTTGGCGCAGAAAATGAGGGAAGTCACCCCCACGAGGGAGGCGGCGAGGGTGAGGTAGTTCGCCCTGTCGAAGAGCGCGAAGGACAGCGAGATGAGCAGCAGCGAACCCGCCCACAGCGCCCACTCCGCGGGCGAAAAGTAGCCGAAAAGTTTCTTCATTCTTTTTCTCCGAACATGAAATCAGCACCCGCCGGCGCATCTTCAAAGACCTAACGATGCGCAAACGAGTGCCCGAAGCACAACTGCCCGGTGGCAGGAATTTTTTCAATTTTGGCGGCGGAGCCGCCGCGCGGCCCCGCTTTCCGTAACAGTATAGCACAACGCCGCTTTTAAGGCAAGCGTTTTTATCCGTCTGCGGAGATTCCGAGGGGGGCATCCTGTGCGCAGCAGACGCCGCGCAGCCGCCGAGAGTACGGATAAAAGCGCCCTCCTTCTTCCGAGGCGGGCGCCTTTGCACAATGGAGAGAAGGGGGGGTCAGCGCAGCACGTCCTGCATGTCGTACCTGCCCGCGGGCTTGCCCTTCATGAACTTCGCCGCGGCGATAGCGCCCGCCGCGAACACCTTTTTGCTGCGCGCGCTGTGCGAGAGGGTGAGGATCTCGTCCTCGCCCGCGAACATCACCTCGTGCTCGCCGACGATGGTGCCGCCGCGCACGGCGTGGATACCGATCTCGCGCTTTTCGCGCGCGCCCACCATGCCGTGCCGCCCGTAGACGAATTCTTTAGTGCCCGCAAACGCCTCGTCGGCGCTCTCCGCGAGCATGAGTGCGGTTCCCGAGGGCGCGTCTTTTTTCAGGTTGTGGTGCTTTTCCACGATCTCGATGTCGAAGGCCTCGCCGAGGAAGGCCGCCGCCTCCTTCACGAGCTTTTGCAGCAGGTTGATGCCGACGGAGAGGTTCGCCGTCTTGAAAACGGGGACGCGCTTTGACGCTTCCGCGATCTCGCAAAGCTGTGCTTCGGTGTAGCCCGTCGCCGCGAGGATGACCGCGGCGCCCGCCCGCTCCGCGAAGGCGAGCACGTTGGAAAGGTTGGCTGCGGAGGAAAAGTCGATGACGACGTCGACGTGTTCGCGCACGCCGTCAAAGCCCGCGTACACGGGCACGCCGCAGGCCTCTCCCGCCTTCAGGTCCACCCCGCAGACGGGGTTTACCTCTTCGTCCGCCCGGGCGAGTTCGAGCACGTTTCTGCCCATGTGCCCGAGGATGCCGCTGATGAGGATGTCGACCATGCCCTTACTCCTTTACCTTGCAGCCGTACGCCCTGAGCGCCGCCGCAAGCTGCTGCCTGTGGGCAGGTTCCATCCCGGTGAGAGGTGAGCGGGGCGTGCCGCCCTCCAGCCCGATCATGTCTGCCGCCGCTTTCGCGGGGATGGGGTTGACCTCGCAGAAAAGGAGGTCGATGACGGGCAGCATCCTGTCCTGCAGCCTGTTCGCCTCGGCGAGGTCGCCGCGCCTGACCGCGAGGTACAGTTCCTTGGTCTCTTTGGGGAAGATGTTGGAGGAGACAGAGATCAGCCCCGCCCCGCCGATGGCGAGGATGGGCAGGTTGAGGTGGTCGTCTCCCGAGTACAGGTCGCACTTGCCGCGGATCATGCGCGCGGTGGTCACGATCTGTTCCATGTTGCCGCACGCTTCTTTGATGCCGGCGACGTTCTCGATGTCCGCGATGCGTGCTGCGGTCGCGGGAAGGATGTTGACGCCCGTGCGCGGCGGCACGTTGTAGCAGATGATGGGGATGCTCACCGCGTCCGCGATGGTCTTGTAATATTCGTACAGCCCGTTCTGCGTGCACTTGTTGTAGTAGGGGGTGACGACGAGCAGACCGTCCGCGCCCAGCTTCTCTGCCTTTTTGCTCGCCTCCACGGCGTGCGCCGTGCAGTTGGAGCCGCTGCCGAACACGACCTTCGCGCGCCCCGCCACATGCTCGACGGAGAAGCGCATCAGCGCCTCCTTCTCTTCCTCCGTCATGGTGGCGGGCTCACCCGTTGTACCCAAAATGACGAGCACGTCCGTGCCGTTTTCGATCTGGAAGTCGATCATTTTCCCGAACGCCGCGAAGTTGACGCCGCCGTCCCTGCCGAACGGGGTGATCATCGCGGTCGCCGTCCCGTTAAAAAAATTCAGCATGATGTTTCCCTCTTTTTTTGTTTATTTTTGTGCCGCTCAGCCGAGGTAGCCCTTGGCCGCGAGCAGCTCAGCCATCAGCACCGCGCCGCCCGCCGCGCCGCGCAGGGTGTTGTGCGAGAGGCAGACGAACTTGTAATCGAACAGGATGTCCTCGCGCAGCCTGCCGACGGAGACGGCCATACCGTTCTCCAGCATGCGGTCGAGTTTTGCCTGCGGCCTGTTGTCCTCCTCGAAGTAGTGCAGGAACTGCTTGGGCGCGGAGGGGAGGCCGAGCTTCTGCGGCTCGCCCGAAAAGTCCGCCCAGGCCTGCAAGATCTCCTCTTTGGAGGGCTTTTTGTCGAAGGAGACGAACACCGCCGCGGTGTGACCGTCGGAGACGGGCACGCGCAGGCACTGTGCCGTGATCTTGGGGGTATCCGTGCAGACGATCTCTCCGTTTTCGATGCTGCCCCAGATCTTGAGGGGCTCGCGCTCGGATTTCTCTTCCTCGCCGCCGATGTAGGGGATGACGTTGTCGAGGATCTCGGGCATGCGGTCAAAGGTCTTGCCCGCCCCGCTGATCGCCTGATAGGTAGATACGGCGACCGCCTTCACGCCGTACTTCTGCAGCGGGTGCAGCGCGGGCACATAGCTCTGCAGCGAGCAGTTGCTCTTGACGGCGATGAAGCCGCGCTTTGTGCCGAGGCGCTTCCTCTGCGCGGGGATGATGTCCGCGTGCTGCGGGTTGATCTCGGGGATGATCATGGGCACGTCGGGGGTGAAGCGGTGCGCGGAATTGTTGGAGATGACGGGCACCTCCGCCTTCGCGTACTTCTCTTCCAGAGCCCTGATCTCTTCCTTCTTCATGTTGACGGCGCAGAACACGAAATCGACCATGCCGGCGATCTTGTCGAGGTCCGCCTCCGCGTCCAGAACGGTCATATCCGCGAACTTTGCGGGGATGGGGGAGGTCATCGCCCAGCGTCCCGCCACGGCATCCGCATACTTCTTGCCCGCGGAAGAGGGGGACGCTGCGAGGGCGGCCACATTGAACCAAGGGTGGTTTTCCAGCAGCAGGCAGAAGCGCTGTCCGACCATTCCCGTTGCGCCGATGACGGCTACGTTGTACCTTTTCATACTGTATCTCCTGAAAAATATTGATCTTTGCCGTGCGCCGCAAAAAAAAGAGAGCGGCGCGCCCGAAAAGAGGTGTGCCGCTCGTCTGCGTCCGGTAGGGGATCGGAAGGCGGGCGCTTTGGACGGCCCGTTCCTTCTGCCTGATAGCTCTCCACGCATGCGGTGACAGTCGCCGGGGTGTTCTCCCCGGCGCCCGGCGGCGGCAGAGCGGATTTCTGCCGGGCCTCGGCGGGGATGCCCTTTCCTTCCGCCGGAGAAATGTGCCGCTCTCCGTGCGGCAGAAGTACTCTTGCTCGCCCGCTCCTCTATTCAGCATATGAATTTTAGCACACAAAAGCGCAAATGTCAAAGAATTTTTTTATACGGCTCGACTTTTTAATTGAAATATTTTCCGCTTTGCAGTATAATGAGAAAGATTCAGGAGGGGGGCGAGATGCGCCCCGCCTTCGCTGAAAGCAAAAAAACTGCCCGCCGGGGCGGAGGTGTTATGGCACAACAGGCCGAAAAGAAAGGATTTATAGCCGGGCTGCTCGAGGGCAGAGAACGCGAATCGGAGTACGCGCGCAGCGCGCCGTCCTCCGGCCGCTGGGGGCTCTTCTGGGATATTTTCAAGGGCAGGTTTTCAAAGCTGGTCATCGTCAACCTGCTCATGCTCCTCTTCCTCATCCCCCTCGCCGTCGTCATCTTTCTGCGCGTCAGCTATGAGGGTTCGCTGACCCTGCAATATCCCTTCTCGGGAGACGTGCTCGCAGGTCTGCCCGCATACCCGAACATGTCGGCGGTGCCCGCGCAGATCGCCCTGCAGCTCAACGTGCCGTTCGGCGCGCTCATGCTCGCGGCGGCGCTCGTCGCCTCCGTCGGGCTCTCCGGCGGCATCTACGTCATCCGCAACATGCTCTGGACGGAGGGCGTCTTTTCCGCGGGCGATTTCTGGCGCGGTATCAAGGCGAACGTCGCCGCCGCGCTGGAATCCACGCTCTTCTGCGGGGCGATCGTCTACGGCCTCGCCGTCGCCATCAGCCGGGCGCAGCTCGCCATCGCCGTCGGAGCGGCGGGCGCTGCGCCGATGATCTTCTGTATCGTGCTGTGCTGCATCGCCATCGCCGTGGTCGCGCTCATGTATCTGTGGATGCTCTCGCTGGGCGCAGACTATGACCTGAATTTCCTGCGCCTGGTCGCGGATGCGTTCCTGATGACCTTCACGTATTTTTTTCACAGCATCCTCTTCGTGGCGCTGATGGCGCTGCCCGTCCTGTTCATCTTCCTCGGCTCTCTCTTCCAGGCCGTCGGCCTCGTCATCATGGTGCTGTTCGGCATCTCCTATGCGGTGCTCGTGTGGCTGGATTTCACCCAGTGGGTGTACGACCGGCACAGGAAACCGCAGGCCGCGCCCGCGGCCCCCGCGCGCAGCAATGTGGCGGAAAAGGCCGCGCAGGGCAAAGAGGTGCGCGCGTACGAGGCGGACCTCGAGGCGGCGATGGCCGTCCGGTCTTCGCTCTTCTCCCGCCCCGTCAAGCCCATCACGGACGGGGAGCTCGCGGTGTATGAACTGCCAGAGGCATTCTCCCGCGAGGACCTCGGAAAGCTGCGCGATTCCAAACAGGCGATCGCGGAGGACGCGGACCGCTATGCGGAAGAGCACAGGGGCGACGCCAAGTACGTCGAGTACAACGCCCGCTTCGACCGCATGCAGCGCGAACGCGAGGAGCGCGAGCGGCAGGCGGCGAAGGGCGCGAAAAAGAAGAAGGGGAAGGACGCTCCTCCGCCTGCTCCGGAGGGCGGGAAGTGAGCGGCGCCTATTCGGCGCTCGCCGGCTGGTTCGAATATCTGAATGCAGACTGCGACTATGAAAAATGGTCGCAGTACTTGTATGGGCGGCTGCGCTCTCTCGGCATCGGGGCGGGGCGCGGTTTGGATATCGGCTGCGGCAGCGGTGCGTTCACGCGCGCGTTCGCCCGCTTCGGGTTTGACATGACGGGCTATGACTGCTCTGCCGAAATGCTCGCCAGGGCGGAACAGCTCGGCGCGGGCGGCAGGGTGCGCTATATCCTCTCTGACGCGCGCAGGGTGCGCGTCCTCGGGGACAGGGCGGACTTTGCCCTGTGCGTCAACGATTGCCTCAATTACATCCCGCAGACGGACGTGCCCGCCTTCTTTGCGCGCGTCGCCGCCTGCCTGCGGCGGGGCGGCGCATTCCTGTTCGACGTCTCCTCCGCGCACAAGCTGCGCGAAGTCATCGGGAACAACACCTTCTGCGAGGACAGGGAGGAAGTCGCCTGGATGTGGTTCAACGCCCTGCAGGGGGAACGCGTCGAGATGGACGTCACCCTCTTCGTCAGGGGAGAGGACGGCAGGTTTACCCGCGCAGACGAGCACCATACGCAATACATCCACGAGGAAGATGCGCTGCGCGCCGCCGCCGCTGCGGCGGGCTTTTCGGTGCGCGCCGTCGAGGGCGCCTTCGGCGACCCCGCCGACGGGATGCGCCGAAACTTCCTCTGCGTCAGGGAGGGGCGCTGAACCGCGTCCCCGGTCAATTTTTACGAAAACGAGGCTGTTATGCAAAGAAAAGATGTCATTCTGCGCGGGCTCATCTGCGGGGGCGAGATCTCCCTCGCCGTGGCGGATACCACCGCGCTCGTCAACGAGGCGATCCGCATCCACCATCTGTCCCCCCTCGCTGCGGCGGCGCTGGGGCGCACGCTCACCGTCGCCGCCTATATGTGCTCTTCCTTGAAGGATGAGCGCGGCGCCCTCTCCGTCACGATCAGGGGAGACGGCGTCGGCGGCATCCTCTCCGTCAGCGGAGACAAGGCGCTGCACATGCGCGGCTATATCGAAGACCCGCAGGCGGACCTCCCCCCCAACGCCCTCGGCAAGCTGGACGTGGGCGGCTGCGTGGGCGCGCACGGCACCCTGTCCGTCGTCCGTGACGACGGCGAAGGGCAGCCCTTCGTAGGCACCACGGAGCTGGTCAGCGGGGAGATCGGCGAGGACTTCGCCGCCTATTTCGCGTACAGCGAGCAGCTCCCCACGGCGATCGCCGTGGGCGTGAAGGTGAACAGGGAGGGGACGTGTTCGGGCGCCGGCGGCGTCTTTTTGCAGCCCATGCCCGGCGCGAGCGAGCAGAGCATCCGCTATGCTGAGGAGGCGATCGCGCAGTTTTCCGCGATCAGCTCTCTCCTGGAGGAGAACACGGCGGAGGAGGTGCTGCGCCGCTTCTTCGGCGAGGTACAATTTTACTCCCTGCACCCCGAATATAAGTGCAACTGCAGCAGAAATTATATAGAGGGGGTGCTCGCGGGCCTGGGCGCGCGGGAGCTGCGCGCCATCGTGGCGGAGCAGGGGAAGGTCGAGGTGCACTGCCACTACTGCAATACCGATTATATCTTTACGCCGGACGAGATCGAACGCATCGTCGGCGGGCTGAAATAAGGCGGGCGCAAAGAGCTCCCCGCGGGGAGAGCGACACGGTTGAAGGAAATACGAATGGAAGGAAAAGTGATACGATTCGATCTCGGCGCGGACGAACTGCTCGACATGGCGGACGCGCGCATCGAGGAGGGGGATTACCTCTCCGCCCTGCGCCTGCTGCACAGGTCTCTCGAGCTGTACGGCCCCGCGGCGGACGAATACGCTTCCCTCGCGGACGCGTACGAAGAGATGGAGCTGTACGAGGAGTCGCTGGACTGCTGGTTCCGCTTCCTCGACCTGTGCGCCGAGGAGGAAAAGGTGGACGGCTACGAGGGGCTGGCGGCGTGCTTCTATAACCTCGGCAACGAGGAAGACGCCTCCTACTACTACCGCAAGATGCTCGAGGACAAGTACCTGTCTCCCTCCAACAACGTGGAGATGGGAGAGCTCATCGAGCGCCCGGCGCGCACGCCTTTCAAGGTGGCGTGGCCGCCCGAGAGCGCAGACTATTCGGAGGAGATAGACGCGGGGCTGAAGGCGCTGCGCGCGGGAGACTTCGCCGCCGCGGAAAAGAGCTTTTGCGGCGTCCACGAAAAGTCTGCCTACCATGCGGCGGCGATGAACTATCTGGCGGTCACCCGCCTTCTGGAAGGGCAGCCGGAAAAGGCGGAGGAGGTGTGCCGCGACCTGCTCGCGAAGGAGCCGGAAAACGTGCAGGCGCTCGCCACCTATGCGGCGGTGCTCACCGAGCTCGAGCGCCCGCAGGAGGGGCGCGCCGTCGCCGAAAAGCTGGCGAAGCTTCCCGCCGAGAGCGCGGACGAGCTGTATAAGATCGCCACCGTCTGCTGCGAAAACGGGCTGTACGCAGAGGCGTACGAAAAGTTCTGCCGCCTCGAGCGCATGGTGGGGTACGACCGCACGCTGCTCTTTTTCAAGGCGGTCTCCGCCTTCCGCGCGGAGAAAGTGCGCGAGAGCCTTTCGACTTTCGGCAAACTTCTGGATATTTATCCCGCTTCGGCGGTGGCGCGCTACTACTTCCGCGCCGTCCGCGCCTATGCGGAGGAGGGCGGCGCCCTCCCCGAAACGAGCTTTTTTTATCGCCTGCCCCGTGATGAACGAGAGGCGCGCCGCGCGCTGCTGGAAGAGCTTGCCCGGATGCGCCTTGCCGACCTGCGCGCCTATTGCAGGGAGAGCGACCTGACGGAGCTGCTCGAGTGGTGCTTCGACGAGGGAGACGGGCAGGACACGGAGATGCAGATGCTGGGCGCCGCCGTCGCGGCGCGCTGCGATTACCGCAATTTCTGCTGCAACGTCATGCTCAGCGTGCGCGTTCCCGACCCCATAAAGGCGGAGGTGCTGCGCATGGTCTGCCTGAAAAACCGCAGCTTCTCCTGCGGGATCGTGCTCGGGAATATTTACAGGGAAGTCGACTTCACCCGCCTGGAGGTCGGCAGGGCAAAGCGCGCGCACTTTGTCGCCGCGTATGCGGCCTGCTTTGCGCGTTTCGCCGTGCCCGGAGACGGCGACGGGGAGCCCTTCCGCCGCATGGCGGAGGCGGCCTATGCGGCGCTCGAGTCGCGCGGCAGGCTCGACCTCGCGGAGGACGAAAACAGCCTGGCATGCGCGCTCTGCCTCGCGGTGTTCGCCGCGGACGGGAAGGCCGCGCGCACCATCCTGCGCGGGATGGACGGAAACGTGACGGCCGTGGCGACTATCCTCGGCACCCTGCGCGACGCCGCCGTCGATGCGGAGGCGGCCGCGGCGGCGGAAGAGAGGGCGGAAGAAGACGGCGCAGACGGAAATACACCGCGGGAGGGCGGCGATGAAACTCATCGATCTTGACGAAAAGTTCAATACGAAAATAGCGAAGTATCTCGAAAAGCATGCGGCGGAGCGCACCGAAGAGGAGTGGGAAGGCTTCATCGCCGACGCCTATCAGAAGTTCGGCGACACCCGCCTGGACGCGCTCGGCTGCACGCCGCGGCAGTATTTTGCCGCGATGCGCGGCCCGCAGCTGGTCGAAACGCTCAAAGAATACCTCCTGCAGGGGATCGCCGTGCCCGATTTTCTCTGCGAGGAGCTGGAAAAGCGGGGCGTTTTCCCCGAACTTCTGTCCCTGCTCGAGGAGACGGACGAGCAGCTCGTTCACTACGCGCTGAACCTCATCGGCACGGACGGGCGCGCGCCCCCTCGCTATGCGGAGATGCTCGCTTCGGACGAGTACGACGGGCACGTCAAGGACGCCGTCGCGGAACTGCTCAAGCAGCGCGCGGATGCCGTCACGGAGGAGATGCTCTCCCTGCTCGGCACCGAAAGCGAGCCGTATGCCCTCGAGATCCTCTCGGGTAAGAAGGAGCGCGACGAGCGCGCCTACAACGCCCTCCTGGGCGCCTTCCTCGCCGCGGAGGAAGCGGACGTGCCGCTGTATGCGGGGTACCTCGCCGCCTACGGCGACGAGCGCGCCCTCCCCGAACTGCTGCGCGCCATAGCGAGGGAGGACATCGGCTTCGTCGCCTTTCAGGAACTCAAATTCGCCATCGAGGCGCTGGGGGGAGAATACGGCGAACAGCGCGATTTTTCCGCCGATGCGGCGTATCGGAAGATCATGGAGGCGGGCAGGGGCACCGACATCTTCGGCGGCGGAAAGGGAAAGAACTGACCGCGCAGCCCGTTTCTGCACGGCTGCGCCGCGCTTTTTTTCGGAGAAGTCTTGACAAATCGCTCTTTTTGCGGTTTAATAGAAGCAGGAAGCGCGCAGCGTGCGCACACAGGGAGGAAAATGTATGAATAAAGTCATCACGGTCAGCCGGCAGTTCGGCAGCGGCGGAAGGGAGTTCGGCATCAGGCTCGCCAAAGAGCTGGATATCCCCTTTTACGACAAGGATCTCATTTCCATGGCCGCGGAGGACAGCAATCTCTCCGCCGAGTTCATGAAGCATTACGAGGAGAGCGCGCCGAGCATCTTTTCGCGCACGCTGTACTCCTATTATCAGATGCCCATGACCGACCAGATCTTTCTCGCGCAGTCCAACCTCATCAAAAAGCTGGCGGGGCAGGGCCCCTGCGTCATCATCGGCAGGTGTGCGGACGTCATCGTGGAGGACAGCGTCAAGATCTACATACACGCGCCCCTGGCAAAGCGCGTGGAGCGCAAGCTCGCCATGGATATCGGCGTCCCGCCCGAAAAGATGGAGGAGCACGTCAAGGCGACGGACAAAAAGCGCAAAAAGTACTACGAGTACTACACAGACCAGAAGTGGGGGCTGGCGGGCAACCATCATCTTTGCCTGGACAGCGGCCTGGTCGGCGTGGACGGCTGCGTACAGACGGCGCTGTGCTACCTCAGAAATATCGGAAAAGAATGAGAGGCGCAAGGGGCGCCGGCGCAAAGCCGGCGCTTTTCGTTTGACAGCGCCGCCGCCCCGGCTGTATAATAGAGAAAATATTTGATCGGAGAAACGCGGTGAAAACGGTCGTCGTCGGCATGAGCGGCGGGGTAGACAGCTCCGTCGCCGCCCTCCTCCTGAAAGAGCAGGGTTACAACGTCATAGGCCTGTACATGGTCAACTGGGAAGAGGAAGGGGAAAACGGCTGCTGCACCGCCGAGGCGGACTACGAGGACGTGAAGCGGGTGTGCAACGCCGTCGGCATCCCGTACTACGCCGTCAATTTCGCGCGCGAGTACAGAGAGCGCGTCTTCGCGCACTTTCTGGAGGAATACGAAAAGGGCCGCACGCCCAACCCCGACGTGCTTTGCAACCGCGAGATCAAGTTCGGGCCCTTCCGCGCCTATGCGAAGGCGCTGGGCGCAGATCTCATCGCCACGGGCCATTACTGCGGCATCCGGCACGAGGGGGAGGTGCACTACCTCCTCAAGGCGGCAGATGCGAACAAAGACCAGACCTACTTTCTGAACCAGGTCACGCAGGAGCAGCTCTCCGACGTGCTCTTCCCCCTCGGGGGGCTGCAAAAGCCGCAGGTGCGCGCCATGGCGGAAAAGTACGGGCTCTCTACCGCGAAAAAGAAGGACAGTACGGGCATCTGCTTTATCGGCGAGCGCAACTTCCGCAATTTTTTAAAAAGTTATCTTCCCGCCCGCCCGGGCAGGATGATGACGCCCTCGGGCGAAGTGGTGGGGGAGCACATCGGCCTGATGTACTACACCCTCGGCCAGCGGCGGGGGCTGGACCTCGGCGGCAGGAAGGGCGACCCCGCGGAGGGGCGCTGGTTCGTGGTCGGCAAGGACGTGCCGAACAATATCCTCTATGTCTCCCACGGAGACGAAAGCCCGCTGTATTCCTCCTCCTGTACCGTTTCCGGCATCAATTGGATCCCGTCTGTCCCCGCGGAAGAGGAGTTCGCCTGCACGGCGAAATTCCGCTACCGCCAGGCGGAGCAGGGGGTGCGCGTCGTGCGCACGGGCGAGCGGACGGCGAAGGTGCTGTTCGACGTACCGCAGCGCGCCGTCACGGGCGGGCAGTACGCCGTCTTTTACAGCGGCGAGCTGTGTCTCGGCGGCGGCGTCATCGACTGAGCTGTGCGCCGGGCGGAAGCGCCGCCCGCAAAGAGAAGAGGGGCGCAGGAGATATCCTGCGCCCCTCGGCTGTCTTTTGCTTATTTGAACAGTTTTGCGATCGTCCCCTTGAAGAAGCAGACCGCCGCGCCGACGATGGCGATGATGGCGCCGACGATGGGGCCGGCGGCGAGGCTCTTCGTGCCGTCTATGGCGTCATAGAGCGTGGAGAGGAAGGAGTTGACCGCCTGCTCGAGGATGTTGCCCTCTTCCACGGAGACCCTGCCCAGGCCGCTCAGGCCGACGAAGGAGAACAGCAGCACCGCCCCCGCGACAAAGCAGGCGACCGTGACGATCTTGCCGATCAGCCCGTTTTTGAAGATGAGGGCGAGTACGCCGCCGACGAGGGGAAGAAGGAAGGCGATGAATGCCAGAAAGTTGAAGTTGAGCACGGTCACTTCCCCGACGAGGGGCACGTCTTCCTTGTAGCCGAAGGCGATCTGTGCGCCCGTCCAGCCCTCCGTCGTCGTGCCGGCGGCGGTGAAGTTGATCGCGGGCAGGAACATCATGCAGAACGCTGCGATGCCGAGTACGAGAGCGATCGCGCCCGGAATGAGATAGTTGATCTTTTTCTTTGCCATGTTTCCCTCCTGTTATGGTTGGTGTCAGTTTTGCTTCTGACGTCACATTCATTTTAGCACAACGGGGGCGGAAAAGCAACAGATGTCGAATATTTTTACAATAATCTACACATCGCGGAAAAATGTCTAAAACTATTTTTTGCGGTCGGTTGCGTCCGCAGCCGGAGGGTAGTATAATAGAGGCATGGATACACAGCGATTGCTTCGGTTCGTACAGTCTCTCGACGGCGCCCGCGCGGACAAGCCCTTCCCGCAGGACGAAACGTCCGTCGTGTTCCGTCATGCGGACACGCGCAGGTGGTTCGGCATCCTCTTTCCGGTGCCGAAGAGCTATTTCGGCGGGGGGCAGGGGAGCGAGCTCTGCCTCAACGTCAAGTGCCCGCCCGAACTTGCCGCCATGCTCTGCGCGAGCTATGCGGGCATCCTGCCCGCCTATCACATGAACAAGGCGCACTGGATCACCGTCCGCCTGGACGGCAGCGTCCCCGACGGGGAGATCGAAGATCTCCTGTTGCTCAGCCGCGAGCTGACGGCGCGTAAAAAGCGGGGCGTATGACGCCTCCGCCGCACGAGGGCGCATTTTCTTTGCCGAAGGTTTCTCTTTCCCTTGCTTTTTTGCGGGCGGCGGGGTATAATGGTTACAGTATGTTTCCGGCTTTTGCCGGTGCGACAATATTTTTTACGAGGGGTTTTACCGATGGAATTGATCTATGGCGTCAAAGACAGGCCGAAGGCCGGCAGGCTCGTCCTGTTTGCGTTGCAGCAGCTGCTCGCGATCCTCGCGGCGACGATCACCGTACCGATGGTAGTCAACAGCACGACGGGGAGCGAAATGTCCATTTCCGCTGCTCTGTTCGGCGCGGGCGCCGGCACGCTCGTCTACCTGCTCTTCACTAAGTTCAAAAGTCCGGTGTTTCTCGGCTCTTCCTTCGCGTTCATCGGTTCGATGTGCGCGGCGTTCGCGGGCGGCGTCTCCATGTCGCTCGGCTATCTCGGGCTGATCGTCGGCGCCCTCTTTGCCGGTCTGGTCTACGTGATCATCGCGATCATCGTCAAGTTCGCGGGCGTCAGATGGATCGATAAAGTCATGCCCGCCGCCGTCATCGGGCCCACGGTCGCCCTCATCGGGCTTTCGCTGGCGGGCAGCGCCATCCAGAACTCCCTCGGCGGCATCGACCTCGACGCCGCGACGAGCAGCTACCTGATGGATACGCATTCCATGCTCTGCCTCGTCTGCGCCCTGTTCACGCTCGCCGTGACCGTCGTCTGCTCCGTTTACGGCAAAAAGATGCTGAAGATGATCCCCTTCATCATCGGCATCCTCTCGGGCTATGCGCTCGCGGCGATCTTCACGGCGTTCGGCTACATACCGGGTGCGGAATCCATGCGAATCATCGACTTCTCCGTCTTTTTGTCCATGGAATGGGTCCCCGACTTCACCTTTGTCGAGGCCTTTGTCGGCGCAGAGTATGCGGCGGAAGGGGGGATCGGCGCGTACATCGGCACCGTCGCCGTGGCGTATGTGCCCGTCGCCTTCGTCGTGTTTGCCGAACACCTCGCAGACCACAAGAACATCTCTTCCATCATCGAGACCGATCTTCTGACCGACCCCGGCCTGTCCAGGACGCTGCTCGGTGACGGCGTCGGCTCTATGGTGGGAGCCGTGTTCGGGGGCTGCCCCAACACGACGTACGGCGAATCCATCGGCTGCGTGGCGATCTCGGGCAACGCCTCCGTCGTCACCATCCTCCTCACGGCCTGCCTCGCGATGGTCTCCGCCTTCATTGCGCCCTTCGTCACCTTCCTCGCCAGCATCCCGAGCTGCGTGATGGGCGGCGTCTGCATCGCGCTGTACGGCTTTATCGCCGTCAGCGGGTTGAAGATGGTGCAGAAGGTCGACCTCAACGACAACGCCAACCTGTTCACCGTCTCCTCCATCCTCATCGCGGGCGTCGGCAGCATGGCGCTCACCTTCGGCAAAGTCACCCTGACGAACATCGCCTGCGCACTCATTCTCGGCATCCTCACCAACGTGCTCGTCACCCGCGGCAAAAAGGGCGGGGCAGCCGGGCAGGCCGCAGCGCCCGACGCACGGTGCACGATCGGGCAGGCAGGCGCGGAGCCGCTCCCGGAAGAGAGCGTCGCACTGCAAAAACTGTACGACCTGCGCGAGGAGGGCATCCTCAGCGAAGAGGAGTTCGATAAGCTGAAACTTCGCGCCGCGGGAGCGGCCGCACAGGCCGGGACGCCCCCCGAAGGGCAGGGGGACTGAGTGTCCTCGCGGCGGAGCATCCTTTCCCAAAACGTACATAAGAGAAGCGGCGGGCACTCCCATCGGGAGCGCCCGCCGCTTTTTGGCTATTCGTATGCGTTAATAAATTATTTGCTGTTGAGTTTATTTCTCGCCCTCCTGCGCCGCACCATGCCGCTGATGCAGAAGGCGATCTCGCAGATCCCCGTACAGGCGACCAACACGATATAGACGGAGACGAAGACGGTCTTCCAAAGCCACGAATCAAAGTTCCGGAGGGGGAGCTGTTCACGAAGGGGAATATAGAAGACAAAGCTGCTGAGGAGATATTCCATAAACAGGACAACGCACAGCTTTACCGCGGAAAAGGCGATGGCGCCCGGATAGTAGGCGGCTATATCGCGCTCGCTGTGCCTCGAGCTGAAAAAGAGCGCGGACTGGATGACGAGGAAGAGCAGATAGACCAGAAAGGAGGGCGTCAGGCTGGTGTCCGGCACGGCAAAGCCTGCCCCGCCCGGGGCGGGGCCTCCCTGCACGGCGGCAGCGACGTACGTTCCGGCGATACAAGCGTAGAGGATGCAGAGGGCGGTCAGCTCGCCCTTTTTATAAATTTTGTTCATTTTCCCCCTTTTGAAGCTGCGCAGACGAAAGGCGGCAGAGGATCGGATCGTATCCGTATATGCAGGAGCGGTCGCCCGTGCATTTGCGCCGGCAATGAGCGAGGCCGGAGGGCGCCTCCGTCCCGTCCTTTTCGCCTCCATTATAATATAGAAAAAACAGACTGTCAATAGAAGCTAAAAAATTGCGGCGTTGTTTCGTATTTCTTCGGATTTTTTCTGAAAAATTTTTGTTTTTTTGCGGAAAAACCGCGCGATGTATGCTATAATAGTGCCGATAAAACATGAGGAGGACGCGCTGCCATGCTCACAAAGTACACCTTCGGCACACCCTTCGATACGCAGGCGGTCACGGCGCAGGTGCGGGAAGGGGAGAACTGCCCCTTCTTCGAGATCTCGCGCGGGGAGGGGAGCCTCTCCTTCCGCTGCCCGCTCGCCGAGAGGGACATCGTCTACGGCCTGGGCGAGACCATGGGCGGGATCAATAAGCGCGGCGGCCGCTACGTCTCCTTCAATACGGACAACATGCGCCATGTGACCGGCATGCCCTCCATGTACGGCTCGCACAACTTTCTCGTTATAGACGGGGCAAAGCCCTTCGGCGCCTTCTTCGATACCCCCGCGCGCGTCGTGTTCGAGGTCGACTTCGAGGGCAGCGGGCAGGTCTATGTGCGCTGCGAGAGCGAAGACGTCGCCCTCTATACCGTCGAGGGAGAGAGCGCGTACGCAATCGTGCGGCAGTTTCTCGCCGCCATCGGCAGGAGCTTCATCCCGCCGCTGTGGGCATTCGGGTTCGGGCAGAGCCGCTGGGGGTATAAAGACGAGAGGGATATCCGCACCGTCGCGGACAGGTATGCCGCGGCGGGCATGCCCCTCGACTATATCTGCATGGACATCGACTACATGGAGCGCTATAAGGACTTCACCGTCAACAAAAAGCGCTTCCCAGACCTTTCCGCCTTTGCCGCCGAGATGAAGGGCAGGGGCATCCGCCTCGTGCCCATCGTGGACGCGGGCATCAAGGCAGAGCCGGGCGATGAGACCTACGAGGAAGGGGTGCGGGAGGACTATTTCTGCAAGAACCTCGAGGGGAAGTATTTCCGCGCCGCGGTTTGGCCGGGCATGACGCATTTTCCCGATTTTTTCCGCCCCGAAGTGCGCGCCTGGTTCGGCGCCAAGTACAAGGTGTACACAGACTGCGGCATCGAGGGCTTCTGGAACGACATGAACGAGCCGTCCATCTTCTTCAGTGAATATACGCGGGGGAAGCTGCGGGGCAGGAACTGCGGAGACCCGCTCTACCGCGGCAACGCCTTTTTGAGCGACTACAAGAGCTTCTACCATACGATAGGCGGCAAGGAGGTGCTGCATTACGACGTGCACAACGCCTTCGGCGGCAACATGACCCGTGCCTCCTGCGAGGGGCTGGAAAAGCTGCTGGATAAGCGCTTCCTGCTCTTTTCGCGCGCCTCTTATATCGGCGCGCACCGCTACGGCGGCATCTGGACGGGAGACAATACTTCCAAGTGGGAGCATCTGCGCCAGAACGTACTGCACATGCCCTCGCTGAACATGTGCGGCTTTCTGTACAGCGGAGCGGATACGGGCGGCTTTTCGGGCAGGGCGACGCGCGAACTGCTGCTGCGCTGGCTCGCCTTTTCCGTATATACCCCGCTCATGCGCAACCACTGCATGAAGTACATGCGCAGACAGGAGTGCTACCGCTTCGGCAAAAAAGAGGAGTTTCGTTCTCTGCTCGCCCTGCGCTACCGCCTGCTGCCGTATATCTATTCCGAATTCGTCAAGGCGGCGCTCTCTTCGGACATGTACATGAAGCCCCTCGCCTTCGGCTACCCGCAGGACGAACGCGCGCGGCGCATCGAAGACCAGCTGCTGGTGGGAGACAGCCTCATGGTCGCGCCCGTGCTCGAAAAGGGGGCAAAGGGCAGAACGGTGTACCTGCCCGAGGCGATGACGCAGGTGCGCTGGACGGGCGAAACCTTCAAAACGCTCTCCGTCCCCGCGGGCGAGCGCTTCGTCGAAGTGCCGCTCGGCGAGGCCGTGTTCTTCATCCGCCGCGGCAGACTGCTCCCCGTGGGAGGGGCGTGCATGCACACGGGAGAGGCGGATCTCTCCGCGGTGACGCTGCTCGGAGACGGCGAAGAATACGCCCAGTACATCGACGACGGCACGACGCGCGACGTGCGCGCGGAAAACATCCGCATTTTAAAGAGGCGATAACGGCCGCCCTTTCGGAGCGCCCCTCCCGTCCGCATTTGCGCGGGCGGGAGGGGCGCCTTTTGCATAAAGCCCGCCTGTGCGGGCAAAACTAAGGGCATGAAGAACAGATTTCCGGAAGGGGACGGCCTGCGCTCCCGCGACGAGCGCGAGACCTTGCTCCCCGCGCGCGGAGGGGAGGAGCGGCATGGAAAGCCCGGCTTGGAGAGGCCCGAATAAGAACTATCTCGCCTATGTGCGCGCCGTCTCGCCGCAGACAAAGCATTTCCATAACTGCCTGCGCGCCTTTATCGTGGGCGGGCTGATCTGCTGCGTGGGGCAGTTCCTCCGCATCGAGTTTGCGGCGCTCTTCGGCCTCGCGGGGGAAGAGCTCGCAGGCGCCGTCTCCATGGCGCTCATCTTTCTGGGCTGCCTGCTCACCGGCCTGGGGGTGTACGACCGCATCGGCAAGGCGGCGGGGGCAGGCTCTATCGTGCCCATCACCGGCTTTGCCAACAGCGTCGCCTCGCCCGCCCTCGAATTCAAGGCCGAGGGGCTGATCACGGGGCTGGCGGCAAAGATGTTCGTCGTCGCGGGGCCCATCATCGTCTACGGCGTGCTCTCGGGGGCGGCGGTGGGGCTGATCTATTTCTTTTTGGGTCTATAAAAAAAGCCGCCGCGCAGCATGCTGCGCGGCGGACGGCGTCTTTCAGTTTTCGGGGGAGGCCTTATCCTTTATGCCGCGCTGAGCGGCGTACCAGATCCAGAAGGCGATGAACACGGGCACGAACAGCAGGATGACGCCCGCGATGATCAATCCCATGATGAAGACGGACCTGACGTTTTCGAGGAAGATCTTTCCGTCTCCGAAGATGCAGACGGCGACGGCGATGCCCAGTTCCAGGCCGAGGAAGGCGCCGAAGGAGATCCAGAGCGCGTTGCTCGCCGCATTCAGCGACCACGGGGAGAGGAGGGTGAAGGATGCGTAATGATCGTCCGTAAACCACACCTGCGATCCGTCTGCGGCGTACACCAGCCGATGCGCACCGCGCCCGTTTTCGCCCTCCGGATAATCGACGTCGCATTCGCGCAGATCCCGCACGTCCGTCAGTGCGGTGATGGCGCCCTCATAGGCAAAGACGTCTCCGCCGATCATACGCCCGTCCGCGGGCTGTACAGAGCCGTCTTCCGCCTCAGATTTTGTCACATAATTGGAGGGGAGCTCGTCGTACGTATAGATATAGAGGGCGACCCGGCGCGCAGTACGGTATTCGCCGTCCGCGAACACGTACGTCCGCACGGCGAGGGGCAGCACGAGCAGGATGAGTGTGATGACCAGGAAGACCCAGATACATGCTTCCTGTCTTTTGATTTTTTTTACGTCTATCTTTCTCATGATCGCTCAGGTATCCCGGAGACGGCGTAGAGCCGTCTTTTTTCGCCTTTATTATAGCACAATGCGCGCGGTATGTCAATATCGGAAAACGCGCCGCTTTCGGCGCGGGGCAAAAAACGCGGGGCGGAGGGGAAAGGGGCGGGCAGGCGAGCGCCGACGAGGATGAGGGGCATCTCTGCATCGATCCCGATCCGGAATTAAGAATGCAGAATGTAGAATTGAGGACGGAATAAGAGCATCCCCCTCCCTAAGTCTTCCCCTTTTAGGGGAAGCTGCCGCCGGATGAGGGTTACAACAACCTCATATCCTCCCGAAAAAGATTTGCACCGCAAAGATTTTTCGGGAAGAGGAGGAGCGGAGCGTGCAGGCGAGCGCTGCCCCTGCGGGGCGGCGCGAGAGGGCAGCCGACCGCTCCGACGAGCCTTGCCGGCTCGAATCTTTGTTACGTCCCCGTCACAAAAACGAGAGGCGGCTGCGGTGCCCGTGGGGACGGTAAGGGCTTGCGCCTGCGGCGCAAAGCTCGCTGCGCGAGCACGAACAGGCAAGGCTGCGCCT
>CASFTB010000024.1:615-22320 GCA_949297575.1 uncultured Bacillota bacterium | reverse complement strand
ATCTTTAACTTTATCAATATTAGTATCTTCTTCAAATGAATTTATATATGCTGTACAAAGTTTATAGCTTGCATCTTCAAATCCGTTTTCTTTATAAATACTTGCCAAACGGCCTTCCCGTATGGTATGATACTTTTGCCACACAACCGTATCTGTTTGTCTGAAAGCGGGCGTATTTTATCCTCTCGATAAAAACGCCGGCTCCATTTCGCCTGCTTTCAGACGGAGTTGTGTGGCAACAACCGGGGCTGCGTTTTTTCTGCGCAGTTTCGGCTGCGCAGTTTTTTTATGGAGGAAGAAGCAATGAAACTTGTAGCGGCAAAGTGTCCCAGCTGTGGGGCGGACATTCAGGCAGACGAAGGGAAGGATGCGGGCATCTGTCCGTACTGCGGCGCGGCGTATGTAACAGAAAAAGCGATCGGACAGACGGTGATCAATGCCGGTACCGTCACGAATATTCAGACGCAGCAAAACGTGTACTATGGCGCGGGGGAGTTCCAAAAAGAGAAAAATCAGTGTAAGGTATTGCTTATGCTGCTGAACAATATGGACTTACAATACCTGAAGGAGCGCGCGCTGCGGGTGCTTGACGTAAACCCGGACAATTCGCTCGCACAGATGATCTACGATTGCGATTTCGGTGTGGAAAATTATGAGGGCTTTGTCTTTCTGAATATGAAGGAAGGGCCGTTGCTGACGTATTTGCGGAAGGAGCTCGGCAACATCGACGCGGAGACCTGCCTGACATTCATCACGGCGCTCGTGTTAGAGGCGCAGACAGACAGCCGCGTACAGGACATCGTGCGGCTCATCCTGCAAAATCTTGTGAAGCTGGGCCTGTCGGAGGCCGAATTGTGCAAGACTTTGGATCAGATGGCGGGAGTCATCGCGGATGTGGGCAGGATCAACGAGATCTTATATTCTTCGAAATTGAGCAAGATCTCCGGCGTGCTTGGGATCTTTACCAATTCTTACGACACCGCCTCCAATTTTTCGGATGCCGCCGCGGCGAAGAGGCTGGCGGGTGCCGTGCTGGACTCGCGCGTGAAGATCGCGTCCGTGTTTCGGGATGAAGTGCGGAAAGCGCAGTTGCCGGAGGAGCGCAGGCGCGCATTGATCGCAAAGGTATCGCCCTTGCTCGGCGGAGCGGTACAGGGCGGTACGGAGGACAGGGCAAAGCCCGCGGGGGCCGCAGACCGGCCGCAGGCGTCCGGCGGCGGAGCAAAGAGGGGGCTCGGCGCTGTCTTTATCGTATTGGGAATCGTTTTTCTGATCTGCGTCTTGGTTGGTTTATTTATCAGCGGAATGAAGATCATAAATTGGAGTTGGCTTATTACGTGTTTTGTCGGCATTGTCTTTCTGTTTACCGGCGTTGAGATGGTGCGCAGGAAGAAAAAGTGACATGGAAAAGAACGGCGGGACAGTTGCCCCGCCGTTCGGCTGTCAAGAAACTGACAAAGAAGATCGTCAGGTGTTTTTCGCCGGAAGATTCCCCGCCCAGAGGCTTCGGGCGGGGAAAGTTTTTCTGTGCAGCGGGGCGCTTTTTTCGTCCATTTCCTTGAAAAAAAGCGCAAGATATGGTATAATCTTTTATAGAATCGGGCAATATGTCCGCATTTTTGCAGATCACGGACGGAGGAAAAAATGGCAGGGAAAAATTACAGCGCCGAGGACATCAAGATCCTCGAAGGGCTGGACGCGGTGCGCCTGCGCCCCGGCATGTACATCGGCTCGACGGGCGTCAAGGGCCTGCATCATATCCTGTGGGAGATCGTCGACAACGCCATCGACGAGGCGTCCAACGGCTTTGCCGACCGCATCGAGGTAAAGCTGTACAAGGACGGCAGCGCCTCGGTAGAGGACAACGGCCGCGGCATCCCCACCGACATCCACCCCAAGACGGGCGTTTCGGGCGTGGAGGTCGTCTTTACACAGCTGCACGCGGGCGGCAAGTTCGACGAGCACAACTATTCCTTTTCGGGCGGCCTGCACGGCGTGGGCGCATCCGTCACCAACGCCCTTTCCGAGTGGCTGTGCGTCGAAGTATACCGCAAGACGGTCTATAAGATGTCTTTCCGCTCCTACTACGACGAAAAGGCGGGGAAGTTCATGTGCGGCGTGCCCGACGAGCACCTGCGCGACACGAAGGAAAAGACGGACAAGACGGGCACCTTCGTCCGCTTCAAGCCGGATGCCGAAGTGTTCGATTCCGTCGTGTTCAACTTCGAAGCCGTCTCCAAGCGGCTCAAAGAGCTGGCGTTTTTGAATAAGGGGCTGGAGATCAACCTCGTCGACGAGCGCGTCCCCGAGGACAAGCATCCCGTCGTCGTCAACTATAAATTCGACGGCGGCCTGCACGACTTCGTCATGTACCTCAACGAGGGCAAGACGCCGCTGTACGGCAACCCCGTCGGCTACCGCGCCGAAAAGGACGGCATCCTCATCGAGTTCGCCGTCCAGCACACGAGCGAGTTTACAGAGAGCCTGTTCTCCTTCGTCAACAACATCCCCACCCCCGAGGGCGGCTTCCACGAGACGGGCTTCCGCACCGGGCTCACAAAGAGCCTCAACGACATCGCCCGCAGCATGGGCGCCCTCAAGGACAAGGACGCGAACCTGCTCGGCGAAGATTTCCGCGAGGGCCTCACCGCCATCCTCTCCATCAAGATGAAGAACGTACAGTTCGAGGGGCAGACCAAGACGAAGCTGGGCAACGCCGAGGCGCGCCAGCCCGTGGAGACGGCGACGATAGAGGGCATGAACGCCCTGTACAAGGACCCCAAACTCAAAGAGACGTTCGACGAGATCATCAAAAAGGCGCAGGCGGCGGCGCGCGTGCGCATCGCGGCGCGGCAGGCGAAGGAAGTCGCCCGCGCCAAAAACTCCATCGAAAACCTGACGCTGGTCGGCAAGCTCGCCGCCTGTACGGGCAAGAAGCCGGAGTTCAACGAGCTGTTCATCGTCGAGGGGGATTCCGCCGGCGGCACCGCAAAGCAGGCGCGCGTGCGGCAGACGCAGGCCATCCTCCCCCTGCGCGGAAAGCCCCTGAACGTCGAAAAGAAGCGCATAGACCAGGTGCTCGCCAACGAAGAGATCCGCACCATCATCTCCGCGCTGGGCGCGGGCTACGGCAGCGACTTTTCGATGGACGATCTGAAATACCACAAGGTCATCATCCTCTCCGATGCCGACCAGGACGGCATGCACATCCGCTGCATCCTCCTCACCTTCTTTTTCCGCTACATGCGCGAGCTCATCAACAACGGCAACGTGTACATCGGCATGCCGCCGCTGTACAAGGTGTATAAAAAGGACGTCGTCGAATACGCATACGACGACGAGGAACTGCAGAAGAAGATCGAGATCGTCGGCAAGGGGTATCAGATCCAGCGCTATAAGGGCCTCGGAGAGATGAGCGCCGAGCAGCTGTGGGAGACGACGATGGACCCCGCCCGCCGCAACCTCATCCGCGTGAACATCGAGGACGCCGCCGAGGCGGAGCAGATGGTCACCGCGCTGATGGGGGACAGGGTGGAAGCGCGCAAGGAATTCCTCGCGCAGAACGCGAACTTCAACAAGGTCGATACCTTCATCGACCGCGTGAATATCTGAGGGAGAGAGCACGATGGCAAGACGAAAGAATAACGGCAAAGACGAAGCCCTGCAGCCCCCGAAGGAGGGAGGGCAGCTCTTCCTCACCCCCCTCGAAGAGGTGCTCCCCGGCTCCATGCTCCCGTATGCGGAGTTCGTCATCCTCGACCGCGCCCTCCCGCGCGTGGAGGACGGGCTGAAACCCGTCCAGCGGCGCATCCTGTACACCATGTACGAGATGGGCCTCACGCCCGACAAGCCGCACAAAAAGAGCGCGCGCATCGTCGGCGACTGCATGGGCAAGTACCACCCGCACGGCGACTCTTCCGTGTACGACGCGATGGTGCGCATGGCGCAGGACTTCAACATGCGCATGACGCTCGTCAACGGCCACGGAAACTTCGGCTCGGTGGACGGCGACCCCGCCGCGGCGATGCGCTATACCGAAGCGCGCCTCGAGCCCCTCGCGCTCGAGCTGCTGCGCGACCTCGAAAAGGACACCGTCCGCTTCACCCTCAACTTTGACGACAGTCTGAAAGAGCCGGAAACGCTGCCGGGCAGGTTTCCCAACCTGCTCGTCAACGGCGCTTCGGGTATCGCGGTCGGGCTCGCGACCAACATCCCGCCGCATAACCTCGGCGAGGTCATCGACGGCATCGTCGCCTACATCGACAACCCGAAGATCAAGCTGTTCGAGATGATGAAGTACATCAAGGCGCCCGATTTTCCCACGGGCGGCTACATCATCGCGGGCGAGCTCCTGCAGGCGTACGAGACCGGCCGCGGCAAGATCATCATGCGCGCTAAGCTCAACGTCGAGGAAGGGGAAGGAGACAAAAAGCTCATCGTCATCACCGAGCTCCCGTATCAGGTCAACAAGGCGAAGCTGCTCACCAAGATCGCAGAGCTGCGCGAGGACAAAAAAGATCTGCTCGGCGGCATCTCCGAGATCACGGACGAGTCTGACCGCCACGGCATGCGCGCCGTCGTCAAGGTCAAAAAGGATGCCGACGTCGACAAGATCATCGCGGCGCTGTACAAATATACAGACCTCGAGTGCACCTTCGGCATCAACATGGTCGCCATCGCGGACGGCAAGCCGCAGCAGATGGGGCTTTTGGACATCATCAAATATTACGTCGCCTATCAGCGCGAGGTGGTGCTGCGCCGCACGAAGTTCGATCTGGCGCAGGCGAAGGAGCGCTGCCACATCCTCGAAGGCCTCATCATCGCGGTGCGCAACATCGACGAGGTCATCGAGATCATCAAGACGAGCGAATCGGTGCCCGTCGCCCGCCAGCGGCTGCGCGAGCGTTTCTCCCTCTCCGAGCGGCAGGCACAGGCCATCCTCGATCTGCGCCTCGCCCGCCTGACAAAGCTGGAGATCTACAAGCTCGAGCAGGAGCTGGAGGAGCTGAAAAAGCTCATCGCCCGCCTCACCGCCATCGTCGAGAGCAAAAAATTGCAGATGCAGGTGGTCGCCGACGAGCTCAAAGAGATCAAAAAGGCGTACAAGAGCGAGAGGAAGAGCGCCCTCGTGTTCGACGTCACAGACATCAAGGTGGAGAAGTTCGACGACGTCCGCCCCGCCGAAAAGTGCGTGCTCGTCTGCACCGCGGACGACAAGGTCAAAGTCGTCACCGAAAAGAACTTCAACATGTCGGACAAGAACCTCTCCGAGCGCTCCGCGATGGGAGACGTGTTCCGCCTCCTCCTGCACACGGCGACGGACAAGGTCGTCTATTCCTTCACCAACACGGGCAATTGCTACAAGATCGACTTCGAGGACGTCGAGCCCGGCAAGCTCAAGGACAAGGGCATGACGTATAAAGACCTCTGCCCCGACGCGCAGGAAGGGGAGCGGCCCGTCTACTTCTGCGAGGTGGGGGAGAAGATGCCCAAGGGCAGCCTGCTCTTCTACACGAAGCTGGGGTACGTCAAAAAGACGGATTGGAAGGAATACAACATCCTCAAATATGCCTTCCAGGCGGCGAAGGTCAACGAGGGGGACGAGATCATCGGCATCGAGCAGGACGACCCGGACCCCACGACGACGCTCTTCTTCGTTACCGCCCAGGGCATGTGCCTCAATGCCTACAAGAACGATATCCCCACCCAAGGGCGCATCTCCGCGGGCGTGCGCGGCATCGCCCTCTCGGAGGGAGACAGCGTCGTCTTCGCGGGGCAGATCGACGGCGAAGGGGAGATCATCGTCGCCACTTCCGGCAATACGTGGAAAAAGGTCATCGCTTCGCAGATCGACCCCATGGCGCGCTACCGCAAGGGCGTGCGCATCGTCGACCTCGGCAAGGACCGCACCGTCGTCTATGCCGACTACGTGACCGAGCCGTACAAGGTCGCCGTGCAGATGGACGACGGCTCCCTCGTCCAGGCGGACACCGAGGACAATATCTCCATCGAAGACCGCACCACCAAGGGCAAGAACATCAAGCTGAAAAAGGGCTGCAAGGCCGCGGCGTTCGCGTCCATGAAGTACTTAAAATCCTGACGGCGTCCGCGCCGGAACGATAACAAGCACCCCGTCCGATCGTATCGGGCGGGGTGCTTTTGCGTGCGTCTGGCGCCTTATCCGTTTGAGGACTCCAACAGTTCGCTTTCGGTCAGCGTAGGGTCGGTGCCCTGTTCGTCGTCGGTGTGTATGTTGGAGGAGAGGACAAAACTGCGGGTATATCGCGCGGGGCATAACCCGTATATTTTTTGAAGATGCGGTTGAAGTTGCGTATGGTCTCGAACCCGCAGCGGATGGAGATCTCCGTCATGGAGAGAGGGCGCTTTAGCATATTTTAATAATCATTGGAGCTAACCTTATTGATAATGATAGCTTAAATTCAATATATCATAGGGAATTTGTTTTACAGGTGTGCTTTGCTATAGGATGCTATAGCAAAGCGATACCCGTTAACGGGTCGGCCGGTAGTTTACCTTTATAGGGGGCTGTGCAATCACTAGTTTACTGGTGGCTTTGATTAAATTAAAAAATGCCCATATTTTGTAAAATTTTTTCTTGCAATTGAGGCGCGCCTCCTGTACAATATGTCTGTAGTATTTTAATATCGCTCCCCGGCAAAGCCGAGGGGCTGCAAGAGGAAGGGTATGCAGAAAATTTGTTTCAATGACGGATGGCAGTGGCGCCGCCTCGGCGAAGGGGAGTGGGAGGAGACTTCCCTCCCGCACGACGCGATGATCGGCGAGCCGCGCACGGAGGAGAGTGCGGGCGGCACGAACACGGGCTGGTTCGAGGGGCACGACTACGAGTACGTCAAGACCTTTTCCGTGCCCGAAGGGTACGCCGGGAAGGAAGTCACCTTCGAGTTCGAGGGCGTGTACCGCAACGCAAAGGTGTACATAAACGGCAGGGAGGCGATGTACCGCCCCTACGGGTACACCAATTTCTATGTTCCGGCAGATGCTTTCCTCAGATACGGGGAGGAGAACGAGATCCGCGTCGTGGCGGAAAACGCAGAGCAGCCCAACAGCCGCTGGTATTCGGGCGCGGGCATCTACCGCCCCGTTTCCCTCTACGTTTCGGAGCGCGAGCACATCCTCATGAACGGCGTGCGCATCCGCACCCTCTCCGTCGACCCCGCCGCCGTGGAGGTGAAGGTGCGCACCAACGCCCCCGGCACCGTGCGGGTACAGCTTCGCAGAAAGGGTGAGGCCGTCGCCGAACAGAGCTGCGAGAGCGAAGGGGAGTGCGCTTTGCTCTTTGCCGTGGAGAATGCCGCCCTGTGGACGGTGGAGACGCCCGAACTGTACGAGTGCGCGGTCTTCTTCAAAGAAGACGAGTGGCGGGGGGATTTCGGCATCCGCGTCATCGACTGCACCGCCGCGGAGGGCTTTTGCCTCAACGGCAGGCGGGTCATCCTGCGCGGCGCCTGCATTCACCACGACAACGGCATCCTCGGCGCCCGCTGCTATGCGGAGGCGGAGGAGCGCAAGATCGCCCTGCTCAAAAAATGGGGGTACAACGCCGTCCGTTCGGCACACAACCCCTGCTCCAAGGCTCTGCTCGACGCCTGCGACCGCCTCGGCATGCTGGTCATGGACGAGTACACGGATATGTGGTACATCCACAAGACCATGTACGACTATGCCGACTATGTACAGGATTGGTACGAGCAGGACATCACCGACATGGTCGAAAAGGACTACAACCACCCCTGCGTGGTCATGTATTCCCTCGGCAACGAGGTCGCGGAGACGGCGCAGGAGAGGGGCATCGCCTTTTTCAAAAAGATGAAGGCGGTCTGCAAGGCGCTCGACCCCGGGCGTCCCGTCACGGCGGGCGTCAACATCTTCTTCAACCTCCTGCATTCCCTCGGTTTCGGCGTGTACAGCGACAAGAAGGCAAAAAAGAACCCCCAGAAGAAGGTGGGCAGCGAGTTCTTCAACACCCTCGCCGGCATCATGGGCGCCGCTTTCATGAAGAATATGGCGCGCCTGCACGGCTGCGACGTCAAGACGCGCGTCTGCTATGCGGCGATGGACGTCGCCGGCTACAACTACGGCATCCTGCGCTATAAGCACGACATCAAAAAGTACCCCGGGCGCATCATCCTCGGCAGCGAGACCTTCTGTTCGGACGCCTACATGTTCTGGGAGATCGCCAAGGAAACCCCTTCCCTCATCGGCGATTTCGTCTGGGCGGGCATAGACTACCTCGGCGAGGTGGGCATCGGCAGTTGGGAATATAAGGAATATGCCCCCGCGCCCATGGGCGCCCCGGGCTGGATCTCGGCGGGCAGCGGCAGGCTCGACCTCATCGGCACCCCCCTCGGGGAAGCGTACTATACCCGCGTCGCCTTTGCGTTGGAAAAGAAGCCGCAGATCGCCGTCGTGCCCGTCAGCCACACGCACGACAGGCATTCGCCCTCCGCGTGGAAATTTTCCAATGCGCTGCCAAGCTGGTCGTGGAACGGGCTGGACGGGCAGGACGCGCGCGTCGAGGTCTATTCCCGCGCGCCCGTCGTCGAGCTGTACATCAACGGCAAAAAGGCGGGGCGGAAAAAGTTCAGAAAGAACTGCCGCTTCGATTTCAAGGTGAAGTACCGCGGCGGGGAGATCGCCGCCGTCGCTCTGGATAAAGCGGGCAAAGAACTCTCCCGCAATGCCCTGCATACCGCCGGGGAGGAGACGGTGCTCACCGTTTTGCCCGAAAAGGCGGAGGCGAAGGCGGGCGAGGTGTGCTTCGTGCGGCTGCGCTTTACCGACGCCGCCGGCACCGTCAAGCCCCTCGAGCACAGGGAGATCTCCGTTTCCGTGGAGGGCGGCGAGCTGCTCGCCCTGGGCAGCGCCTGCCCCTTCAACCGCGAGGGGTACCTCGGCACGAAGACGGATACCTACTACGGCGAGGCGATGGCCGTCGTCCGCGCGGGCGAACAGGGCTTTACGCTCAGGGCGACGGACGGCAGCCTGTGCGGCGAGGCGACCGTCGCGGTAAAGTGAGGAAAAGGCAGTGAAGGACATCTGCACTCTCTTTAAAGAAATATTCGGCGCCCCGCCCGAGGCGGTCTGTTCTGCGGCGGGCAGGGTCAACCTCATCGGCGAGCACGTCGATTACTGCGGCGGCAAAGTTTTGCCCGCCGCGCTCACCCTTAAATGCCGCGTAGCCGTTCGCAAAAACGGCAGAAACTCTGTGCGCATCGCCGCGACGGACATCCCCGACCGCGCCGAGATAGACTACGCCGACCTCTCCGCCTACAGGGGGCTGCAGTGGGGGAGATACCAGGCGGGCGTCGCCGACGAGATGAAGAGGGCGGGGTACCGCCTCGTCGGGTGCGATATGTTGTACGAATGCTCCGTACCCTTCGGCGCGGGGCTGTCTTCCTCGGCGGCGATCGAAGTCGCCACGGCGTACGCCCTCGCGAAGGCGGGAGGGAACGCGATCGACAAGCCCGCCCTCGCCGTGCTCTGCCAAAGGGCGGAGAACGACTACTGCGGCGTCAGCTGCGGCATCATGGATCAGTACGCCTCGGCGAACGGCGTGGCGGGGCACGCAATGCTGCTCGACTGCGCCACTTTGCACTGTGAACAGATCCCCCTCGACCTCGGAGACTGTGCCCTCGTGCTCGCCAACTGCAACAAGCCGCACAGCCTCGTTGCAAGCAGGTACAACGAGCGCAGGCAGCAGGTGGAGGCTGCGCTGAAGGCGGCGCGCGAGCTGTTCCCCGTGCAGACCCTTGCCGCGCTCACCCCCGACATGCTGGAGGCGTGCCGCCCGCGCATGAAGGAGGTCGTCTACCGCAGGGCGCGGCACGTCGTCACCGAGTGCGGCCGCGTCAGCCGCTCTGCCGAGGTGCTGCGCCGCGGCGGGCTGGAGGAGTTCGGCAAACTCCTCAACGCCTCGCACATCTCCCTGCGGGACGATTACGACGTGACGGGGCCCGAGCTGGACGCCCTCGCGCAGGCGGCATGGGAGAGGCCGGAGTGCCTCGGCTCGCGCATGACGGGCGCGGGATTCGGCGGCTGCACGGTCAGCCTCGTCAAAAAGGCGGGCATCGGGGCGTTCATCGAACATGTGGGCGCCGCATACCGCGCCGCCGTCGGCCGCGACGCCTCCTTTTATATCGCAGAGACGGCGGACGGCATCGTCGAAGAGGCGCTCTCATGAACATGGACGCAGCCATCGGCATGCTCATTGCCTATGCGGAGAAGCATCTCTTCCTCGACGCGCGCGATGCGGTGTATGCCCGCAACCGCGTCCTGGAACTCCTCGGCAGGGAGCGCTATGATGCGGAACCGTTCGGGGAATTGCCCGAACTCCCTTCGCCCATCCTCGAGGCCATCTTCTCCTGCCTGGCGGAGGAGGGGAAGGACTATGACGCCGCCACCCTCGGCGAAAGGCTGATGGACGCCGTCATGCTCCGCCCGAGCGAATACGAGCGCGAATTTGCCGCAAACTACGGGGAGAGCCCCCGCGCGGCGACGGACCGGGCGTACGAATACGCCGTCTGCTCCGACTACGTAAAAAAGAGCGCCATCGACAAAAACATCAAATGGAGCGCAGAGAACGGGCTGGAGATCACCATCAACCTGAGCAAACCCGAAAAGGACAACAAAGACCTGCAAAAGCAGCTGCATGTGCAGAGCACCTCTTACCCGCTGTGCGCCATCTGCCGCGAAAACGAGGGGTACGAGCGCCCCGGTTTTTCACGCCGGAACATGCGCACCCTCTCCCTGCGGCTGGGCGGGGAAGACTGGTTCTGGCAGTATTCTCCGTACGCTTATTTCAACGAGCACGGCATTGCCGTCAGCGCGCGCCACACCCCCATGAAGCTGGACGAGGGCACGGCGGGGAGGCTGTTCGACTTTGTCGACCTCTTCCCGCATTACTTTATCGGCAACAACGCGCCGCTGCCCCGCGTGGGCGGCTCCATCCTCGCGCACGACCATTACCAGGGCGGCAGGGCGGTCTTACCCATGCAGCGCGCAGGCGTCTGCGTGCCCCTGTACAGCGAGGCATTCCCGTCCGTGCGCGCGGGCGTCATCGACTGGCACAACACCGCCCTCCGCTTTGAGGGGGAAGACCGCCGCGCGATCGAGGGCCTCGCTTTCGCGGTGGCGTCCGCATGGAAAACGTACCAAAACCCCGCGCTGGATATTTTGCCCTTCACGGGGGAGGAACCGCACAATACGGCGAGCTTCATCGCCCGCCGCACGCAGGGAGGCTATATCCTCGACATCATTCTGCGCAACAACCGTACGAGCGGGCAGTATCCGGACGGCATTTTCCACGCCCACAGGGAGCGCCACCATATCAAGAGCGAATCTATCGGACTGATCGAGGCGATGGGGCTGTTCATCCTTCCCGCCCGCCTCAAGCGGCAGCTGGGGGAGGTCAAGCAGTATCTTACGGGAGAGCGCGCCTATGCGGTAGCGGCTCTTTCGGAGGACATGCGCATCTTTGCGCCCATGATCGGGCGGCTCCTTTCCGCGCACGGCAGGCTCTCCGCCGCGGAGGCGGACGCGGTGCTCAAGAGCGAGGTGGAGGAGACCTGCCGCGCCATCCTCGGCGATACCGCCGTATTCAAGCGCACGGAAGAGGGCAGGACAGCCCTGCTCTCCTTCCTCGCAGGGGCGGGGCTGAAAGCAACGGGAGGTAAATGAAATGAAAGTTCTTGTCACGGGCGGCGCGGGCTACATCGGCTCGCACACCGCCGTCGAATTATTGAATGCGGGGCACGAGGTCATCATTGCGGATAACTTCGTCAATTCTTCCCGCAAGGCGGTGTCGCGCGTGGAGCAGATCGCGGGGCGCAACGTCTTTCTGTATGAATGCGACGTGCGCGACCGCCTCTCCCTCGAGGGCATCTTTGCTGCCCATCAGATCGATTGGGTCATCCACTTTGCGGGATTGAAAGCGGTGGGGGAGAGCGTGGAAAAACCGCTCGAATATTATGACAACAACCTCGGCTCTACCCTCGTCCTGCTGGAAACGATGCGCAAATTCGGCGTCAAAAAGATCGTCTTCTCCTCGTCGGCGACCGTCTACGGAGCGCCCGAACGGCTCCCCCTCGACGAAGAGTGCCGCACGGGCGGCACCACCAACCCCTACGGCACCTCCAAATACATGCAGGAGCTCATCCTGCGCGACCTGTATGTGGCGGATAAGGAGTGGACGGTCGCGCTGCTGCGCTACTTCAACCCCGTCGGCGCGCACGAGAGCGGGCTGATCGGCGAGGACCCGAAGGGCATCCCCAACAACCTCGCTCCCTATATCGCCAAGGTCGCCATCGGCGAACTCAAGGAGATCGGCGTGTTCGGCAACGACTATCCCACCCCCGACGGCACGGGCGTGCGGGATTATATCCACGTCGTCGACCTCGCGAAGGGGCACGTCGCCGCCATCACCGCGCTGGAGAAGCCTGGCGTGTATACCTATAACCTCGGCACGGGCATCGGCTACAGCGTGCTCGACGTCATCCACGCTTTCGAACGGGCTTGCGGAAAGCGCCTGCCCTACGTGATCAGGCCCCGCCGCGCGGGGGATATCGCCGCCTGCTACGCCAACGCCGACAAGGCAAAGGCGGAACTGCACTGGCGGGCGGAACGGGGGCTGGACGAGATGTGCGCCTCCCTCTGGAACTGGCAAGAGAAGAACCCCGAAGGCTATCGCTGAGCGCGCCGTACGGGTCAAAAGAGAAAGATCCGGGGCCCCGATGCAGAATGCGTCGGGGCCCTTCATGGTTTTTGTGTTTCTCAAAGGGGAGAGTTGTCAAATAGTAAGTAAAAATTAAAAAAAAATAGTAACATACTATTGACATCGGTATGAAAAAATGATATACTAATAAATGAAATATACGGCGAGGAGAAGAGCCATGCGGTTACTGTATTGCACGCACTGCGGGTCGAAAATCGGTTTAGAAGAGGAAGGCAAACTGTACGTCTGCTCCGCTTGCGGAGCCAAGTACGAGGCGCGCCGCGCAGAGGAGGCGGCAGAGGCGCTGGCAAAGCTGCTGGACGGGCAGAAGCAGGAGGCGGTCGCAAACCTCCGCCGGCAGCTGTGGCAAAAGTTCAACGAGGAGTACATAGACGGGGAGGAGATCTCGCGCCTGGCGAAGGAGATCAAAAAATACCTGCCCGACGACTACTTTGCGAACTTCTGCGAGTTGGCGTGCGGCAGGGATCAGAGAAAGCTCAATAAATTTCTGAACAAGACGGACGTGCAGGAGCAGGAGTTGTACGTGTGGGACGTGCTCGGCTTCATGCTGCACATCCTGCGGGAGGAAAACCTCCTCGCCGTCAACGAATTTCTTGCGCGGGTGCGCGAGGCGGAAATAGACGGCGATAAGTACGCGCAGTACAACAGCAGGCTGCAGGAGGAAGCGAAGCGCGTGAGCCGCGGGGTGTACGACGTATCTCTCCCGCGCGACGTGTTCGTGGCGTACAGCAGTGCGGACAGGGAAGAGGTGAGCGAACTCGTCGAAACGCTGGAAGGAGAGAAGCTGAAATGCTTCGTGGCGGCGCGCAACCTGCAGCACGGGATGGTGAAGCACTACGAGGAGAAGTTAAAAACGGCGATGGACCGGTGCAAGACCTTTCTCTTCGTTTCCTCCAAAAATTCGCGCAGCCGCACCTGCGACGCGCTGAAGGTAGAATTGTCGTACATCCGCGAAAAGGACATTCTGGCGGCGCCCGTGTACAGGAACAATTACGAAAAGATGCCGCCGCAGTACAAAAAACCGCGGGTGGAATACCTTCTGGACGAGCATAGCGGCAGTGCGGCGGACGACGTGGTAGAGGAATTTTTTGCGGGGTACGAGTACTGTTTTCATGACGCGAAAGCGGCGGCGGTGCGCATCCTGAAGTTCATTTCCGCGGGTTCTGCCGCGGTGAAGTACTGTGCGGCGTGCGGCGCGGAGAACCTCGCCAAGGTGAAGTTCTGCTCGGAATGCGGCGGGCGGGGCTTTTTCGCCACGCGGGAAGAGTACGAAGAGTCTCTGCGCAAAGAAAAAGAGAGCGAGCGCCTCGCCGCCGAAAAGCAAAAGGCGGAGCAGGAAGCGGCGGCACAGAAGAGAGAGAGCGAGCGCCTCGCCGCCGAAAAGCAGAGGGCGGAACAGGAAGCGGCTGCGCAAAAGAGAGAGCTCGAACGCCTCGCCGCCGAAAAGCAGAAGGCGGAGGAGGAAGCGGCGGCACAGAAGAGAGAGCTCGAACGCCTCGCCGCCGAAAAGCAAAAGGCGGAGCAGGAAGCCGCAGCGCAAAAGGCTGAACAAG
Organism: uncultured Bacillota bacterium; assembly: GCA_949297575.1. GTDB lineage: Bacteria > Bacillota > Clostridia > Christensenellales > Borkfalkiaceae > Borkfalkia. Next base: position 7,995 of record CASFTB010000024.1, on the reverse strand, counting down.
AAAAGCTGAAAGCGGAGCTCTCACGTGCGCGCAACGAGGCGGCGCAGATGAGGATGGAAAAAGAACAAGCCAAACTCAAGGAGAGGATGAGACAGGAGCTGGCAAGGAGGGAACAAGAGAAACAAAAAGCCGCCGCAAAAGAGGCCGAACGCGCGCGCCTCGCCGCCGAAAAGCAAAAGGCGGAGCAGGAAGCCGCAGCGCAAAAGGCTGAACAAGAAAAGCTGAAAGCGGAGCTGGAGCGCCTGTTCAGAGGGGCGGCGCAGCAAGAGGGGAAGAAAGACGCGCCGCCTGCGGATGCGGGCGCGCTCTATACAGAGGGCCGCAAGCATTACGACGCGGGAGAATACGACAGAGCCGTCCCTCTGTTGAAAGCAGCCGCAGAACAGGGGCATGCGGATGCACAATTCAACCTCGGTAACTGTTATTATAAAGGCGAAGGCGTCAAACAAGACTACGCCGAGGCGGTAAGCTGGTACCGCAAGTCCGCAGAACAAGGTCATATAAACGCGCAGTATAACCTTGGATTATGTTATGAAAATGGGAAAGGTGTTCGGCAGGATCATGCGGAGGCTGTGAAGTGGTACCGCAAATCCGCGGAGCAGGGCAATGCGTATGCGCAGAACAATCTCGGCGTGTGTTATAAAAAAGGCAGGGGCGTCGGGCAGGACTATGCGGAGGCGGTCAAGTGGTATCGGAAGGCGGCGGAACAAGGGAACTCCGATGCGCAGTTTAATTTTGGTCTGTGTTGTGCAAACGGTGAAGGTGTTGGGCAGGATTATGCGGAGGCAGTCAAATGGTTTAAAAAGGCTGCGGATCAGAAAGATTCAGACGCTGAGTATAGCCTGGGGGTGTGTTATATATCTGGTAAGGGTGTCACGAAGGATTATGCCGAGGCACTCAAATGGTTCCGCAAGTCCGCAGAACGGGGGAATAAGTTCGCGCAGTATAATCTCGGCGCGTGTTATGAATATAGCAAAGGTGTCAAACAGGATATCGCAGAGGCAGTGAAGTGGTATCGCAAAGCTGCCGAGCAGGGCGATAAAGAGGCACAGGGTGCCCTCGCGCGGCTCACTGAAAAAGAGGCCCCCGTAAAAAAGCCCGCACAGTCCGCCTCTTCCGCGCGCGCAACGGCGCCCTCTCCTGGCTCCGCGGCGCCCTCCCCGAGCCCTGCAAAAGATTTTGAAATAAAGGACGGCGTCCTCGTCAACTACAAGGGCAAAGGCGGCGACGTCGTCATCCCGCAGGGCGTGACGAGTATCGGTGATAGTGCGTTTTGGGGTTGCAGCAGTCTGACGAGCGTCACTCTCCCCGCCACTGTTCAAACGATCGAGGAAGAGGCATTTAAATATTGCGACAAAGTAAAACTCTACTGCCGCCGCAAAAAGCCGCTCTTCTGGCCAAAGGGGTGGGATAAATCGCTCAAAGATAAAATCGTCTGGGGCAAATAAGCGGCGCCGCTCCTTTCGCCGCAGGAGCGGCGGGGGGGCACACAGGCCCGGTTCAATATCGCTGCCCTGCGGGGCACAAACCAAAAAAAGAAGGAGGACAGATTTATGTTCGGTTGGAAAAAGAAGAAGGCAAAAGGGGAAGACGGACCGCAGCTCTCCTTAGAGGAGAGTGTGGAAAACAAGACCCGCAACCTTCAGGCGCAGCTGATGAAGCTGCAAAAAAAGGAGCGCGAGCTTGCCGGTCAGCTGAAGACATATCACGGGCACGGGATCGCCGCGCAGGAGGAGGCGGCACGCGCCATGCTGCGGCGCTGCCTCGCCTTCAAAAAACGGGTGCTCGGCATGATCGCCACCATCGAGCTCGCCGTACAGGCGCGCGATCTGGCGGCCCTGAGCAAAGAATTTACCGAATGCCTGAGCGAAGTGTCGCGCGACCTGATGGCAAGCGCTTCCAAAACGGACGTCAAAAAGGCGGAGCGCGACTCTATGCGCGCCATTTACGCCTCGACGATGCAGCAGGAAAAGATGGACCGCCTGCTCGAGGCGGTGTGCACCGACTATCAAGCCGCTTCCGACGGCGGCAAGTACGCCGAGTTCGACGCCGAGATCGACAAACTCTTACAGGACACCGACGCCGCCGCAGGCGAGTTCGGCAAACTGTACTGATCGAAGGAAAGGAGGAAAAAGAGATGTCTTTCCGCAAATTTGAGAAGGAAATGAAGAAGAAGCGCGAGGAGGCGCAGGTGCTCGCCGCGCTGCGCAGCGCCGTGGATACCTGGACGAAGCGCCGCGACGAGTACACCGAGGGCGCCAAGGCGGCGCTCAGAAAGGGCAACGAGAGCAGCGCGCGCATGCAGATCACCCTGCTGCGCAACGCCATGTTCCAGCTGGCGCAGTCGGAAGACATGCTCGCCAACTTCCTCGCCGCGCGCGACATGCGCGACATGCAGACGCTCAGCGCCCGCTTCGTCCGCTCCGTCAATTCCGTCATGAAGGACGTGTACAAGATCAGCAAGTCCGTCAACTTCGCGCAGTCGGGGCGGGTCTTCGACAAGTCCGTCAGGGCGCAGACGGATGCGAACCGCTCTCTGCGCGAGCTGCTCAAAAGCAACGGGCAGGCGTTTTCAGACAGCGTCTCCTCCCTCTCCGGCACCGAAGAGGAGGACATCCGCGCCGCGCTCCTGCGCGAAGTGCGCAGGGAAGAGGGCAGCTTGGGCGATTCCCTCGCCGAACTTGAAAAGGAGTTCGGCACCGAACAGAAGGAAGAGGAGCCCGCCCGGCTGGCGGAGGCGGAGGGCGCGCCGCAGCCGCCCGAACAGGAGCCCGCGGAAGAGCCGGAGGAAGAGCCCGAAGAGCGCGCGCCGCGCAAAAAGAAGGCAGCGCCCGCCCAGTCTGCGGAGGACATCGACACCGCCGTCTATTTCGGGTACAGCGGGAAAGAGTACGTGTTCCCGCCCCTCGACCTGCTCAAAGACCACGACAACGCCGCGGCGACCAAGGAGAACGAGAGCGCCGTCGAGGGCGTCATCGCCGCGCTGGAGCAGAAGCTGCGCGAGTTCGGCATCGCGGCAAAGACGGAGAGCTACCTCATCGGGCCAGCCTTCACCCGCATCGAACTTCGCCCCGAGCCCAGCGTGCAGATCTCCAAGATCGCCGCGCTGAAGGACGACATCGCCATGGCGCTCAAGCGCAAGGTGCGCCTGCTCTTGCCCATCGAGGGCAAGGACCTCATCGGCGTCGAGGTGGAAAACGCCGCCCGCGCCATCGTCCCCCTCAAGCGCATGTTCACCGACCCGCGCGAAGGGGAGCCGGACGCGCAGTACCTGGAAGCGGGCCTCGGGTTCGACCCCGAATACCGCCCGCAGTTCCGCACCTTCAACAGCTTCCCGCACCTGCTCGTCGGCGGCACGACGGGCAGCGGCAAGAGCTGCTTCCTGCACGCCCTGCTCACGGGCATGTTCTTCCGCTACACCCCCGCCCAGCTGCGGCTGGTGCTCATCGACTTCAAGCGGGTGGAGATGGGCGTGTACAACGGCCTGCCCTTCGTCGTGGGCGGCCGCGCCGTGGACGAATACGACGACGCCCTCCGCTCTCTCGAGCTGCTGGATAAGGAGATGGAGCGCCGCTACACCCTCTTTTCGTCTGCGGGCGTGCGCAACATCGCCGAATACAACGCGGGCTACGAGCCTGCGCTGCCCATGATCCTCGTCGCCATCGACGAATATGCCGACATCGCCAGCTCGACCTACGCCAAGCAGTTCGACAGGCTGGTGCAGCGCCTCGCACAGAAGGCGCGCGCCTGCGGCATCCACCTCGTCATCTCCACGCAGCGGCCGAGCGTCAAGGTCATCAACGGCATCATCAAGGCGAACTTCCCCGCCCGCGCCGCCTTTGCCGTCGCCTCGTATGTGGACAGTATGAACATCTTAGACACGACGGGCGCGGAGTGCCTGCTCGGCTCGGGCGACATGCTCTTTTCGGGCGGGCGGCATACAGACCGCCTCCAGGCGCCCTATGTGAGCACGGAGGAGATCGCCGCCGTCGCCGATTTCATCAAAGAAAACAACAAATAGCGCGAAAGGAGGAGGGAACCATGCGCTTTTCCGAACAGTATCTCAAAGAGCGCTTCGAGGCGGCCTACCGCGGCGGCGTCGAGGCGAAAGAGCGCGGAGACCTCGCCTCCGCGCGCGAACAGCTGCTGCGCGCGGCGTCTCTGCTGCGCGAGCTCGCCGCGGCAGGGGAGGAGGCGCAGCGCGCCGAACGGGAAAACACCGCCGCACGCATCGAGCGCCTCGCCCGTGCAATGGCGCAGAGTGCGGCTCCCGCCCCCGCAAAGAGGCGCACCGCGGCGGGCACCGCGGGCGCGGCGGCTGCGGACAGCCTGCCCGAAGGGCTCACCTTTTACCCCGCCGACGAGCTGACGGGCGGATTCGAAGAGGTCATCGGGCTGGAAGAGGCGAAGGAACAGATCAGGAAATACGCCATCAACCCGCGCCTGTACCCGCAGTCGTACAATTATTCCTTCCTCTCCAACATGGGCATCCTGCTCGTGGGGCCGCCGGGCACGGGCAAGACCACCTTTGCCAAGGCGGTCGCCTACGAGGTGCGACAGCCCTTCGCCGCCATCAATTCTTCCGCGCTCGTCAACTGTTATATCGGTGAAACGGCGAAGAACGTCGACAAGCTGTTCGCCTTTCTGCGCGGCTACGCGGAGAAGAACGGCTGCGGCGTCACCGTCTTTTTCGACGAATTCGACGAGATCGCCAAGCGCCGCGGCAGCGACGACAAGGTCTCCGAGGCGGCGGTGCCCGCCTTGTTGCGCAACCTCGACGGTATGATGAAGAACGAAAATTTCCTAATCCTCGCCAACAGCAACCTGCCGCGCGAGTCCTTCGACCCCGGCATCTGGGAGCGCTTCCGCCAGCGCATCTACATCCCTCTCCCCGACGCATCCGCGCGCCGCAAGCTGTTTGAACTGAAGCTGCGCGAGGTGGAGCCCGCCTTCCTCGAAAAGCTCGACCTCGACCGCGCGGCCGCGCTCACCGAAGGCATGAGCGGGAGAGACATCACTTTCATCTGCGACGACTTCAAGTACCGCCTCTCCGAGATCAAGGCGGGCCTTTCCGGCGAGGAAGACGTCGGCGCCGTGCTGGAAAAGATCATCCGCACCCGCGGCGGAGACGAATGAGCCGCGCGCGGTTTTGACGCATACGTACAGGCAAAAAGGAGACCATCATGACCGAAATACGCTGCACGAAGTGCGGAGCTGGAAAAGAGCGGGGAGCGGTACGTCTGCCCCGCATGCGGGGCGCAGTACGAAGAGCGCCGCGCGGAAGACGGCGCGGCGGCGCTGGCAAAGCTGCTGGACGTGCAGAAGCAGGAGGCGGTCGCAAACCTGCGGCAGCAGCTGTGGCGTGAGTTCAACGAGGAGTACATAGACCGAGAAAAGCTGTCCTCCGCCGCGAGGAAGATCCGCGCGTATCTGCCGGACGACTTTTTCGCGACCTTCTGCGAATTGGCGTGCGGGAGAGATCAGAAAAAGCTGAACGCCTTTCTGAATCAGATCGACGTTGCGGCGCATGGCGGCTACATAGCGGACGTCGTGCGCTTCATGCTGAAGATCGTGAGGCGGGCGAATTTGCTCGCATTGAACGACCTTCTGGAGCGCGGCAGGGCGGCGCTGGGGCAGGACTTTTACAACAAATATTACCCTGTCCTCGCGCGGGAGTCCGAAAAGCTGGACGAGGAGGTGTACAACCCTTCCCTCCCGAGAGACGCGTTCATCTTATATTCGAGTGCGGATATGCCCGCGGTCAGCGAACTGGTCGACGCATTGGAAGGGGAAGGATTGAAGTGCTTCGTGGCGGCGAGAAACATCCGCCACGGTTTTGCGAGCGACTACGAGAACATCCTGCGCCGTGCGATCGACAGCTGCAAGGTGGCGGTGTTCGTGTCCACGTCTCATTCGCGGAGCACGGAGTGCGACGCGCTGAAAGTAGAGATGGAATACATCCGCAAACAGGACGTAGCGGGCGCGCCGGCGGAGGCGCGGGCGGATTACGCGAAGCTGCCGCGCAAGTACAAAAAGCCGCGCGTGGAGTACGTGGCGGAGGCGTACAGCGGGAAAGAGATCGAGCGTGTGATGAAGGAGCTGTTTGCGGGTTTCGAGCGGAGCAACAGCGTCAGAGACGTCGTCCGGCAGGTCATCGAGCTTGAGCGAGACGCCGGCGAGGGGGCAAAAAACTCCATACAGGGAGGAAAGACCGTCCGCAAAGCCCCCGCGCGCGAGGGTTATCCCGATAACTCCCGTGGGAAAAAGCCCGCAGGAGGTACCCCCGCCGAAGAGCGCGCGGAGAACGGCGAGGCGGAGCGCGCCTATCACGAGGGTTGTATGCGCAACAGGGAGGGGAACTTCGCTGCCGGAATTCCTTTGCTCAAAGAGGCGGCAGACCTCGGCTGCGCAGCGGCTCAGTACGAGCTGGGTCTGTGCTATCGCGACGGCATCGGTGTGGCGCGCTCGAGGGACGGCGGGATGAGCTGGTTTCAGATGTCGGCCGCGCAGGGGTACGCCCCCGCGCAGAAGGTAATCGGAGATCACAAACTCGACAGAGCGGAAAGATGCAACTTTTTGGAGTATTCACTCAGAGAAGATTGCAACAAGGCCGCCGTCGAGTGGTATCGCAAGGCGGCGGGTCAGGGCTACGCGCCCGCGCAGTGCAGTCTCGGGTACTGCTATTTCTTCGGGGACGGGGTGCCTTCAATCACCAAGGTGGCGCGTAAGTATTTTCTGAGCGCGGCAAAGCAAGGATATGCCCCCGCGCAGTACAATTACGCACGGGTATACGCGTGGGGGCACTCGATTATCATCCGCCCCCTTTATATCGCGCGCCTGCGCAAATGGTATCGCCGTGCCGCGGAACAGGGGCTGTACGAAGCACAGAGCATGCTCGATCTGATTAGAAGCGGGATCATCAATCCCAGTTTTGATGACCTGCCGCTGCTGCGTGGCTGATGGGAGGTGGACGATGACCGAAATACGTTGCACGAAGTGCGGAGCTGTATTGGAAAAGAACGGGGAGCGGTACGTGTGCCCCGCATGTGGGGCGCAGTATGAAGAGCGCCGCGCGGAAGACGGCGCGGCAGCGCTGGCAAAGCTGCTGGACGTGCAGAAGCAGGAGGCGGTCGCAAACCTGCGGCAGCAGCTGTGGAAGGCGGTGCACGAGGAGTACATAGACGGGGAGGAGATCTCGCGCCTGGCGAAGGAGATCAAAAAGTACCTGCCCGAGGATTACTTTGCGAATTTCTGCGAGGTCGCCTGCAGCGGAAACGGAAAGAGGCTCAATAAATTTCTGAACAAGACGGACGTGCGGGCGGAGGCGATGTTCGTGTGGGAGGTGCTCGACTTCGTGCTGCACATCCTGCGGGAAGAAAA
>CASFTB010000024.1:0-599 GCA_949297575.1 uncultured Bacillota bacterium | reverse complement strand
TTTCTGACGCGCGCGTGGGAAGCGGAAGGGGACAGCGAGAAGTACGCGCAGTACAACCGCAGGCTGGCGCGGGAGGCGGAGCGCGTGAGCCGCGGGGTGTACAACGCGGAGCTGCCGCGGGACGTGTTCGTGGCGTACAGCAGCGCGGACATGGAAGAGGTGAGCGAGCTTGTAGAGGCGCTGGAGGGCGCGGGTCTGAAATGCTTTGTGGCGGCGCGCAACCTGCAGCACGGGATGGTGCAGCAGTACGAGGAGAAACTGTGCACGGCGATGGACAGGTGCACGGCGGTGGTGTTCGTGTCTTCGGAACATTCGCGCAGGGTCACGTGCGACGCGCTGCGCGTGGAGCTGCCGTACATCCGCGAGAGAGACGTGGCGGGTGCGCCGGCGGAGTACAGGAATTATTACGGGCGCATGCCCGCGAAATACAAGAAGCCGCGAGTGGAGTACGTGATCGACCCGTACGGCGGGAAGAACGGAGCGGAGAGCATCGTCAACGAATTTTTTGCGGGGTGCGAGCGGAGCAGCGACGTAGCGGAAGTGGTGCGGCGCGTATTGGAATACAAGACGGCGCTGCCCGCGGCGGGACGCGTGAAGTA
>CASFTB010000023.1 GCA_949297575.1 uncultured Bacillota bacterium | reverse complement strand
CCCTCTGCCCGCGGGCGGAGGGCGACCCTATTTCTGCGGTACTCTCTTTCCGTCCTTGTCGATGAGTACGGTGGGGCGCTCGTCCTTGAGCGCCATCAGGTATTCGTTGTACTGCTGTTCGGTCAGCGTCCTGACCTTTTTCTTCTTTTTTGCCATGACCGGGCCTCCTTTTCTGTCAGTAAAGGAGTATGCGCCGTTTTCCCCCGCATCATACCGTCCGCGCTGCATTTATTTTTCATAGACATATATGCTCGATCTGTCGCATATCTTATGAAATTTTTATAAAAGCATTGACATCGTTTCTTGTTTGCTTTATAGTATAGGTAACAATATATGCGCGCATGCGCAGCCGTTATAAGGAGGGTTTTATGAAAAAGTTTTTTGCATCCGTCCTGTGCCTGGGGATGATCGTCTCTTCCGCGCTGCTCTTCACGGGCTGCGGTTCGGACATTTATGTGGACGGCGATTTTTCCAGGGAAGCGACGGAGGAAGAAGTGGGCGCCGTGCTCAGAGAAGTGGAGGCGGGGGACGTATTCGGCGATACGGCTGCCGAAGGATGGAGCTATGGGATGAATATCCTCGGCGATATGAACATGAAGATGAATATTTCCGTCGGCGGTAAGCTGATGACCGCAGCCGATGCCGACGTGGATATGGATATGAAAGCAGTCTTTGATGGCGGCGGCCTGGCGGCGAGCGGCAGCATCAGCGCCGTCATGACGACGGAGACGCCGAAATTGGGCGCGGAAGAGGAAGATGCGACCCAAAAGTCGACCATGCGCGTGAGCGGCGAAGCGTACATAGACGGAGAGGCATTTTATCTGGACGGCACGTTAAGCTCCTCGTCGGGTGATGAGAAGACAGACATCGAAGAGAGCGGCAAGTTTCTTGTCCCCGGCGGGTTTGACCTCTCTTCCGTGGGCGTCAGTTTTCCCGATCAGCTCACGATGGAGAGAAATATCCTCGGGGCGTTACGGGATGCGGGTGCTAAAATTTATATCGACGGCTCCGACGCAGAGGAGACGAAGGTCAAGGTCTCTTATGACGTCAATGCCGTCCTGTCTCAGCTCCCGCTCCCCGGGTCGGAGGAATTGCAGACTTTGATCGACGCGATACGCTTTGATTGCTATGATATATACTTTTCCTTTGTCCCCGAGACGGGCGTCGTGACGGCGTTCGGGACGGTCATCGAGGTATCTATCCCCGAAACGACGATCGGTGAAGGGGAGACGGCAGTCACCGTATCGCTGGAAGAATCGGGCTCTACATGGTACCTCGCCGAGGACGTGACGGTAGAGGCTCCCGCAGACCTCGCGGACTATAAACAGCTGTAAGTATAGAGGAGCGTCGTCCGTGCGGCCCGGAAGGGGCTGAAAAAATATAAACAGGCGCGGTATCCATTCGGGGAGACCGCGCCTTTCTGCGTCGGAACCGTGCAAAGATCGCACGGTTGAACACTATTTTTGAACAGAACTTGACAAAACAGGGGGCAGGGTGTATACTGAAAACAGATATGCGCCGCTGTTGCGCAAATGTTTCTCAAGGAGGGAAAAATGAGAAAATTCATCACATCCGCAATGTGCCTCGTCCTGCTCTCTTCGTGTGCTCTGGCATTCGGAGGATGCGGTGAAGGGGAACAGAAACTGTACGTCGAGGGCGATTTTGCCCAAAAAGCGACGGCGGAAGAGGTCTCCGAGGTGCTGAGCGGCCTCGAGCAGAGCACGATGTTCGGAGATCGCGACGCCGAAGACTGGTCGTTGGGCATACACATGCTCGGGGACGTTTCGCTCGACTTGCGCGTTGCCGATCGGGACGGCACGAGCGCCTCGCTCGAAATGCGGGGGAGCAGCGATTATAAGGTCAGCTACACCAAGGCGGAGATCGGCACCGATACCCGCATGAGCGGCACCGTTGACCTGAACGCGGAGACGCAGGTCACAGAAGGGGATGCGCGGTTTGACGTCGGCATGGATGTCGGCGGCAGCGCCTATCTTACAGAGGAGGCTGCCTATCTCGACGGCTCCTTCTCCGTCTCCGGGGCGGGCATGAATGTTGGCGTGTCCGGCAAATATAAGCTGCCCATAGACTGGTCCACCGGGTCGTGGAGGGATGCCTTCGACCTGTACACCGTCTGGTCAATGGTGTCCGGCCCGCTCACGGCGGGGTACGACGCCTACATAGATCCGAGCGGGGCGGAGACGAAGATCAAGGTCACGCTGGATCTGAAGGAGACCGTACTCAATCCCGGCAGCTTCCCCTCAACGGATTCCTCCGAGATGCTCGAGCTTATCGATCTCGTCGGCGACGACAGCGTGCTGGAGATCTACTCTTCCGTCAACAAGGAGACGGGCGAACTCATCGCCTTCGGCATGGTCGTCGACGCTGCCATCCCCGAAACGACGGAGGAGGACGGAGAGTCCTCCCGTACGGTATCGATGCAGCTAAACGCTTCGGTCTGGTATCTCGTCGAAGATGTGACCGCAGATACTCCCGCCGACCCCGACAGCTATTTCGACATCCAAGGATTCGTCGACGCCTGGACGCCGGAGGAGGACGGCACTGCCTTCGGCCGCGCCCTGCGGCAAATACGGCGGTAAAAGGAAAAACGGACGGCAAAAAAAGCCTCGGAAAGCATATCGTTTTCCGAGGCTTTTTGCTGCGGACGGCATATCCGCCAAACATGGCGCAGAGAGAGGGATTTGAACCCTCGGTACCCTTGCGAGGTACACACGATTTCCAGAACGCTACTTTTTACTCGCTCGGGCTACGACAATATTTTTGCGCATTTTCTTAAAAGATTTTAAAAGCATTTCATAGCTTTTTGGAATATCGATATTATTTTGTAGATGGTCTAAACCCAACAAAATAAAAACTTCTATCGGGATTTCAAAAAATTCCGCAATTTTGATAGCTTGCGTAATTGTGGGAATATTGATTCCGTTTTCGTATCGATTGATGGTTGAATCAATAATATCTACGTTATTTCCTAAACTTTTCAGCGATAAATTTTTATGTTTTCGTAACTCTTTCAAAGTAATCCCAAAGGCTTTGCCGATTTCTATTTCGTCGAATTCTTGGCTTGAAAAGTTGTTCTTCATTTCGAGAATATCGTCAAAGCCTAAAAGCAAATTTTTAAACTTAATTTTCATAAGCGTATTCCTCCGTAATCATTATAAAGGAATTTTCAAAAAAAATCCACTATCCGCAATAAATTCTCTTGACATTGCGAATTCGCAATGATATACTTATTGCGTAAACGCAATGGAGAGATAAAAGTTGCGAGTTATTTATGACAATTTAATAGACCTTAACGAGGTCATTAAATATATCGAAGCTCCTACATATCTCTCCGTAGGAGCTTTTTGTATACAGGAGAAAAGGGAATGTTTCAGTTTGAAAATGCAGAGTATCAAAGAGTTTTAGAGAATGCGACAGGACGAGGGAAACGCCATATAGAGGATAGCAAACGACGGCTTGCCGATTTGCAGGAATTTTTGCGAGGTTTGACTATTTGTGAAGTAGATTTTGTGCTTGCGTTGCGAAAATGTGATTACGGATTTCGGGTGGAATTGTATCATGCTCTTTCGCTGTGGTGTAACAATCGAATACAGTTCTATCGAAAGTTGGCTTGTGTTATGGAATCAAAACATTTGGCTGAGGAGTTAACGCGGGAATGAGCGGCTTTTACAAGCCCCCTGCGCACCGAGGGGTGCAGGGGCGGTAAAGCGGCTTGCTTAACTTGATTAAAGGTATTCTTGTGTCCGCGAAGGATAGAGGGAGAAGGTGATCCATGAGGAAGTTTTATGATAAAAAGCTCATCGTGAGCGGCAACGTCGTCGAACTGTATGAGTATGAAAAGCCCGTCTTGCGAGAGCCGCAAAGCAAGCGCATAGGAAGGGCTGGCCAGAGCGGCACAACGGACGAACAGAAGCGGCAGAACCGCAGGAAGGTAGCCTTGCGCAACCGTAAGCACCTCCGACGAATAATCAACGTAAATTTTTCTCCTAGGCAGTCGAAGTTTGTAACGCTGACCTTTCGTGAGAATATAACGAATATTAAAGAGGCAAACAAACAGTTTGTTTCTTTTCGGAAAAGGCTTGCCCGCCTTCTGGAAGTTCCGCTCGAATACATAGCCGTTCCCGAGTTCCAAAAGCGCGGCGCAGTTCATTTTCATATGCTCATTAATTGCCCGTATATACCGCACGCAGAGCTTTCACGGCTATGGGGTCACGGCTTCGTAAAAATCAACTGCATAGACAGCGTTGATAATCTAGGCGCATATGTCACGAAGTACATGACAAAGGACAATGACGAAGAACGGCTTGCAGGTCGAAAAAGCTATTTTGCAAGCTATAACCTCAAAAAGCCCGACGAAACGACGGATGAGGAAGTCATCGATACGGCATTGACGGAAATGCAGGTGAAGCGCGTCGCCTGCGATATTTGTTTCGATACAGAGTACTACGGCACGGTGAAGTATGTGCAATACGTTCTCGAAGCTCCGCTCGATATCCGTAAGCACCGCAGGAAGCCGCAAAGCAAGTGTTTCCCGCCGCTATGGGCAAACACGGTTTCCCCGCTCCCTTCTTTCCTTTGACAGATATAGAGCATTGCCTCGGCGGTGACATGTAGAAGGTCGGCAGAGAGTGGGAAGGTGTGAGTGCGTTGCAATGCTCCTTCAAAGGCAATGCGCCGTTTGAGCATGTCAGCGCGCCCCGCGCCTCGTTGGCTACTTGTTGGCAGGGTATGAGTAGAAAGGTTTTGCCATGAAGAAGAAAAAGCAAAGCATGACGCTCGGAGAATGGCTTTCCGAGTGGTACAGCGTCTACAAGCTCCCGACGGTTTCAAAGAGTACTGCGGAGAACATAGAGCGAGTTATCCGTCTGCACTTGCCTCAATGGTTGAAAGGGCAGAGGCTTGACGAGCTGCGCGCCTTCACGATAGATAAGGCACTCTCGGGAATACCTTCCACCCGTATGCGCAAGTATGCCTTTCATGTGCTGAACAACAGCCTCGGAAAGGCGTTTTGCTTGGACTACATAGAGACGGATGTCATGAAGAAAGCGGAGCCGATAAAGCACCGCTCGAAGGTGGGCGAGGCGCTCACGGTTGCGGAGCAACGCGTGTTCCTGCGGAATGTAGGCAATCACTATATGCGCAATCTGTTCGAGTTCTACCTTTATACGGGCGTGCGGCGATGTGAAGCTCTTGCCCTGCGGTGGTGCGACGTCGACTTTGAAAGCGAAACAATCTTTATTCGGGGCACAAAGACGCTCTCCTCGTTCCGGCACTTAGATATGCTCCCGCACGTCCGCGAGCTGCTCGAACGGCAGCGGGCGCAAAGTCTGAATGTAGAGCTTGTCTTTCCGTATAAGCCTTGTATGGTGAGCAGAGTATTCAAGCAATTTTGCCCTGCGCATAAGCTTCACGACCTGCGGCACACCTTTGTGACGCGGTGTGCGGAGTGTGGTGTCAATGTGAATGTCTGTCAAAGTCTTGTAGGGCATAGCGACGTGAAAGTAACACTCGGAATATATACACATACGAGTACACAATTTCGGGTGCTTTTTTGGCGCAGAGAGAGGGATTTGAACCCTCGGTACCCTTGCGAGGTACACACGATTTCCAGTCGTGCTCCTTAGGCCGCTCAGACATCTCTGCGTATCCTATGCAGACAGCGTTCGGCAAAAAGAGCCGCACCGCAAATCCAGCATGTATTAGTTTACAGTTTTTCGCACATTTTGTCAACGATTTTTACCGCAGAGGAGGACAGAATTTTTTGCTCCCGCAGATTTTGCAGGCGAAAGCCCGGGCCCCGGCGGCGGCCGGGTCCGGGCTTTCATGAAAAGATCGTATTATCGGGGACGGACCGCGGGGCAGAGGGTCAATCTTTCGGCTGCGTTTCCACCTTGCGCAAATTCCATTTGGAGTAGTCGCCGCAGATGCTGAAAACGTACCCCTCCAGCTCGAACTGCGAGATCTTCGCGTCCGTCTGTGCGCCGCAGAACCAGATCTTTTTGTCGAAGAACTCCACCTTTCTCCACCAGGCGGCGAGGGATTCCCCGTAAAATTTCACGTAGCTCTCGCGCGCCGTCCAGTGCGCGTAGAAATCCTGCGTGGAAAAGATCTCCGCCCTCTCCCTTTCCGAAAATTTGGCGAGCACGGCGGGGCGCGCTTTTCCCGTCAGCCCTTCGCAATCCAGCCCGACGCGCTTTTTCCCGACGGCGAGCGCCGTCAGCCCCTTGCTGTGCGAGAGGTTGAAGTGGATTTTTCGGCCTTCCAGGTACGGCTTGCCGTGAAACGATTTACAAATGGACGGATTTGTTATATTATAATAGCGTGAAAGTACGAGGCGGATAAAATCGTCCGATTGCATTTTTTCGTACGTATAAAAGATATCCAACATACTTTAATTATAGCACAGATTTTTCGGATTGCAAGGCTTTTGCGAAAAATCGTTGCAAAAGGAGGAATTATTTTATGACGAGGGAAGAGCGGGCGAGGGAGAACTTCCTGCACGGCATGAACTGTGCGCAGGCGGTCTTTCTCGCCTTTGCCGATCTTTTCGGCATGGATGAAAGGACGGCGCTCAAAGTTTCCGCCCCCTTCGGCGGCGGCATGGGGCGCATGCGCGAGGTCTGCGGCGCCCTCTCAGGCTGCCTCATGGCGGCGGGGATGCTCTTTTACGATGCGGAAAAGGTCACCGTGCAGGAGCGCTCCGCCCTGTACGCGCGAGAGCAGGAGCTCGCCGCCCGTTTCCGCGCGGATAACGGCGCCATCCTCTGCCGTGAACTGCTCGCGGGCGTCTCGCACGATTCCTCGCCCCGCGCGGAGGAGCGCACGGCGGCGTACTACCGCAAGCGTCCCTGCCCCGAGATCTGCGCGCGCGCGGCGCACATGCTCGAAGAGTATCTCACGGAACAGGGCGTTGTGCCCGCGGGAGGGGAGAGATGATCTGCACCGTCACCCTCAACCCCGCCATCGACTATGTCCTGTTTGCGGACGAACTCAAAAAGGGCGCCGTCAACCGCGCCTTCCGCTCCCGCCTCCGCCCGGGAGGGAAAGGCATCAACATCTCCCTCGTCCTGAAAAGTTTCGGCCTCCCTTCGCTCGCGGCGGGGTTTGCCGCCGGGGCGACGGGCGGCATGCTGCGCGCCATGCTCGCGGAGGCGGGCATCCGCACCGACCTGCTCGAGGCGGAGGGGATGACGCGCATCAACGTCAAGATCCGCGCGCGGGAGGAGACGGACGTCAACGCCATCGGCCCCTCCGTGCGTGAAGAGGCGTTCTCCGAGCTGTGCCGCAGGGTCTCCCGCCTCCCCGCCGGCGGCGTGCTCGTGCTCGCGGGCAGTGCTCCGCCCTCTCTGCATGCGGACGCCTATGCCCGCCTCGCCTGCGCGGTGTCCGAGGAGGTGCGCGTCGCCGTCGACGCGTCCGGCGAACTGCTGCGCGCCTCCCTCGCCTGCTCTCCCTGGCTCGTGAAGCCCAACCGCGAAGAGCTGGGCGAACTGTTCGGCGTGCGCATCGGCGGGCAGGAAGAGGCGCTCTTCTACGCCCGCAAACTGCAGGGGGAGGGCGCGCGCAACGTCATCGTCAGCCTGGGCGCGCAGGGCGCCGTCATGGCGGCGGAGGACGGGAGCGAATACACCATGCCCGCCTTTGCGGGAGACGCCGTCGATACCGTCGGCGCGGGAGATTCGCTCCTCGCGGCGTTCATAGCCGCCAAGGAAGGGGGGCTGGACGACGACGTCGCCCTCGCGCAGGGCGTCGCCGCCGGCTGCGCCACCGCCTTCCGCGTGGGGCTCGCCCCCGCAGAGGAGGCGTTCGCCCTCTTCCGCCGCTGGGAAGAGGCGCGCGAAGACGAGGAGTGGCGCAGAGACCATCCCGACGAGGAGTAGGCCGCCGCGTTATACGGGCCGCGCGTTCTATTTTTCCGCCCGCGCGCATACAGTGTATGGCATGGCATATTGCGGGTATGAAAACGGCTATAAATACCGCAGATACAGGGGGCACGTGCGCGGCAGGGCGCGCAGGATCGTCGCGCTCGCGCTGCTCATGGCGCTCCTTTCCGGCCTCTTTCTCTGGCTGCGCCTCGGCGTCGCGGAGACGCTGTATGCCGCGAGCGAGGCGCAGGTGCGCTCCCTCACCTCCTCCGCCGTCAATGACGCCGTGCTCACCACCTTGCAGTGGAACGGCGCGAGCTACGATTCCGTCGTGCACATCGAGCGCGACGGGGAGGGGAACGTCGTCGGCATTTCGGCGGACGCGCAGTCCGTCAACCTCATCGCCCGCCAGACGGTCTCCCTCTCCATGGCGAACCTGAACGCCGCCTGCGCGGAAGGGGTGCCCGTGCCCCTCGGCGCCTTTACGGGCATCGGCCTGCTCGCGGGCATGGGGCCGGAGGTCACTTTCCGCGTCCTGCCCGTCGGCACGGTCACGTGCGATCTCGTCTCCTCCCTCACATCGGCGGGCATCAACCAGTCTCTGCACTCCGTCAGCCTCGAGGTGACGGCCGCCGCAGAGATCGTGCTTCCCACGGGCAGCAGGGAGGTCTCCACCGTGACGGAGGTGCTGCTGTGCGAGAGCGTCATCGTGGGGCGGGTGCCCGAAGTGCTCTTCGGCGGCAACCTGTTCGAGGGGGTGTTATAGCCCCTTTTACGGCAAATTTTTTCCGCGCCGCCCCCAAAACCGTTGACTTTTTTCCCCGGTTCGTTTATAGTATTGATAAGGATCCCGCCGTCCCGACCGACGGAAGGGCAGCGGGGGCCCTGCGTCGAAGAATTTCGAGGGCATCGGATCGCCGAGAAATTCGCGAGCAAAAATGAAATGCTTTGACGAAGCCAGACGGGCAGTTTCAGCGCTGCCAAGAGAGGGAGACCCACCGGCTGAAAAGTTTCCCGCACCGCTTGCCCGTTATTCCCTTCCGAGCATCCGCCGCCAAACCCCGCGCGTGGGGGAGTAGTTGCGGGCGTGATCCGCGCGTTAAGCGGGCAACGAGGCGGCGCACCGCGCCGCGAACATAGGTGGTACCGCGCTTTCGGGCGCCCTGTGGCAAAAAATGCCGCGGGGCGCCTTTTTTCGCCCCGCGAAGACGGATAGGAGGACATATGAAGGAACAGATCCAGGCACTGCGCGCCGAGCTCGAGGCCCTGTTCGCGCAGGAAGAGGCTGCCCGCTGGACGGAGCGGCAGGCATACGAACACAAGATGGTGTATTTAGGCAAGACGGGTTCGATTTCGGCCCTCTCCAAGGGCATGCGCGACGTCCCCGCCGAAGAGCGCCCCGAAACGGGCAAACTGGTAGGGGAGCTGCGCGCGTGGGCGGAGGAGAAGTTCACCGCCCTCGAGGAGGAGATCCGCGCCCGCGCGCTCGCCGAAAAGATCGCCGGCGAAAAGATCGATGTGACCCTCCCCGGCAAGTTTGCGGAAACGGGCTCCGTGCACCCCGTCACGCTCGTCCGCCGCGAGCTCATCGAGATCTTTTCGGGCATGGGCTTCGACGTGTACGAGGGGCCGGAGATCGAAAAGGACTACTACAACTTTCAGGCCCTCAACATCCCCGCCGATCATCCCGCGCGCGACATGCAGGATACCTTCTTCGTCACCGAAGAATTCCTGCTGCGCTCGCAGACTTCATCGGGGCAGATCCGCGTGATGGAAAATAAAAAGCCGCCCATCAAGGTGCTCAGCCCGGGCAGGGTGTACCGCTCCGATTCGGACGCGACGCATTCCCCCATGTTCCACCAGATGGAGGGGCTGGTCGTCGATAAGGGCATCACCCTCAACGACCTGAAGGGCCTCCTGGACGAGTTCGCGCGCAGGATGTTCACGGCGCGCACAAAGACGCGCCTGCGCCCTTCCTACTTCCCGTTCACGGAGCCGAGCGTCGAGGTCGACCTCTCCTGCTCCGCCTGCGGCGGCGCGGGATGCCGCCTGTGCAAGGGCACGGGCTGGATCGAGGTCCTGGGCGCGGGCATGGTCAACCGCCGCGTGCTGGAAAACTGCGGCATCGACCCCGACGTCTACACCGGATTCGCCTTCGGCATCGGGCTGGAGCGCATCGCCATGATCAAGTACGGCATCGGTGACATCCGCCTGCTGTTCGAGGGAGACGTCCGCTTCCTCAAACAGTTCAGGAATTGAAGGAGGACAGCAAAATGAAAGTACCTTTCAGTTGGTTAAAAGAATATGTGGAAATAGACGTCACTGCGCAGCAGCTGGCGGAAAAGCTCTTCTCCTGCGGCTTTGAGGTGGAAGAGCTCACCTATGTCGGCGCAGAGATCGACCGCTGCGTCGTCGGCAGGATCGAGAAGATCGAAAAGCACCCCGATGCGGACAAGCTCAAGGTCTGCGTGCTCAACTGCGGGCAGTACGGCGAGAACATTCAGATCGTGACGGGCGCGCCCAACGTCGCGGAGGGAGACGTCGTCCCCGTCGCCCTGGAAAACTCCTCCCTGCACGGCGGGGTGAAGATCAAAAAGGGGAAGCTGCGCGGCGTCGATTCCTTCGGCATGCTCTGCTCGGGGCAGGAATTGGGCATCACGGACGACTGGTACCCCGGTGCGGAGGTGGACGGCATCCTGCAGCTGGACAAGGATACCCCCCTCGGCAAGGACATCAAGGAGGTCGTCGGGCTGGACGACTATCTCTTCGACATCTCCGTCACCGCCAACCGCCCCGACTGCCAGAGCGTGTACGGCATCGCCCGCGAGGTCGCGGCGGTGCTTAAAAAGCCGCTCGCGGCGCTTGAACTGCAATACACGGCGGATCCCGCGTTCGGCACCGGCGAGCGCGTGAGCGTGACGGTGGAGGCGCCCGACCTGTGTCCCCGCTACATCGCCCACTACGTGCGCGAGCTGAAGGTCGCGCCTTCGCCCCTGTGGATGCGCCGCCGCCTCGCCTTGTGCGGCCTGCGCGGCATCAACAACGTCGTAGACATCACCAACTACGTGCTCCTCGAGCTGGGGCAGCCCATGCACGCCTTCGACCTCAAAAAGGTCGCGCAGAACAAGATCTGCGTCCGCCGCGCCGCGGAGGGGGAGAAGATCGTCACCCTCGACGAAAAGGAGTTCACCCTCACGCCCGAAAACCTCGTCATCGCGGACGGCGGCAAGCCCGTCGCGCTCGCGGGGGTCATGGGCGGGCTGAACAGCGGCATCGGCGAAGAGACGGACGAATTGCTCTTCGAGAGCGCCAAGTTCGAGCGCGCGAACATCCGCCGCACTTCCCGCAGACTGGGGCAGAAGAGCGACTCTTCCGCCCGCTTCGAGAAGGGCGTGGACGCATACACGACGGGCGTCGCCATCAACCGCGCGCTCAACCTCATCGAGGCGCTCGGCTGCGGCAGGATCGCCCGCGACCGCTTCGACATCTGCGCCGCGAAGATGCAGCCCGTCGTCGTCAAAACTTCCGTCTCGCAGATCAACGCTCTGCTCGGCATCGAGGTTCCCAAGGCGGAGATGCGCGCCATCCTCGAGCGCCTCAACTTCAACGTCGCCGTCAGGGGCGACGCGCTCACCGTCACCGCTCCCGCCTACCGCGAAGACGTCGAGGGCTACCCCGACCTCGCGGAGGAGGTCATCCGCATGTACGGGTACGACCACATCGAGGGCACCTTCCTCAAAAACGCCTCCGTCACGCAGGGCGGCCTGACCGATGCGCAGGCGAAAGAGGAGCGCACCAAGGCCGTCCTGGGCGGGCAGGGCTGCAGCGAGATCATCACCTATTCCTTTATTTCTCCCAAAGATTACGCCCGCCTGCGCCTCGAAGAGGAGGGGAAGAGGGCGATCCGCATCCGCAACCCCATCAGCGAGGAGATGAGCGTCATGCGCACCACCCTCGCTCCCTCCATGCTGGAGACGCTCGTGCGCAACATCCGCCGCGGCAATCCCGCCGCGCGCCTGTACGAGCTGGCGAACGTGTATCTCGCAAAGCAGCTGCCCCTTTCGGAAATGCCCGAAGAGCGCAGGACGCTCTGCATCGGGCTCTACGGCGCGGGAGAGGACTTCTGCACCGCCAAGGGCGCCTTTGAGGCGTTCGCCTCCGCGTTCGGCCTCTGCTTCGCGTATGCGCCCGCGGAGAGGCCCTTCCTGCATCCGGGGAAGTGTGCGGAAGTTTCCTGCGGCGGCGCGGCCGTCGGCTACATCGGCGAGCTCGCGCCCGATCTCGCCCGCGACCTCTCCGTCGAGGTGCCCGTCTATATCGGCGAACTGGACTTTGCCGCCCTCGCGGAGAAGATGGGCGGGCAGCCGCAGTACGTGCCGCTGCCCAAATTCCCCGAGGTGCACCGAGACCTCGCCCTCGTGCTCGCGGAAGAGGTGCCCTGCGCCGCCGCGGAGGCCGCCATCGCGGAGGGATGCAAGTACGTCACCTCCGTCCGCCTGTTCGACGTCTACCGCAGCGAGCAGATCGGGGAGGGCAAGAAGAGCATGGCGTTCTCCGTCACCTTCACGCCGCGCGAGAAGGCGATCGCCCCCGAGGACGCGGACGGCTACGTCAAGCGCATCCTCAAATCCCTGCACGAAAAGTTGGGCGCCGAACTGCGCTGAAGCGCGCTGCCCGAAGTTTTTGCGCGCCGCCCGCCGCAGCGGGCGGCGCTTTGCGCTTTTTCG
Organism: uncultured Bacillota bacterium; assembly: GCA_949297575.1. Taxonomy (GTDB): domain Bacteria; phylum Bacillota; class Clostridia; order Christensenellales; family Borkfalkiaceae; genus Borkfalkia. The sequence goes on along the minus strand of CASFTB010000023.1, from coordinate 18,382 downwards.
CCCGCTGCGGGGCGTCGGCGGGGCGCACGGCGCAGCTTTTCTGCTTCAAATCCCTTTTCAAACGCGCAGAAAAATGATACAATAGTAAAGAGAAATTCTCTGCCGGGGGCGGATGTTCCGCGCCGCGGCGAGGAAGGGGACTGTATGTGCGAGGTGCTTGCGCCCGCGGGAGATGAGGAGGCGTTTTTTGCCGCCCTCAACGCGGGAGCGGATGCGATCTATGTCGGCCTGTCCGACTTTTCGGCGCGCAAAAGCGCCAAAAATTTTACCGCGGAGCAGTTCGCGCGCTGCGCGGCGGCAGCGCATGCCCTCGGCGTGCGCGTGCACGTCGCCCTCAATACCCTCGTCAAGGACGGGGAGTTCTCCGCTTTTTTTGCCCGTGCGAGAGAGGCGTGGAACTTGGGCGCGGACGCGCTCATCGTGCAGGATATCTTTTTGGGGAAGCTTCTTAAAGAGACATACCCCGAGCTCGTCCTGCACCTCTCCACGCAGGCGGGCGTGTGCAACGCGTACGGGGCGCGCCTCGCCCGGCGTTTCGGCTTTTCGCGCGTCATCCTCGCGCGGGAGACGCCGCTCTCCGATATCCGCGCCGTCGCGCAGGAAATAGAGACGGAGGCCTTCGTGCAGGGCGCGCTCTGCACCTGCTTTTCGGGGCAGTGCTACCTGTCCTCCTTCATCGGCGGAAACAGCGGCAACCGCGGCCTTTGCAAGCAGCCCTGCCGCAAGAAATATTCCATAGACCGCGCGGGCTTTGAGGCACTTTCCTATCGCCTCTCCCTCTCCGACCTGTGCGCGGGGGAGGGCGCGCTCCGCCTCGCCGAGGCGGGCGTCTCTTCCTTCAAGATCGAGGGACGCATGCGCTCGGCGGCTTACGTCGGCGCCGCCGTCAGGTATTATAAAGACGTCTTTTCGGGCGCGGGGGAGGGGGTGCTCGCTTCCGATCTGTCCGACCTGAAGCGCGCATACAACCGCGGGGAATATACCGCGGGCTACCCCTTCGGGCAGGATAAGCGCCTCCTTTCCTGCGAGGTGCAGGGGCACATCGGGGAGCGGATCGGCGAGGTCTCGCGCGGCAAAAAATATGCGGGTTATACATTTGTCCGCTCCGCCTTTACTCCGCGCGACGGAGACGGGTTCAAGCTGCTGCGCGCGGGCAGAGAGGTCGGCGGGGCGGTGTACCGCGCCTCCGCTCCGCGGGCGGAAGGGGGTTTTCTGCTGCCCGCCTCCCCGCTCTTTGCGGAGGGAGACGAGGTGCGCCTGACTTCGGATACATCGCTCGCCGCGCGCGTCGCCGCGCGGCGGCGTACCGTCCCCGTGCGCGTTTCGGGGCGCTTTGCACCCGGGGAGCCTCCCGTCGTCGAAGTGGGGCTCGCGGATGCCGTGCTCACCTATACGGGCGATTTTATCGTGCAGCCCGCAAAGAGCAGCCCGTTCACGGCGGAGGAGTTCTGCGCGTGCTTTCGCAAGACGGACGGGTATCCCTTCGAAGTCTCCTTTGAGGAGATAGAGATCGAAGGGGAGTGCTTCGTCCTCCGGTCCGCCCTCAACGCGCTGCGGCGCGCCGCTTATGCGGAGTTTTACCGCGGCATCGGGGAAGTCGGCCGCGCGCCCTTGCAGGAGCGCGCGCTGCCCGTTTCGCCGCTTCCGTTCGCGCGTGCGGAGGGCCGCGTTGCCGTCATCGACAGCGATTTTTCTTCGCCGTGCTATAAAGAAGAAAAGATCGACATCGCCATATTCAAGCCGCACGACTACCGAAACGGCGAAGAATATCGGCGCTTTTTAGAGATTTCAGAGTACTATGCGTGGCATAAATACCTGTATTTGCCTGCATTTGCCGTCGGGCGCGACTTCGAGGGGCCGGACCTTTCCGGCTTTGACGGCGTCTACGCCGAGGGCACGTACGCCGTCGAGCTGTGCCGCGAGCGCGGGCTCAAGCTGTTTGCGGGTACGGGCTTCAACCTCTTTGACCGCGCCTCCGCGCTCGCCGCGGGGGAAGTCGCGGAGGAGATCGCTCTCTCCAAAGAGCTCTCTCTCGCGGAGATCGAGGCGCTCGGCGTTCCCTCCGCCTTCGTGCTTTGCGGGGGCGGCATCAAGGTGATGGAGCTCGGTCACTGCCCTTTCGGCAAGCGCTGTGCCTCCTGCGACCGCCGCAGCCGCTACACCCTCACCGACGAGGGGGGCAGGCGCTTCCCGCTCGTCCGCTATACGAATGCAGATTGCCGCTTCGAGCTGTACAACTGTGCCCGCCTCACGGGCGGCAGGGCGCGCAACCGGCTGTACGATCTGAGCATCTTTTCCGCGGATGAAAAGGCGGCCGTGCTGCGCGGCGGGCGCTGCGCCATGCCCGAAACGGGAGGGGCTCTGCGGCGGGGCACGACCTGAGCGGGCGCCCGGCGTCGACGCCGCCCTTTCGTTTGCTCGCTTCTCTCTGTCTGTGCGGGCGGAGATCTCCCGCGCGGAAATGTGCAGGCGGAAATATGTAAAATATTGATCGTGCATGCCCGCGCTGCGGGCGCGCAAAGGATGGAAGGAATGGACGGAAAAGTCCTCGAAAAACTCGAACTCAACAAGATCCTGGCGGCCGTCGCGTCGCTTGCCGCGCTCGGCCGTTCGCGGGCGGCGCTGCTGTCCGAACAGCCCGGCACGGACCTTCCGGAGGCGGAGCGCGCCCTCGCCCTCACCGCCGAGGCGGATGCGGCGCTGTTCCTGCACGGCGCGGGAAAGGTCGAGCCCTTCCCCGCGCTCGAAGAGGAGCTCGGCAGGGCGGGCAAGGGCGCCGCGCTCTCCTGCGGAGAACTGCTCTCCGTCGCCGCGCTGCTCCGCTCCGCGCGGACGGCGCATGCCTCCGTGCGCGCACTCCCGGCCGAGCAGTTCCCGCTCCTGCGTGACCTCGCCCTGCGCCTGCGCTTCGACGAGGGGCTGGAGCGCGACATCGGGGAAAAGATCCTCTCGGAAGAGGAGGTCAGCGACTACGCCAGCGAGGCGCTCTTCGATATCCGCCGCACCATCCGCTCCCTCAACGAGCGCATCCGCAGCCGCCTCTCCGAATACCTTTCCGGCGAGGGCGCGAAGTATCTGCGCGAGGGCATCGTCACCATGCGCGACAACCGCTACGTGCTCCCCGTGCGCGCGGAACACAAGGGCCGCATCCGCGGTTTCGTGCACGACCGTTCCGCCAGCGGCGCGACCTTCTTCATTGAGCCGGAAGAAGTGCTGGAGATGAACAACGAGCTGCGCGAACTGGCCGCCGCGGAAAAGGAGGAGGTCGAGCGCATCCTCGCCGCCCTCTCCCGCCGCGTCGGGGCGCTTTCCCGCGACCTCTCGCAGGACATGCAGCTTCTGAGCGAGATCGACGTCGCCTACGCCAAGGCGGAGTACGGGTATAAAGTGCGCGGCGTGCGCCCCCGCCTCAACGCGAAGGGCGCGCTCCGCATCGAAAAGGGCCGCCACCCGCTGCTCGACCCCGAGACGGCCGTGCCCGTCACCGTTTCTCTGGGCAGGGAATACAAGTTCCTGCTCGTCTCCGGCCCCAATACGGGCGGCAAGACGGTCACCCTGAAAATGTGCGGACTGTTCTGCCTGATGGCGTGCTGCGGGCTGTTCGTGCCCGCCGCCGAAGGGACGGAGCTGCCCGTGTTCGGGCAGGTGTTCTGCGACATCGGCGACGCGCAGTCCATCGAAGAGAACCTCTCCACCTTCTCCTCGCACATCGGCAACATCGTCTCCATCACGCGCGCGGCGGGGGAGGACAGTTTCGTGCTCATCGACGAACTCGGCGGCGGCACCGACCCCGAAGAGGGGCAGGCGCTCGCGCGCGCGGTCATCGCATACCTGCTGCGCCGCGGCTGCCGCGGCATCGTCACCACCCACTATACGGCGCTCAAGGAATTTGCCTACGCCGAGGACGGCATCGAAAACGCGAGCATGGAGTTTGACGGCAACACCCTCCGCCCGCTGTACCGCCTGCGCCCCGGGGTGCCGGGCAGCAGCAACGCCATCGCCATCTCGCGCAGGCTGGGGCTGTCAGAAGAGATCCTGCAAGACGCCCTCGCCAACCTCTCCGAGGGGGGCAGGAAGTTTGAAAACATCCTCCGCGCGGCGGAGGTGAGCCGCGTCGAGGCGGAGGAGGCGAAGCGGCGCGCCGCCGCCCTCGAAAGGGAGTGGAGAGAAAAGCTCGCCGAGGTCAACGCTGCGCGCGAGCGCTTGCGTAAAGAGCGCGAAAAGCTGTTCGCCGCCGCCAAGGTGGAGAGCCGCCGCATCGTCTCCGAGCGCACCGCGCAGGCGGAGGAGCTGCTCTCCGAGATCGAGAAGATCGCCTCGCAGAAGGAGCTGACGGAGGCAGACCTCATCCGCGCCCGCACCCTCAAAAACAGGCTTGCGGATAAGGCGTACGATGCCGAGGCGGAAGAAGAGGAAAAGCCCGTCTCCGCGCCCGTAGACCCCGCAAAGCTGCGCGCGGGAGACCGCGTCTTCGTGCCCGCCATGCAGGCGGAGGGGGAAGTGCTCTCCGTCAATGCCAAAAAGGGGGAGGCGGAAGTGCAGGTGGGCGGCATGCGCCTGAACGTAAGGGTGAAGACGCTGTTCACCGCCTCCCCGCGGAGGGAAAAGGCGGAAAAGGTGCGCGTGGTGCGCAAGGTCGCGCCCGTCCTCGCCGTGCAGACGGAGATCAATCTTCTGGGCATGACCGTCTCCGAGGCGGTGCAGGAAGTGGACGCCTTCATCGACCGCGCCGTGCTCGCAGGGCTCGAAGAGGTCAAACTCATCCACGGCATGGGCACGGGCAAGCTGCGGGAGGGGATCCGAAGCCACCTGCGCGGTATGCGCAACGTCGCCGAATTCCGCGAGGGCGCTTACGGCGAGGGCGGTGCCGGCGTCACCGTGGTCAAGCTCAAATAACGATACAATACTTCTGTTTTTATCGATAAAAAATGGGCTAAGAGCAGTATTTTGCCGCGCGCTGCCCCGCGGCGGAGGCGCTTCTTCGCTCCTCTCCGCCCGCCGCATATTCCTCATGCCCGCCGCATATATTGAAGGGAGAAACCCTTTTCGGAGGTGCGGCATGAAGGGCAGGGTCGCCGTCATCACCAACATCTGCCTTGCGGCGGTGCTTCTGGCCGTCGGGGCGGTGTGCTTCTTTCCCCTCGGCGTCTCCACGGCGGGCAGGCTGTCCGACCGCGTATACTATGAGGGCAATGCCGAGGGCGGCTGCGTCTCCCTCATGTTCAACGTCTACTGGGGCACCGAATATCTCCCCGTCATTTTGGACGTGCTGGACGAATACGGCGTGAAGGCGACCTTCTTCATCGGCGGCAGCTGGGCGGACGACAACGCGGAGGCGCTGCGGGAGATCGCTTCCCGCGGGCACGAGCTGGGCAATCACGGCTACTTCCACAGGGAACAGGATAAGCTCTCTTACGAGAAGAACGCGGAGGAGATCCGCCTCTGCGGCGAGCTCGTCGAGATGCTCTGCGGGGTGCAGCCGACGCTGTTCGCGCCTCCCTCCGGCGCCTATTCCGAAAACACCGTAGATGCGGCCGAGGCGCTCGGGTATAAGGTCATCCTCTGGTCAAAGGACACCGTTGACTGGCGTGACAGGGATCAGACGCTCATCTACCGCCGCGCCGCGGAGGGAGCGGAGAGCGGAGACCTCGTCCTCGCGCACCCCACGGCGGAGACGGCCGCAGCGCTCCCGTCCATCCTCGCCCGCTATGAGGAGCTCGGGCTCAGGCAGGTGCCCGTATCCGTCAACATCGGCGCCGGGCAGGCGTAACGGCTCCCGGACATAAATAAAGTACATACGGAGAAAACTAACGCTATGGTCTACAGCAAAACATTCGGCAGCGGGCTGCGGCTCGTCGTAAAAAAGATGGACGGGCTCCTGTCCGTCAGTATGGGGGTCCTGGTCGGCACCGGCTCCTGCTTCGAGCGGGAGGAGGAGAACGGCATCTCGCACTTTATCGAGCACATGATGTTCAAGGGTACGCACAGGCGCAGCGCCTTTGAGATCTCCGACGCGATGGACAGGATCGGCGCGCAGGTCAATGCCTTCACCTCCAAAGACATCACATGCTACTACGCGAAATCCACCTCGGATCGCGCGGAAGAGGCGTTTGAGATCCTCTCCGACTTCGTGCTCGATTCCGTCTTTCCGGAAGAGGAGATGGAGCGGGAGAAGGGGGTCGTGCTCGAAGAGATCTCCATGACGGAGGACACGCCCGACGACCTCTGCCTCGACGTGCTTGCGGAGGCGTACTTCGGGCGGGAGGGCTACGGCAGGCCCATCCTCGGCCCTGCGGAAAACGTCAGAAATTTCAGCCGGGAGGACCTCTTTGCCTATATCGCGGAGAGGTACGCCCCGGAAAATATCGTCATCTCATTTGCGGGAAACATCGACCCCGCGCGCGCGGAAGAGCTCGCCGAAAAGTACTTTGAAAGCGCCTTAAAAAAGAGCGCCTTCGCTCCCCGCAAAAAGGAGATAACGCTGTGCGCGAACTCCCTCGTGCGGACAAAGGATATCGAGCAAGTGCATATCGCCTTTGCCTGGCCATCGCTCGCGCGGGAGGACGAGCTGTCCGACGCGGGGCTGGTCATGAACACCGTTTTCGGGGGAGGGATGAGCTCGCGCCTCTTTCAGACCGTGCGCGAAAAGCTCGGCCTCGCATACTCCGTCTATTCGTATGTATCCGCCTTTACGGAAGGGGGGCTGCTCACCGTGTACGCGGGCGTCAATCCCGCCAACGTGCAGCGGGCGCAGGATGCGATCTTGCGGGAGGTCGGGCGCTTCCGCAAAGAAAAAATTACGGACGACGAATTTCAGCGCGGCAAAGAACAGCTCAGGTCTTCCGTCATCCTCGCGCAGGAAAGCACCGCCTCGCAGATGCTCGCCTACGGGAAGTACATGCTGTACAACGGGTGTGCGCTCGACCTCGAGGGCAGAGTGCGCCGCATCGACGGGCTGACGAAGGAAGACTGCATCTGCGCCCTCGAGCGCAATTTTGACTTTGAAAAGATGGCGGCGGCCGCCGTCGGCAAGATCGATGCTCCGCTCACCATCGGCTGATGTGTGCGTGAGGATGAGAGAATAATGCCCGTTTTTGTGCATTTATCGGCGTAAAACGGATGATTTCATAGTACTATGTCAGGCAGAATATACGGTTTTGAGCCGATTTTTGCGGCGGACAGCGAGCTGCTTATCCTCGGCAGCTTCCCCTCCGTCAGGAGCCGGCAGATCGACTTTTATTACGGCAACCCGCGCAACAGGTTCTGGGAGATGCTCTGCGGCTTTTTCGGAGAGCGGGCGCAGAGTACGGAGGAGAAGCGCTCCTTTCTTCTCGCTCACCGCATCGCCCTGTGGGACGCCGTCGCCTCCTGCGAGATCACGGGTTCGGCGGACGCGTCCATCCGCAACTTCGAGCCGGCGGACGTCCCGTCGCTGCTCGCGCGCACGTCCGTCTCTCTCGTCCTGTGCAACGGGAGGGCGGCGCATAAGATCCTGACGGAAGCTTTCCCCGCGCTTTCCGTCCCCGTGCGGCTCATGCCGTCCACCAGCCCCGCAAACCCGCGTTTTTCTCCGGGGCCCTGGCTGGACGCCCTGCGCGGGGTGTTCGGCGTGCGGGGAGGAGAATGATCTTTTGCGAGGAAGGTGCGCCCGCTGCGCGTTTGCGGCTCGCCGCGCGGCGCATCCGTTTGCCCCGCGAACATTACAGATAAGCATAACTTTTTACGGTACACATGGAGGGCCCAATGACGTACGAAAGCATCCTTGCCGACCTGCGCGGCAAAAAAGACGAGCATTACAGGCAGTTCAACGAGCGCATCGCGAACATCCCCGCGGGCAGCAGCATCGGCGTGCGCATGCCCCTTTTGCGCGCCTACGGAAAGGCGCTTGCGGGGGAGGAGGGGTTCGACCTCGACAGACTCCTTTGCTTTCCGGACGACGTGTACGAAGTGCGTCTTTTGAAGTGCTTCTGCGTCGGGTACAAAAAGATGCCCTTTGCGGAGAAGGTGCGTTACATAGAGCGCTGCCTGCCCGTCGTCGACGGTTGGTCCGTGTGCGATCTCTTCTGCTCTTCGTTAAAGGAAGTCAAAAGGCACAGGGAGGAATTTCTGCCCTTCCTGCGCGGCTGCGTGGAGGAGGGCAGCGAGTTTCATCAGCGCTTCGCCTACGTCATGCTGCTCGGCTGTTATATGGAAGAGGCGTACCTGCCGGAGATCTTTTCGCTGCTCGAGCGCGCGCACACGCAGTACTTTTATACGCACATGGGGGCCGCGTGGCTGATCGCGGAGGTGCTCGTAAAATTTTACGATGCGGGCGTCGGCTATCTGAAGCGTTCGCGGCTGGACGCGAAGACGCTGCGCAAGGGGATACAGAAAGCGCGGGAGAGTTACCGCCTCACGGAGGCGCAAAAAAATTCTCTGAAACTTTTGAAAAAGTGATGAAATTGTAAAAAAAGTGTGGTACAATAGAATGGACGCGGCGGAGACAAGGCTCCGCCGCAAGCTTACATATACGGAGAGATCATGGACATTTTGAAGAAGTTGACGGAGGAATTTCCCTCCGTCCGTGAAGACCGGGCAAAGAACATCATCGCACTCATCGACGAGGGCAACACCATCCCCTTCATCGCGCGCTACCGCAAAGAGATGACGGGCAGCTGCGACGATCAGGTCCTGCGCGAGTTCAACGACCGCCTGCAGTACCTGCGCAACCTCGAAAAGAGGAAGGAGGAAGTCGCCGCCGCCATCTCCGAACAGGGCAAGATGACGGAAGAGATACAGGGCGCGCTGGAGACGGCCGCGACACTCACCGAAGTGGAGGACGTCTACCGCCCCTACAAACAGAAGAAAAAGACGCGCGCAAGCGTCGCGGTCGAGCGCGGCCTGCAGCCTCTGGCCGATCTCATCCTCGCGCAGGACAAGGCTGCCGACGTGCGCGCGGAGGCGGAAAAATACGTCGATGCCGAAAAGGGCGTGCCCGATGCCGACGCGGCGATCGCCGGCGCCAAGGACATCATTGCCGAGATCGTCTCCGACGACGCCAACGTGCGCAAAAAGCTGCGCAACCTGTTCATGAAGAACGGCGTCATCGAGACCAGACTCGTAAACACCGACAAGGAGGAGTCCAAGACGTACGAGATGTACGCCGACTATTCCGAGAACGTCGCCCAGGCGAAGAGTCACCGCATCCTCGCCATCAACCGCGGGGAAAAGGAGGGCTTCCTCAAGGTGAAGATCTCCTTCAACGAGGAGATCGCCAAGCGCATCGCCTCCGCGGGCTACCTCAAAGACGGCGGGTACAGCACGCAGCTGGTCAGGGAGGCCGCGGACGACGGCTGTGACCGCCTCATCTTCCCCTCCATCGAGCGGGAGGTGCGCGCCGCGCTCACCGAAAGCGCGAGCGAACAGGCCATCAAGATGTTCGAGGTCAACCTGAAGCCTCTCCTGATGCAGCCCCCCGTAAAGGACAAGGTCACACTGGGCCTCGACCCCGCCTATCGCACCGGCTGCAAGATCGCCGTCGTGGACGGCACGGGCAAGGTGCTGGACAAGACGGTCGTCTATCCTACGCCCGGGCCCAAACAGAACATTGACGCCGCCAAGGCGAAGCTCAAGGAGCTCATCGCAAAGTACGGCGTGCAGGTCATCTCCATCGGCAACGGCACCGCCTCCAAGGAGAGCGAGATCTTCGTCGCCGACCTCATTAAGGAGGTCAAGGCGGAGACGGGCAGAGAGGTCGCCTACATCGTCGTTTCCGAGGCGGGCGCATCCGTATACTCCGCCAGCCCTCTCGGCGCGGAAGAGTTCCCCGATTACGACGTCGCCGAGCGCAGCGCCGTCTCCATCGCGCGCAGGCTGCAGGATCCGCTGGCCGAACTCATCAAGATCGACCCCAAGTCCATCGGCGTCGGGCAGTATCAGCACGACATGGACAAGAAGCGGCTGGACAGCGTCCTTTCGGGCGTGCTGGAAGACTGCGTCAACAGTGTCGGCGTCGACCTGAACACGGCGAGCGTTTCCCTCCTGAAATACGTCGCGGGGCTGAACGCCGGCATCGCCAAGAACATCGTCCTGTACCGCGAGCAGCACGGCAAGTTCACCTGCCGCGGAGAGATCCTCAGGGTTCCCAAGCTGGGCGAAAAGGCGTTCACGCAGTGCGCGGGCTTTTTGCGCATCCGCGACGGTGAGAACATCTTCGACAACACCGCCGTCCATCCCGAGTCTTACGGCGCGGCGCAGAAGCTGCTCGAGCTGTTCGGCTATACGGAGCAGGACGTCGCCGAAAACAGGATCGGCGGCCTTCCCGAAAAGGTGAAGGCGTACGGCGAGGCGAGGGCCGCCGCCGTGGTCGGGCTGGACGTGCCGACGCTGCGAGACGTCGTCGCCGAGCTCATCAAACCGGGCAGAGATATCCGCGATTCCCTCCCCAAGCCCGTGCTGCGGCAGGACATCATGGACATCTCCGACCTGGCCGTCGGCATGGAGCTGACGGGCACGGTCAGGAACGTCGTCGACTTCGGCGCCTTCGTCGACATCGGCGTGCACCAGGACGGGCTCGTCCACCTCTCCGAGATCACGGACCGCTTCATCAAGCACCCGTCCGACGTGCTCAAAGTCGGGCAGGTCGTCACCGTCTGGGTCAAGGACGTCGACGTCAAAAAGAAGCGCATCGGCCTCACCATGCGCGACCCCGCCCGCAAAAAAGTCGCAAACGCGCGCTGATTGGATTGACAAAACGGCGCCGATTTAGTACAATAAAACTATATTCAGGAGGAAAATCGTATGTTTGAAAAAGTGCGCGCAATGCTCGCAAAGCAGCTCAACCTTCCCGCAGAGAAGATCTCCCCCGAGAGCGACGTCGTCAAAGACCTCGGCGCCGATTCCCTCGACGTGGTGGAGCTCCTCATCTCCCTCGAGGATGATTACGGCATCTCCATCCCCGAAGAGGATATCGTCAACGTCAAGACGGTCAAGGACATCGTCGATATGATCGAAAAGTTCAACAAGTGATCCCTTGTACATAAGAACGGCGCCCGGAAGGGCGCCGCTCTTCGCGTCCCGCGGGCGCTTTTTGTCGGATATAGGGACATACATGCAAAAATGTACAAGAATAATACAAATTCGTGCTCTGTATTTTTGACAAAGAGCAAAAAAAGTGATAAAATTATACTGATGTGCAGGAGGATTCAGTCCCGCGCACGAAAAATGCAGGCAACCCGGTTTACGGCTTCATGTGTAAATTTTACAAGGAGGTAACAGGTCAGATGAAAAAGACTGTCAAAGGCAAAGTTTACGATACGACTGAGATGGTAGTCGTCAAAAAGGTGACGCACGGCGCGTTCGGCGACCCCGCCGGCTACGAAGAGACCCTCTACGTCGCGGAAAACGGTTCGTACTTTCTGTACACCTACGGCGGCGAGCAGTCTCCCTATCCCGCAGAGAAGCTGACTTCCCTTTCCAAGGCGAAGGCGCAGCAGTGGGAAAAGGACCACGAGTAATTTTATTCGGAAAAGAGAAGCGGCAGGGCGCAGCGCCCTGCCGCTTTTGCCGTATTCCGTGGTGCCGGCTGTGCTCAATGAAAAAACGGAAGAAATCTTGACAGCCGTCCCGCCGTGTGATAGAATAAGGGAAAAGAGGGCAATGCGAAGAGCGTGCAGGGAGACATCGTGCTGATCAAGGACGATTGGGGGAAGCCGATCATAAAGTACAGCTATGACCCGTGGGGGAACGTGACGAGCGAAAAGCTGGACATGGGCGGGCGAGACGACGGAACCGATTTGAAAACGATCAATCCGTTCAGGTACCGGGGATATTATTATGACGAAGAGAGCGGGCTGTACTACCTGATGACGCGCTACTACGACCCTTGGCAGGGGTCCCCCTCGGCGGAGCGTCGCTGCGCTCGCGCGAACAGCCGCGCGGTGCGCGCCTGCTCGACTTCCGGTAGAGGCTGCCAAAAAAAAGAAAAGACAGGCTAAATGCCTGTCGGCCCCATGGGGGATCCGCCGAAACCCCTTGGCAGGGGGCCCCTCGGCGGAGCGTCGCTGCGCTCGCGCGAACAGCCGCGCGGTGCGCGCCTGCTCGACTTCCGGTAGAGGCTACCAAAAAGAAAAGACAGGCTAAATGCCTGTCTTTTCTTTTTGGTAGCCCCATGGGGAATCGAACCCCAGTTTCCGCCGTGAGAGGGCGGCGTCTTAACCGCTTGACCATGAGGCCGTTCGTCAAAAGCTCAATTATTATAGCATATTCCCGCGCGGTTGGCAAGAGTTTTTCGGCGAAAAACAAAAAATTCTTAAAAATATTCGAGGCGGAGGGTGCCTCGCCCTTCGGCAGCGCGGCTCGCCGTGGGCGGGGAGGTGTGCCGGGTGCGCCGCTCGGCGGCGGGGAGGAGCAGCCTCCCCGCGTTTTCGGCAAAAAAAGATCCGCCTGTGCCGCAGAACGAAAAAGTGTTAACCCGCTTCTCGCAGGTGGGTGCGCCGCCGTGCCGCATCAGACTTTCCGTTCATAAACAGACCTTGCCTATCGCCACGGACCATTTGCATAGCGCTCCCGAATTTCAAATGTGGATTAAGATAATTCGAACTCCGAACACCGCAGACCGTAAAAAGATTCAGTTGTAAGCGGCGCGCCGCCGCCCCTTCACATATGCGGGGCGGGGGCACCCTTTGCGGCCGCGTCCAGCGCTTTCAGAAATCCGTACATGCACGCCTCGGAATTGAGCCCGTAGCGCGCCTCCGTGCCGTCCTGCTTGGTGCGGGCGATGGCGTCCTTGGTGAATTCCGCGGCAAGTTTTACGGCTGCATCCGTGTGCAGGCCGCGCGCAAGGCAGCCGACCAGTGCGCTCGCGTACACGTCGCCGGCGCCGTGGAAGGCGCCCTCGATCTTTTCCGTGCCATAGCGGTGCTCTGCGCCGTCCTCGCCGATATAACAGACGCAGCTCTTTTTTTCGCTGCTCTCCGTAATGTCGCACCCGGTCACGGAAGGGCGGGGGCAGAGAGATTTCAATGCGCCGAGCAGCTCGCCGTAGCATTCTTCTTTGCAGGCCCTGTCGTACGCCATCCCCGAAAGAAGGCAGGCCTCCGTCAGGTTGGGCACGATCACATCTGCGACGCGGCACAGGCCCTTCATCTGTTCCACGAACGCGTCGTCAAAGTGTGCGTACATCTTGCCGTTGTCTCCCATCACGGGATCGACGATCATCGTGCCGCCCTCTTTCAGGAAGGCCGCCTTGATGTTCTTGACCATCTCGATCTGTTCGATGCTGCCGAGATAGCCGCTGACGATGTAATCGTATCTGAGCCCGAGCGACTTCCAGTGCGCGAGGATGGCGGGGATGTCCTCGCTCAGGTCGCGGAATGTGTAGCCCGTAAAGCCGCCCGTGTGGGTGGAGAGCAGTGCGGTGGGCAGAATGTCGCAGGTCACGCCGCACGCCGAAATGATGGGCAGGGCGACGGTCAGAGAACATTTTCCCACGCAGGAAACGTCATTGATGGCAAGCACGCGCATAGCAATATCTCCGTAAACTTTTTCCATTCATTATAGAAAAGAGCGACCATTTTGTCAAGTAAATCGGGCGCAGAACAGGCCGAAATTTGTTGCGCCGCGCGCATGGCTTGTGATGCCCTCTGCGGGGCGGAAGGGCGTGAAGGGGCAGGATATGCGCGGCTTCTAAAAATTGCATTTATAAATATTTTCACGATACACATGGGAGTGGGAAGAAGGGTGCTCCGTCTGTAAGAGGGGTGAAAGTTCGCGCCCCGCCCCGGGTGCGAAAGGAAGAAGGGGGGGCGGGGCGACGCTTGTCGGGGCGCGCGGCTGCGGTTTTTTGCCGTGCGACGAGGGGTGGCTTTTTATCGTAGGTGTTGGCTGTGTTTCTGTGGTTTTTGTCGCATCTTTTGTATATTTTTCTGAATTATCGATTTTTTGCAGTACTATGTCTGACATAAAGAGCAAAAAATACACCATTGGAGGCGAAGGGATGCGGCTTGTCGGCTGCCGTCCAAGGCGCGGCGGCGAAGCGTGCCCTGTACTGCGGGGCGCAGGGGCGGGGGCTGTTCTTTAGGGCGCCCCGCTGCTTAGCCATAGGGGGGCGAGCGGCGCAGCTGTTCAAACAATGTGCATGGTTCATATATGGTTTGCCCCTTTCTCTGCGCTTCGCGTCTTTTTTTGCTTTGCGTGACGCCTTTTTTGCCCTTTCTTCGCGCGGTTTTCCCTCTGCCTCGCGGCAGTTTTTGCGGCGTCGTGCGTGTCGGCTTTTCGCCTCTGCCCTGCACGGCTCTTTTGCTGCCGGTTGTACGGCAAGATATTTCCCTTGAATTTTGCGCCGCGCTTTACATCCCTGCCGTTTTATGGTACAATAGGTACTGAAAACGATCGGAGGAGGCGGACCATGCGGCAGGCGCAGACCATCACCCTCATCACGGGCGCGACGGGCGGCCTCGGGCGCGCCTTCGCACACGCCTGTGCGGAGCAGGGGGACACCCTCTTTCTGACGGGGCGGAGCGAGGAAAAACTCTCCGCGCTCAGCGCCGCGCTGACGCAGAAATTTCCGCACCTATCCGTCGACCGCTTTGCCTGCGACCTGACCGACGGGGAGGGGCGCGCGGCTCTGTTCGCCCGTATACGCGGCAAGGGCTGCCTCGTCTCCCGCCTGTGCAACGTGGCGGGTGCGGATATCCAGAAGGCGTTTGAAAAGTATACGCAGGAGAAGATCGCTTTTCAGTGCCGCATCAATTTTGAGGCGGCCGTCTCCCTGATGAGGTTCGCCCTCGACCTCCGTGCGGAAGCGTTGGAGATCGTCAACATTTCCAGCATCTCGGGCGTCTATCCGATGCCGTACTTCGCCCTCTACAGTGCGGCGAAGAGTGCGCTCACGAGTTTCAGCCGGTCTCTGCGCGAGGAGATGAAGGGGCGAGGCGTAAAGGTGACGAGCGTGGAGCCGGGCGGCATCTACACCCGTCCCGACGTCTGCGAGAATATCAGGGGGCAGGGGTTGTGGGGCAAGCTCTCCGCTAAATCTCCCGCGTGGGTCGCCCGCAAGAGCCTCGCTGCCGTGCGCAAAAACAAGGCTGTGTACCGCCCCGGGTTCTGGAACAAGTTCATCGCTGCGGTTCCGCGCCTGCTGCCCCTCCCCCTGCGCATGCGTTTTATCGCGCGGCGCTGGAGCAAGATCGAGAAGGACGCGTTTTGAAGTCTGCCCGTTTGCAAAAAGATGCCGGATCCGGTGTTCAAGGGCAAAGAGTGGAGAGATAATAGACAAAGGGGATAAAATCGATGAAAAAATACATCGCCGCATTCGATCAGGGCACGACCAGTTCGCGCGCGCTTCTCTTTGACCGCCGCGGGTGCGTCCTTGCGAGCGGACAAAGGGAATTCCGGCAGCATTACCCCAAGCCGGGCTGGGTGGAGCACGACCCGCGGGACATCCTCGCCTCCCTCCTTGAAAGCTGGCGCGCCGCGCTGGCTGCGGGCGGCATTTCCGCGGACGATGTCGAGGCGATCGGCATCGCCAACCAGCGCGAGACCGCCGTCGTGTGGGACAGGTTCACGGGTAAGCCCGTGTACAACGCCATCGTGTGGCAGTGCCGCCGAACGGCGGCCTTCTGTGACGATTTAAAATCGACACATTCAAAATTTTTGTATGATAAGACCGGCCTCCCTGCAGACGCCTATTTTTCAGCTTCAAAGGTGAAATGGATCCTCGACAACGTACCCTTCGCGCGCTCGCGTGCGGAAAAAGGGGAGCTGCTCTTCGGCACCGTCGATACCTTTCTCGTCTGGAACCTCACGGAGGGCAGGGTACACGCGACGGACTACACCAATGCCTCCCGCACCATGCTCTTCAACATCCACACTTTGCAGTGGGACGAGGAGCTCTGTGCACTGTTCGGTATCCCCGCGTGCATGCTGCCGAAGGTGCTGCCGTCGGGTGCCGATTACGGGGTCGCCTCTGAAAGGCTGCTCGGTGCCGCCATCCCCCTGCGCGCCGCGGTGGGTGACCAGCAGGGCGCGCTGTTCGGGCAGCTGTGCGTCGGCGAGGGCGACGTCAAAAACACCTACGGTACCGGCTGTTTCCTGCTCATGAATACGGGAAGCCGCGCGGTGCGTTCGGAAAACGGCCTGATCACCACGCTCGCCGCCTCCCTCGCAAAGCCTGATTACGTGCTCGAGGGCAGCGTCTTTGTGGGCGGGGCGGTCGTACAGTGGCTGCGCGACGAGATGGGGCTGCTCGTCTCTTCCGCGCAGTCGGAGGAAGTCGCTTCCTCCGTGCCCGATACGGGCGGCGTCTGTTTCGTGCCCGCCTTCGTCGGGCTGGGCGCGCCCTATTGGGACCCCGACTGCCGCGGCATGATCTACGGCATCTCCCGCGGCACCACGCGCGCGCACATCGTGCGCGCAGCCCTCGAATCCATTGCCCTGCAGGTGTTCGACGTCGTGCATGCGATGGAGCAGGATCTGCGCGCCAACATCGAGCGCCTGTGCGTGGACGGGGGCGCGAGCGCCAACGACCTCCTCATGCAGTTCCAGGCAGACATGCTCGGCGTGCCCGTCGAGCGTCCCGCCACCGTCGAGACGACCGCCCTCGGCGCTGCCTACCTCGCGGGGCTGTCCTGCGGGTTTTTCAGAGACGTCGCATCCCTTGCGGAGTTTTCGGCGGGTGGCAAAGTTTTTGAGCCGAAGATGGATGGCGCCGCCCGCGCCGAAAAGCTCTCCGCCTGGGAGAGCGTGCTGGATCGGGTGCTCCTGCGCAAGGGGCGCTGAAAGCGCCGCGGCTTTTTTGCGCGGCATACGAAAAAAGAAAAAGGGAGTTTTATCATGAGCAGAGCGGATGAAATTTTTATCGCAAACTGCCGCGACATTTTGGAGAACGGCACATGGGATACGGACAGGGAGGTGCGCCCCCGCTGGGAGGACGGCACGCCCGCGCACACCATCAAAAAGTTCGGGCAGGTCTCCCGTTACGACCTGCGCGAAGAGTTCCCTATCCTTACCATCCGCCGCACCTATCTGAAATCGGCGATCGACGAGATCCTCTGGATCTGGCAGAAAAAGAGCAACAACATCCGCGACCTTTCCTCGCACATCTGGGACAGCTGGGCGGACGAGAACGGCTCCATCGGCAAGGCGTACGGCTATCAGCTGGGCCTGAAATATAAGTTCCCGGAAGGGGAGTTCGACCAGGTAGACAAGGTGCTGTATGATTTGAAAAACAACCCTGCCAGCCGCCGCATCATCGCGCACATGTACAACGTCGCCGATCTCAAGGAAATGCACCTGTATCCCTGCGCCTATTCCATGACCTTCAACGTCACGGGCAATACCCTCAACGGAATCCTCAACCAGCGCAGCCAGGACATGCTCGCGGCGAGCAACTGGAACGTCGTACAGTACAGTATTCTCCTCATGATGTTCGCGCGTGCCTGCGGGCTGGAGGCAGGGGAGCTCGTGCACGTCGTCGCGGACGCGCACATCTATGACCGCCATGTGCCCATCGTCGAGCGCATCCTGCAGAACCCGCAGTACCCTGCGCCCCGCCTCATCGCGGACGATTCGGTCACCGATTTTTATAAATTCACAAAGGACAGTTTCCGTTTGGAAAATTACCGCTATACCGATTTAGACGTCAAGATCCCCGTTGCGATCTGATGTTTTGGATAAAAGCGCAGTACTATGTCAGGTATAAAAGACTGCAAAGGAGAGAAAAATGCGTGCGATCGTCGTCGTAGACAAACATTGGGGCATCGGCAAGAACAACGACTTGCTGTTCCGCCTACCCGCAGACATGAAGCACTTCCGCGAGGAGACGGAGGGCAAAGTCGTCGTCATGGGCAGCAACACGCTGCTCTCCTTCCCCGGGGGGAAGCCTCTCAAGAACCGCACCAACATCGTGCTCTGGCCGGGCGGCGAGGGGCGGGAGGGGTGCACCGTCGTGCAGTCCCTCGGCGAGCTTTTCGCGGAGATAGACAAATACCCCGCGGAGCAGGTGTTCGTCGTGGGCGGGGCGATGCTGTACCGCACGTTGCTCCCGTACTGCGAGGGGGCGATCGTCACCAAGGCGGATGCCGATGGCGGGGCGCAGGTCTTTTTTGAAGATCTCGACGCGCTCGCGGGCTGGGCGTGCTTCTCGGAGAGCGAGCCCGTCGAAACGAACGGCATCCGCATCCGCTTTTGCGAATATCGGAATGCGGACGTGAAAAAGTTCGTTCGATAGAGCTGTGCGCCGCGGATCTTCGCGGATCATAAAGAAAACATTAAGATTTTTGCGGGTCGCTGCATGCGGCCCGCTTTTTCTGTGTAAACGAAAGCCCCGCGATAGTCGCGGGGTTCCGGGGAGGCTAAAGCCGATGAAATAGACAAAGGAACTCCGATTGTGTTACAATCAAGC
>CASFTB010000022.1 GCA_949297575.1 uncultured Bacillota bacterium | reverse complement strand
CGCCGCGCCGGCTCGGCTCTTCAGCCCTCCACCAGCAAAAGGGACAGGTTTGCACCTGTCCCTTTTGCTGGTGGAGATGATCAGGGCTTGCGCCTGCGGCGCAAAGCTCGCTGCGCGAGCACGAACAGCCGCGGCTGCGCCGCGCCGGCTCGGCTCTTCAGCCCTCCACCAGCAAAAGGGACAGGTTTGCACCTGTCCCTTTTGCTGGTGGAGATGATCAGACTCGAACTGACTACCTATACGTTGCGAACGTATCGCTCTACCGGGTGAGCTACATCCCCGAAGCGTTCTTTTGAACACTTTAATAGTATAGTAGATATTCAAAAATTTTTCAATCGTTTTTGCCCCGAAAATCAAAAATTTTTCCGAAAATTTTTGCAGGCACCTTTGCCGCCGCCCGCAGTGCGGGAGGCGGCGTTCCTCCTTTCAGATGCGCATGCGGGCGATCTCGCTGCCAGAAAGTTCCTTGAGGATGACCTCTCCCCCGTCGACGAGGAGATAAGAGCGCGGCGTGCCGCCCTTGGGCAGAGAAACGGAGCCGCAGTTGGCGACGAGCACGCCGCCCTTCCGCTCGATGAACCCCGTGTGGTAGTGCCCGTAGAAAAAGGCGTCTCCGCAGTTTTTGGGCAAAGAATCGGCGGAATAGCGGTCTCCGTGCTGCAAAAAGATCTGCTTGCCGCCGACGAAGAGCACCGCCTCGGAGACGAATTCGAAGTCGGAGATGAGGGTGTCGACATCGCTGTCGCAATTTCCCTTGATGACGAGCAAGCGGGAGACGAGCCCGTTCAGGATCTCGGCCACGCCCATGGGGTCGTACCCCTCGGGCAGCGGGTTGCGGGGGCCGTGATTATAGATATCGCCGAGAAGAACGAGTTTTTCCGCCCCCTCCGCTTCAAAGCGCGCGGCGAGCTCCTCCATGAATTTGCGGGAGCCGTGCACGTCGGATGCGACCAATATCTTCATACCGTTCCCCTCATTTCCGCACGCCGAACCTGAAGCTCGTGACCGAGTGATAGATCTTGTTCCGCTCGAACACGGGGTCGCCGAGCGCCGCGTATGCGGGCACGTTGACGGCGTTGGGGATGCACTGCGTTTCCAGGCAGAAGCCGTAATTGCGGTTATAGAAGCCGGACTTGCCGCGCTGGCTCAGCTCGTTGCCGGTGTACAGGTGCAGGGCGGGCATGTCTGTAAACACTTCCAGCACGATGCCGCTGCGCTCGCTCTCCGCCTCGGCGACCTTGGCGTACGTCCCCTGCTTCTTATTGAGCACAAAGCTGACGTCGTAGCCGTCCTGATAGCGGATGTCCTGATCTTCGTCGTTGCCGATGCGCTCGCCGAAGCGGTGCGCCTTGCGGAAATCGAAGGGCGTGCCCTCCACGCCGCGGAATTCGCCGTGGGGCACGAGCGCCTCGTCCGTCGGGACGATGCGGTCCGCATCCACGGTGAAGAAGGTATCGAGCACGTTGCCCGAGCCCTCGCCGTCCAGGTTGAAATAGGTGTGGTTGGTCATGTTCATCGCCGTCTTGCGGTCGGCCATGGCGGCGTAATCGATGGTCAGCTCCCCGCCGGAGAGCGTGTAGCACACCTGCACGCGCATGTTTCCGGGGTAATTTTCGTCGCCGTCGGGGCTGGTCATGCTCAGCGCGAGGGTGTTGCCGCCCTTGCCCTCGAAGACGTAGTTCCAGATCTTCGTGTGGAAGCCCTTCGGCCCGCCGTGGTGATGGTTGCCGCGGTCGTTGCAGGCGAGCTGATGTTCGACGCCGTCTATGACGAGGCGCCCCTTTTCGATGCGGTTGGCGCAGCGGCCGATGATCGCACCGAGATAGCCGCCGTTATTTTCGTAAGACGCTACGTCGTTGTAGCCGAGGACGACGTCCGTCGGGTTCCCCTCCTTGTCCGCCACCTTCAGAGACTGGACGATCCCCCCCAGGCTGAGGATGGTCGCCTCGTTGGCGCCGTCCCTGAGCTTGAAGGCGTGCACGTCACGCCCGTCCGCCGTCTTGCCGAATATGCTCGCTTGGATCATTTTCTTCTCCTCCTCTCCTCAGATCGTATCCGCCGCTCCCCGCAGGGAGCCCGTTCCCTTCCTTCCCGCACCGCGCGGGCACGGCGCCTCCACGCAGATAAGCGGAGGGAGAACGCCCGTTCTCCCTCTCATTATACCATCATTTGTCCGCGTTGTAAACGGATTTTTTCAATTTTCCTTGTTTTGCGGGATATCGGGGATGGTCGCGAAGCCCTGCGCGAGGTCCTCGTCGGTGGGGATGCGGTCGGTCATGGCGCCGTCGTTGTACTGCTTATAGGCCGTCATGTCGAAGTACCCCGTGCCGGTCAGCCCGAAGAGGATGACCTTCTTTTCGCCCGTTTCTTTGCACTTGATCGCCTCGTCGATGGCGACGCGGATGGCGTGGCTGGACTCGGGTGCGGGCAGGATGCCCTCGGTGCGCGCGAACTGCTCTGCCGCCTCAAAGACCTTGGTCTGCTCGACGGCGACCGCGCGCATGTACCCCTCGTGGTACAGCTCGGAGACGATGGGGCTCATGCCGTGGTAGCGCAGGCCGCCCGCATGATTGGGCGAGGGCATGAATCCGCTGCCGAGCGTGTACATGCGGGCGAGCGGGGTGATCTTGGCGCTGTCGCAGAAGTCGTAGGCGTACCTGCCGCGCGTCAGCGAAGGGCAGCTGGCGGGCTCTACGCCGACGAACTCGATGCCGTTCTTGCCGGCGATCTTCTCCCCCATGAAGGGCGCGATCAGGCCGCCGAAGTTAGAGCCGCCGCCGCAGCAGCCGATGATCATGTCCGGCTGTACGCCGTACTTTTCCAGCGCCGCCTTCGCCTCCAGGCCGATGACGGACTGGTGCAGCACGACGTGGTCGAGCACGCTGCCCAGGACGTAGCGGCAGGAATCGGAGGAGACCGCCCGCTCCACCGCCTCGCTGATGGCGCAGCCGAGGGAGCCGCCCGTGCCGGGGAACTCCTTCAGGATCTTCCTGCCCGCCTCCGTCGTATCGGATGGAGAGGCGACGACCTTCGCGCCGTACGTGCGCATGACCTCCCTGCGGTGCGGCTTCTGCTCGGAGGAGACCTTGACCATGTACACCGTCAGGTCCAGCCCGAAGTATGCGGACGCCATGGAGAGCGCCGTGCCCCACTGCCCCGCGCCCGTCTCCGTGGTGATGGATTTGAGCCCCTGCTTCTTCGCGTAGTACGCCTGCGCGACGGCGGAGTTGAGCTTGTGCGAGCCGGAGGTATTGTTGCCCTCGAACTTGTAGTAGATCTCCGCGGGGGTGCCGAGCGCCTTTTCCAGGCAGTAGGCGCGCACCAGCGGGGAGGGCCGGTACATCTTATAGAAGGAGCGGATCTCCTCGGGGATGTCGATATATTCGTGCGTGCGGTCGAGCTCCTGCTCGATGCACTCGTCGCAGAACACGGGGCGCAGGTCGTCCGCCGTGCAGGGCTGCAGCGTGGCGGGGTTGAGGAACGGGTCGTGCTTGCGCTTCATCGCCGCGTTCAGGTTGTACCACTGTTTGGGGATCTCGTCTTCGGAAAGGTAGATCTTGTACGGGATCGGTTTTTTTGCCATTGTTTTGTCCTCCTGAACTGAAAATATTGTTTTCGGCATAAAAAAAGCACGGCCCGACTCGCTTGGGACGAATCAGCCGTGTTGCCACCCAATTTCGCAATGCAAAGAGAGCACTGCCTCGTTACGGGTACCATCATACCCTCTCCCTGTAACGTGAGAGACACGTCGGAAACTACTCGGAACGCCTTTCGCCCCCGCCCTCGGTAATCCATTCGCGCTGCGTCAGACCGCCCCACTCCCACCGCCGGGGGCTCTCTGTGCGTCTGATGATGCAGGTTACTCCTTTACCTCATCGGTTTTCTCAATGATAACACAGATGACCTGCGTTGTCAACTGTTTTTTTCAAAATATTTTTGAAATTTTTGCACGCGCGCCGCCCTTTTTATAGGGTCGCGCACGGAAAAACTCACTTTTTCTCGGCCTTGTCCTCGAACATGCGGAAAAATTCGCGCACGGCGAAGGAAGGCGTCCTGTTTTTGGGGAAGGCGATGCCGACGGCGCGCGCGGGCAGGGCGGGCTCCGTCCTGATCTCGAAGAGCGTCCCGTCTTCGCCCAGCTCGCGGCGGACGTATTCCTTGGGCACGCAGGCGATGCCCACGCCGTTTTTGGCGAGCCGGATCATCAGTTCGAGGCTGCCGCACTCGATCTCCGGGTGCAGGTGCACGCCGATGGAGTGAGAGAAGTTGATGATCGCCTTGCGGGTGACCGTGTTCGTATCCAGCATGAGCAGAGGATAGTCGTGCATGGACTTGAGGGGCTGTACCCCCTCGGCGAGGGTCGCGAACCGCTCGTTGGCGACAAAGGTGTCGTGCAGGGGCATGACCACGCTGGAGAGGACAAAGTCCTTGTCGTCCACGGGCAGGTTGAGGAAGGCGATGTCGCACTTATTGTTTTTAAGCAGGTCGAGCGTCTCCGTCGTAATGCAGTTGATGAGGTTGAGTTTGACGTCTGGGTACTTCTCATGATACTGCGCGATCTTATCGATGAGCACGTAGGAAAAGATGGTATCGGACGCGCTGATGCGGATGGTGCCCGTCGCCGTCGTGTTGATCTCTTTGAGCTTATTCTCCGCCGCGTCCAGCTCGCCCAGTGCCTTTTCGACGATGTCGAAGATCTGCTTGCCGCCCTGCTCGGAGAGTTCCATGCCGCGGTGGGTACGGTTGAACAGCGAACAGCCCAACTGCCCTTCCAGCTGTTTGATCGCCTGAGACACGGCGGGCTGGCTGATGAACAGCTCGTCCGCCGCCCGCGTGAGGCTGCCGCAGCGGGCGACCGTGTAGAATACCCTGTACAGTTCGAGATTGACCATTTTTACCTTTCCTCCTGTGTGCTCTCGCCCTCCCGCAGGGGAGGGAAAAGGGCGCGGTGCCCACTCGGCCGGCAAGGGCGGCCTATTTGCCGACGCAGAATTTTGCAAAGATCTCGTCGATGATGCGCTCGTTCGCCGTCTCGCCGCTGATCTCGCCCAGCGCCTCCCACGCCGCCTTCAGGTGCACGCCCAGAAGGTCGGGCGGCACGCTGCCGCAGACGGCATGCGCCTCTTCGAGCTCGGAGAGGGCGCGCGAGACCGCCGCGTAGTGCCGCTCTTCGATGAGAAATCCGTCCGCCGCGTACCCCTCCATGCACAACTCGAACATGCGCGCGCGCAGAGCGGGGATGTTTTCTCCCGTGAAGGCGGAGACGCGGATGTCCGCGGGCGGGTCGCACTCCCCCGCATCGGCGAGGTCCGCCTTGTTGTACACGACCAGCCGCCTGCCCGGAAGGGAGGCATAGATGCGCCTGTCCTCCTCCGAAAATGGCGCCGAACTGTCCGCCACGAAGAGGACGAGGTCCGCCCCCTCGATGAGCCGCTTCGCCCTGTCCACGCCTAGGCTCTCCACCTCGTCGCAGGCGTCGCGGATGCCGGCGGTATCGTACAGGTCGAAGCGCACCCCCTCTATTTCGAGGCTGCCCTCGACGACGTCGCGCGTCGTCCCCGCGACGGAGGAGACGATGGCGCGCTCGCTGCCGAGCAGGGCGTTGAGCAGCGAGCTCTTGCCCGTATTGGGCTTGCCCGCCAGCACGACGGACACCCCGTCCTTGACCTTTTTGCCCGTCCTGTAAGAAGCCGCGAGGGCGGAGAGCTTCTGCGCCGCGGCGCCGATGCGCTCGCGCGCATCCGAAAGATCGGTGCGCTCGATGTCCTCTTCGGGGAAGTCGATGTCCGCGTCGATCTCGGCGAGCAGGTTTTTGAGCTCCGCCTGCACGCCGGAGAGGGCGTCATGAAGTTTTTCCGCGTACAGAAGGCTGCCCGCGCGCACTTCCGCCTCGCTGGCACCGTTGATCATGTCCGCCAGCCCCTCCGCGGAGGAGAGGGAGAGCTTTCCGTTCAGGAAGGCGCGGCGGGTGAACTCGCCCGCCTCCGCGAGCCGGCAGCCGCAGGCGAGGGTGCGGCGGAGCACGGCGCGCGCGATGCCCGCGCCCCCGTGGCAGTGCAGTTCGACGACGTCCTCCCCCGTGAAGCTGCGGGGCGCCTTAAAATAGACGCACAGCCCGAAATCGGTAAAGCTGCCGCAATCGATGCCGCCGGGGTACATCCTGTACGGCTCAAAGGCGGAGACGGGCACTTTCCCCGCGGGGGAAAATATCTTTTCCGCAGTCGCGAGCGCGCCCGCGCCGCTCATGCGGACGATGGCGACCCCTCCCCTGCCGGGCGGGGTGGAGATCGCCGCGATGGTATCGCTATACATGTCAGTTTGCTCCTGAATACGTCAGAATTATAGCATACGGGCGAAAATTTGTCAATGCGCGCAGGCAACCGCGCGCCCGCCCCTATTTTTTTCGCAGTACACGCTCACGTTTGCCTTTCCCGGGGGGCGTTCCGCCGCTGCCGCCGTCGACAAACACGTCGCCGATGCCGTCCGCCGCGTCGCCCTCCGTTACAATCAGCAAAACGATGAAGAGAATGATGAAAAAAGCCGCGCAAAAGGCAAGATTGGTCTTGTGCCGCATATCCCCGCCCAAGCACAGATACGCGCATTCCCCCAATAGGAGAAAGGTGAGAAACAAAAACACGAACGCCGCCTCGCGCCAGGCGAGGCCGCCGCCCCAGCGGCAGAAACAGTAGACGGAGAGGGCGAGCGAACCCGCCGCAACGATACATCCGCCGATCTTCTGCCAAAGCTGCGGTCTGCCCGCAAGGTTCGGAAATGCGACCAGGGCAATGACGAGGGATAGCGCCGCGGCGATTGCAAACGTTCGCCAGTTGCCGAAAAAGAGGCTGTCGGACAGGCAGAAATAAATGCCGACCGCAAAGCCGGACGCCGCCGAAAAAAGGAGCGGAAACAGCCACAGCCCGTCCAAAAAATCCTTGGCACAGCAGACAATATATCCGATGAATGCCCCGATGCCGAGAATGATTGCAAATGCAATGTTTGCTCCCTGCGGCAGAAATCCGGACAAAAAGTATGCGAGCCCGAAGCAACCCAGCCCCGCCGCCTGCTGCCCGAACAATTTCCATGCATCCGCGCCCATCCTTTCCTCCCGCGCGCACCAGCCCTTTCCGCCGTGTATGCGCGCCTTTGCAGTTTGCAGGAAGATTATATCATAAGCGCGGGGGATTGTCAAACTTCCTCCTTTTTCGACAAATCGCGCGGAGGGGAAGGCAGGGAGCGGCGGAACTTCCGCCGCTCCCTGCCGGTCTGGCCGATCAAGATGCCGTTCCCCGGAGAGGGACCTGCCCTCCGGAACGGACGCCCGCTCAGCGCGCGTCGCCGGACGCAACGTCCTGCCCGCCGCGCTCCTCCTCCGTTGAGCTGAAGACTTCTTCCCCGGCGGGGCGGACGTCCCTTTCCGAAGGCGTGCCGCTTCCCGCGGCGACAGACTTCCTGCCCCGCCCGAAGATGAGGCGGAAAAGCAGGCGCACGAACGGCCCCGCATAAAAGAGCTGCCAGCACAGCGCCATGGGGAAGTTGCGCACGAGGATGCGCAGGAAGTTGACGCCGATCTCCGCCGCGGAGGTGTAGCCGAACAGCAGGCTCGCGGCAAAACTCATGAGCGGGCACATGAAGGCGACGATGACGGAGGACACGGCGACGGTGTACAGCGCAGGCGGCACCTGCGCGCCGCCGAACATCCTCCGCGCGATGCGCTGCGCCAGCCTGCCGACGAAGAGAAATTCGAGGGCAAAGGCGACGGGCGCCATGACCGGAAGCTCTCTGAGGGCGAGGAGAAAGATGTCGTTGCTCACCCCCGCGTCCCACGCGACGTTGTACACGACCATGGCGTACACCATGACCAAGACCATGATGAGAGTAAAGACGATGTCCTGAAACAGATTTTTAGGCATATGAGATCTCCTTTTTTGCACAAAAAAACAACACACCCGCGTGTGTTGTTCGTTTGCACCGCCGGAGCGGTGTGCGTTTCCAATGAGACCTGCGCCGTATCGCCTTTTCAGCTTTTTCAGTTTTATCGGCAGGCATTGTATCATATCCGCGCAGAAAATGCAAGCGTTTTTACAGGAAAATGCGGCAAAAGGGCGCAGAGGGCACGCAAAGAGGGTGCCGCGGAAGTTCCGCAGCGCCCCCTGCATCGATTTTGCATCAGGAGAAAAAGTCGTCGGGGTCGTCCTTCTTGTCCTCCCCGTCCGATGAGGATGCGCCGTTTTCCTGCCCCGGCGAGCCGCTCCGGGAGGAAAATTCGCCGAAGGGGTCGTCCGGCGCGGACGTGCCGGAGGGCTCGTTCTGCCCGCCGCCGTACTCTCCGAAGGGGTCGGCGGGCCTGCCCTGCCCCGGCGCCCGCTGCCCGCTGTAGGGGTTTTGTCTCCCGTAGGGATCCTGCCCGCCGTACGGGTTCCCGCCGTAGGGGCCGTACGGCCCGTACTGCGCCTGCTGGACGCGGCGGATCTGCTCGGCGCGGGCGCGCATGTACCCTTCGTAGTCCACCGCGGGGCGGTCGCGGTAGGCGAAGACGAGGAAGCCCCCGACGAAGGGGAAGAATACGCACAGGATGACCATCCAGATATAGGAGAGGGGCGCGTAGCTGCGGTAAAAGGCGATGTTGAGGAATACGAAGGGGATGATCTGCACGAAGCTGAGCACGTACGCGGCGATGTTGATGCCGTCCAGCACGTTCAGGAACTGCGCGTCGACGTTGACCCAATCGAACTCATAGCCGATGAGCGTGCCCGTCCCGTCCGAAACGGGGCTGAGCATATAGGCGCCCTCGGCGATGAAATACGCGTGCCAGGAGATGAGGAACACGCCGAGGAAGGTGTACGCCAGCTCGAAGGCGGCCGCCGCCCAGCCGAGGTGTTTGACCTTTGCCCCGCCCATCGGGATGGGTTTGGCCAGCTCCCCCATCAGCACCGTGCTCGCAAAGGGCACGAAGGCGCACCAGAGCAGCTTTGTCTTGCCCTGCTTTTTTGCCATGACGAACAGGCCCGCCGCCTTGAAACCGTACACGACGGCAAAGAGCGCCGCCGCGATGATGAAGGCGGCATAGGGCGGCAGCGGGTTGATGCCGTAATAATACTGCACGTCCGGATAGGAAAACTGAAAGAGCGCTTCGAGAAAAACGATAAATTCCATAAGGTCACTCCCCTTGCGGGGTCTCCCCCGCCGGCACGGGCTCGCGCCCGAATATTTGCTGCGGATACCGCACGGAGAGGAGCGTCAGCCCCTTCGCCGGCATCGTTTTGCCCAAAAGTTCGCGGTCTCCCGTGCGCAGCGCCTCCCCGACGGCGGAAAGGGACAGCTTCCCCGTGCCGCAGTCCAGCATCGCGCCCGCCATGATGCGCACCATGTTATATAAAAAGCCGTTGCCGCACACGTCGATATGCGCGCCGAGCGCCCCTTCCGCATATTCGTCCGCCCAAGGCGCGGCTTCCGCCGAATACACCGTGCGCACCGTCGTCTTGACAGACGAGCCCGTCGAAGAGAAGGCGGCAAAGTCGTGCTCGCCCTCCAACAGCCGCGCGCACGCGGCCATGCGCGCAAAGTCGGGGCGCTCGCCGAAGCGCACCGCGTACCGCTCGAGGAGCGGGTTTTCCCGCCGCGAAAAGTAGACGGAATAGCGGTAAGTCTTTTGCTTTGCCGAGCGGCAGGCGTCGAAGGCGTCGGGAACGGCGGCGCTTTCGAGCACGCGTACGTCCGCGGGGAGGCGGACGTTCAGCGCGTCGGCGACCCGTTCGGGCGATATTCTGATGCCGTCCGCGAGGGCGAAGTTGCACACCTGCCCCGCCGCGTGCACGCCCGCGTCCGTGCGGCCGCTGCCCGTGACGCGCGCAGAGGCGCCGAAGGCCCCTTCGATCGCCCGCTCCAGCTCGCCCTGCACGGTGCGGCCGTTCGCCTGCACCTGCCAACCCGAAAAATTTGTGCCGTCATAGCACACTCTGAGTGCGATGTTCATGAGAAAGTACCGTTTTTCGCGAAGACGTCTGCGTCATTCTGCGACCGACGCCCGCGCATCAGAAGAAGTACGCGAGGATGTCGAACTTGCCGCCGAGGTAATGGTTGAGCAGCGCGACGCCCGTGATGAGGGCGGCCAGCACGAAGAGGCCGACGAGGTCGCGCCAGGTAAAGACGAGCTTTTTGTACTTCGTCCTGCCCTTGGAGCCGCTGTAGCAGCGCGCGTCCATCGCGTCTCCCAGTTCTTCCGCGCGGCGGAAGGCGGAGACGAGCAGCGGGATGAGCACGGGGATCATCGCCTTCGCGCGCCTGATCAGCCCGCCCGTCTCGAAGTCTGCCCCGCGCGCCTTCTGCGCGGAGATGATGCGGTTGGTCTCGTCTACGAGGGTGGGAATAAAGCGCAGCGCGATGCTCATGATGAGCGCCAGCTCGTGCACGGGGAACCTGACCCATTTGAGGGGGGTGAGCAGGCTCTCGATGCCGTCCGTGAGTTCGACGGGCGTCGTCGTGAGCGTGAGGACGGCGGTGCCCATGACCAGCAGGAAGAGGCGCAGCGCCAGAAAGATCATGTTGACGATCGACTCCCATGACAGGGAGAGGATGCCCCATTCCCAGATCACGTGCGCGTCCTCCCCCACCGAGGAGAAGAACAGGTTGAGGACGGCGGTGAAGACGATGACGAAGAGGATCATCTTGACCGAGCGCAGCACCCTGCCGAAGGGCACGCGGGAAAAGAGCACGGCGAGCGCGAGGAAGAGGACGACCGCCGCCATCGCATAGAAGTTGTCCGCCAGAAAGATGGCGACGATGTAGGCGATGACGAAGACGATCTTCGCGCGGGCGTCCATGTTGTGGACGAAGGACTTTGCGGGATAATATTGGCCGAAGGTGACGTCGTTAAGCATCGCCGCCCTCCTTCGCCCGCCACAGCGCGAGCACCTTTTCCGCAAAGTCTTCACAGGTGAAGTCGGTGTCGATGTCTATGCCGCGCCCGCGCAGGAGCATGGCGCACTTCGCCGTCGTGGGCACGTCCAGCCCGAGGGCGAGCAGCTCGTCCGCGCGGCGGAAGATCTCCGCGGGCGTCCCCTCCATGGCGATGCGCCCCTCCGAAAAGACGGCGGCACGGGTGCAGTTTTCGGCGATCTCGTCCATGTCGTGCGAGACGATGATGACCGTCTTGCACCAGCTGCCGTGGATGGAGTGCAGCAGCTGCATCAGTTCCTGCTTGCCGAGGGGGTCCAGCCCCGCCGCGGGCTCGTCGAGGATGAGCACCTCCGGCCGGGTGACGATGACGCCCGCGATGGCGACGCGCCGCTTCTGCCCGCCCGAAAGTTCGAAGGGCGAAGCGTCCTTCACGGCGGCGTAGTTCAGCCCCACCGTCTCCAGCGCCTCCTGTACGGCGGCGGAGATCTCCTCCTCCCTCATCCCCTTGCGGAAATTTTTCAGGCCGAAGGCGACGTCCTTTTCCACCGTTTCGGCAAACAGCTGGTATTCGGGGTACTGGAAGACCATGCCAACCTTGCCGCGCAGCTCGATGAATCTGCACTTTTTGTCGGAAAGGTCGTAGTCCCCGACCTTCAGCGCGCCGCCCGTGAGGCGGATGAGCGCGTTGAGGTGCTGCACGAAGGTAGATTTGCCGCTGCCCGTGTGCCCGATGATGCCGAAAAACTCCCCCTCCTCGATGGTGAGGTCTACCCCCTTGAGCGCCTGCGCGGCGAAGGGAGATTTCGGGTCGTACGTATAGGTCAGCCCCTTTGCAACGATGCGCATAGTACCTCCGCGAGTTCCTCCGCCGTGAAGGCGTTGCCGACGGGCATGCCCTCCCGCTGCAGCCGCTTGCAGACGGCCGCCGCGCGGGGAAGGGTGAGGTTGTATGATTCGAGCTCGTCGCTGCGGGCGAAGATCTCTTCGGGCGCGCCGTCCATGACGACTTCGCCCCGGTGCATGACGACGGCGCGCTCCGCCTCGAGCGCCTCGTCCATGAAGTGCGTGATGAGCAAAACGGTCATCTTCTGCTCGCGGTTGAGCTTTTTGACGACCTCCATGACCTCCCGCCGCCCCTTGGGGTCGAGCATGGCGGTGGATTCGTCGAGGATGAGGATGCGCGGCAGGATCGCGAGCACGCCCGCGATGGCGACGCGCTGCTTCTGCCCGCCCGAAAGGCGGGAAGGCGTCGCCTTCCGGAAAGCCTGCATGCCCACCGCGTCCAGCGCGAATTCGATGCGCCGCCCGATCTCCTCGCGGGGCACGCCGATGTTTTCGGGCCCGAAGGCGATGTCGTCCTCCACGACGGAGGCGACGGTCTGGTTGTCCGGATTCTGAAAGACCATGCCCGCGCTCTTGCGGATCTCGAAGGTCTTTTTCGCATCGAGCGTATCCATGCCGAAGACGGTGACTCTGCCGGAGGTCGGCTCGAGCAGGGCGTTGATGAGCTTTGCGAGCGTGCTCTTGCCGCTGCCGTTGCGGCCGAGCACGGCGACGAACTGCCCCTCCTCTATCGAGAGGGAGACGCCGTTCACGGCGAAGGCCTCGTCGCCCCGGTAGCTGTATTTTACGTTTTCAAAGCGAACGGCTTCCATGTTCCTTATTATACCAAAACGGCAGAACTTTCTCAACGATTTTGACCGCCGCTGCGAGAATTTCACCTCTTTATAATAAAAATCGGCAAAGCCGAGCGATTTATATTGACTATTCCGCGAAAAACTATTATAATAGTTAAGGATTTCGGCCCCCGCGCGGAGCGCGCCGGCCCGTCCGAAACAGGTACAAAACTCAGAAAATCAAGTTATCGGAGGTTGTTTTTTCTTATGAAGAAGATGACGATCGACGGCAATACAGCCGCCAGCCACGTCGCCTATGCCTTCTCTGAAGTCGCGGCGATCTACCCCATCACCCCCTCCTCGCCGATGGCGGAGGTCGCGGACGAGTGGGCGACCGCAGGCAGAGTGAACATGTTCGGCCAGAAGCTGCGCCTCGCCGAGATGCAGAGCGAAGGCGGCGCCGCGGGCGCCGTACACGGCTCCCTCTCCGCCGGTGCACTGACCACCACCTACACCGCCAGCCAGGGCCTGCTGCTGATGATCCCCAACATGTACAAGATCGCGGGCGAACTGCTGCCCACCGTCTTCCATGTCTCCGCCCGCGCGATCGCGGCGCACTCGCTGAACATCTTCGGCGACCATCAGGACGTGATGGCCTGCCGCCAGACGGGCTTTGCCATGCTCGCTTCCGGCTCCGTGCAGGAGGTCATGGACCTCGCGCTCGTCGCGCACCTGTCCACCCTCAAGGCGAAGGTGCCTTTCCTGCACTTCTTCGACGGCTTCCGCACCTCG
This sequence comes from uncultured Bacillota bacterium, assembly GCA_949297575.1. GTDB lineage: Bacteria > Bacillota > Clostridia > Christensenellales > Borkfalkiaceae > Borkfalkia. The sequence continues at coordinate 9,015 of CASFTB010000022.1, read as the reverse complement.
CACGAGGTGTCCAAGATCGACGTCATCGACTACGACGAGATGAAGGCGCTCGTCGACATGAAGGACATCGACGACTTCAAGAGCCGCGCACTCAACCCCGAGCACCCCATCCAGAAGGGTACCGCGCAGAACGGAGATACTTACTTCCAGAACCGCGAGACCGCCAACAAGTATTATAACGCCACCCCCGCCATCGTCACCGAGATGATGGAGAAGGTGAACAAACTCACCGGCCGCAGCTACCACCTGTTCGACTACTGCGGCGCGCCCGACGCGGAATACGTCGCCGTCATCATGGGCAGCGGTGCGGACGCGATGGAAGAGACCATCAACCGCATGAACAAGGAAGGCCACAAGGTCGGCCTCATCAAGGTTCGCCTGTACCGGCCCTTCGTCACCGACGCGTTCGTCGCGGCCATCCCCAAGACCTGCAAGAAGATCGCCGTGCTCGACCGCACGAAGGAGCCCGGCTCCCTCGGCGAGCCCCTCTACCTCGACGTGTGCTCCGCGCTCTTCGAGAAGGGCATCTCCAAGATCAAAGTTGTGGGCGGCCGCTACGGCCTCGGCTCCAAGGAGTTCAACCCCTCCATGTGCTACGCAGTGTACAAGAACCTCGAAGCGAAGGAGCCCAAAAACCACTTCACCGTCGGCATCTACGACGACCTGACCAACACCTCGCTCGACTTCTCCGAGAAGTACGACGCCGCTCCCGAGGGCGCCATCTCCTGCAAGTTCTACGGCCTCGGCTCGGACGGCACCGTCGGCGCGAACAAAGATTCCATCAAGATCATCGGCGACCACACCGACATGTATGCGCAGGCCTACTTCTTCTACGATTCCAAGAAGTCGGGCGGCATCACCGTCTCGCACCTGCGCTTCGGCAAGACCCCTATCCAGTCTTCCTATCTCATCGACAGCGCCGACTTCGTCGCCTGCCACAACCCTTCCTACATCACCCGCTATGACATGCTCTCCGACGCAAAGGAAGGCGGCAAGTTCCTCCTGAACTCCCAGTGGACGACCATGGAAGAGCTGGAGAAGAACCTGCCCGCGAAGGTCAAGCAGCAGATCGCGAAGAAGCACCTCAAATTCTACAACATCGACGCCATCAAGATCGCGATGGACATCGGCCTGAACGGCAAGACCAGCACCATCATGCAGTCTGCGTTCTTCTACATCAACGATTCCATCATGCCCTACGACCAGGCCTCCGATTACATGAAGAAGGCCGTCTACAAGAAGTTCTCCCGCAAGGGCGACGCCGTCGTCAACATGAACTACGCGGCGATCGACTCCGCGAAGAGCGGCCTGCAGGAAGTCAACTACCCCGCAAGCTGGGCGAACGCCACCGAGGGCGCTCCCATGGCTGCCGTGGCGGACGACGCGTACTTCAAAAACGTCGTACATCCCATCCTCGTGCTCGAGGGCGACAAGCTGCCTTCCTCCGCCTTCAATGCGGACGGCTCCGTGCCCGTCGGCACCACCAAGTTTGAAAAGCGCGGCGTAGCGGTCAAGGTTCCGAAGTGGATCGCCGAAAACTGCATCCAGTGCAACCAGTGCTCCTTCGTCTGCCCGCACGCGTGCATCCGCCCCGTCGTCATCGACGATGCCACCGCCAAGCCCGACACCTTTGTCACCAAGCCCACGACCGGCCTGAAGGGAACGCAGTTCCGCATGCAGGTCTCCCCGCTGGACTGCATGGGCTGCGGCGTGTGCGCGAACGTCTGCCCCGCCAAGAACAAGGCGCTCGTCATGGTCCCCCTGGAAGAGGTCGTCGATGCAGACGCCAAAAACTGGGAGTATGCCGAAACCGCCCCGCAGGCGGACACCTCCTCCATCAAGAGGACGACCGTCAAGGGCAGCCAGTTCAACCAGCCTCTGTTTGAGTTCTCCGGTGCCTGCGCGGGCTGCGGCGAGACCCCTTACGTCAAGGTGGTCACCCAGATGTTCGGCGACCGCATGATCATCGCCAACGCGACGGGCTGCTCCTCCATCTACGGCGGCTCCTCCCCTACATGCCCCTACACCGTGAACAAGAAGGGCCACGGCCCCGCCTGGGCGAACAGCCTCTTCGAGGACAACGCGGAATTCGGCTACGGCATGAACCTCGCTTACTCCGCAAGGCGCACCAAGCTCGCCGCGGAAGTCAAAGAGCTCGCCGAAAACGGCTGGAAGGACTACGCGGAAGGCAAGGCCGCCTGCGAAGAGTGGCTCGCCAACATGGAAGATGCCGAGGGCAGCCGTGCCGCGGCGGACAAGCTGGTGAAGGCGCTCGAGGGCTGCAAAGACTGTGGCTGCGAGAGCGACGCCCTCTGCAAAGAGATCTATAAGGCAAAAGACTGCCTCGTCAAGAAGTCCATCTGGATCTTCGGCGGCGACGGCTGGGCGTACGATATCGGCTACGGCGGGCTCGACCACGTGCTCGCATCCGGCGAGGACGTCAACGTGCTCGTGCTCGACACCGAAGTGTACTCCAACACGGGCGGCCAGGCTTCCAAGTCCACCCCTACCGGTTCGGTCGCGAAGTTCGCTTCCTCCGGCAAGCGCGTCAAGAAGAAGGACCTCGGCATGATGGCGATGAGTTACGGCTACGTGTACGTCGCACAGGTCGCGATGGGCTCCAACAAGCAGCAGTTCCTCAACGCGCTCATCGAGGCGGAGAAGTACCACGGGCCTTCCCTGATCATCGCGTACGCGCCCTGCATCAACCACGGCATCAACATGAGCAAGAGCCAGGACGAAGAGAAGCGCGCGGTCGACTGCGGCTACTGGCAGCTGTACCGCTACAACCCCGAGCTCAAGGCGGAGGGCAAGAATCCCTTCACGCTGGACAGCAAGGATCCCACCGCAAGCTATCAGGAGTTCATCCTCGGCGAGACCCGCTATTCCTCCCTCAAAAAGACGCAGCCCGCCGTCGCGGAGAAGCTGTTCGAAGAGAGCGAAGAGGAGAGCAAGGCGCGCCTGGACGGCTACAAGAAGCTGGCAGGCAAGGAGTAATTTCTCCCGACAGATCGAAAAGAGAGAGGTCTGCCTTTTCGGGCAAACCTCCCTCTTTGACGGAGCAGGCAATTGCCTGCTCCTTTTTTATTGCGGCGGGCCCCCTCTTCGGCGCCGCCCGCTCCCTTCCGGCATTTTTTGCGCGAAAGCACCGCAAAGAAGCTCTTCCGCTTGACAATTTCTCTCCCTCAAAATATAATAAAATATGCAATGATCTTTGGCGCTCGCCGCCGTCGGGGAGAATATGATCAAAATTTTACTTTTTTTACTCACGTGCTTTTTCGGTTGGTCGGGCCTCTACAGGTTCCTGCGCGGGCAGATCCTGCTCGGCCTGCTGTACCTGTTCACTTTCGGCCTGTTTTACATAGGGTGGCTGGTCGACTCCGTCTGCGCCTTCCGCGACATGATAAAAAAGCCCGTCCCGCGCAGTGCCGCGCCCGCCCTCCAAGCGCCGCCGCCCGATCCCTTCCACGCGCCGCGCCCGGACACGAACGCGGACGAGCTGCTCAAATACAAGCGGCTGCTGGACAGCGGCGCCATCACGCGGGAGGAGTACGAGCGGAAAAAGGTCGAACTGCTCGACCCGAACTCCCCCGCGCATAAATACGTCACCTGCGCCTATTGCGGCACGCGCAACCTGCGCGGCGCCCCCAAATGCACCGCCTGCGGCGCTAAGCTGGATTAAAGCGCGGCCGCCGTCCCTTTGCCCGACGGGCGGGACCGCCGCAAAAGACCTTTTTAATTTCAGACCGCTTTGAAAAGAGCCGCATCCGTGCGGCTCTCCTTTTATTTTGCCCCCCGGCAGGAGGCCCGCCGGGCCTGCTCTCCCGCAAGGCGTACCCGCGGCGGCCTCCGCAAAAGGCGCTCAATCTTCCAGCCCGAGCAGATAATCGGCGGAGACGTCGAGAAATTTGCAGAGAAGGAAGAGCGTATCGATGCTCGGCACGCTCTTCCCCCGCTTATAATCGGAGATGCACTGCTTCGAAACATTGGCGGCGCGCGCGAGCTCCGTCTGCTTTATATCCGAAAACCGCAGGCACTCGTTGAACCGCTCTTGAAACTTCGTCACCTTTTCCATAGTATTATTATAGACAAGAAGTACGTTAATACTTGACAAGTAAGTTAATAACGTACTATAATACACTTAGTCAGGTATCGACCTGCTATGGAGGTGCATATGAAGGCAAGGGATTTCAGGCATGCCGCATGGGAGAGCCTGCGCGGCAAATGGGGAACGATGGTTTTGGCGACGCTCATCTACGTGCTGATCCTGGGGGCATGCGGTACGCTGGCATTTATCTTTGTCGGCGGCATCGCGGCGCTGCTTCTGACGGGCGCATTCGTGCTCGGGCTGGCGGGCATGGGGCTCGCAGCGGCGCGCGGGCAAAGCGTGAACGCGGGGCAGGTCTTTGACGGGTTCAAGCAATACGGCTCGTCGCTCGCGCTGTACCTGCTCATCGCTATTTTCACGTTTTTGTGGACGCTGCTGCTGATCGTGCCGGGCATCGTCAAGGCGCTCTCCTACTCGATGAGCTGGTATATTCTCAACGATGACCCGTCGATCGGTGCGAACGCGGCGCGCAAGCGCTCGATGGAACTGATGAAGGGACACAAGTGGCGGCTGTTCTGCCTGCAGCTGAGCTTTATCGGCTGGGGGATCTTGTGCGTGCTGACGCTGGGCATCCTCACCCTTTGGGTCACCCCCTATATGGAGACGGCGAGGGCACACTTCTACCGTGCCCTGACAGACGGCGACGCGCCCGCAGAGCAGGCGCCCGCCGCACAGCAATGACCGAAAGAGAGGATGGCGGGCATATGCCCGCCATCCTCTCTTGCCTAAGTCAAACAAAAAACGCCCTCTGCGGGGCGCCTTTTGTTTGGAGCTACTGGCCGGACTTGAACCGGCGACCTGCTGATTACGAATCAGCTGCTCTACCGACTGAGCCACAGTAGCGTATTTACTTCACTATTTTGCCGGCTCATTCCTCGCAACGAATCAGCTGGAGCGACTGAGCCACAGTAGCGTATTTACTTCACTATTTTGCCGGCTCATTCCTCGCAACGAATCAGCCGGAGCGACTGAGCCGCAGCAGCGTATTGATGGCCGCAACGATTTTGAAAGCCACATCAAAACAGCTTATTTATTATACCATATTCACAGAAAAAATCAACCGTTTTTGACGTGTTTTACAAAAAAAGTTCGAATCCTGCGGCAGCATGTGAGGGCGGGCGGCTTTGCCGCCCGCCCTCACTGATCTCCTCTCTGCCCGCGGCGCACGAGCTTCAGCCCGAAGAGGTCGGCAAAGGCGATGCGCCCCTCCCCGATCTGCACAAAGCGGAATGTAACGTCGATGCGGGCGACGCGCCCGCGGACGCGGATATAAGATCCGTCTTCATAGCAAAGCGCCTCCGCCTCGTCTCCGACGCACAGCGCGGCGAGCGCGCGGGAAAGCTCCTCCTGCCGTTCCTCAGACAGGAGGGCGCGCTCCTGCCGCTCGTGTTCGCGCTCCTTTTCCGCGAGCGCCTCCCTGAGGCCGCGCAGCGCGTCGAACGGCGCAAACTGCTTCGCCCTGTCCGCCCTATCCATCCGCATTGTGCCCCCCGATCAGCTTGTTGCGCATCAGCAGCGTCGCCCCCTCCTGTAAGTCTGCCGCAGTCACCAGCGCGCTCTTGCCGAATTTTTTTTGTATCTCCAAAGTGACCCTGCCCAGCTTCTTCTCGCGCTCTACCTGCGCCCAATCGGTAAAGAGGTCGTACCCCTCGCTCCCCTCGCTGCACAGGTTTTCGAACCCGACGCCTATCTTGCGGACGGGTACGCCGCGCGCCGTCGTCCGCTCGAACAGCTCCTGCACGCAGGGCAAGATCTTGCCCGGAAGATTTGTCGCGAGGGGCAGCTTCTTCGACCCGCCCGAGGGCATGCGCGTGCCGTACGCGTAGCCCACCGAAAGGCAGACCCTGCCGGCAATGACCTTGCGCCGCATCATTTCCAGACAGCCGGAACGCACCATCTCCTCCGCGACGAGCTTCGCCTTTTCAAAGGTATAGTCTTCAAACAGCACCTGTGAAGAGGAGATAGAGCGAGACTTGCTCTTGTAATTTTTGATGTCCTGCATGGTGCAGCTCTCCCGCCCGTACGCGTGGTCGATGAGCAGCTCTGCATTGACGCCGAATTCCCTGTACAACAGCTCTTCGGGCAGGTGCGCGACGCCGCGCATGGTCGTGACCCCCTTGCGCTCCAGCCGCGCGGCGATGCCCCGCGCGATGCCCCAGAAATCCGTTATGGGCCTGTGATCCCACAGCGTTTCGCGAAACAGCGCCTCGTCCAAATAGCCGATGCGGTCCTTCGAGCGCTTGGCAGTGATGTCCAGCGCGACCTTGGCGAGGTACAGGTTGGTGCCGATGCCCGCCGTGGCGGGGATATGCGTGCGCCGCGCGACCTCACCGATGAGAAAAGAGGCGAACGCGCGCGCGTCCTTGCCGTACATGCGCAGATAATCCGTCGCGTCTATAAAGGACTCGTCGATGGAATAGACGTAGATGTCCTCCTTGCTCATGTAGTCTAGATAGACGCCGTAGATCTCGGCGGCGTATTCGATGTACTTTTTCATGCGCGGTTTGGCGACGATGCAGCGCAGATCTTTCGGCAGTTCGAACATGCGGCAGCGGTTCCGGATGCCGCGCTCCTTCATTTTGGGGGTGACGGCGAGGCAGATGGTGCCGCGCCCCCTGCTCTCGTCCGCGACGACGAGGTCTGTCTCGAAGGGGTTGAGCCCGCGCTCCGCGCATTCCACGGAGGCGAAAAAAGACTTCATATCTATACACATGTACGTCCTGCTCTTTTCCATACGCCCTCCCCTTTGTCAAAAATACGAACATTTGTTTGTATATGTATCTTACCACACGCGCGCGGTTTTGTCAACGGAAAAGGGCTTGCGGGCGGGCGGAAAATTTTTCCTCCCCGACGGGCGGGCGCGGCTCCGCAGGCAGGCGCTTGCACCAAAAGCAGACAAGATCCCGCAACATCTCCCCGCATTCGCGCTTGCGCGCGCGCTATAATGGAGGCTGCCACAAGGAGGATCGGACGCATGAAACGCGCAAAATTGTTCACCCTCGCCCTTGCCGCGGCGCTCGCCTTCGCCTGCGCGCTGCCCCTGTTCCCCGCGCGCGCGGCGCGCGCGGAGGAGACGTCCTACGGCTACGCGCGCATCACGCAGGAGGGCACCTATCTCTATTCCGCGCCCGAAAGTTCGAGCGGGCTCTTTATCCTGCCGCAGAGTTACTTCGTGAAGCTGACCGGGCAGGCGGGCTCCTACTATTCGGTGGAATACCTCACGGGAGTTTCGGGGAAGAGCGCCGTGCGCGGCTACTGCCTCGCGGAGGAAGTGACGCCCGTAGACTACATACCGGATACGCCCTTCCTCGACTATACCGTCTCCGTGACCTTCCGCACCGACGCCGCCCTGCCCGACCCGTTCATCACCGAATACACGGTGGACGCGGCCTATTACGGCACCTTCTCGTACGGGTCCTCCGTCTGCTATTACGTGGAGCTGGAGGGCGAATTCGGCTATGTGCCCGCCTCCGCCTGCCCGCCGCTGGATTACCCCCTCAACACCGAACACCCCGCCGAAGTGCCCGAGGAGACGGCGCCCGTCGAAAGCGACTTCGGCGCGCTCAACATCGTGCTCATCTGCGTGCTCGCCGTCGTCGCGCTGGGGGCCGTGTACTTTCTCTTCCGCCCCGCAAAAAAGCAGCGGCCGGGATTCGAGGACGCAGAAGACGTATTCTGACCCTTCCTTGCGGGAGAAGCGGGGCGGGCGGCCGCACAGCGCGGCCGCCCGCCTTATCCTTCCTCCCGCGCCTCGCGCTCCGCCTGCTTCTTCTGCGCAGCAAAGTCGGAGAGGGTGCACTCTTCCTCCTCTCCGGTGCGGAGCAGGATGCCGATGTCCTCCGCCGCCCCCGCAAAGAGGCGAACGAGCTCTGCCCGCAGCCCGCGCGGCAGCCGCTCCGCGAGCGCCGCCGCATACGCCGCCAGCACTTCCCGCGCAGCGGCGCGCATGTCCGCGACCGCATCCTTTTCCTGTAAGGTGCAGAAGCGCTTTTCCTTTGCGTTCATCCCTCCGCCCCCTCCGCGAGCGCCGCAAAGCGCGCCGCATGCCCTTCCGCAAGGGCGCGCATCGCGCAGGCGACCTCTTCGTCCGTCAGGGTGTTCGCATAGGCGCGCGCCTTTTTGCAGGCGAGCGCCTCCGCCGAAAGCAGCCGCAGCAGGGCGGCTTCCGCGCGCGGCGTCAGTTTTTCCATGGCCTTCCCCTCCCGAACGCAGTTTGTGCGGAAAGAAAAAAAGTATGCGTCCCTTTCGCGGCGGTTTCGCCCGCACGGCAGAGCGGAGGGCCCGCCTACAAACGGGGGGCCCTCCGCTCTGCCGCAAAGAGGCCGGGGGGACGGCCTCCCCCCCCTACTTTTTTTGCAGGAACAGTTTGACGATGACGGCGAGCACGATCAGCCCGACGCCGAGGAAAAAGAGCACGGCAACGCTGCCGATGTTCTCTCCTATGCCGCCGCCAGAGAGGGCGAAGAACATCGCCGCCGCGGCGACGAGCAGCAGCGCGCCGACGGCGAAAAGGATGACGAGAAAGGCGACCGCACCGGGAGAGAGCGGGGCGCGTCCTCCCTGCGCGCTTTCCGCGGACGGGCGTGCAGGCGGCTCCTCTGCGGGGGCGCCCTCTGTATTTCGCGCGGGAGAGAGTTCTCCCGGGCGGAGCAGCTCGTCGCAGCCGACGCCCAGAGCGTCGCACAGGCGCACGAGCTTGTCCGTTTCGGGGAGGGCGAGATCGGACTCCCACTTGGATACCGATTGGCGCGAGACGCCCACCCTCCCCGCGAGTTCTTCCTGCGTCATGCCGCGCATGCGGCGCGCGTATGCGATCTTCTGTCCCGTGGTCATTGCCCTGTCCATCGTCGGCACCTCCTCTTTTTCTCCATTATACCACACCGCCGCCCGCCGCGGGGGCGCGATCG
>CASFTB010000021.1 GCA_949297575.1 uncultured Bacillota bacterium | reverse complement strand
ATTTTTTGCGGGGTGCGAGCGGAGCAGCGACGTAGCGGAAGTGGTGCGGCGCGTATTGGAATACAAGACGGCGCTGCCCGCGGCGGGACGCGTGAAGTACTGCGCGGCGTGCGGCGCGGAGAACCTCGCCAAGGCGAAGTTCTGCTCGGAATGCGGCGGGCGGGGCTTTTTCGCCGCGCGGGAAGAGTACGAAGAATCTCTTCGCAAAGCGAAGGAGAGCGAGCGCCTCGCCGCCGAAAAGCAGAGAGCGGAACAGGAGGCCGCGGCGCTGAAAGAAGAGCGCGAACGCCTCGCCGCCGAAAAGCAGAAGGCGGAGCAGGAGGCGGCGTCACAGAAGAGAGAGCGCGAGCGCCTCGCCGCCGAAAAGCAGAGAGCGGAACAGGAGGCCGCGGCGCTGAAAGCGGAGCTGGAGCGCCTGCGCAGAGAGGCGGCGGCCCGCGCGGCAGAGCCCGCCCGCGCCGCCGAAGCGCCTGTTTCCCCCTCCAAAGGTATTGCACCCTCCCCGAGCCCTGCGGAAGATTTTGAAATAGAGGGCGGCGTCCTCGTCAGATACAAGGGCAAGGGCGGCGACGTGGTCATCCCGCAGGGGGTGACGAGCATAGGGGCGATGGCGTTTCAGTTTTGTCGCAGATTGACAAGCATCACCATTCCGGACGGCGTGACGAGTATCGGGAATTGGGCGTTTTACGGCTGTAGCGGTCTGGCGAGTATAACCATACCGGACAGCATGACGAGTATCGGAGAGTATGCATTTCTCAGTTGCAGCAAGCTGACAAATATCACGATCTCGGCCAACGTGATGAGTATCGGATATCGGGCTTTTTCCGGTTGCAGCAATCTAATAAGCGTTATATTTCCAGAGAGCATACAGGAAATTGCGGAAGATGCGTTTTATGGCTGCGATAAGGTAAAACTTTACTGCCGGGGAGAAGAGCCCTCTGTCTGGCCGCAGGGATGGGACGAAGCGCTCAGGGATAAGGTCGTTTGGGACGCCCCCGCACAGGGCGCGCAACCTGTACAGGCTGCCCCTCCTCGGCGCGCAGCGGCGCCCTCCCCGAGCCCTGTGGAAGATTTTGAAATAGAGGACGGCGTCCTCGTCAGATATAAGGGCAAGGGCGGCGACGTGGTCATCCCCGAGGGGGTGACGGAGATCGGTAAGGAAGCATTTTGGAGCAATACAAAGGTCACTTCCGTCCTCTTCCCCGAAGGGGTCAGAAAGATAGGAAGCGAGGCCTTTTACAGGTGCGGGAACCTTGCCCGCGTCTCCTTCGCGAAGGGAACGGCGGAGATCGGCTTGAGGGCGTTTTTCGGGTGCGCATCTTTAGAAGAGGTGCCCCTTCCTTCCGGGCTGAAGCGTATCGGAAACTCCGCCTTCGCGGAATGTGAAAAGCTCCGCTCCGTGCGATTTGAGGAGGGGCTGGAAGAGATCGGAGACTCGGCCTTTGACCTTTGCGTCAATTTGGAGAGTATCGCCCTTCCGGACAGCGTGCGCTCGCTGGCGAGCTGTTTCAACGGCTGCGAACGGCTCAGGGCTGCACGCCTGCCGGACGGAATGGAGTATCTGGCGGATACGCTCTTCAACGGCTGCGCGCAGCTTTCGGAGGTGAAACTGCCCGCATCCCTGCGCGGCATCGGTGATTTTGTCTTTAGCGGCTGCGGCAAACTTGCGGCGATAGACATTCCCGCAGGGGTACGCTCGATCGGCATGGGCGCCTTTGAAAACAGCGGTATAGAGAGCATCACTCTGCCCGAAGGGGTCGATGAACTTCCCTCGGCGGTTTTCCGCAATTGTTCTGCGCTTGCGGCGGTGTACCTCCCCCGCAGCGCCGCATTTATCGCGTCGGACGCCTTTGAAGGCTGCGACAAGGTAAAACTCTACTGCCAAGGCGAAAAACCCTCTATTTGGCCAAAGGGGTGGGACGAAGCGCTCAGGGATAAGGTCGTCTGGGACGCGCCTGCTTCGCCGAAGGGGCTGCCCGTGCAGGAGGGCAGAGGGGCGCCCGCCCGCAAAGCGGGCCCCGGCCGCCCCGCCGAAGCGCCTGTTTCCCCCTCCAAGGGTATTGCACACTCCCCGAGCCCTGCGGAAGATTTTGGAATAAAAGGCAGCGTCCTCGTTAAGTACAAGGGCAAGGGCGGCGACGTGGTCATTCCGCAGGGGGTAAAGAAAATCGGCGAGAAAGCTTTCAGCGGATGCGAAAAACTGACGAGCGTCATCATCCCGGAGGGCGTGACGAGCATCGCGCCGAATGCGTTTTCCCTCTGCGGCAACCTGACGAGTATTGTCATCCCGCGCAGTGTGACGAACATCGGACAATTGGTATTTTCCTTTTGCGGGGGGCTGAAGAGCATCACTGTTGAAGAGGGGAACACCGTCTACCACAGCGCGGGCAATTGCCTGATCAAGACGGCAAGCAGGACGCTGATCGCCGGGTGCCAAAGCAGCGAGATCCCTGCGGACGGCAGCGTGACGAGCATCGGCACGAGCGCCTTTAACGGTTGTAACAGTTTGAAAAGCATCGTCATTCCGAAGGGCGTGACGAGCATAGGAGGAGGTGCGTTTCGTCATTGTGCCGGGCTGGCGGATGTCTCCATCCCGGACGGCGTGACAAGCATCGGGGATTCTGCGTTTCTAGGCTGCACCGGACTGCGAAAAGTCGTCATTCCGGGCAGCGTGACAAGTATCGGGGATTTCGCCTTTCAGGGAGGTATTCTGCTTAGGAGCGTCGAGATCAAGGGCAGGGAGACGAGCATCGGATGGCTCGCGTTTCAAAGTTGCCGCAATCTGACAGGCATCACCCTCCAAGACATCCTTCCGGAGCTCAAAAATGACATCCTTGACGGCTGCGACAGGGCAAAGATCTACTGCCGCAGCAAAAAGCCGCTCTTCTGGCCCAAGGGGTGGGATAAGTCGCTCAAAAGCAGGGTCGTCTGGGATAAATGATCCGCACAGGGCGTGTGCTCAAAAAATATTTTGTATAATTTTAAAAAAAATAGTAAAATACTCTTGATTTTTGACTCAGAATGGTATATAATATTGTCATAAAATAAAAAGGAGGAAGCATGGAAGCAAGAAAGGTCGAAAGAGCGACGAAGAAGGCGCTCCCCAAGACGGCCGTGCGGCTGAAAACGCTGCGCGCCGAATACGGCCTGACGCAGGCGGAAGTCGCGCGCAGGCTGGGCATCTCTCAGCAGACGTACAGCAAGTACGAAAACAGCGACGCCTCCATCGACAGCGAAGTGCTGCGCAAGCTGTGCGCGCTGTACGGCGTATCGGCGGATTACCTGCTCGCCATTGAACCCGCCCACGCGGAGGAACGCGCGGCCGAGCAGCTCTCCGTCAGGGACGAGCAGATCGATCTCATCGTCAGCAAAGTGCTGTCCAGGATCGACGATACAAAAAAATAACCACGGCAGGAGAAAGATATGACCAAGTGCAGAGTATGCGGCTATCCTTATGAAGGAGAGATGTGCCCCGCGTGCGGTGCGAACCGCACGGCCCCCGCGCCCGAGCCGGAAAAGAAGCCCGAGCAGCAGCCGGAGGCGCCCGCAAAGGGGGTATATCGCAACCCGCTGTTCACCAAATATGCAGACTTTATTGACAACGACAAGCTGTATCAGGCGGCCTGCTGCCTGGCGTCGGGCATCGGCGTCGAGCGCGACAAGGCGCAGGCAGTCGAGATCTTCCGCCTGCTCGCCTTCCGCGGCCATTACGGAGGCATGTACAAACTGGCGGAGTATTTGCTCTCCCTCGACCCGCCCGACGTCGAGTCTGCCCTGCAATGGCTGCGCATCGCCGCAGACGGCGGGCACGAGCCCAGCAGGCTGCGCCTGCGCATCTTGGGGGAAGCCGCCGCCAAGCGCCCCGCCGTCGCCGGGCCCATCGAGATGCCCGAGGGCAGTTTTCAGGCGCGCGTGCGCAATGCGCTGCCCAACATCGTCATGGTCTATTCCACCTTTACGCAGGGGAACAGGCGGGTGGGTTCGTGCGGCTCCGGCTTCATCATGGAGGGCGGCTACGTCGTCACCAACGCACACGTCGTGGGGGAGAACCCCGGTTCCGTCACCGCTTCGTTCGAGCCCTCCATCGACGAAAAGTCGTACAACCTCATGCCGCTGGCCATCGCGCCCGAGTATGACGTGGCGGTCCTGCGCTTTACGGGCATGATGGACGAGCGCATCTCTTCCCGCGAAAATCTGCGCCTGCGCATGGACGGCGTGGAGTACGGCGAGGAAGTGTACACCATCGGCAACCCGCTGGGGCTGCGCTTCAGCGTCAGCCGCGGCGTCGTCTCTTCGCCGCAGCGCCAGGGCGGCCACCGCAGCGGCATCCGCGAGGTGATCCAGACGGACATCACCGCCAACCACGGGAATTCGGGCGGCGCGCTTTTAGACGCCTCCAACAACGTCCTGGGCATGATCACCTATACCCCGGGGGACAGCGAAGGGGGCATCACCATGTGCGTGCCATCCAAATACATCGTCCTCGTGCTCAACAAACTGGGCGAAGCCCGCAAATAAACGAAAAAATCATGAAGGAGAAAGAAATATGAAATTGCTGGATGAGATCGAGGTCACGCCCGCGGCGGAGCTCTGCACCTGGAAGATCGATACCTCCCGCCTCGCCTACGATGCGAAGCTCGTCGTCGGCATGGGGTGCCAGGCGATGTACATCGTCAACGGCAGCCTCGCCAACGTCTTCGACGCGGGCAGGTACGTCATCAACCCCAAAAGGGAGAGGAAGGAGGGCAACAGCATCGCCCTCATCGGCGTCAACCGCAACAAAAACTTTACCCTCGTGTGGGGCGTGGGAGGGATCCCGTACCGCGACAAGAAGAGCCGCCTGGAGACGGAGATCGGCCTCAACGGCGAATACACCATCCGGCTCCTCCAGCCGGGCAGGCTGTACGCCGCTTTCGGCAAGGAGGAGATCTCCCCCAAGGAGATCGCCCTCAAGACGCGCGCCAAGCTGACCGAGATGCTCAAATCAGAACTCGGCAAGCGGCTGAGCGGCTATTCCTATTTCGACATCTCGTCCACGCAGGGGGAGATCTCCAAGATGATCGAAGAGGCGTTCAAAGAGGTGCTGTTCGCCTTCGGCGTCAGCCTCGAGAGCTTTGCTCTCAAAGAGATCTACTTCCCCGACGAGTTCAAACAGAAGATGCAGGAACTGCACGAGAAGGAGGACGACCTCGACGCAGCGATCCGCCGGCAGGACGAAGAAAAGGCAGAGCGCATCCGGCAGCGGAGAGAGATGGAGGCGGTGGAGAAATTGATCGGCAAAGCCGAACCTTCCGGAACATCCGACGCAAAGGCCGCGCAGGTCAAGTGCCCCGTCTGCGGCACGCTCTGCGTGAACGGCGCGGTGTTCTGCCCCAAGTGCGGCAAAAAGCTTTGATCCAAGAAAAGATAAAGGAGAATACGGAAATGTGTTTCTTTAACAAGAAAAAGAAGTGGAAAAACCTCAACGACCAGTCCAAGCGCGAGTTCCTCTCCATCCTCGAGGCATACATCCAGCGCACGAAGGATAACTCCCTCGCCGCAAAGCTCGAATCGGCGAAGGCCGTCCTGAACGAGCAGGGCTCGTCCTCCTCCAAAGAGCTGGTCAAGCTCGACATCTCGATCAGGCAGTACCTCGCCGACCTGAACAAGGAGATCGCCGCCGGCAATAACGGGGTGGCGATAAGCAAGATGAATAAGATCCTCGAAATGCTTCGCGAGCGCTCTCCTTTCTGTGCGGACAACACCGAGTATATGACGCCGGCGGAGCGCAAAAAGAAGGAGGAAGCGGAAAAGGCGCTTGAGGGATTTGTGAAGAAAAACGGCGCTCAACAGGGGGAGCTCTATACGCCCGAACAGCTTATCGAGTTTATGATCGAGGAAGCGGCCGAGCAGCTCAAAAAATATAAGGAGGAACAAAAGCGGCTGTATGCCGTGCTCTCCGCAGATCCGAACGACGGCGTCGCCCTTTCCGGGTGGAGAAACATCAAAGTAAAGATCGAGACGGCGCAGCAGCGGCTCGGTATGCTCTCCGACGAGAGTTACCGCGCGACGCTCACCAAGAGCGTGCATGGCCTGACCGCCGAGCAGAAGCGCCTCATCGGCATGCGGAAGGTCAGCGACGAGCAGTTCGACCTGCTCATGCAGGACTACAACAAGATGCTTGCGCGGCAGAAGGAAGACAATGCGCGCACCGAAGGCGCCGCAAACGCCTTCTTCAACTCCGGCAAGGAGGGACACGGCAGCGCGGCTGCCGCGGGCACGGCTGTCCGCCCCTCCATCCTGGACGACCCCGACTTTATCGCCATGGGAGGGGGGCAGGCAGCCTCGGCTGCGGCGCGTCCCGCCGCGGCCCGCCCCGCCATCTTCGACGACCCCGACTTCATCGCCATGGGCGGCGCTCCCGCATCCGCCCCCGACGCGGGGGATGCGGCCCTCGAGGAGACGCTCGAGTGCATCGACGACATCATTCAGTCTCTGCGCAAGTGCGAGATCATCTACAGCAGACAGATCGAAAAGTCCGATGAAGACCGCAAAGATCTGGATATACAGCTCGAACAGCTGCTCAACCGCCGCAAGGGGGCGACTGCCTCCGAGTGCATCGTGCTGGACGGGGAGATCGACCGCCTCTATGCGGAGCGCCAGAGCGTCATAGACGCCATTTCCCGCTTCCGCCAGGAACAGGCGATCAATACCGAAAGGCGGCGGTTTGCCGCCCAGCTCAAGACGATGCGCGACATCAAATCTATCCGCAGCCGCGCGCGCGACATGATGGGAACGGAGTTCAGCAGGCTCGAAGACTTTGCGCTGGCGCTGCGCGATTCCGCGCAGAAGGGCAACGAAGAGCTCGAGCGCATGGGCACCGTCAACGCCGTCGCGAGCGGCGTCGACATCAACATGAGCACGATGTCGGGCAGGGAAGCGCGGTCTGCCGGCGAGTTCCTGAAGAAGGACGAGGACAAGTACAAGGCGCTCGAAGAGGAGCTCGGCATCGGCAAGAAGTGATGAGCGGAGGTGTCCGATGAACATTGAATTTATCATCGTCGCGGCGGAGACCTTCTCCGCCAAGGCGAAACGGGCGGAGGAAGAGGGCCGCCTCTCCTTTGCGATCGAAAATTACCGCCTGGCGGCGGCGCAGTACCGCGCCGCCATGCGGGCCGTGCCCGAACGCAGCGGGCACTTCGCCGCGCTCGCCGCGGCGTGCGAAGAGAGCGCCGCGCGGCTGGGCTGTCCGGACGCCGCTCCTTCTGCCGCCAAAGAGCAGAAGCCCCGCCCCGCTCCCGCTGCCCCCGCTCCTTCCGGGAAGGACGAACAGGAGAAGGAAAAGCGCCCCGTGCGGCCGGGCGGGTCTGCCCCCGATTACAGCGGCTACGAGCTCGACTTTGCCAGCCCCAACGAAAAGGTGTCCTTCGACGACATCATCGGGCTGGAAAGCGCCAAGACGGCGATCCACCGCAAGCTCATCTATCCGCTCGCCAACCCGGAGACCTACCGCAGGTACCATTTGAAGCCGGGCGGAAATATCCTGCTCGAGGGGCCCCCGGGCACGGGCAAAACGACCTTTGCCAAGGCGGCCGCCTGCGAAGTGGGGCTGCCCTTCATCATCGCCGACTGCAACGCCCTCGTAGACTGTTACATCGGCAACACGGGCAAGAACATCGACAAATTGTTCGCAGAGGTGCGCAGGTTCGTCAGCGAACAGAAGACGGCGGTCATCCTCTTCTGCGACGAGTTCGACGCCATCGCGAAGGCGCGCAGCAGCGACGACAAGACGGCCGCCGAGGCTGTCCCCACCCTCATCCGCCAGCTGGACGGCTTCGATACGGACAATGCGAATATCATCATCCTCGCGGCGACCAACCTCAAATCCAAGCTGGACCCCGCCATCGTCTCCCGTTTCGGCAACAGCATCTATATCCCGCTGCCGGACGAGAATGCCCGCCGCCTCATCTTCGAGAGCAAGCTCAGAAAGTGCGGCATCTCCGAGGCGGACATCGCCGCCCTCGACCTCGCAGAGGCGGCGAGGTGCAGCGACGGCATGAGCGGGCGAGACATCAATCACATCGTCACCGACCTCTCCGCCGTGCTCGCCGAGAGAGACAGCGGCATCACCCCCGTCAACGAGCCGCTGCAGGATGTGCTCCTCCGCCTCATCCGCCAGAAGAGGGACGGAGACTGAGCTTTCCGCCGCCCGCGCGGGACATCGAAAAAATGCAAACGGCCGCCAAGGCGAACGCTTTGGCGGCCGTTTTATGCCGCGGAGGGCGGCAGGGGGCCGCTGCGGCGGCCCTTGCGTCATAAATTCCCATTCTTCGACATAGAATGTAACATCGCCTGAAAAGGGGGGATCGCAGGGTGTGGGAATATATGGAGCGGAGAATGCGCGAGAGCGCGGAGTACATTCTGGATACGGGCTGCACGGTGCGCGCCTGCGCGGCGCATTTCGGTACCAGCAAGTCCACCGTGCATAAGGACGTCACCGAGCGGCTCTCGGAGGCGGACCCCGCCCTCGCGGAGCGGGTGCGCCGCGTGCTGGACGTGAACCTCTCCGAGCGGCACATTCGCGGGGGAGACGCCACCCGCCGCAAGTACCGCTCGCAGCGGGGAGGGCAGGGGGAAGGCCCGCGCTCCTGAGCGCGGGCGGCCCGGCGGAACGGGCGCGTGCCTCTCCGCGCCGCCGGGAAAAAAATGGCTGCTTTCACAGGATTTTCTCCCGCAGCGCGCCCCGAACCGTCCGCATGCCCTTGTGTTTTTTTTGTGTTTGTGCTATAATATGCGAGAATCAGACAGTATGACTTTTTATACGGAGAGGAAGTTCTGCATATATGGCAAAATTCATGGGGATAGACGTCGGCTCCACCACGGTGAAGGTGTGCGTCCTTTCCGAAACATACGAAATACTCTATACCAGTTATGAGCGGCACTTCGCGCGCGTCAAGGAGTGCGTTTTGGATCAGCTCTCCGTCGTCGAAGGGAAGTTCGGCGGCGGCGATTTCCGCGTCTGCATCACAGGCTCTGCGGGGCTGGGGCTCGCGGAGCGCAGCGGCGTGCCCTTCGTGCAGGAAGTACAGGCGGCGTTCACCGCCATCCGTAAATATTATCCCGATGCGGACGCCGCGGTTGAACTGGGCGGCGAGGACGCGAAGATCATCTTCATCACCGGCGGCACCGAGCAGCGCATGAACGGCAGCTGCGCGGGCGGCACGGGCGCCTTCATCGACCAGATGGCGACCCTTCTGAACATCTCCGTTCCCGAAATGGACGAGCTCTCCCTGAAGGCGGAAAAGGTGTACCCCATCGCTTCCCGCTGCGGGGTCTTTGCCAAGTCCGATATCCAGCCCCTCTTAAACCAGGGGGCGCGCAAGGAGGATATCTCCGCCAGCATCTTCCGCGCGGTCGTCGACCAGACGGTCGCGGGGCTGGCGCAGGGCCGCCGCATCAAGGGCAAGGTGCTCTTCCTCGGCGGGCCGCTCTACTTCCTGAAGGGGCTGCGCAGGGCGTTCAAAGAGACGCTCGGCCTGGACGACGCCCACGCCGTTTTCCCCGAAAACGCGCCCTGCTTCATGTCCATCGGCGCGGCGCTGTACGCCGAAAACGTCGACCCCATGCCCCTCGCGGAGGCGGTGGAGCGCATCAAAAACGCCAAGAACAGCGACGACATCGTCACGGGCGAACCGCTCTTCAAAGACCGCGCCGAGTACGACGCCTTCGTCGCCCGCCATAAGGCGAGCGACCTCGCCTTCGAGGACATCAAGACCTACCGCGGCGACGCCTACCTCGGCATCGACAGCGGCTCTACGACTACCAAGCTCGTGCTCATCACCCCCGACTGCAAGCTCCTGTACGAGCACTACCAGTCCAACAACGGCCAGCCGCTGGACATCGTGCTCGAGCGGCTGCGCGAGATCTATGCCCTCGCGCAGGGGCGCATCCGCATCGCGGGCGCGGCGACGACGGGCTACGGCGAGGACCTCATCAAGGCCGCCATCAAGGCGGATTTCGGCATCGTCGAGACGGTCGCGCACTTCAAGGCGGCGCTGCACTTTGACCCGAAGGTGGACTTCATCATCGACATCGGCGGGCAGGACATCAAGTGCTTCAAGATCAAGAACGGCGCCATCGACAACATCATGCTCAACGAGGCGTGCTCTTCGGGCTGCGGCTCCTTTATCCAGACCTTCGCCAAGGCGATGGGCATGGAGATCGACGAGTTTTCCAAGCTCGGATTGTTTGCCAAGCACCCCGTGGAGCTGGGCAGCCGCTGCACGGTGTTCATGAACAGCTCTGTCAAACAGGCGCAGAAGGAGGGCGCGAGCGTGGAGGACATCTCCGCCGGGCTCTCTTCCTCCATCGTCAAAAACGCCATATACAAAGTCATCCGCGCCAAGACGCCCGACGAGTTGGGCAGCAACATCCTCGTGCAGGGCGGAACTTTCCTCAACGACGCGGTGCTGCGCTCCTTCGAGCTGGAGACGGGCAAACAGGTCGTCCGCCCCGGCATCGCGGGGCTGATGGGCGCCTTCGGCGCCGCGCTCTACGCCAAGGAGAACGTGGGGGAGGCGAGCACCGTCGTCACCGAGGCGGAGCTCAGATACTTCACCTATACCTCCAAAAGCCACGTCTGCAAGGGGTGCACGTCGCACTGCAACGTCAACGTCATCGGCTTTTCGGACGGCAGGAAGTTCATTTCCGGAAACAAGTGCGAGCGGGGGGCGGGGCTCAAACCGCACTCCGACGAGCTGGACATCTATGCCTATAAATATGCGCGCCTGCTCGACTGCCGCACCGGCCCGCAGGGCAAAAAGCGGCGGGGCAGGGTAGGGCTGCCCGTCGCCCTCGGGTTTTACGAGCAGCTCCCGCTCTGGGCAGGCTTCTTCGAGGCGTGCGGCTTCGAGGTCGTATTCAGCGAAAAGTCTTCGCGGCAGCTGTATTTCAAGGGGCAGCACACCGTCGCCAGCGACACCGTCTGCTACCCCGCCAAGCTTACGCACGGGCACATCGAAAGCCTGCTGGACGAGAATGTGGACTTCATTTTCTACCCCTGCGAGAGCTACAACCTCGACGAGCACGATTCTGCCAACCACTACAACTGCCCCGTCGTGGCGTACTACCCCGAACTTCTGAAGGCGAACAACGAGCGGCTGACGGCGCAGAACTTCGTCATGCCGTACATAGACCTCAACGACGCGAAGACGACGGTGCGCGCCCTGCACAAGGCGCTTAAAAAGTACAAGCTTTCCCGCCGCCTGATCGGGCGGGGGCTGAAAGAGGGGTTTGCCCGCCTCGGTAAATTCCAGGAGGACGTGCACGAAAAGGGCAACGAGATCTCCGCCAAGGCGGAAAAGCGCGGCATCCCCGTCGTCGTGCTCGCGGGCAGGCCGTACCACGTCGACCCCGAGATCAACCACGGCATCGGCAAGCTGCTCACCTCCCTCGGCATCGCCGTGCTTTCGGAGGACAGCGTCTTTTTCAAGGGGCGCGAAGTGCTCGTCAACGTGCTCAACCAGTGGACGTACCACGCCCGCCTGTACCGCGCGGCGGAATACGCCACCGAGCACGACAACGTCGACCTCGTGCAGCTCGTCTCCTTCGGCTGCGGCATAGACGCCATCACGACGGACGAGGTGCGCTCCATTCTGGAGAGCCGCGGGAAGCTGTACACGCAGATCAAGATCGACGAGATCAACAACCTGGGCGTCGTGAAGATACGCCTGCGGAGCATGCTCGCAGCGATAGAGGAACAGAAGAGGCGCAGAGAAAAGAGATGAAGAAGAAAAAAACCAACGGGCGGCCGCCCGTCGATTTCCGGGACGACTACCCCCGCTTCACCCCCGAGATGAAGCATACGCACAAGATCCTGGTGCCCGATATGCTCCCCGTGCATTTCGGCATCATCGTCGATTTCCTGCACAAGGACGGGTGGGACATCGAGGTGCTGCACAACGATTCGCGCGCCGTCATCGACGAGGGGCTCAAGCACGTGCACAACGATACCTGTTACCCCGCCCTGTGCGTCACGGGGCAGTTCATAGATGCGCTGAAAAGCGGCAAGTACGACGTCGAGCACACCGCCGTGATGATCACGCAGTCGGGCGGCGGCTGCCGCGCCTCCAACTACATCCCCCTCATCCGCAAGGCGCTCAAGAGCGAGTTCCCGAAGGTGCCCGTCATCTCCCTCAACTTCGCCGGGCTGGAAAAGGACAGCGGCTTCCCCGTCGGGTTGAAGACGCTCTTGAAGCTCGCCTTCGCCGTCTTCTACGGCGATACGCTCATGTCTTTGTTCAACCAGTGCAAGCCGTACGAACTGGAGGAGGGCGCCTCCGCCAAGGCGCGGCAGGAATGCGTAGAGATGGTGAACGCGGCATACGACAGGGGCAAATATCTCAGCTATATGCCCATCGTCCGCAAAATGCTCGAGCGCTTCTCAAAGATAGAGCGCAGCCGCGAAGAGAAGGTCAAAGTGGGCATCGTCGGCGAAATTTACGTCAAGTATTCTCCGCTGGGCAACTCTCATCTCGAGGAGTTTCTTCTCTCCGAGGGGTGCGAGCCCGTCGTGCCCGCCCTGATGGATTTCGTCATGTACTGCGCCGTCAACAACGTCAACGACGCCAAACTCTACAACAAAAAGAGCATCGCCACGCCGCTGTTTGCCGTCGTGTACAGGTACCTGCTGCATGTGCAGAGGCGCATCATCAGGCTGACCGAAAAGTACGGGTTCGAGCCGCTGCACGACTTCGAGCACCTGCGCCGCTGTGCGGATAAGGTGCTCAACCAGGGCGTCAAGATGGGGGAGGGCTGGCTCATCCCCGCCGAGATGGCCGCGCTCGCCGAAACGGGCACGGACAACATCGTCTGCGCCCAGCCCTTCGGCTGCCTGCCCAACCACATCGCGGGCAAGGGCACCATCCGCACATTAAAGCAGATGTACGAGCACGAGAACATCGTCGCCGTCGACTACGACCCCTCCGCGACCAAAGTCAATCAGGAGAACCGCATCAAGCTCATGCTCGCCACCGCCCGCGAGAATCTGAAGGAGAAGCAGCGCCGCGCCGAAGGGGCGGACAAAAAATAGACCCTGTCACCGAAAGGGGCGCCCGGCCGCGTGCGGCCGGGCGCCCCGCTCTGTGCCCGCGCCCGGAAAGGGCGTCGCCGATCCTTTCGGCGTCCGCAAAGGAGAAAAAATCGGCGATAAAAATCGGCGATAAAAATCGGTGATAAAAATCGGCGATAAAAAAATCGGCGATAAGCGCAAAAGCAGAGCGTTCGATCACAGAATACCTGACCGCCCGCGCGGCGGCTGTCTGCGCGTTCATCGCGTCGGCGATCGGGGCGAAGGAATCGAGAATATGCGATCATCCGGAGGAGCTTGCCGGCGAGGATATCGTCGCAGCGGAGGGCGCGGACCCGCAACCGTAGATGCCTTCTGAAACGATAAGTATGACCGCCCCGCGTTCTGCGGCGGGGATATTGTAGGCAAGAAGCCATGAAAAACTGCGTTGTTTTCGTGTTCTTAGGCGGATAAAGGGCATGAAAAGAGCCAAAAGCGGCCGAAAAAGGCGCGTGGAAGGTCGTGAGGAGCGGTTGCGAAAAGAGCGTGGCAAACAGCCGTGACGGGTGGGAGCGAAAAAGGCGGATAAAAAGCTGCGGCTGTGTTCCGGAAAAGGCGGAAGATTTTGCGGGGCGCGGATAAACACAGAGGATGTGACGCATACTTTTGTTACGGTAACTGCCCGCAGCATCTTCTGCGGGCAGCCGCGGGGAGGAATGTATGAAAGCAACAGGGATCGTAAGGCGGATCGATGAGCTCGGGCGGGTGGTGATCCCCAAAGAGATCCGCCGCACGCTGCGCATCAAGGACGGCGACCCGCTGGAGATCTTTACGGACAGAGACGAGCTCATGCTCAAAAAATATTCGCCCATGGCGACGCTGGAAAAATTTTCGGAGGGGACGACAAAATCTCTGAGCGACCTGAGCGGCTGTACCGCCGTCATCTGCGATACGGACGAGGTGCTCTACGCCTCCGGCGACGGGCGCAGGGAGCTCGTCAGAAAGCAGATCTCCGAGCGGCTCGAACAGGTCATGCGCGGGCGCCGCAGCTATATCGCCAATCTCTCCGAAGGGGGAGACATCGTGCCCCTCACCGAGGGGGAGAGCGTGCGCGTGACGGCGCAGATCATCGTGCCCATCGTCGCGGGCGGAGATTGCCTCGGGGCGGTTTCGCTGCTCTCCACGGAAGAGGGCGCGCGGATGGAGATGGGCGCGGTCAACCTCTGCCGCCTCACGGCGGAGATCCTCGCCAACCAGTTCGACTGAGCGAAGGGGGGCGGGCATGCCCGCCTACATATGAAGTCCAAATCTTTCATCAAGGGCGCGGTCATCGTGTCCGCGGGCGGTATCGCGGCGAAGATCCTCGGCGCCCTTTACCGTATCCCGCTCACGAACCTGCTCGGTGGGCAGGGGATGGGGGTATACCAGATGGTATACCCCTTATACTGCCTCCTGCTCACCCTCTCCGCCACGGGCATCCCCTCAGGGCTGGCGCGCATCGTCTCGCGGCAGGAGGCGCAGGGGATGGATACGCGCGGCGTGCTGCGCGCTTCCCTCTCCCTCTTCTGTGCGGTGGGGGCGGCGGGCAGCCTTCTGATGTTCTGCGCCGCGCCCCTCTTCGCCGCGGCGCAGGGCGAGCCCGCCGCCGCGGCGGCGTACCGCGCCCTTTCTCCCTCCGTGCTGCTCGTCTCCGCCATCTCCTGCGTGCGCGGCTGGTTCCAGGGACAGAACAACTTCGCCCCCACCGCCCTCTCGGAGGTGCTCGAACAGCTTGTCAAGGTGGGGCTGGGCCTCGCGCTCGCGGCGCTCTTCCCCGCCCATGCGGTGCCGCTGGCGCTGCTGGCCGTCACGGCGAGCGAGCTGATCGCCTGCGCCTGGCTGCTCCTGCAATGCAGGGGCGGGCGCAGGCCGCTGTATACCGAGCGCTCCCGCCCGCGTCCCGCGCAGCTGCTGCGGGTGACGGTGCCCGTCGCCGTGGCGGCCGGGGCGCTGCCCCTCTCGAACATCGCGGAGAGCATCCTCGTCGTGCGGCTGATCGGGCGGTATGCGCCCGACGCCACGGCGCTGTACGGGCTGTACGCCGGCGGCGCGGCGACGCTCATCAACCTGCCCGTCTCCGTCTGCTACGGCATCGCCGCGGCCATCGTGCCCGCCGTTTCCGCCATGCAGGCGGAGGGGGACGCGGCGGGTGCGGAGGCGCGCGCCCTGTTCGCCGCGAAGTGCACGCTGTTCATCGCTCTGCCCGCGGCTGCGTTCCTGTTCGCCTTCCCCGGGCAGATCTCCTCCTTCCTGTACCCCTCCCTCGCGGGAGAGGAGGGGGAGGTGCTCGCCGCTCTCGTGCGCGCCCTCTCGCTCGGCGCGGCCGCACTTTCTCTGGCGCAGACCTTTTCCGCCGTGCTCACGGGCAGGGGAAAGCCGAAGATCGCAGCCCTCTCCATGGCGGCGGCGTGCGCGCTCAAGCTGGGAGCGGAGGCGGTGCTGCTGCGCTTCCCGCAGATCTCCGTCCTCGGCGCGGCTTATGCGGCCGCGGGGTGCTATTTCGTTGCACTTTTCGTAAATTTGTATTATAGTATAAGGGACAGAAAAAATCGGCTGCTCTTCGCGCGGGATGCGGGCAAGTTCGCCCTCTTTTCGGCTGCATGCGCGGCGGCGGCTCTCCCTGCGGCGCGGGTGCACGTCATGCTCGCCCTCGCGGCGGCGGGGGCGGTGTACATCGCCCTCTCTGTGTTGGGCAGGGCGTTTACCCCGCGGGAGCTGGATATCTTTCGGAGGAAGAAACATGGTAACTATCGTCGGATCGGGGTGTGACCCCGCAGATCTCTCTTCGGGCGCGGAACGGGCGCTCCGCTCGGGCGCGCGCGTCATCCTGCGCACGGGTACGGGTGCGGCGGCAGAAGGAGTGCGCGCGCTGGGCATTCCCTTCGAGACGCTGGACGAACTGTACGGCAAGAGCCGCAACTTCGATACCCTCAACAAAAAGCTCGCCGCCGCGGTGCTCGCCGCGGCGAAGGAGGGAGACGTCGTCTACTGCGTGGACGGCAGCGTGTGCGACGACGTCTCCGCGCAGCTCGTGCTGAAAAAGTGCAGGGGCGCAAAGGTGTTTGCGGGCGTCTCCAAGGCGGACGCTGCCTTTGCCGCGGCGGGCGTGCCCGCCGTCTCGCGCACGGCGCTCTCCGCCTATGCTTTGGAGGGGGCGCACCCCTCCCTGCCGCTGTGCGTGTATGACGTGGACTGCGACCTCGTCGCGGGGGACGTGAAACTCTCCCTCTGCGCGCTGTTCGGCGATGAGGCGGAAGCCTTCTTCGTGCGCGGCGGGAAGGCGAAGAAGATCAGGCTGTTTGAGGCGGACAGGCAGGGTACATATGACGCGAGCTGCGCCGTCGTCATCGGCGAGATCCCGCTTTTAAAGAAGACG
The DNA here is from genome assembly GCA_949297575.1 of uncultured Bacillota bacterium. Taxonomy (GTDB): domain Bacteria; phylum Bacillota; class Clostridia; order Christensenellales; family Borkfalkiaceae; genus Borkfalkia. Next base: position 20,038 of record CASFTB010000021.1, on the reverse strand, counting down.
CGCTTCGACTACAACGACCTCGTCTCCGTCCTGCGCCTGCTGCGCGCGCCGGACGGCTGCCCGTGGGACAGGGCGCAGACGCACGAGAGCATCCGCGCCAACATGATCGAGGAGGCGTACGAGCTGGTCGACGCCGTCGACAGCAAGGACGATCTCAAGATCCTCGAAGAGGCGGGAGACGTGCTTATGCAGGCCGCCTTCCACTCCGTGCTCGCGGAGGAGCGCGGCGCCTTCTCCCCCGAGGACGTGCTCTCCGCCGTGTGCGAAAAGCTCATCTTCCGCCATTCGCACATCTTCGGCAAGGACAAGGCGGAAGGGGAGGCGGGCGCCCTCTCCGTGTGGGAGAAGAACAAGCGGGAGGAGAAGGGGCAGAAGACCGCCTCCGACACCGTGCGCGACGTGCCCGCGGCCTTCCCCGCCGCCATGCGCGCGCAGAAGGCGGCAAAGCGCGCCGCCAAGTTCGGCTACGACTTCAAGGACGCCGCCGACGCCGCGAAAAAGGTGGAGGAAGAACTCTCCGAACTGCTCGACGCGGTGCGGGAAGGGGACAAGGCACACATCGGCGAGGAGGCGGGCGATCTGCTCTTCTCCGCCGTCAACGTCGCCCGCCTTGCGGGCGCAGACGCCGAGATGAGCCTCAAAGAGAGCACCGAAAAGTTCATCCGCAGGTTCTGCCGCACCGAGCAGCTCATCCTCGCGGACGGCAAAAAGATGGAGGAGCTGGACGAGGCCGCCCTCTGGAAGTATTATGAAGAGGCGAAGAGACGGGATGGCTGAGGTAGGGCAGAGTCTGAAGATCGGCGATGCGTCCTTGCCGAACAACGTCCTCCTCGCGCCGCTGGCGGGATATACCGACTTCGCCTTCCGCAAGCTGTGCTATAAATTCGGGGCGGGGCTTTGCTTTACGGAGATGGTCTCGGCGAAGGGGTTGTTCTACAACAGCGAGGCGACGAAAAAACTGCTGCACCTCGCCCCCGAAGAGGCGGGGCGTACCGCCGTACAACTGTTCGGCGGGGATGCGGCGTACATGCGAGCCGCCTGCGAGAGCGAGGCGCTGGCGCCCTTCTCTGTCGTGGACATCAACATGGGCTGCCCCGTGCCCAAGGTGTATAAGAACGGCGAGGGCAGCGCGCTGCTCGCGGACATGCCCCGCGCCGAGGCGATCGTCTCCGCCTGCAAGAAGAGCGGGAAGACGGTCACCGTCAAATTCCGCATCGGCCTGACGAAGGCGGAGCCCGTCGCCGCCGAATTTGCGCGCATGTGCGAGGGGGCGGGGGCAGGTATGATCACCGTGCACGGCAGGCCGCGGGAGGCGTACTACGCGGGCGAGCCCGACTATGCGCAGATCGCCGCGGCGAAGGCGGCGGTGCGCATCCCCGTCGTCGCCAACGGCGGCGTGTTCTCGCGCGCGGACGCCGAAAAGATGCTCGCCGAGACGGGCGCAGACGGCGTGATGGTCGCCCGCGCGGCGCTGTACGACCCGCACGTCTTTGCGCAGATCCTGGGCAGAGACGAGGGCTGGGACAGGCGCGCCGCCGTGCTGGGGCAGATAGAGGACATGCTGCCCTTTTACGGAGAGCAGTTCACCCTCGTGCAGATGCGCAAGATGGCGGCCTTTTACCTGCGCGGGGAGAAAGGGAGCGCGAAACTGCGTGCAGAACTTTTCGCCTGCCCCTCCGTCGCGCGGCTGCGGGAGATGGCGGAGGAGATCTTCGCGTAAAGGGCGCAAGCCCCGCGCCGGCCACGGCGCGGGGCTTGCCTGCATGTCTGGGGCATATGCACGCATCTTTCACACAGATCCGCCCTGCAAATATTGACAAATCTCGTCCGAAAATGGTATAGTGTTAGGGATGTATCGCAGTGGGATCCATGTCCTCCGCCCGGGCGCGGAGGGGTACAAAAAAATGACCCGCCGCTTTTGCGGCAGGGCGCGGGAGCGCTTTTGGGAGATCGACTTCCTGCGCGGGCTGTGCGTGGTGCTGATGATCTTCGACCACTTCATGTACTGCCTGTTCGATATCCTCCCCGCCGTCAACGGGATGTTCGGCACACACCTGTTCGAGCAGAGCTACGCCCTCGCGCGGCAGTGGTGGAACTGGGACGTGCGCGTCAACGTGCGCCTCATCGTCGTTGCGCTCTTTTTTCTGCTGTGCGGCATCAGCTGCACGCTCACGCGCGGGAATTTCCGCCGCTCCATCCCCCTGGCGCTGGTCGCGGCGGGCATCTCGTATGTCACCGCGCTCTTGGAGGGGACGGGGCTGGGGCAGCACGTCATCTTCGGCGTCATACACATGCTCGCCTGCGGCATCTTCCTCTACGCCGTGTTCGACGAATTCGCCCTCGCGGCGGGCAGTTTTTTGGGAGAGGGGCGCGCCGCGCGCATCGCCAAGGGCGCGCTGCGCCTGTTGCCGGGGGTCGCGGGCATCGCCTTCCTTGCCTGGCTGTTCGGCGCGGGCTACGCCGAGCTGCGCGCCCTGAACGGGCAGTGGGAGATCCACTCGCTCTACGGCCTTTCCGGCGCGACGGAGGCGGAAAAGACCTTCGCTTCCACCTTTCTCTATATCCGCGGCTTTCTGCCCGACTCGGGCGACTATTTCCCCATCCTGCCCTGGGCGGCGGTCGTGCTCGCGGGCGGCATCCTGGGCAGGCTGATCTACCACACGGACGCGAAGTATGCCCTCGCCCCGCTGGACGGCGCGTGGAACAGGGGCGTATGCTTCCTCGGGCGGCACGCGGCCGTGCTGTACATCGCGCACATGGTGGTCATCCCTCTCTTCCTCGCCCTGCTCGCGGCGATGACCATCCCCTTTTCCTGAAAAAACTGCAAAGATAAGGTAAAACAGCACATGAGATCTTTTCCCGAAAACGCCTCCATGTACGATGCGGTGCTCCTCAATATTTCGGACAGCACCGTGCGCACGGCGATCTCCTTTTACGGGCGGAAGTATTCCTTTGAGAAGGTGCTCTCCGTCATCGATACTTTGGCGGACAACCTCGCCGCCGAATATTCCCTCAAAAAGGGGGATACCGTCACGCTGTGCATGCCCAACTCTCCCGCGGCACTGTACTGTTTTTATGCGGCGAACAAGCTGGGCGTTGCCGTCAACCTCGTGCACCCCTTCATCCCGCCCGAAAAACTGCGGGAGAGTGTGCGGCGCACGGGCAGCAAGCTGGTGCTCGTGTACGACCTGTACAAGTGCGGGCGGGCGGACTTCGGCGTGCCCGCGCTCGTGAGCGACAGCTCCTCTTATATGGGCGCGGCGGCGCGCATCTATTACAAACTGACCAACCGCCGCACGGCGTTCGGGCCTTCCTTTGAAAAGCTGCTCAGGGCGCGGGGAAATCCCCGCCTGCCCGCCGCAAACTGGCGGGCAGGGGAGCCGGCGGTGTACCTCGCCAGCGGCGGCACGACGGGCGAACCCAAGATCATCGCGCACGACAACCTCGTCTTCAACCGCCTGTGCGCCAAGGCGGAAGAGTTTCTGAGTGAGCCCCTGGAGGCGTACAGCGCGCTGTACAACGTGCTGCCCATCTTCCACGGCTTCGGCCTGTGCATCAACATGCACATGTGCGCAATGATGCGCCGCACCAACATCATGTGCATCAAGTTCGACCCCAAGATGAGCGCGAAGCAGATCGTCAGGGAAAGGGCGAATATCCTCACGGGCGTGCCCACCATGTACTTGAAGCTGCTCGGCGAAAAGGCGTTCACGGAGGCGGACCTCTCCTGCCTCAAGGACGTGTACGTCGGCGGAGACAGCGTGCCGCAGCAGCTCATCGACGATTTCAACCTTTGTCTCGAGAGGGGCGGCAGCACAGCGCGCATGTACGTCGGCTACGGTCTGACGGAAACGGTCACCGTCTGCCTCGTCAACACCCGCGCCCATTACAGGGAAAATTCCATCGGCTACCCCCTCTCCGGTACCCGCGTGCGCGTCGTAAAAGACGGGAAGGACGTGCCCGCAGGGGAGGTGGGGGAGATCTGGCTGGATTCCGACCAGTTCATGCTCGGCTACCTCGGCGAGGAGCATTCCCCCTTTGAAGAGCAGGGCGGCGTGCGCTGGCTCAAGACGGGCGACTATGGCCGGCTGGACGAGGACGGCTTCCTCTATTTCAAACAGCGCATCAAGAACATGATCAAGGTCAGCGGCGTGCCCGTGTACCCCTCCGAGATCGAGGCGGCAGCGCTGCGCGTGGAGGGGGTCAGGAAGGCGTGCGCCGTCGGCATCCCCGACGCCGTCAAAGGGCAGGTCGTGCGGCTGTTCGTGCAGCCCGCCGCGGGGGCAGACAGGGCTGCGCTCGAAGAGGCGCTGCTCGCGGCGTGCCGCCGCACCCTCATCGCCTACGCGGTGCCCAAAGAGATCCGCTTTGAGGACAGGCTGCCCGTCAACCTCATCGGCAAGATCGACCGCAAGGCGCTGGAAGAGCGGCCGTAAAAGCGGCCTGCGGGCGGCGTTTATGTTGACAGAGCGGGGAAGATGTTTTATAATATAGACGAGAGTGCTGCCCTCAATCATAACAATATTTTACGAAGGAAAGAACGATGAACATCGAGGAAGCTGCCGCGTCTGTGCGCAACAGCACGTATTTCATACACGATCTCAAAAGGTGTCTGGGCGAAGGACTGACCGGATTCTGGCCCAACGAATCCGTGGTTTTCGGATATGCGTATCGGCACGCGAGTTCGTCGGACTGTGATGTGAACAAAATTGCGTGGCACTGATCACGAGTCAGAACCGTTTGATTGAGTGCGTCGAAAAAGCCGAAAGATATATCGGCATGAATATCTTTAAAAGCCGCGAGTATTCATACGGCAATAATGTCGTCGAGCTGAAATATGTCGACAAAGAAAAGTCGCGGGTGTTAAAGCATAAAGCGAGCGGAATTTTCGGCCGCGTATATTACAGCATCGAACTCGAGGGGATCACGAGGTTCAGTATCTATCTCGACAGTGAAAGCGATGCGGACACCTTCTTCCGCTTGTTGTGTCAGCATTTGGATCAATATGACAAAAAGAAAGAAAAGGAAGCAGCGGCCGCGCCCGCGGCCGTGGGCACATCGTCCGCCAAGATATCGGAAATACGCAAATTGTATGAGGACGGCCTGATCACCAAAGAGGAGATGCTTGACCTCATCAAGTCTATCGTATGATCGATGTGGCCGCCTCTCTGCGGCAAAAGCGATGATTCACCCTTGATTTTCTCATCGTTTTTTGTTCAAATCTATTGACAATGCGCATATGGTATGCTATGCTGAATGTGCGGCACAGAGGTGCGCCGCGCAAAAGGAGGAGAGAATATGTATTGCAGACAGTGCGGAAAGGAGATCGGGGAAGACGCCGCCTTCTGCCCCTATTGCGGGGCGAGCCAGGTGCCGCAAGCGCAGCCGCCGCAGGGCGGCGGGTACGCAAAGGTGCCTCCCGTCGAAGATAGCGGCGTGGGCTGGGGCATTCTCGGCTTTTTCATCCCCGTCGCCGGGCTCATCCTCTTCCTCGTCTGGCGGGATGAACATCCCGCCCGCTCCAAGGGAGCGGGCATCGGCGCCCTTGTCAGCGTATGCCTCGGCGTCGTCCTGAGCATCCTGGCCATGGTCCTCTTCACCGTCATGTTTTCCGTCGCCGCGGGCGCAGGGTCTGCCGCCCTGCCGGCAGTGCTGTTTTGATCCGAACGAAAACGGGCGCCTGTACGGGCGCCCGTTATATTGCAAGAGAGCGGGCGGCTCCGTAAAGGGCCCCTCGCTCTCTTCTGTTTTTCTCTTGCCTCGTTCAGTGGGTGATGCGCTCTATGTCGGACTTGCGGCACATGACGATCAGCCGTTCCGCCGCATTGAAGGCGTAGTCGGGCGAGGGCAGGGGGATGAGCGTCGCGCCCCGCTTGATGGCGAGGATGTTGAGGTTGTATTTGACGCGCACGCCCTTGTCGCGGATGGTCTTGCCCTCCCAGCTCTTGGGGGTGGGGATCTCGTAGATGGCGTATTCGGGGGTGAGCTGGATATAGTCGAAGATGTTGTTGGCGCTGTACTTCACGGCGAGGCGCTCCGCCATCTCCTTTTCCGCGAACACCACTTCGTCCGCGCCGTTGCGCAGCAAAAATTTCGCCTGGATCTCGGTAGAGGCGCGCGAGAGCACGTACTTTGCGCCCATCTCTTTGAGCAGAGAAGTGGTCTCCAGCGAAGACTGGAAATTTTCTCCCACGGAGACGACGCAGAGGTCATAGTTGTCTATGCCCAGCCCCGCCAGCACGGAGGGCCTGGAAGCATCGCCGATCTGCGCGCTCGTCACGTAGGGGAGGATCTCGTTGATCTTCTCCTCGTCGATATCCACCGCCATGACGTGGTTGCCGAGTTCGGTGAATTTTCTGGCCATGTACGTCCCGAACCTGCCGAGACCGATGATGAGAACGGATTTCATAAAACCTCCATAAAATTTGCTCGCAAATTTCTCGGCGAGCTGACGCCTGCGAAATTCTGCGAATGGAGGACAACCCCACTGCTCGCCCTTTGGGCGAGACAGCGGAGGTTTTCCTCGCCGCGCGATGTTTAGGGGCACACATTTTATATAATCGCGCGGCTTCACCTTTCCTGCAAGAGCTTCACAGCAAATCGTGTGCGCTGGCGCAAAATTGCGATTTTGCTTGCGCGAGTAATTAAAAATATTAAAAATATTAAAAATTATTAAAACCACTGCGCGTTTGAAAATCGCAATTTTCAATAAGCGCACTCAATTTGCCGCATACCTGCGGCTCCTCCCGAAAGAGTGAATTTGCGCGACAGATTAAAAGGAGAAGCCCCTACTTTCAGGGTTCCCGAAAATCAAGGGTTCCCGAAAATCACAGGGCGAAGCCCGAGATTTTTGGGAAGAGGAGGAGCGGAGCGCGCACGCGAGCGTTGCCCGTTGGGCGACGCGAGAACGTAACCGACCGCGACGACGAGCGCAAAGAGAGAAAACGCGCTGTCCCGAAGCAAACGCGAGGGCGGCGGGTTGTCTCTCAATCTCACGGAAAAAGTTTTGTCTCGTTCAAAACTTTTTTCGTGAACCCGTTATCCTATTCGCACCCTCTCCAGCGGAAGTTCCGCCGTGGGGGCGTTGGGCGTCTTCCAGGCGAGCATGACGGTCATGCAGCCCGCGCGGCCCAAAAACATGAGGACGCACAGCACGATCTGCGACCCGATGGTCAGAGAGGGGGTGATGCCCGTCGTCAGCCCGACCGTCGCGAGGGCGGAGACCACTTCGAATACCGCCTCCGTCGGGCTCACGGGCTGTTCGGCAAAGGCGGGGTTATGTTCTTCGAAGAGGCACAAGAGGATGGTGCCCGCCACGATGAGGGAGAGGAACACCGTAAAGAACTGCGCCGCGTTTTTGACGTTCGTGTCGTCGATGCGCCTGCCGAAGCACTCCACCGAGCGCTTGCCGCGCACGACGGAGACGACGGAGAGGAAGAGCACGGCGATGGTATTCGTCTTCACGCCGCCCGCGGTCGAGCCGGAAGAGCCGCCGATGAACATCAGGATGATGGTGAGCAGGATGGTGACGGAGCGGACGCTCCCCGCGCCCGAAAGGGGCAGCACGTTGAACCCCGCCGTGCGCGGCGTCACCGCCGTGAAGAAGGAAGAAAAGATGCGCTCCTTCCAGGGCAGTTCGTCCTCCGCGCCGATGATGACGGCGGTGGGCACGACGACGAGGACGGCCGTCATGATGAGCACGAGTTTCGTGTGCAGTTCGTATTTGCGGAAGCGGAATTTGTTCTTCTTGATGTCCTGCCAGACGAAGAAGCCCAGCCCGCCGACGATGATGAGCAGGGGGATGGTGAGGCAGACGATGGGATCGCCCGAATAGGCGGTCAGCGAGGAGAATTTCCCCGTCTTGGTCCCCATCAGGTCGAAGCCCGCGTTGCAGAAGGCGGATACGGAGGTGAAGACGGCCATCCAGATGCCCTCGCCCCAGCCGAAGTCGGGCACGAAGCGGAAACAGAGGATGAAGGCGCCCAGACCTTCGAAGAGGAGGGTGCCGAAGAGGATGGTCGAGGTCAGCTTGCCCATGCCGCTCAGGGTGGGCGCGCTCACCGATTCCTGCATGAAGGTGCGCTCTTTGAGCCCGATCTTCTTTCCGCCCAGCCGCAGCAGCAGGTAGACGACGGTCATAAAGCCGATGCCGCCGATCTGGATGAGAAGCAGGATGACGACCTGCCCGAAAGCGGACCAGTGCGTCGCGGTATCCTGCACGATCAGGCCCGTCACGCAGGAAGCGGACACGGTGGTGAACAGCGCGTCCATGAAGGAGGCGCTCCCCGTGATCTTCGAGGCGAAGGGGATGATGAGCAGAAGGGTGCCGATGAGGATGACGGCGAGGTAGCCGAGTACGAGCAGCCTCACCGGAGTGAGGCGTATTTTTCGTGGCATAAATTCTCCGTTGCGAACGAAGCATCGTTCCGCATATGATTATAGCATGTTTTTTCCCCCTTTTCAAACAGTTTGCGGCAGAAATCGGAGAAAATTTTCTCGCCTTCCGCGCGGCCCGTGCGCCGTCCGCGCACAAACGGAGCGCCCCGCCCCGTATAATGGAGAGGAGCGGAGGTATGCCATGCGGGTCTGTTTTGTCACGGAAGGGAGCGTCGGCGAGTATTGGGACGAGAGCAGGCACAGGGCGGCGTGCGACGTGCTCGCCTTCGGCGCCGGCGGACTGGGAGAGGTGGATTACCGCCGAGAGCTGGCAGGGGAGACCGCCAAGCTGGAAGATCTCGCCCTCCTGAGCCGCGAGCTCGGCTGCGTCGCCATCGCGGGCGGCAACACCGATTCCTGCGGCGTGCGCCGCAAGAGCGCCGCCGTCGCGGAAAAGGGGCGCATCCTCGGCGTCGTCGATATGCTGCACGCCGGGGGAGAGTTTGCCGCCGGGGGACATCTGAAGGTGTTCGACACCGCCGCCGGCAAGATCGGCGTGTGCGTGGGCGAAGACCTCTTTTACCCTTCGGTGTGCGAGGGGCTCTCCCTGTTCGACGCGGACGCCGTGTTCAGCGTGTTCGGCGCGGCGGAGGACTTCGCGCCCCAGCTCATGCTGCGCGCCTGCGCCTTCTGCGCGGGCGTGCCCGTGTGCATGTGTGCGGAGGGCTTCGCGCAGGTCGCCTCTCCCGAAGGGGAGATCTGCTACCGTACCTCCAAGCGCGAGAGCGTGTTCGAATTTTCTCCCCGCCGCGAGTACCGCCTGACGGCGGTGCGCACCCGCGGGCAGCGCAGGTACGGGCGCAAGGATTTCTGAGCGCCGCCGCAAAAAGGCACGTTTTTCTCGCCGCGCCCGCATTTTTGCCCTTTTCCCTTTGCCTGCGGCGCAAAAATGTGGTACAATAGGGCAAAAGGGGAGGCGGAGCATGGACACGGCCAACGCGAAAAATTTTTTGGAAAGTTATAACAGGATAGACGCGCAGCTGCGCGAGATGTACGGATTCAAGCCGTCGCAGTCCTTTACGGACGTCGTGCGCCGCAGCGCGGAAAAGAATTCCGTCGTGCGCAAGTACGAGACCGAGCTGGCAGACTACGCGCGGCTGCGCAATGCCATCGTGCACCAGAGCACGGGCGAGTTCATCGCCGTTCCCTGCGACGGCGCCGTCCGCAAGCTCGCCCGCATCGAGCGGCTGCTGTGCGCGCCGCCCACCCTCGGCTCGCTGCCCGAAAAGAAGATCGTCAGCATCGACGCGCAGCTCTCCCTGCGGCAGGCGGTGCTGCTCGTCTCCCGCACGGGGCACTCCAATCTGCCCGTGTACGGCGGCAAGCGCATGGTCGGCATCCTCAACAGCCGCCGCATCGTGCGCGCCCTCGGCGCCGCGCTCGCCCGCGGAGAAAGCGCAGACGCCTTCCTCTCGCACACCGCGGTGGAGGATATCCTCGAGGACAGGGACCTGCTCGTCTATTACAGGTGCATGGGGAAGGAGGATTCCCTCCTGGACGTGCTTTCCGCCTTCGAAAACAACAAAAAGCTGATCGCCGTGGCCGTCAGCGAACGCGGGCGGCCGGGGGAGCGCATCGTCAACTTCATCACGGAGGCAGACCTGATGCGCATCAGCCGCGCCGTAGAGGACTACGAATAGGGCGCAATACGGCAAAAAAGAGAGGGAGCACCTCTCTTTTTTGCTATCTGTCATTGTAGGGGGTGTCGGCAAAGCCGCGATCGTTGAGTTTTTTCACCTTTCTGTCGAGGGCGCGTCTAAAGAGTGAACTGAACCACCTGCGCTTTCCGAACAGCTTTACGAGCTCGGGGCTGACCGCATAATACAGCTTGATAAACAGCCTGCCGAAGGGCGTGCGCGAGAGCGAAAAATCGCGGTATCTGCGCAGCGTCCACACCTGCGGGCAGTCGTAACTGCCGTACACGGCGGTGGCGACGTAGCAGCCGCCCTTCTGTGCGGGGGGATTGTCCGGGTCATAGGGGGCGGCAAAACGTACGCTGTTTTCGTCGAAGTGCAGATCCGTATAATTTGCGACGGGAGCGAGAAAGAGGTTGCGGAGGATCTCGAGATCGCGGGCTCTCTTCTCCGCCTGCGGGGGAGAAGAGAGATGGTACGTATTGTTCGGCAGATCGAAAAACTCATAAGAGCACCAGTGTTTTTTGCCGTCGATGTCGGAAAAATAAGGGAATACGCACCAGTCGGGCGCCCATCCGGATGTGTCGCAAAGGCAGACAGCGCGGACATAACGGTATTCTCCGAAAGGGAGCCTGCCCGCCTCTTTCAGGCTCTTCGGCAGAAGAATGACTTCAAAGGCGCAGTTGCGGAAAGCGCGTTCGCCGAGATATTCCAACCCTTCGGGGAGCACGAGAGGCTCGCTGAACCGGACGGTCGTACCTGCCTCCGATTGACCGTAGAACGCTTCGCTTTCGATGCGGCGCAGTCCGCTGCCGAACCGCACGGAAACCGTTCGCTGCGGCGTCAGCCGCAGGGAGAATATGCGGCTGCCGATGCGGCGGAGCGAATCGGGGAAAACGGCGTCGCAAAAGGCAAAAGACCCGCCCGTTATTTCCGTCACTCCTTCTTCAAATGCGAGAGTATCGCAGCAAAGACAGCGGCCCTCCGCATTGACCGTTTCTTCTGCGGCGACAAGGCAGCCGTGCGCACGCAGGGGGTCGCCGTTTTGCAGGCTCCCGGGCGTTATGTTTTCCGCGTTCAGGCGCAAATTCGGCAGTGTTTTGTCATTTTCCCATACGTCGGTGTAAACGACGGCGCCGCGGTAGCCCGTCAGGTCGTAGTACCCGTCGCGGAAAGGGAACAATTTATAGGTCAGAACGGTGAGCACGCCTTCCGGCCCGTCGGGGCAGTCTTCCTCTCTTCCGAAAAATTCCGCCTTTGCCTTTGCCTCCGTCCGCAGTTCGCGAAGGCGCATATCCGTATAATCGCCGCAATATTCTTCAAAGAAGGCGGCGCGTTCCTCTTCCGTAAAATCGGGACAGGAATACAGGTTTTCAACGGCATACGCCGCGCATTTGTCGAAGCGGCGGAAATTTGCGCGCGCGTTGAATACGGAAGGTTTGATGCCGAGCTCCTTTTCCAGCAGCAGGGAGGTCTCGGCGAGGGTGCCGCCCATTGCGGCGGCATACAGCCGCGTCGCGTTGCGGTAGCTTTCCAGCCAGAAGTTTTTGTCCTTGCGGAAGGTGTAGCCGTACTGCTTTTGCAGGGCGGAGATGTCCGTCTGCTGCGCGAGTTTGTCGATGCGGCCGAATACTTCGTTGAGAGAAACTCTCTGCTCCCCGTCCTGCCCGTGCAGGGTGAAGGCGAACTCGTATTTCTGCCGCGCGGGATCGGTCAGCCCGCCGTAGTAGAGGCGGAAGTCGAGAGTGAGGGCGCGGTATAAGAGGATATGATTTTCGATGTTGCCCGGCTCGCTTTTGACGGCTTTGTCAAAGCACTTCGCCGCCTCGATATATTCTCCCAGGTCGAGAAAGGAGAGCCCGCGGGCAACGTATTCTTCCGCCTCCGTCTTTTCTCTGCCGTAGATATTTTTGACGATGGTCTGCGTGACGGTGGTGTTTGAAATGTGCTGGGTGACGTAGTTATTGATGGCCTTTTCGGTGATGAAGGCGGTGCCGCAGTGGGGGCAGATGCCCGCTTCCTTGGCGTCGTCTACCTGTATTGGGGATCCGCACTGCGTGCAGATCGCGGGTACGAGGGGCATAGTATTTTTCTCTCCTCCAATATATTTTATAATAATTATAATACATACCGTCGCAAAAAGCAATGCTTTAACATAAAAAGCTGTGCCGCGGCAGGGGGCTGCGCGCTTTCTTTTTACAGGCGGGCAAAATCGCTTTACAAATCGCGCGGAGATTGGTAAAATGATAGCGTATAGAGATACGGGCAGCGACGAAGGACGCGCCCCGCGGCAATCCTCCCTCACAGAGAGCCGGCGGCAGGTGGAAGCCGGCAGGGAAGGCGGCGGGGTATCCCCTTCCAGCCCGCGGTGCGAACACCCGCAAGGGGGAAAGTAGTTCCGCGCGCGGTTATTTCCACCGCGTTACCAAAAGGGGCGTATGTCAGTATGTTTCGGTGGTGTCCTTGTTTGTTCCGAGAACGGGGGCACTTTTTCAATAAAGTCACATTCCGCAAGGAGAAGAAGAGATGGATAAAGAGAAAAGGCTGTACAAAAAAGTGGATACGGCGATGAACTTCGTCGAGCGCGAAAAGGAGATCATCGGGTTCTGGAAGGAGAACAACGTCTTCGAGGACAGCGTGAAGCAGAACGAGGGCCACGAGGAATTTTCCTTCTACGACGGGCCGCCTACGGCCAACGGCAAGCCGCACATCGGGCACATCCTCACCCGCGTCATGAAGGACATCATCCCCCGCTATCAGACCATGAAAGGAAAGCACGTCCTCAGAAAGGCGGGCTGGGATACGCACGGCCTGCCCGTCGAGCTGGAAGTGGAAAAACTCCTAGGCATGGACGGCAAGCAGGACATCGAAAAGTACGGCATCGAGCCCTTCATCAAAAAGTGCAAGGAAAGCGTCTGGAAGTACAAGGGCGAGTGGGAGCGCATGTCCGAGCGCGTCGGCTACTGGGCAGACATGGAGCACCCCTACGTCACTTATGAGGACAGCTACATCGAGTCCGTCTGGCAGGCGCTCAAGACCATCTGGGAAAAGGGGCTCCTGTACAAGGGGCACAAGATCGTCCCGTACTGCCCGCGCTGCGGCACCGCGCTTTCCTCGCACGAGGTCGCGCAGGGGTACAAGGACGTGAAGGAAACTTCCGTTTTCGTCCGCTTCAAGCGCAAGGGCATGAATAACGGCTATTTTCTTGCCTGGACGACCACGCCCTGGACGCTCCCGTCCAACGTGGCGCTGTGCATGAACGCAGACGAAGAGTACGCCGAGATCGAAGCGGAGGACGGCGCGCGCTACGTTTTAGCGCAGGCGCTCGTTCCCACGCTGTTCGGGGAGGGGACATATAAGACGCTGTCCGTCAAGCAGGGCAGAGAGTACGAACATGCCGAATACGAGCCGCTCTTCCCGTACGCGGAGGGCAGCTACCGCGAAAAGGCGCACTACGTCGTGTGCGACGGGTACGTCACGCTGACGGACGGCACGGGCGTCGTGCACATCGCGCCCGCCTTCGGCGAGGACGACTACCGCGTCGGCAAAAAGTACGGCCTGCCCGTCGTCAACATGGTGGACGAGCGCGGCTGCTTCAAGCCCGCCGTCACCGATTTCGCGGGTACGTTCGTCAAAAAAGCGGACAAGGGCATCATCGCCCTGCTCAAAGAGAAGGGGTTGTTGTTCAAAGAAATGCTCTATGAGCACAGCTACCCGCACTGCTGGCGGTGCGATACGCCCCTCATCTATTACGCCCGCGAGAGCTGGTTCATCAAAGTCACGGCCGTCAAGGACGAGCTCATCAAGGCCAACAATTCGGTGAATTGGATGCCCGAGACCATCAAATCGGGGCGCATGGGCAACTTCCTCGAAAACGTCATCGACTGGGGCCTCTCGCGCGACCGCTACTGGGGCACGCCGCTGCCCGTATGGGTGTGCGAAAAGTGCGGCAAGGTGCACGTCATCGGCAGCAAGGCGGAACTCAAAGAGAAGTGCGGCATCGCGGGCGACATCGAGCTGCACCGCCCGTACATCGACGGCTGCACCTTCGCCTGCGAGTGCGGCGGCACGATGAAGCGCACGCCCGAGGTCATCGACTGCTGGTTCGATTCCGGCTCCATGCCCTTCGCACAGTATCACTATCCGTTTGAAAATAAAGACCTGTTCGACGAGACCTTCCCCGCCGACTTCATCTCCGAGGCGGTCGACCAGACGCGCGGCTGGTTCTATACGCTGCTCGTCATCTCGACCATCCTTTACGGGAAGGCGCCCTTCAAAAACTGCATCGTTCTGGGGCACGTCAACGACAAAAACGGCGTCAAAATGTCCAAGCACAAGGGCAACGTCGTCGACCCGTGGAGCGTGCTCGACAAGCAGGGCGCCGATGCGGTGCGCTGGTATTTCTACACGTCGAGCGCGCCGTGGATCCCGTCCCGCTTCTATCCCGAGGCTGTGTCCGAAGCGCAGCGCCGCTACATGGGGCCGCTGTGGAACAGCTACGCCTTCTTCGTGCTGTACGCGGATATCGACAAGTACGACCCGAGCAAATATGACCTGAAAAAATGCAAACTCACGCTGATGGACAAGTGGATCCTGTCCAAGCTCAACACCCTCATCAAAACGGTGGACGAGGGCCTCGCTTCCTATGACATCACAGACAGCGCCCGGGCATTGCAGGATTTCGTGGACGTGCTCTCCAACTGGTACGTGCGCCGCGGCCGCGAGCGGTACTGGGGCAAGGAGATGACGGAGGACAAGGCGGCGGCGTACACCACGCTGTACACCGTGCTCGTCACCCTCGCCAAGCTCACGGCGCCCTTCACGCCCTTCATCGCCGAGCAGATGTACCAAAACCTCGTCCCGAATTTCTATAAGGATGCGCCCAAGTCCGTGCACATGTGTTCTTTCCCCGCCTATGACGGGGCGGCGGTCGATCCCGACCTCGAAAAGGGCATGGATTCGGTGCTCGAAGTGGTCGTTCTGGGCCGCGCCGCGCGCAACGCGGGCAGCCTCAAAAACCGCCAGCCCCTCGCGGAGATGGCAGTGGCGACCGAGCGCGACCTCGATCTGAACGACGAACTCAAAGGGGTCATCCTCGACGAGCTGAACATCAAAAGGATGACGGAGGCGAAGGACGCGTCCGCGCTCGTCACCTATAAACTGAAGCCGCAGATGAAGACGCTGGGCCCGAAGTACGGCAAGCTGCTCGGCGGCATCCGCGCCTTCCTCGAAAGCTGCGACGGCGCCGCGGTCGTGGCGGCGGTGAAGGGCGGCGGCACCTACAAAACCGAGATCTCCGGCGCGGAAGTGGAGCTTTGCGAGGAGGACCTGCTCATCTCCACCGAGAGCGCGGCGGGGTACGTCTCCGCGAGCGACAAGGGCATCACCGTGGCGCTGGATACCCGCCTCACGCCCGCACTCATCGAGGAGGGCATCGAGCGCGAGCTCATCTCCAAGCTGCAGACCATGCGCAAGGAGGCGGGCTTTGAGGTCACCGACCGCATCCGCGTGTTCTACGCGGCGGAAGGGGAGACGGCGAAGGTGCTCGAAGGCCGCAAGGCGGAGATCGCCGAAGTCGTGCTTGCGGACGGCATCGAGGCGGGCAGCGCCGAGGGATACGCCAAGGACTGGGACATCGGCGGCAAGGTCACGCTGACCGTTGTCAGGAGCAAATGACGCGCCGCCTATGAAGATCGCCGAAAACTGGAAGGATTATCGGATCATCGCCACGGGAGACGGCTACAAGCTGGAGCGCTGGAAGGACGTCGTGCTGCTGCGCCCCGACCCCCAGGTCATCTGGGCGGCGCGGCGCGACCTGTTCTCTTACCCCGGCATCAGCGCCGTCTACCGCCGCAGCGAGCGGGGCGGCGGCGCCTGGGAATACCGCAAGAAGATGCCGGAGGAATGGGAGATCTCCTATAAAGACCTCCGCTTCACGGTCAGGCCCATGGGCTTCAAGCACACGGGGCTGTTCCCCGAACAGGCGGTCAATTGGGACTGCATGCGTTCCCTCATCGAGGGGGCGGGGCGGCCGGTCAGGGTGCTCAACCTCTTCGCCTACACGGGCGGGGCGAGCGTCGCGTGCGCCAAGTCCGGCGCACAGGTCACGCACGTCGACGCGGCGAAGGGCATGGTCGAGCGCGCGGGCGAAAACGCGCGCCTCTCGGGCATCCGGGGCGGCATCAGATATATCATAGACGACTGCAAAAAGTTCGTGCAGCGGGAGATCCGCCGCGGCAACAAATACGACGCCGTCATCATGGACCCGCCCTCTTACGGGCGCGGGCCGGGCGGGGAGATGTGGAAGATCGAAGAGAGCCTCTTCCCCTTCGTGCAGCTGTGTGCGGAGGTGCTCTCGGACGACCCGCTCTTTTTTCTCATCAACAGCTATACCACGGGCCTGCAGCCCATGGTGCTCCATAACATTCTCAAATTGTGCCTGCGAGGGAAGGGGAGGATAGACGCCTACGAAGTGGGGCTGCCCACCGAGGAGGGGATCCCCCTTCCCTGCGGCGCGGGAGGGATCTTTATCTATGACCGATCTTGACCTGAATATCCTCTATGAAGACAACCACGTCATCGTCGCGCTCAAGCCGCAGGGGGTGCCCTCCTGCGGGGACGAGACGGGAGACGATTCCCTGCTCGAAGCCATCCGCCGTTACATAAAAGTGACGTACGACAAGCCGGGCAACGTGTATGTGGGGCTCATCCACCGGCTGGACAGGCCGACGGGCGGCGTCATGGTCTTCGCCAAGACGAGCAAGGCCGCTTCCCGCCTCGCCGAGCAGATGCGCGGCGGAGATTTCGACAAGCGCTACCTCGCCGTGCTCGTCGGCTGCCCCGCGGAAAAGAAGGGCAACCTCGTCAATTACCTTAAAAAGAACCCCGTCAACAACATGGTCTATATCTGCCCTCCCACCACGGACGGCGCGAAGATGGCCTCCCTCGACTACGAGGTCATGGAGGAGAAGGGGGGCTGCTCGCTCGTGCGCGTCAGGCTGCACACGGGCAGGACGCACCAGATCCGCGTGCAGATGGCGGGGCTGGGCACGCCCGTGTACGGAGACATGCGCTACGGCGGCGAAAACGCCAAAAAGGGCGGGCTGGCGCTCTGGGCGTATTCGCTTAGCTTTACCCACCCCGTAACAAAGGAGCGCATGCGCTTCATGGCGGAGCCGCCCGAAGCCTCGCCGTGGAAATATTTCGACGTAAAAAAGGCGTTCGAATTGTGATGCGCCTGTAAAAAATAGCCGCAGAACCGCCCGCCCGCCGAAAAATTTGGCGAAAGGGAAGGAATGCGTTTGACAAAACTGCCCCGATAGGGTAAAATAATCGGGTACAGGTTTTTTATAGGGGACTTTGCGCCCTTTGCGGCGCTTCCCCAAAATGCATTGGGAGCACAAGCATGAGCAAAAGGAAAATCAGCATTCTCACATTGTTGGCGGCCTTCGCGCTGTCCGTCGCGGCAATGTTCACGGCGATGGGCCTGCGCGCACAGGCTGCGGATTCCGTCGCGACCGTCTCCGTATTCACCACTTCGGGCGATGCGTCTGCGGTGGAGGGGGCGGAGTACCTCACTTATCAGATGGGCGATTCGGACGACAGTTCCTACATCTCCCTGCGCAGGAATGTCGCGCTCAAGTGGTATTCCTTTGCGGGCGAGGAGCCTGCCGTCGGCGATGCGGGCGAGGCGCAGTATTTCAGCCTCGGCATCGGCTTCCCCGAAACGAATTTCGAGGATTTCACCGTCACGCTCGAAACGACGCAGATGAGCATGAGCAAGGAAGGCAAGTCGGTCAACGAGATCGTCTTTACCCCCGCGGAAGGGGGGAAGGTGAACGCCTCCGTCAACGGCGCCGCCGCCGTGACCGTAGATGCGGGCGAGATCGAGATCGCCCTCACCGAACCCGCCGGGCAGGAGGGCTACGGCGACTTCACCGTGCTGATCGGCGGCACGGAGGCCGGCACCTTCACCAACATCGGCAGGTACTATGCGCGCTATGCGTCCGCCTCCGCCGATACCCCCATCACCCCGCTCTCCTTCAAGGCGAGCGTGGCAGGGGAGAACAAGGCGAAATTCGAGATCCGCTCTATCAACGGCCAGAGCTTCAAGCTCGACGAAAACGGCGAGATCCTCGACGACGCCGCACCCGTGCTCGTCGTGGACAGCGAGATCAAGCAGCTGTACCTCGCCACCGAGCTGGATTTCGACTACGTCACCATCGACGTCTGCTCCGCTTCCGTCAGCACAGACAGTTTTTATCTCGCCTATAACGGCAGCGAGGTCGTCCCCGCCACCGACGAAAACGGCGAAGAGATCGCTGCCTCCTTCAACGGGGAGGGCGAGCTGGTCGGCTACAACGACCTCGAATCGGACAAGCGTTTCTTTGAGACGGATTTCGGCGGCAGCACGGACAACGGCGCGCTGAGCATCGCCTACGCGCTGACCGACGGCAACGACAACACCGCCTACTACTTCCTCGAATGGTATGCCTCTGCCGACGCGCTGGACGGCAGCAGGCACATCTCCGTCACGAAGACGGAGAACGTCAAAGTCCGCCCCGAGATGGATTTCTATACCTATACCGCGAACGAGGAGGACGGCACCGCGACGGGCATCACCGAGAACGAAGAGGCCGTCGCGGCCTATCAGGAAGCCGTCACCGCGGCCTCCTACACGAAGGATGAGGACGGCAACACCGTCGGCATCCGCGTCGGTTCGGGCGCGTACTTCTATGTGCCTTCGCTCCGTCCCTACATCACGGACGCTTCCTGCGGCTATACCGACATGAAGTTTACCGTCTATTACAGGACGACGCAGGCGGATACCGCCACGGTCAGCGGCAGCTATGACGAGCTGCGCATCCCCGTCGAAAAGACCGGCACGTTCGAGTTCTGCGTCGTGCCCACCAACGAGGCGGGCAAGAGCATGCACGGCGTGTTCGAAAAGACGGTCGGCGGCGAAACGGAGTATACCCTCGGCGAGATCACTTCTTCCAACGTCTGGGACGCGCAGAACGTGGCGACGTTCACCTTCAGCGTGCAGTATACGGGCGCGGTGGTCGAGGCTCCCACCGACATCGAGGTCGGCTACGTCGACGTCTCCTACACCCTCCCGGATTTCGATATCACCTCCATCTCCGGGTATGACGTGCGCTACATGCTGTACTACTTCCAGGTCAACGAGGGCGTTACGGTCACCGGCCGCGACCAGATCATCTCCGGCGAAAAGGCCGACGGCACCAACGAATACGGCACCTGGCGCGCCATCAATGAGTACGACAAGGACCTCGAGGACACCGACGACGAGGGCGACAATGCCTACGAATGGTCGCCGGACAGCTCTCTGAGCTTCGTCCCGCAGGACATCGGTTACTATAAGATCACCGTCGAGGTGGACGACAAGACGGGCATGGGCGTCGTGGACGACAAGCTGCCCGGCGCGTATGCGATCGTCAGCGTCTCCGCGCAGGCGGACGTCATCCCCGCAGAGACGTACTGGCTGCAGGACAACGTCGTCTCCGTCGTGTTCCTCTCCATCGCCGCGGTCTGCCTGATCGCCATCGTGGTCATCCTCCTCATCCGCCCCAAGGATAAGGCGGCGGCCGTCGCGGAGCGCACCCGCAAGGAAGAGCTCAGGGAAAAGAGGGAGAGCAGAAAGTAAAAAAACGGCGCGATCCGGTTTTGCGCCGAATGACCTTTCGGATCCGAGAGGGGGCCGCCGTCCGGCAAGGACGGCAGCCCCCTCTTTTTCATGCCTTTGCGCGCGGAGGGGCGGCCGCCGCGCGCCGCCTGCACTCTCATAATGTCCGCCGCGCGCGCATAGGATAGCGCTATGAAGTTATCCGAACTGAAAGCGGGCGAAAGCGCCCGCATCCTCTCGCTCTCGCTGCCGCCCGCGGCGGGGGAGCGGCTGAGAGAGCTGGGCGTGGCGGAGGGGATGCCCGTGCGCTTGCTGCGCCGCGCGT
>CASFTB010000020.1 GCA_949297575.1 uncultured Bacillota bacterium | reverse complement strand
TGGCAGGCCAATTCTCCGGCGCACTTGTGCGCAGCCAGTATCGTTTAGGGCTATGCCCGAAAATGAAATACCACGTGCTTTGCACGTGGATATTTATTTTTTGAAAGAATGCGCTTCTAAATTTAATGCAGGGTTTTGTTTTGTATGGCTGAGTTGACTCTTTCCCAAATCGGGGAAAGAAAGGGAGTAAAACGCGGTCTGGTGCGGGCGGGGCCGATCTGTTTTTCGGTGATGCAAAAGGCAGAGCACAGAGCTGTTCTTTCTGTAGAATTTCCGCCTTTGCGGTTTTTGCTCGGCGGGGCCGCTGCGAGATCCTGCTGCGGAGGGAAAGGCGGATCATTCCTGTATAGAGGGGCGCGCCGTTGCCGAAGTATCTTCCTGCAGGCGCGAAAGCACCCCTAATTTCTGTTCAAATTTATCTTTGGAAGCGTTTTCGCAGATGCGGGTCGGGTATTTTCCGTCAAAGCACGCCCTGCACGTCCGCGGAAGCGGCACCATTTTGTGCAGTTTTCCGCCGGGAAGATAGCCGAGGGAATCGGCGCCGACGATCTTTGCGATCTCTTCCGGTGAATGTTTGCAGGCGATGAGGTTTTCGCGCGAGTCGATATCGGTGCCGTAATAGCAGGGGAACAGGAAGGGCGGCGAACAGATGCGCAGATGCACCTGACGCGCGCCCGCCTCTTTCAGAAGAGATACGATCTTGCCGATGGTGGTGCCGCGGACGATAGAATCGTCTATGAGCACCACGCGCTTGCCCGCGACGGCGCTTCTGAGCGCGTTGAGCTTGATGCGCACGTCGTTTTGCCGCTGCGCCGCCGCGGGTTCGATGAACGTCCTGCCGATGTATTTGTTTTTGACGAGGCCGGTATCGAAGGGAATATGCGCCGCTTCCGCATAGCCGAGCGCCGCATCGATGCCCGAATCGGGCACGCCCACGACGACGTCGGCCTTCACGGGGTACGCTTCGGCGAGCAGTCTGCCCGCACGGCGGCGCGCTTCGTGCACGGAGATGCCGTCTATCACCGAATCCGGCCGCGCAAAGTAGATGTATTCGAAGATGCAGGGCGTCGGTCTGCCGCCGCCCACAAAGAGAGAGCGCACGCCGCTGCCGTCGAATACGAGCATTTCGCCCGCTTTTACGTCGCGGATGAAGGAGGCGCCGACGGCGTCGAGGGCGCAGCTCTCGGAGGCGACGACAAACGCGCCGTCAGCCCTCCTTCCGAAGCAGAGGGGGCGGAAGGCGTGCGGGTCGCGCACGGCGATCATCTTGGTCGGCGACAGGACGATCAGCGAATAGGCGCCCCGCAGTCGTCTTGCCGCGCGGCGCACGGCCTCCTCGATGGAAGGGCTTTTCAGACGCTCCTGCGTGATGAGGTAGGCGACGATCTCAGAATCGCTCGCCGTGTGGAAGATGGCGCCTCTCTCCTCCAGCTTTGCCCGCAATTGCCCCGCGTTGGCGAGGTTGCCGTTGTGCACGAGCGCCATCCTGCCGTTTTTATGGTTGACCATGATCGGCTGTGCGTTGCGCACGTCGCTGCCGCCGGTGGTGCCGTAGCGCACGTGCCCTACCGCCATGTTTCCCTGCCCCAGCTGCGCCCGGACGGCAGGGGAGAACACTTCTCCCACAAGCCCCGCCTGCTTATAACAGTGCAGGCAGCCGTCGTCGCACACGGCGATGCCGCAGTTCTCCTGCCCGCGATGCTGCAGTGCGTACAGGCCGTAATAGACGGGGCCCACTACATCCTGCGTGCTGCCGCAGGCGATGCCGAACACGCCGCATTCTTCGTGTATTTCGTTCATGTCTTTCCTCACGCGACTTTTTGCGTTCTGCTCAGGACGTACTTAACCGCCTTCGCCCTGATGATCTTGCGGTTTTTCTGCATTTAAAATTTCTTCGGCGACGGCACGGCGGGGAAGCCGCCTGTCCATCGCCTGTTTTTCGAGCAGGCGGTGCGCCTCGCGCTCCGTCATGCCCCGTTCCATCAGAACGAGCTTGGCGCGCATGATAAGTTTTTCGCTTTCCAGCTTTTCGCGCAGGCGGCAAAGCTCTTCGCACACTGCAAACAGCCGCTCGCCCGCCTTGGCTTCCGCCTGCAGCGCGCCCGCCAGCACCGAAAAGGGAACTTCCGCCGAAAGCACCGCCGCACCGCTGCCTTTGAGCAGTTCTTCCGCCGCGGAGACGTTTTCCTTCTTTACGATGACGACCGCCCCGCCGCGCGCGGTGCAGGCGAGGACCTCCTTTTCCCAGCTGCGCCTCGCGATCTGCGGAACAAAGAGCGCCGCGTCTTCTTCGTCCTCGACGAGCAGAAAACCGCTTTTTTCGAGTTTATCTTTGAGTTTCGGAAGCACCGCCTGAAAGTCGCAGCGCAGAGAAATGCGGATCATGGCGACCTCCTGCCGCCCCAATGTTCAGTTGGGCGTATACATCTGCCGATACGGGTTTTCTGCATTCGGCGTGAGGCGATGGTAAACAGCCCGAAGGTAGGGCGCTTCATCCTTTCCGAAGCGGACGCACCACTCTCTGACGAGAGAGACCGCCTCCTCGCTCCCCGGGCCTTGGAGGCGCTCCGCTTTGACCTGTGCGGGGAGCGCCGCATCGAGTGCATCACAGCAGAGCAGGATCTCGCCCCCGTGCATCCCCGTGCCGCAGAAATTGCCGACCACGGGCTTTTTGTCTGTATTGCCGCCCAAAACGATGATGGTGCCGCCCGCCTGGTATTCGCCCAAAAAGCTGCCCGCCCTGCCGCCGATGACGATGGCGGGGCGATGGTGCAGATACGCCTTCATGTGGATGCCGCAGCGATAGCCGACGTCGCCTTCTATGAAGATCTTGCCGCCGCGCATGGCGTAGCCCGTGGCGTCTCCGGCGCTGCCGTGTACTTCGATGACGCCGCCGTTCATCGTGTCGCCCGTGGCCTCCTGTACGTTGCCCTCCACGCGGATCTCCGCGCCGTTAAGGTACGCCCCGAGTGCGTTGCCCGGGGTACCGTGTATGACGATCTTCTTTTCTGCAAGCCCCGCGCCGAGGTAGCGCTGCCCCACGCATCCGAAGATCTCGACGTCTTCGCCGCACTGCCGCACCGCCGCGTTGAGCGCCGCATAGTGCATTCCGTTTGCATCGATCTTCATGTTACACCTCCGCGGCAAAATTTCGTTTCCGCACGGCGGGGGGAAAAGCGCTCCATGCGGGAGAAGTTTTCAGCGCTGTAAAGTCCACCTCCGAAAGGGGGATGCGCTCGCGCAGCAGTTTGAGATAGATGCCCGCCCGTTCGGGGAGGTTTATGAGGATAAAGCCTTTCAGTACGCCCTCTTTATAAAACAGCGCCTTGTACGAGCGCTCCGTGTGCTCGGTATATGCCTCGCCCTCGTACACGCCCGCCGTCATGACGTGCGTGCCGAAAAACCCGATGGAGTTGAAGGCGACGGCGTTTTCAAACTTCGCCTTGCCGCCTGCCATGTTGATGCCGGCAATGCACCCCTGCATGTTGGCGTTTGGAAGCAGCGCCAGCACCCTGTTTTCGCCGCTGACGGCGTCAAAACTCTCGGCGCAGTCGCCCGCCGCATAGATGTCGGGCAGGCTCGTTCTGCCGCACGCGTCGGCGGCGATGCCGCGGCGCACTTCTCCGCCCGCCTCTTTGACGAGCTCCGCGTTCGGCCGCACGCCCACGGCGGTGACGAGGAGATCGAAGGGCAGCTCCTTTCCGCTCTTTAAATAGGCGGTGTTGCCGTCAAATTTCGCCACGGCGTCGGCGAGGTAAAACGCTGCCCCGCGCGCTTCCAGCGCCTTCTGCACCATCTCCGCGCCCGTATGGTCGAGGACGGAGGGCAGGATGCGGTCCGCGAGGTCGACGACCGCCGCGCTTTTAACGCGCGCCGCGATGCCTTCGAAGCACTTGAGCCCGATGAGCCCCGCCCCCACGATCAGCACCCGCTTTTCGGGGGAGAGCACCTTTTCGAGGGCGAGAGCGTCCGCCTTCGTCATAAAGCTGAAGCGCTCTTTGACGCGTTCGATGCCCTCTATGGGCGGATCGAAGGGGCGCGAGCCCGTTGCGACGAGGAGTTTACCATAGCCGATCTTCTCCCCGTCCGAAAAAGTAACAGTCTTTCTTTTCGGGTCGACGGCTTCCGCCCGCACGCCGAGGCGGAGGTCGGCACCGTGTTCCTCGTAAAACTCTTCGGGGCGGTAGTCCATGCGCGCAAGGTCGGTCTCGCCCAGCAGATAGTAAGAGATGAGCGGCCGCCCGTACGCCCTGCACGGCTCTTCGCCGACGACGAGGATGCGACCCTCTCTGTCTTCGGAGCGGATGCCCTCGATGGCGGCGACGGCGGCGACGGAGCAGCCGAGGATGACGTAAGGATATTTTTTCATCGTGCCGCCTCCCTCTCTTCATAGACGATGGCGCCGTTGGGGCAGTATTTGACGCAGTTGGGCATATCTCTGCCGTTGTCGGTGCACAGCTGGCACTTCATGGCGGCGTGGCCCTCGGGGGAGGACAGCACCGCGCCGTAGGGGCAGACGAGCACGCAAGTGAGGCAGCCGACGCATTTTTGCCGGTCGATGCGCACGACGCCGTCCTTGCCCTTCGTGAGCGCGCCCGAGATGCAGCTTTTAATGCACACGGGGTCGGTGCAGTGGCGGCAGTTGACGGCAAAGTGCACGTCGCCCGCATCTTCCACCCGCAGGCGGGGATGGATGGCTTTGCCTTTGAGCGCCCGCACCATGCCGGCGATGCCGGAATTGGCGTAGGCGCATTCGTATTCGCACAGATGGCAGCCGAGGCACCATTGTTCGTTGACGTAGATGCGTTTCACGGTTTTTTCTCCTTTCCGCGCTTACAGCGATTCGCCCGCGTAGCGCACGCCCAAAAGGCGAAGCTCGGTATCGCTCAGCCCGATGCCGCGCAGCATCAGGCGGTTGCCACGCAGGGCTTCCAGCGAGTTGATGCCCATGCCGCCCATCATCTCTTCGATCTCATGCTTCCACGCGGAGACCAAATTGACCAGCCGCTTGTAGCCGAGGTCGGGGTTGAGCCGCTTGACGAGGTCGGGTCGCTGGGTGGCGATGCCCCAGTTGCACTTGCCGGTATGGCAGGAGCGGCAGAGGTGGCACCCCAGCGCCAGCAGCGCCGCCGTGCCGATGTAGCAGGCGTCCGCTCCGAGAGCGATGGCCTTGACGACGTCCGCGCTCGAGCGCACGGAGCCGCCGACGATGATCGAAACATTGTCGCGGATACCCTCTTCGCGCAGGCGCTGATCGATCTGCGCGAGCGCCGGCTCGATGGGGATGCCCACATTGTCGCGGATGCGGGTGGGCGCCGCGCCCGTGCCCCCGCGGAAACCGTCGATGGCAATGATGTCCGCCCCGCTCCTGGCGATGCCGCTGGCAATGGCGGCCGCGTTGTGCACCGCCGCGATCTTGACGATGATCGGCTTTTTATATTCCGTCGCCTCTTTAAGGGAGTCGACCAGCTGTTTCAGGTCTTCTATGGAATAGATATCGTGGTGGGGTGCGGGGGAGATGGCGTCCACGCCCTGCGGGATCATGCGCGTTTCGGAGACGTCTTTGCTGATCTTGCCGCCGGGCAGGTGCCCGCCGATGCCCGGCTTCGCGCCCTGGCCCATCTTTATTTCGATGGCGGCGGCGGCTTCCAGGTACTCCTTATGCACGCCGAATCGCCCGCTCGCCACCTGTACGATGGTGTTTTTGCCGTATTTGTAAAAATCTCTGTGCAGCCCGCCCTCGCCCGTGTTGTAGTAGATGCCGAGCTCTTCCGCCGCCCGCGCCAGACTTTCGTGCGCGTTATAGGAGATGGAGCCGTAGCTCATCGCCGAAAACAGGACGGGCACGGAAAGTTTTAATTGCGGCGGAAGAGTATCTTTCAGCAGCCCGTCTTTGCCGCGCTCGATCTTCGCCGTGCGTTTGCCCAAATACAGCTGCGTCTCCATCGGCTCGCGTAAGGGATCGATGGGCGGGTTTGTGACCTGCGAGGCGTTGATGAGCAGCTTGTCCCAGAACACGGGGTAGGGCTTGGGGCTGCCCATCGAAGAGAGCAGCACGCCGCCCGTGTTTGCCTGGCGGTATACCTCGTGGATGGCCTGCGCCTCCCAGTTGGCGTTTTCGCGGTAGGTATCGTCCGTCTTTACGATCTTCAGGGCGTGCGTGGGGCAGAGGCTGACGCAGCGGTGGCAGTTGACGCATTTGCCCTCGTCCGCCTCCATCAGTCCCGTTTCAGGGTCAAAGGAATGCACTTCATTGGCGCATTGCCGTTCGCACACGCGGCAGGCGATGCAGCGCGATTGGTTGCGGACGACTTCGTAGTCCGGCCTGATATACAGATCCATCATGCCTGCCCTCCTTGTTTTTTGAGTTCGTAGATGACCGCTTCTCCGCCCGCGGGGGAACAGATGCGATCGAGCGAGGGTTCGATGCGCCGTATTGCGCTCTCTTCGCTGGAAATGTACGCCCTGTCGCCCTTTTCCGCGCACACCATGGAGCGCAGCTTGAGGCGGTCGCACAGCCCCATGATGCCGCCTTCAAACCCCACGATGACGGAAAAGGGCCCCGTGATGAGCAGGGAGGGAAACATCCTGCGCAGGAGCGCCTGTTGGCTTCGCGCGGGCTCTTCCCTGCGTTTGATGGTCGACCAGAAGGACGCCGCGATGACGTGCGAAACTTCTTCGAGCGAAAGGCCCTGCCGCCGCACGAGGTAGTCGATGATGTAGGTGATGACCTCGGTATCCGTCTGCAGCGTACATTTGTAGCCGAACATCTCCATGTAGCGGCGGTTGGCGTCATAAGAGGAGATCTCTCCGTTGTGCACGACGGAGAGGTCCAAAAGCCCGAAGGGGTGCGCGCCGCCCCACCAGCCGGGGGTGTTGGTAGGGTATCTGCCGTGGCACGTCCAAGCGTAGCCTTCGTACTCTTCGAGGCGGTAGAACCTGCCGATGTCCTCGGGGTAGCCCACCCCCTTGAAGATGCCCATGTTTTTGCCGCTCGAAAAGACGTATGCGCCGCCGATCTCGCCGTTGATGCGGATGACGCAGCGCGCCACATATTCCCGTTCGGAAAGATGGGAATTTGCAAGTTTTCTCGGAAGAGGCGCCAGAAAGTAGCGGAAGATGAGCGGCTCGCCCTTGACGGCGGGCATCTTGCGCGTCTGTATTTCCGAAGCATACACGATCTCGAAGTGGCGCTTGATAAATGCCTCCGTCTCTTCCTGCGCCTTTTGGGTATCAAAGAAGAGATGAAAGGCATAAAAATCTTTGTAGTGCGGGTAGATGCCGTAGCCCGCAAAGCCGCCGCCGAGGCCGTTGGAACGGTCGTGCATGACCGCGATGGCGTCTATCATGCCTTCGCCCGTCATCTTTTTGCCGCTGCGGTCGATCACGCCCGCCACGGCGCACCCCGAAGGGTCGCGGAATTGTCCTTCTCGCTGCTGCATAGTGCTTTCTCCGTCCGATAGGAAATTTCAATAACGCAATTCATTATATGCCCCCGCTCCGCGCAGGTCAAGCGCAGGGGACAAATTCGCATTTTCGGCTTTTTTTATGGAAAGTATAAGAAAAAATATCGTTTCATACCGCTGATACCCGCTATAAACTGCAATTATGGGAGGGCCGCCCGCAAAAGCGGACGGCCCTCTGTCTTATGAGAAAGCAATTGTGTGAACGGTTTTTCGGCTCCTGTCCCGCGTCGGGCGGAACAAGGGGAGTTCAGTCTTCCTGCAAGGCGTCGTAGCCGCTCTCGCCGGTGCGCACGCGGACGACGTCTTCCACGTCGTAGACGAAGATCTTGCCGTCGCCGATGTGCCCCGTATAGAGCGCGCTGCGCGCCGCTTCGACGACCTTTTCGACGGGGACCTTGCTGACGACCACTTCCACCTTGACTTTGGGCAGCAGGTCCATATCCACCTTGACGCCGCGGTAGTACTCGCTCGCACCCTTCTCGACGCCGCATCCGAGCACCTGCGTCACCGTGATGCCCGTGACGCCGATGGCGTTGAGCGCCTCTTTCAGGTCGTCGAATTTGGACTGCTTCGCCACGATGACGACTTTGGAAAGCTTTGCACCCGCTTCTCCTGCACGGACGACGGGGATCGCGGCGCGGGGCGCAGGCTGCGCTTCGGAAGCTGCGGCCGCGGGCAGCGGCACCGCGGAAGCCATATCGGCGTCCAGCATTTCCGCCGCCAGGGGAACGGGGGCAAAGTTTGCATAGGCACTGACGAGCCCGTGTTCGTGTTTGTCCAGCCCCTCGATCTCCTCGATCTTGGAAGCGCGGATGCCGCAGGTATGTTTGAGGATCTGAAAGAGCACGACCATGCAGAGGATGGTCCATGCGGCGATGCAGACGACGCCTAAAAGCTGTACGCCCAGCATGTTGAAGCCGCCGCCGTAGAACAGGCCCTTCTGCGCCGAATCGCCCACGGGGTTGATGCCCGTGGAAAAGAGTCCGACGGCAAGGGTGCCCCACAGGCCGTTGACGCCGTGCACGGCGATGGCGCCCACGGGGTCGTCTACGTGCAGCTTTTTATCGATGAATTCGACGGCGACGTCGACGAGGATGCCCGCCACCAGGCCGATGAAGAAGGCGCCCACGACGTCTACGTTGGCGCAGCCCGCCGTCACTGCCACGAGCCCTGCGAGAGAGCCGTTGAGGGTCATGGAAACGTCCGGTTTTTTGTTCTTGATCCAGGTAAAGACCATCGTCGAGATGGTGCCCGTCGCCGCTGCCACGGTGGTGGTGACAAGCACCTGCGCCAGCTGGGTCATGCCGGAAGTCGCCGCTCCGTTGAAACCGTACCAGCAGAACCAGAGGATGAACACGCCCAGTGCTCCGATGGGGATGTTGTGCCCGGGGATGGCGCGGACGAACTTTGCTTCCCTGCGGAGGAGGGTGGGCCTGCCGTCTTTATCGAGATATTTGCCGTAGCGGGGCCCTAGGATGAGCGCGCCGATGAAGGAAGAGATGCCGCCCACCATGTGGATGAGCGAAGAGCCCGCAAAGTCGACGTAATAGACGCCCGCGATCTCCTGCGTCAGCCAGCCGCCGCCCCATACCCAGTGCGCCTCGATGGGGTAGACCACCGCGCTGATGACAAGGGAATAGATGCAGTAAGAGAGGAACTTGGTGCGCTCTGCCATGGCGCCCGAAACGATGGTCGCCGTGGTGGCGCAAAACACGAGGTTGAAAAAGAAGGTAGACCAGTCATACGTCGCAAAGTTGGCGATGAGGTCGAGGTTGGGGATGCCGACCAGCCCGAAGAGAGCGTCTTCCCCCATCAGCAGCCCCGCACCCAAGAGGATGAACACGATGGTGCCGAGGCAGAAGTCCAAAAGGTTCTTCATGATGATGTTGCCCGCGTGCTTTGCCCGCGTAAAGCCCGTCTCCACCATGGCGAACCCTGCCTGCATGAACCAGACGAGGATGGCGCCGATCAGAAACCAGACGCCCGCCGATCCGAAAATTTCCATAAAGTTACCTCCGAAATTTGTTCATAGTCTCTCAATAGCAAGTTTTGTCCGGGGAAGGCGGGCGGCATACGGCCGCGCCGCTTCTCCTATTTTTAAGTCACGCTGAACAGCAGATCGCCGTACGTCGGGAAGGGCCATGCCTTTTCGTCGGTCAGGCTCTCCGCCCTGTCTGCGGCGTCGCGCAGCCGCTGCATGACGGGCAGCACCTTTTCGGCAAAGAATCTGGCCTGCGCCGCCGCCTGCGGCACCGCCTGCGCCTCCGAAAGCAGGTTTTCGAGCTCCGTCGCCTTAGCGGCGATCTCGGTATTGAGGGCAAGCAGAGCTCTCGCCGTATCTTCCTCGGCAGGCGTCTCCGTCCCGGGGAGGGCCGCTTTCACTTCGGCAACCGTCTTGGCAAGCGCGCGCACATAGCCGCTTATGGCGGGGAAGATGTCTCGCCGCGCCATGTCGAGCATGGTGAGCCCCTCGATACTGAGTACTTTGGAGTAGTTTTCCAGCATGATCTCGGTGCGGGTGACGACCTCGCGCGCGGTGAACACCTTCATGCGCTCGAAGAGGGCGATGTTCTTCTCGTCCGCAAAGCGGGGCAGCGCCTCGGCGGCATTTTTGAGGTTACAGAGCCCTCTTTTTGCCGCTCCATTCGGGCGAATAGTTGTTGCCGTTGAAGATGATGCGCTTGTTCTCGCGGATGGTGCGCACGACGAGGGCGTGGAGCGCCGCCGTGAAGTCGGGGGATTTTTCGAGCTCGTCGGCGAACTGCCTGAGGGTATCCGCGACGATCGCGTTGATGGTGATGTTGGGCCCCGCGAGCGAGAAGGAAGAGCCGACCATGCGGAACTCAAACTTGTTTCCCGTGAAGGCGAAAGGGGAGGTGCGGTTTCTATCCGTCGTATCCTTGGGGATGACGGGCAGCGAATCGACGCCCAGCTTCATCACCTTGCGGCCGGAGCCTTTATAGGTCTCCTCCTTTTCGAGGGCGGCGAGGATGGCTTCGAGCTCTTCGCCCACGAACACGGAGACGATGGCGGGCGGCGCCTCGTTGGCGCCCAGGCGGTGGTCGTTACCCGCGCTCGCCACGGAGAGGCGCAAAAGATCCTGATGGTCGTTGACCGCCTTTATCACCGCCATCAGAAAGAGCATGAACTGGCCGTTTTCGGCGGGCGTCGTGCCGGGGTCGAGCAGGTTGAGCCCCGTATCCGTGCCCATCGACCAGTTATTGTGCTTGCCGGAGCCGTTGATGCCTTCAAAGGGCTTTTCGTGCAGCAGGCACACGAGCCCGTGGCGGCCCGCCACTTCCTTCATGATCTCCATCATCAGCTGGTTCTGGTCGGACGCCACGTTGATGGAGGTGAAGATGGGCGCAAGTTCATGCTGCGCGGGCGCCACTTCGTTGTGCTTTGTCTTGGCGAGGATGCCGTACCGCCAGAGTTCTTCGTCCAACTCCTTCATAAAAGCGGAAACGCGCGGCTTGATGGGGCAGAAATAGTGGTCTTCCAGCTCCTGCCCCTTGGGCGGCTTGGCGCCGAACAGCGTCCTGCCCGTGAAGATGAGGTCTTTTCTCTTTTCGTAGACGGCGCGGTCGATGAGGAAGTACTCCTGCTCCGCTCCCACCTGGGCGATGACCCGCTGCGCCGTCGTGTTGCCGAACAGGCGCAGGATGCGCAGAGCCTGCTTGTTGAGCGCTTCCATGCTCTTTAAAAGCGGCGTCTTTTTGTCGAGAACCTCGCCGCTGTACGAGAAGAACGCCGTGGGGATGTACAGGGTGCCGTCTTTGACGAAGGCAAAGGAAGTGGGATCCCACGCCGTGTAGCCGCGCGCTTCGAAAGTGGCGCGCACCCCGCCCGAGGGGAAGGAAGAGGCGTCCGGCTCGCCCATCACAAGTTCCTTGCCCGAAAACTCCATGATGACCTTGCCGTCCTTGGTGGGGGAGATAAAGCTGTCGTGCTTTTCCGCCGTGATGCCCGTCATGGGCTGGAACCAGTGCGTGAAGTGGGTCGCGCCCTTCTCCACCGCCCAATCCTTCATGGCGTTGGCGACGACGTTGGCGACGCTCATATCGAGCGGATGCCCGAAGCGGATGGTCTTGACCAGCGACTTATACGTCTCTTTGGGCAGCCGCTCCTGCATGACCTGGCAGTTGAATACGTCGGACGCGAAAAGTTGAGGAACATTCATGATTTATACCTCCGGGTGCGCAAACAAAAAAGACGCCGCAAAGCTTCCTCTCTTCCGGGAGCTTTGCAACGCCTTTGTTGCCTGCATTCGTTTGATAGTGCTATTATAGCCCGAGCGGGCGCGGCTGTCAATCAAATGCAAAAAAGTGCCGATATCACAAATTTATATACGCTGTATTCGTTTCGCTTATAGCGTGTGCAAAGAAGCGATCAACCCGGGCCGGACCCGTCTGTATTATGGGAAGGCTGTTATTCCGCAGCTAAAAAGGGCGGCGAACGGGCGGTATGCTCTTCACGAATCGGAACGATATCCGGCGTACTTCCGGCTCGTTCCTTGGTTGGCTGAAGGCCGTCGGACGCATGCTCATGTATGCGATGCGGGTTATTTCGGTATTGATCAGAGTTTATTTTGTTTCTGAATACAGTGCCGACGGAAAGTGCACGGAAAGTGCAAACAACGATTGAAAAAATGATTCGGGTGTGTTATAATCATAGAAAACACGCGA
This sequence comes from uncultured Bacillota bacterium, assembly GCA_949297575.1. Classification (GTDB taxonomy): domain Bacteria; phylum Bacillota; class Clostridia; order Christensenellales; family Borkfalkiaceae; genus Borkfalkia. Next base: position 22,241 of record CASFTB010000020.1, on the reverse strand, counting down.
GGTCTGTGCGGCGATACGCCGCGTCTGAGAAAAAGGGAGTGCCCGTACGGCGGGGCAAAGGAGCGGCGGAATGATAGAACAACTCAGAACGTATTATATGGGGAGGGTCTTCGGCCTGTCCGGCAGCTTTGACTGGGGCACGATCATTTTAGCGCTCCTCGTCCTCTTTTATCACAGGCCGGGGCTGAACGTAAAAAACGCACTGCTCCTGCTCGCGCACGCGGCGGGGATGTATGCTTCCCTCCTGCTGCTCGGCGGCGCGGTCAGCCTCGTCACGGAGGAGGACATCGTCATCAATTACCTGCCCAAACTCGTCGTCACGGTACTGTATGCATGGTTGTTCTCAAACTATAAGTGGCAATCCCGCGTCATCCTCGCCGCCTCTATATATGCCATCAATCACTGCATCATCGAGGTGGGCGGGTGCCTGACGAGCGTGATCAGTTCCGCGGTGATCAACCCGCACGCGGAGCTGCTGCGCTGCGGGCTGATGTGCAGCACTGTGGCGGTGGCGCTCCTTCTGCGCATCTTTAATATAGATAGATTCAGAGAGATACCCGTTTTGTCTGTCGTCGAGGTACTCGGCTACAGCGCCATCGGCCTGACGCTCGCCATCCTGCGCAGCGCCTTCATGCATTATTTCGCCGCCTTTGAAGGCACGGCGGAATACCGGTATAGCTTTTATGCCAACCTGTATATCATGATCACGCTGCTCTGCATCATCGTCTTTATCTTTGCCTGCTATTTCTTCCTCCTGCGCAACATCGGGGCAAACGAACTGAACATGGAACTGAGCCAGGCGGCGATGCGGCAGGAGAACAGGGAGACGATGATCGCCCTCAACGAAAGCAACCTCCAACAGATGTATAAGATCCGGCACGAGATCAAAAACAGGTACGCCATCATGCAGGGCCTGCTCGAGAGCAAGCAATATGACCGTCTTGAGGCGTATTTCGGCGAGATCAACCGCGAGGCGATCGTGCCCCTTTCCCGCGTGGATACGGGCAACGCCGCGTTCGATATGGCCTTTAATTTAGAGATAGCCAAGGCGGCGGCGAAGGATATCGAGGTAAATACAAAGCTGGTCGTCCCTCCCGAGATGCCCGTCTCCGCGTCCGACATGGGCGGGCTGATCACGAACCTGATGGACAACGCCATAGAGGCGTGCGAAAAGATAGAAGAAGGCCCGCGCCTGATCGAGGTGAGCGTGCAGATCGTGCACGGCTACCTCATCCTGCGCTTTTCCAACACCGTCGCCAAAGGGCGCGCGGAGACGGCGCTCTCCCTCGAGACGGATAAACCGAACAGAGACCTGCACGGGTACGGCTCGAAGATCGTGGACGACATCGCGAAAAAATACGACGGGCAGGTCCTGCGCCGCGTCGAAAAGAACATGTTTTACGTCGACGTGATGCTGGACATCAGGTACGGAGAGAAGAGCTGATCCGCGCGCGTGCGCGCGGTGATACAGGCAGAGGGCCCTCTGCCGCGTTTTTTCAAAAACGCGGCAGGGCAGTTTACGGAGCCGTTTGAACGGAGGAGAAAGGCAAAATGAAAAGCATCCGAGTTTGCGTATGCGATGACGACGCTGCGTCCCTGATGACGTACGCGGCGGCGGTGAAGGGGAGCTTCCAGAGCTTCGGCATCCCCGCCGACGTCGATACATACAGTGCGGCGTCGAGCTTGCGCGCGCGCATGGCGAGCATTTCCTACGACGCCATTTTTCTGGATATCGACATGCCGCGCGAGGACGGCATCACCTTTGCCAAGTGGCTGCGCAGGCAGAAGAACAACGTGCCCGTCATCTTCGTCACCGCCCGCGAGGACAGGATGTTCGATACCTTCGCCGTACAGCCCTTCGGCTTTGTGCGCAAGAGCAAATTCGTCGGAGACCTCAACGAGACGGTGCGCCTGTTTCTCGAGGCGAACCCCGAGCTGTCGGCAGACATGATCCTCTTTCCGACAAAGACGGGCGGCTTTCGGGTCAATGTCAAACAGGTCGTCTATATCGAAAGCAGCCTGCACACCCAGCACGTCCATCTTTACGGGCAGCCCGAAATAGAGATCTCTTCGCGCATGGAGATCATCGAAGAGCTGCTGCGGGAGAAGGGCTTTATCCGCGTGCATAAGGGGTATATCGTCAACTACCGCTATATCAGGCGCATCGAAAATACAGAGCTCCACCTCACGACGGGCGCCTCTGTCCCCCTCGCGCGCTCCAAAAAGAAGGAAGTCAAATTGCTCTGGCTAGAATACGGCACAAAGAACGGGTTCGTCAATCTCGACCAATAAGAATACAGAAATTTACAAGGACAGAGAGCTCCGCAGGTTTGCGGGGCTCTTATTTTTTTGCCCGTTGCGTTTGTTTCGAGCAGGCGAAATAAAAGTATCCTCATTCTGAATTTCACAGGATCGCCCCGCCGAAAAAGATCCGCTTCTCCCTTCACAAACGGCCGGTTCCCTTTTGCGGCCAGCACGGATGGGGGGCAAAAAGTGCAGTTCGTGTCGAGAATCTGACCGTTTGTGTTTTCATGCGGCGGGTCGTGCACCTCAGATACCGTTCGTGCAGAAAATCTTGAAAAGCCGCCGCGGCTGTATTAAAATGCTTGCGGGTCGGGGGAAAAGGGCGCGTTTCGGCGCCGCCCCCCGCCCGCGGCGGATAGATCGCGCGGCCGGTCTCGGGGATATATGTTTATATCCGCGGCTGCGCAATTTATAAAAATCTTTTAAGGAGGTCTTGTTTCGTGAAAAACAAGAAAAAAGCGACAGGATTGTTGACATTCGGCTTGTCTCTCGCACTCGCGTGCTCGCTGGGAATGTTGACGATCGCAGCCTCGGCGGGACCACTGGGGGGAAAGTATTACCCGGATTATCCCACCTATGACGAGGCGCTGGAAGCGGCAGGGGAGATCAACCTCGAAGTCGCCGAAGAGGGCAACGTCCTGCTCAAGAACGACGGCACTCTGCCTCTGACGGGCAAAGAGTACGTCAGCGTGTTCGGCGTCAGCTCCGCGGTACTGGTCGGCGGCAGCGGCAACACCAATTCCATCGCCAACGGGCCGGACGTCAGCGACCGCGGCGCCATCTATGACAGCCTGGTCGGCGCGGGCTTCACCGTCAACCCCATGCTTGCCGATTACTATTCGGGCATGGGCGGTGCGGCCAACATCGGCAGCGAGACCACGCAGTTCAGCGCGGCGCTCGAATCCACCTTCAACATGTACAACGACGCCGCCGTCATCGTCCTCTCCAGGAACGCTGGCGAGGGCGCGGACGCGGACACCGTCACGGACGAGCCCGAGGACAACGAGTACAAGGGCGAGGATATGGGTTGGAGGCACGAGGCGCTCTACACCGCGGACAAGGAAGACACCGACTTTTCGAGCGTCGCCAACGAGGGCGCGAAGTATAAGGCAGAAGGCGACACGGAGTACAAGCACTACCTGCAGCTGACCGACAGCGAAGAGGCGCTCATCGAGTACGTCGAGGGCAGGTTCGACAAGGTCGTCATCGTGCTCAATACGGCGAACGCGATGGAAGTGTACAACCTCAAGGCCGACCCGCAGATCAACGCCATCCTGCTGATGGGCAGGCCGGGCGAAACGGGGCACATGGCCGTCGGCGAGATCCTCGCGGGCCTCGTGAACCCTTCGGGCAAGCTGGTCGACGAGTGGAATACGGATTTTTCGGCGGATCCTACCTGGTATAACTTCGGCTACGGCGTGCAGGTCGGCACCGAAAACATGTACCGCGACGGCAACGTGAACACCACGGCGACGCTCAACCCCGAGAAGACGGGCAACGACGTGTGGGGCACGCACGACAAAGAAGTGTACTACGGCACCGACTACGAGGAGGATATCTACCTCGGTTACGCCTATTGGGAGACGTACTATTACGAGTACTATCAGTCTCTCTTGGCGTCGAGCGCCGCGACGGCAGCACAGACGGCGAACGACTGGTGGGAAAAGAACGTGGCGTATTCCTTCGGCCACGGCCTCTCCTATACGAGCTTCAGCTTCAACATCGAAGATGACGACATCTATGCGACTGGCAACAACGGCGCCGTGAGCGGCTTCGATCTCGCAACGAGCGACCTCGAAACGCTGTTCGCCTCCGCCGAGGGCAAGCCCGCGCAGGCAAAGACACTCTACATCCCCGTCACCGTCACCAACACGGGCAGCGTCGCCGGCAAACAGGTCGTGCAGGTCTACGTCTCCGCGCCTTACGATGCGGAAACGGCCTCCCTCGAAAAGTCCTTCGTGACCCTCGTTGGCTATGCTAAGACGGACGAGCTCGCCCCCGGGCAGAGCCAGACCGTCGACGTACAGGTCAACGTGCAGGATATGGCGTCCTTCGACTACAACGACAAGAACGAAAAGGGCGGCACGGGCTACGAGCTGGATCCCGGCACGTACACCATCCGCGCCATGGCGAGCGCGCACTACGACGTCGCCACCGACGTCGCCAATACGGAAGACGCATACGACGAGATCACCTTCTCGCTCGACAGTGTGGTCGAGCTCGAGCTGGACGACTTCAGCGACAACCTCGCGACGGCACTCTTCTCCGAGGAGCGCGGCACCATCGCCGAATCCACGGATGAAAAGCACTACCTGAAATACAACTCCCTCCGCACGGCGGATCTCATGGCGAGCGGCGGCACGGCCATGGAGCAACTCTCCAGGGCTACCATCGTCACAAAGCCTCTGCCTGCCGCGCCCGACATTGCGAAGGATCTCACCTTCAACAATACGGTGGTCAAAAACTGGAATTATTGGGACGACTTTGACACCAGCGACCAGGAGAGCGACCCCTGGTACCGCGAGATCGGCTCCGACTGGGGCTGGGATCAGGGCCAAGGCGTTGCCGACCCCGAGACCGGACTGTATGATATCACCCTTGACGAGATGATGGGCATCCCCCTGTATGACGAGACGACGAAGAGCGGCTTCAACGCGCAGTGGGATAAGTTCATGAATCAGCTCACCATCGACGAGCTCAAGCTGCTCGTCGAGCGCCAGAACAGCATGTGGACGACCTCCGCGCTCGCGACCATCGGCAAGCGCTCCTCCACCCAGGCGGACAGCTACAACGACGTCCGTACGGCAGGCGGCACTTTCCTTTGGGTCGATTCTCCGACGCTCTCCGCGACATGGAATGCCGATCTCTCGTACCGTGTCGGCGTTTCCCGCGGCAACATCGAGATCCTGCGCGGCTGGAGCGGCTGGGGCGGCGCGGAATTGGATACGCACCGTTCTCCCTTCTCCGGGCGCAACGCCGAATATTTCTCGCAGGACGGCATCCAGGGCGGCTACATGGCCGCTGCCATGACCCTCGGCATCGAATCCAGGGGCGTCACCTGCTACCTCAAGCACTTCGCGTTTAACGATATGGAGACCAACCGCGACGGCATGTGCAACAACGTCTGGGTCTCCGAGCAGGCAGCCCGCCAGATCTACCTCAAAGTCTTCCAGATGGCGATGCAGGAAGGCGGCGCCAGCGGCGCAATGACCGGCTTTGCCCGCCTCTGCGGCGTTCCGCTGAGTTCCAACAACCAGGTGCTCGAGCAGCTCGTCTGCAAGGAATGGGGCTGGGAAGGCTTCTACATTACGGACGGTTATTCGGGCGTTTCGCAGTGCACGACCATGGAGAGCATGATGCGCGGTTACTGCATTCCTCTGCCCCTGGGCGGCGGCGTCCCCAACATCCAGGGTACTTGGAATGCCGCGACCAAGACGGTCTCCGTCGACGGCAAGGACAATGATACCCAGTACTACTACTTGCGCGCCACGGCTGCCCGCATCCTGTATGCGGACGCCAAAAGCAACGACGTCCTCAACGGTTTCTACCTGGCGGAAGTCAGCTCCGATACAATCGAGGCGACGCAGGGCAAAGAGATGGACGACGTCTCCGTCACCCTCACCAAGAAGGGAGAGACGAAGGCGATGGATTTGGACGGCTCTACGGCGGTCTATTCGCTGGCGGAAGGCAGCACCCTGCCCGCAGGTCTCTCCTTCTCCTCTGACGGCACCTTCAGCGGTACGCCGACGCAGGCGGGCACCTTCACCGTCACGGTGGAATGCCTCATCGACGGCTGGGTCAGCTCCGAGCTTGCGAGCGGGCTGAAAGGTACATATACCTTTGAGATCGCTTCCTCCTTCGGCATCAAGGAAGGCTCCGATACGAGCGCCGAAGTGGGCAAAGATTTCTGGATGCAGATCGAGACGGTAGGGGATGCGATCTCGGCCGACAGCACCGTCAAATACAGCGTCGTTTCCGGTGATATCGCCTCCTTCGGCCTCTCCATCACGGAAGAAGGCGTCATTTCCGGCACGCCGACGAAGGCGGGCACCCTCACCTTCACCGTGCAGGCGGCGGTCAGCAGCTCTTCTGCGGGCGGCGGTATGCCCGGCGGCGGTATGCCGGGCGGCGGTGGCCCCGGTGGCCCCGGTGGCCCGGGCGGCCCCGGCGGCTCCGGCGGCAGCAGCGCGACCAATTATACCTATGACGTCACGCTGACCGTTACGGGCGGCACGACCGAAGAGGAGGCCACGGTCACCGATATTTCCCTGAACGCAGACGGCAACATCGTCATCACCTTCTCCGACGGCACCGAGCGCACCATCGCCGCGCAGGCCGGCAAGACCATTGCCGACATCAAGCTCGACGAGAACGGCAACATCGCCGTAACGTATACGGACGGCACCACGGCAACGCTCACCCTCGCACAGGCTACGGAGGAAGGCGGCTGCGGTTCCAGCATCGCGGCGACGGCGGGCATCGGCATTGCCTGCGTCCTCCTCGCGGCGGGCGCCGTGCTGATGGTCTGCAGGAAGAAGGAAAGCAGGTGATCGGGGTACAGCCGAACAGATGAAGGACAACACATATAAAGAATGAAACGGGGCCGCCGCACGCCCGGCGTGCGGCGGCCTTCGCATTTAAGGAGAATCGCTTATCGCAGAAGCCGGGGCAAGCGGCCGCCGCGCACGGGCACGGCGGCAGAGAGTTCGCGCGGCTCCGGTACAGCATCTGCCCCTCCGAAACGGCGAGGGGACAAACAATAAGGAAGGTCGATCATGAAATTGAGAAAAATCATTCTGAGCGCCGCGCTCGCGGCATTGCTCGCGCTTTCCCTCTGCCTTGCGGCATGCGGCGGCGGGGGAGAAGCGTACACCGTTACATTCAATTACAACTATGGGGGCGCGCCCGCCGCGCAGACCGCCGAAGTGGAGGCGGGGGAGACCGTCGCCATGCCGGAAGAACCGGTGCGCGAGGGGAACTTCGTGTTCACGGGCTGGTTTACCGACGCGCAGGCGACAGAGCAGTTCGATTTCACCTCCGGGATCACGGCGGATACGACCCTGTATGCCGGCTGGCTGGAACGCAGAGAGGGGTACTCCATCGCCACCTTCTACCTCAACGACGGCACGGACGAGGTGTACACGCGCGTCGAGTTTGAGGACGATTCCCGCATCGCCGAGCCCGCGGTGGCTCCCGCGCGGGAGGGATACGTCTTCGGCAGCTGGTACGAGGACGCCTCCTGCACGAAGGAGTTCAACTTTGCACAGCGCCGCACGGGAGATATCTCCGTCTATGCGAGCTGGAGAACGATCTACACCTTTGAAGCGGAGTACACCGATCTTTCCGGCAAATACGGCAGCGGATATTCGGGGTCCAGCAGCGACCTCGGCCTCATCACCGCCGACAATACGGAAAACAAGACGGCGAGCAACGGCTACTACGTCGGCTGGCTGTACTATACGGACGCCTATCTCGAGTTTACCTTCGAAGCAGACGCCGATGCGGACGACGTGACCCTCGTGTTCCGCCTCTCCGCCGAGTATGACGACCTCAACGCCACCGGCAACGAGCTGGTCGTGGACGTCAACGGCACGGAGTACGACTTCCCCGTTTCCATCGAGTGTTACGACATCATGGAGATGAACGACCACGGCGTGAAGGATTTCGCGAATTACACCCTGGCCACCCGCGTTTCCGTCAAAGAGGGAGCAAACTCCGTTCGCTTTGTCATGAACAACAGCCACCAGGGCAGCGGCGCCACGATGAACGCCAAGGCGCCCCTCATCGACTGCATGTACGTCTATACCTCCGCCAAACTCACTCCTACAGATCAGCATACGGACAACATCGCCTGAATGCGGAAGGAGGCAGTATGGAAACATTGAAAAAGCTGTTGTTGAAGAGGGGGCCGTCCTTTTACATCCTGTCGGTATCCGCCGTCTTTGCGCTCGCGGCGCTCATCCTGTACCTTGCGACGGGAACCAACGACTTTACTCCCTCCCTCTCGGGCAAGGTCATCGGGCTGCTGTGCGTGACGCTCATCGGCGCCGTGCTCTTTTCCGCCTTTGAACTGAAAGCGGGGAAGTACGCGGTATATCTGCTGGGGCTGTGGGCATGGCTGGAATTTATCGCCTCGCAGGTCAATTACCTCGCGAACATCTTCGTGTCCATCGACGGATCCACCTTCTCCGCGGGCTTTATCATGACGCTCGTCTGCGGGGCGCTCTCCTTCGGGTGCGCTCTCGCCTCCGCCGTCGTGCAGAGGGAAGAGCTCGGCTCGCGCAGAAAGAAAACAAATGTGCATATAGATGCGGAGGGAGCCGATGTTTGACAAGATGCAGAAAATTTTACGCCTGAAACTCTGGCGCTGCCTTGCGGTCGTCTTCCTTTCCCTCGCTATCGCGTGCGGCGTCGTGCTCGAGGTCGCCCTCTCCTATTCCTCCGTCATCAACGACGCGCTGGATATCACCACTTTCAAGATGGTGGAGACGTCGGACGACCCTATCGACGCCACGTACTTCTCTTCCGATCACAAGGAGGACAGCGCCGCTACCGCCGCTTACGGCAGGGAGGTGTGCGAGGAGATCGAGTCGGAGGGGCTGGTGCTCCTCAAAAACGAGGGGGACGCGCTGCCTCTGAAGGCAAACTCTGCCGTGAGCCTGGTGTTGCAGTCTGCCTACGATTTCAGCTACGGCTCCACCGGTTCGGGCGCCATCGACGCCTCCAAGTACACAGACCTCAAGACCGCCGTCGAGGGGGTCGGGCTGACCGTCAACGAGACGCTGTGGGACTTCTACGCCACGGATACGAACGCAAACAGCTCGACATACACTCCCGCGAGGATCAACCGCGGCGGCGTATATCAGTTCGAAACGAACACGCTGCCCTGGAGCATGTATTCGGATGCAGCGAAGAGCTCCATCCCGCAGACGGGCGGGGCAGCGGTCGTCGTCATCGGCCGCCTGAGCGGCGAGGGCGGAGACGTCTCCACCGAAAACAGTGACGGGCTGGACGGCAGCTACCTCTCCGTCACCGAAGGGGAGGCGCAGATCCTCGAAGAGCTCACTGCCATGAAAAAAAATGAGCAGATCGACAGCATCGTCGTCATCCTTAACTCCGCGATGACGATAGATCTGAGCTTTCTGAACGGCGGTTATGCCGACCTCGGTTACGACATCGACGTGGATGCCTGCATGTGGGTGGGCAATGTCGGCATCACCGGCATCAATGCCGTGGCGGACGCGCTGGTCGGCGACGTGAACCCTTCGGGCAGGCTTTCCGACACCTATGTCTATGACAACTTCTCCTCTCCCGCCATGGCGGCGTGGATGCAGGGGGAGAACAACTCCAACGGGGCGGGCTACTTCTCGGGGGTGTACTCCAATGCGTCGTCTGCCGGTCTCGGTTCCCAGCAGAAGTACTATGGCGTGTACACCGAGAGCATCTATGTCGGCTACCGTTATTATGAGACGCGCTACGAGGACTATGTCCTGTACGGCAGCGCAGAGGGCGTGGGCGAGTACGATTATGCCGCCACCGTCGCCTATCCCTTCGGGCACGGGCTTTCCTACACGACCTTCGCGTACAGCGGCTTCTCCGTCACAGAAACGGAGGGCGGAGACTACGAAGTGACGGTCACCGTCACCAACACCAGCTCCGTCGCCGGCAAAGAGGTCGTGCAGGTATACCTGCAAAAGCCGTACACCGATTACGACCGCGGCAACGGCGTGGAAAAGGCGTCCGTCGAGCTGGTCGGCTTCGACAAGACGGACGTGCTGTACCCTGCGGACGAGGCGAACGATGCGGATAAGCCCGGTTCGCAGACGCTGACGATCACCGTCGGACGCGAAAACCTGAAGACGTACGACGCCAACGGCTACAAGACGTACATCCTCGAGGCGGGCGAGTATTACCTCGCCACGGGAGCGGACGCGCACGACGCGCTCAACAACATCCTCGCGGCAAAGGCGGACCTCACCTCCGAGCAGTTCGCGCGCATGGTCGGCACGGGCGATGCGGACTTCGCGCAGCGCATCGGCGAGGACATCGCCTTGGATACGACGACGTACGCCACCTCCGAAACGGGGGCAGCGGTCACCAATCGCCTCGACTTTGCAGACATCAACAAGTACGAGGGCAGGGGAAGCAACTCCGTCACCTACGTCACCCGCAATAACTGGACGGGTACCTGGCCGAGCACCTCCCTCAATTTGACAGCCACCGAACAGATGATCGCCGATCTGCAGCAGAACAAGGCGATCGAGGAGGAAGAGGGGGCGAGTATGCCTGCCTACGGCGCGGACAACGGCTACACCGTCGCCAGCCTGCGCTCCTCCGAAGAGGAGGTCATCGCCTTTGATGACGAGCGCTGGCAGAAGCTGCTCGATCAGATGACCTTTGCAGAGCAGACAGAGCTGGTGACCTGCGGCATCTACGGTTCGATCGCCGTTACGTCTATCGCGCTGCCCGCCACCGTCGCCAAGGACGGCCCCACCGGCATCGTAGACAGTGTGGAGGATATTTCCTTTCCCAGCGAGGGGATATGGGCGTCCTCCTTCAACCTTGAGCTGATCGCCAAGGTGGGCGACGCGCTCGCCGAGGACGCGCGCGCTTGCGGCACGCAGGGCGTGTACCTGCCCGGCGTCAACATCCACCGCGCCCCTTTCGGCGGCAGGGCGCACGAGTACTTCTCTGAGGATCCCTTCCTCTCCGGCGTCGCCGTCGAGGAGGAGATCGTCGCCCTGCAGGCAAAGGGCGTCACCCCGTACGTCAAGCACTTCGTGTTCAACGACGAGGAAGACCAGCGTATCGGCGTAGGCATCTGGCTCAACGAGCAGAGTGCGCGCGAGCTGTACCTCAGGCCTTTCGAGTATGCGGTCTCGCCCTCGCGCGGCAATTCGCACGCGATCATGAGTTCCTTCAACCGCGCCGGCTGCATCTGGACGAGTGCGAGCGACGTGCTCCTGCAGGACATCCTCCGTGGCGAGTTCGGGTTTGACGGCATGGTGCTCACCGATATGCTTTCCGGCGACGGCTCCGGCTTCATGTCTTACGTCGACGGCTTTATGAACGGCACGGATATGTTCCTCGGCAACGGTTCGGCGACGGCATTGAACGCTTTTGCGTCCAGCCCGACCTTTGCGAACAGGATCCGCGACGCCGTGCACCGCATCTTGTATACCTATGCCAATTACAGTGCTGCCATGAACGGCATGACGCCCACCACCGTCATCGTCAAGTTGACTCCCTGGTGGCAGTCGATGCTGACAGCGGGCATCGCCGTGTTCGCTGTGCTTGGCGGGCTCTCGGCAGTGCTGACGGCTCTTTCCGTCGTCAATAAACAGAAGCGCATACCCAAAAAGAAGGAGGACCACTCTCAAGAGACGGCGCGATAAGCGTCCTCCTTAAAAGGTGCCGCCCCGCAAATTTGCGGGGCGGCATTTTTTGGTGCTTCAGCCTGAATGCCCCCGGTTATACCGGGGGAAGATAAAAAATGTTTTAGCAAGATTTTAAGAATTGTCGAGGCTGACCTTATCGATGACGATAAATTCGTTTTATACAGCAAAAGGGAGATCCGTTAACGGTCAGCCGGCAGCTTCCCCTTAGGGGGCTGTGCAAACACCGGTTTACCGATGGTTTTGGCTCTCCATACGCAGGAGCCGCGCCTTTTAAAAGGCGCGGCTCCTGTTTGCAGGGCGGCGATCCCGCAACTCTCTATGTGCCCGCGGGTATGCAGATGCCGCTTATTGCCCGCAAAAAAGTGCGTAAAAGAGGTCGTTACAGTCTGCGGGCGGGCGTTTGCAGAATACGATTACCCCCTTGCGAGGACAAAAAAACTGTGTTATAATCCATCCTGTCAGGGAAAGTGAGAGCCGTGCACGGGTGAACAGATCCCTAAACCCGCCGCCGAAAAGCGGCAATAATCATTATCAAAAGGGGGTATAATAATCAGGCAGAAGCTCTTTGCGCTGCCGAATCCGGGTTATTATACGAAACGATCATGAGAAGAACAAACTATCTTTTTTCGACGAAGGTACTGCTGCTCTTTGCATCGGTGCTGATGGCGGTCGCGCTGTTGCTGGGGAGCATCGGCTTCACTGCGCGGGCGGCGACCCCCGCAAACGACGGTAAATTTTATTCGGATTTCCTCTCTTACGACGAGATGCTCGCCGCGGGGCGCGACGCCAACGCGGAGATCGCCGCCGAAGGCATCACGCTGCTCAAAAACAGGCAGAACGTGCTCCCGCTCAAAAACGTCAAGCGCGTCTCCGTGTTCGGCAAAAACGGCGTCGACCCGTATTACCACGGCTTCGGCGCGGGCGCCGCACAGTCTACGCTCTCTCCCATCACCCTCTATGACGGGCTGCAGATGGCGGGCTACGAGACCAACGACGTGCTCAAAGCTTTTTATGAAAACGACGCGCGCTCCGGCAGCGACCGCACCATCGGCGAGCTCATCGGCGAGGCGCCCGTCTCCTCTTATGACGCCGCCGTAAAGCGCTCTTTCGACCGCTACAACGACGCCGCCATCGTCTGCATCTCCCGTGCCGTCAACGAGGGTAATGATGCTATCCGCACCTATGCGCACGACCAGGCAGAGGACCCCGAGTCGGTCATCGAAAAGGACCGCCACTATCTGGAACTATCCAAAAACGAAGAGGATATGATCGAATATATCAAGGCGCTCGGCTTCGATAAAATCATCGTCCTCATCAACTCTGCGAACGCCTTTGAAGTCGCCCCTCTCATGGCGGACGACGCGATCGACGGTCTGCTGTGGATCTCTTCTCCCGGCTATGACGGGTTCCGTGCCCTGGGCGAGATCCTCAACGGTACCATCAACCCCAGCGGTCACCTCGTGGATACATGGTACAGCGACTTCACGAAGGATCCGACCTGGTTCAACTTTGGCGACAATTCGCAGACTTCACCCGACGGGAAGACGCCCAATTACCAGTATCGCGATGCGGCGACGGGCGAACCCCTTGCGGGCGTGCAGTTCAAAGAGTTCGTGCAGTACGAGGAGGGGATCTACGTTGACTATCGCTATTATGAGACGGTGTATGCCGACATGGTCGCCTCCGACGGCAAGGAAGCTGCCGACGCGTGGTATGCCGAAAACGTCGTCTTCCCCTTCGGCTACGGCATGAGCTATTCCGATTTTGCGGTGACGGACGTGCAGACGAGCATCGCGGCGGGGTCCGACCTGCGCGCGCACAAGGACGGCAAGATCGTCTTTGAGGTCACGGTCGAAAATACGGGCAGCGTCGCCGGCAAAGATGTCGTTCAGCTCTATTATCACGCCCCGTATATCGACGGAGAGATCGAAAAGGCGGAAGAAGTGCTCGGCGCCTTCGCAAAGACGGATATGCTCGCCCCCGGCGAGAGCGACACCGTCACCCTCGAAGTGTACATTCAGGATATGGCCTCTTATGATTTCGAGGATAAAAACGGCAACGGCACAAAGGGTTACGAGCTCGACCCCGGAGACTATCGCTTCAGCGTCAGGAGCGACGCGCACACCGCCTTCGCCGTGAAGGAGGAGAGCGTCGCCGTCACCTACGAGTATACCGTCTCCGGCAGTGACGCCATCTATTACCCCAACGACCGCATTACCGGCAGCAAGGTGGAAAACCGCTTCGACTCCACGCAGGAAGCGGACGGCACGTTCGGCCTCAACAACTACAACTCCCTGCCCGATCCCGTCGGCTCCGTCGGCATGACGCGCATGACCCGCGCGAGCAGCGCGCACTTCGTGATGCCGCAGGCGCCCACGGTAGAGGAGGCGAGCCTCGAAAAGACGGATTCTCTCTATCAAAAGATCGTGGATGCATTTTATATCGGCGACCTTGCGGAAGGGGACTTCCGCTATAAAGATAAAGACGACGCAAAGGCGACGGACGGCAGTACGACCGTGCAGTTCACACAGGCCGCTTCCGCAGCGGACAGGGAGATCGAACTGACCTTCCCCGACATGATCGGCGTCGAGAGCGACGACATCAAGTGGGAGAAGTTCATGAACCAGCTCACCTACGACGAGCTCGTGCAGGTCGTCTCCCAGGGCCGCAAGATGGTCGTGGCGTTGCCCGACTTTGAAATGCCCTCGGCCTGGCTGGACAACGGCCCCACCTGCGTGGCGCAGGTAGACTACGGCTCGGGCAACCTGCTGGCGGCTACATGGAACATCGACATGGCCGAGCTCATGGGCAGCATGGTCGGCGAAGAGAGCCTGTGGATCGGCCGCCACGGCTGGTACGGCCCCTCCGTCAACATCCATCGCTCCGCATTCGGCGGCCGCAACAACGAGTACTTCTCGGCAGACCCTTATCTCTCCGGCACGATGGCCGCCTACCAGATCGCAAAAGTGCAGGAAAAGGGCGTCTACGTCATGGCGAAACACTTCGCGCTCAACGAGCAGGAGACCGCCCGTTCGGGCATCGCGACCTATGTAGACGAGCAGACCATGCGCGAGATCTATCTCAAGCCCTTCCAGATGGCGGTACAGCAGGGCAAGGCCCTCGGCATCATGTCCGCCATGAACAAGATCGGCGACACGTCGTCCTATGCCTGCTACGCGCTCGACATGCTTATCCTGCGCGGCGAGTGGGGTTTCAACGGCTTTATCGTGACCGACTCCGGCCCGACGGCGACGCCGCCTACTCCGACGACGGAAGCTTGGCCGGTGGCAGCGACCTTCGTCAATATCTGGCAGCAGAACATTTCGGGCAACGATCTGTCGCTCATCAATACGAGCGCGGCGAACCTAAAATATTACGGCGAATGGGACGATGTCGAGCAGACCGTCGTCTATACTCCGGAAGATGGCGGCGCACCCGTGGAAACGACTTCTCTGTGGCTCGCCGTGCGCGAATCGGCCAAGCGCATCATCTTTGCCAACGCGCAGTCCTGCCTGAGCATGAACGGCGTCGACACCTCCACCTTCTCCGGCGAAAAGGAGATCACCGTCGGCAAAGACGTCGAATTTTATGAGACGGTCGCCATCGAAGGAGACCTTGCCACGGACGACATCCGCTACTACATCTCCGAAGGCTCCCTGCCCGAAGGCGTCACGCTCGGCTCCGACGGACAGATTTCCGGCATCGCGACCGATGTCGGCAGGTACGAATTCACCGTCACGTTGCAGGCGGACAGCTGGAACCAGGCTTCCAAGGACGTCGTCCTCAACGTGGTGACATCCTCCGAACTGACGGGCATGGACGGCCTTGCCGTCGGTACGGCGGTAAATGCCGCGGTCGGCACAGACTTCATCTATAAAGATTACCGCCGTATCGGGCCCATCAAGGCAGGCATCCAGCTGTGGTGGATCACCCTCGACTACTCCTTCGAGCTGTATGACGGCGCCCTGCCCGACGGGCTGAGCCTTTCTTCCGACGGAAAGATCACCGGCACGCCGACGGCGGCAGGCACCTACGAGTTCACCATCAACATCGCCGCCACCGAGGAGGCGAGCGCCCTTCAGCAGTACAACACTCCCGTCACACCCGATTACCTGACGACCTTTACCGTCACGGTAGGGGACGGCACGGGCACCGCTCCCGGCGGAGAGGAGGGCACCGAACCCGGCACGGATGCGGGCACGCAGGCAGGCGGGGCGCCCCTCGCCCTGGGCATTGCAGGCATCGCGGTCGGTTCCGTGGGTCTCATTGTCGCGCTCGTTGCGGTCGTACTCAAGAGAAAATAATACACAAAAAATAAATGCGGCGCTGCGGGCGGGTTCGCCCGTCCGCAGCCTTGCCGCAGAAGTGAGGACTTGAAATGAAGAAAAAATCACTTGTCTTGATGCTCCTTCTCGCGCTCGTCGCGGCAGTCTCCCTCTTTGCCTTTGCCGGCTGCGGCAACGGGGAAGAGGGCGACGGAGAAGGAACGGGGAACGGCGGCGAAGGCAGTACGTCCGTCCCCGAAGGAATGACGGAATACCTGTTCGAGGCAGAGTGGTCGCCCGACATCGAGTTTTTGGCGGGCTTTGACTATTCGGGCACGATCAGCGGGCTGGACATGATCCAAAAGGACTATTTCGAAAAGGGCGCATCCAACGACTACTACGTGACGGGCCTGTACGGAGAAGGTCTCTCCCTCTCCTATACGATCGAATCCGACAAGGCCGTTGACGACGCCAAACTCGTCCTGCGTCTCTCTGCCGAGTACATGGATATCACCCTCACATCAAGCATCTACACCGTCGCCGTGAACGGCACCCCCGTCGATTACAGGAACATCAAGCTGACGGATGTGCCCGTCTCCGACCGCGCGAACCTGCTCGATTTTGCAGACTTCGTCCTTACGGAAACGCTTTCTTTAAAAGAGGGGGAGAACGTCATCACCCTGACGACGACCAACAGCAACCCCATGATGGGCACGATGTATGCGACGGCGCCCCTCGTCGACTGCTTCAAGATCACGACGTCCGCGAAGCTGACGTGGGACCCCTGCATGACGAATACCGGTCAGTGACGAGGGAGGACGTGCAATGTTTGAGAACATGTCACCCTCCAAAAAGCGGCGCATCCGCCTGTGGGCGATCATCTGCGCCGCGGCGCTCGTCATCGCGCTAGTCGTCACCCTTGTCGCCACGAACAGGAACTTTTCGCACGTCATCGACAACGTGATGGGCGGAAAGCGCGCCATCCTCGTGGAAAACGACGAGCTGCTCTTTCAGCCGGACGAGGGGATCGAGACCAAGGCGGACGCGGCGGCGCACGGGAACGCGGTCAACATCGAGGTGTGCGCCGAAGGCACCGTTCTGCTCAAAAATGACGGCTCCCTTCCGCTGGAGCGGGGCGCAAAGGTCTCTGTTTTCGGCAAGAACAGCGTCGATCTCGTCATCTCCGGCTCCGGGTCTGCGACGTCTGCCGCCGCGATGGAGACAAAGAGCATCTACGACTCTTTAGAGGCAGCGGGTTTTATATATAACCCCGCCCTGAAAGAGTTTTACGAAAACGACAATCTTTCCGGCCCCGGCCGCACCGCCAACCCGAAAATCGAAAATTCCGGCAACGTCACCCTCTCTGCGGGGGAGACGCCCGTCTCCTCCTATACGGGCGTGCGCGACTCCTATGCGGAGTACGGCGACGCCGCCATTATCGTCCTCTCCCGCATCGGCGGCGAGGGCTTCGATCTCCCGCGCACTCAGCAGGAGGACGCATCCCGCCATTATTTAGAGCTCTCCGCCAACGAAGAGGCGCTCATTGGCCACGTGACGTCTGCGGGCTTCGGCGAGGTCATCCTCGTCATCAACGCCGCGAATCCCCTCGAACTGAGGGAGGCGCAGGCGAACGCCGGCGTCGGCGCCGTCCTGTGGGTCGGCAACCCCGGCGCACAGGGCATCATGGCGCTGGGCGGCATCCTCAACGGAGACACCAACCCTTCGGGCAGGCTGCCCGACACCTATCCCGCCGACTTCCGCAAAGACCCCGTCTGGCAGAATTTCGGGGACAACGGAAACGAAAACGGCGACAGATTCATCTACAAGGATCGCGAGATCTCCAATTATTTCGTCGATTACGAGGAAGGGATCTACGTCGGCTATCGCTATTGGGAGACGCGCTATGCCGAAATGTCCGCCGACGAGCGGGACGCCTGGTATGCCGAAAATGTCGTCTATCCCTTCGGCTACGGCCTCTCCTATACCGATTTTGCCTGGAGCGTCCCGCAGAAAAGCGTGACGACGGATGAGGACGGCAAGATCGAGATCGAAGTGACGGTCACTAACGCCGGGGATACCGCCGGCAAGGAGGTCGTGCAGATCTACGCAGTGCCCCCGTATACCGCGGGCGGCATCGAAAAGAGCGCCAAGGTACTCGTCGCCTTTGCCAAGACGGAGATGCTGTACCCCGCCGATGAAGCGGACGGGGAAGACAGGCCCGATTCGCAGACGCTGACCTTCTCCGTCGATCCCTACGCGATGGCGAGCTACGACTATACCGATGCCAACAAAAACGGCTTTTTCGGCTACGAGCTGGAGGCGGGGGAGTACACCCTCTGCGTCGCGCGCAACGCGCACGATACCGAGGCCGAACTTTCCTTTGCCCCGGAGGAGGACATGCGCTGGGAAACGGACGCATACACCGCCGAGGGCACGAAGATAGAGAACAGGTTCGGGGATATCTCCGCGCACATCGACACCTTCCTCTCCCGTGCAGACTTTGCGGGCACTTTCCCCGCCTCTCCCACGAAGGAGGAGCGCGTGCTTTCGCAGGAGATGTACACCGCCCTGCGCGATACAAAGAGCACGGACAACCCTATCCTCTCACAGAGGGACGAGATCGAAATGCCCGTCACCGGCAAGGACCGCGGCGTGCGCTTCCGCGACCTGTACGGAAAGGATTTCGACGACCCGCTCTGGCAGGATCTGCTGGATGCGATCACCGCCGATGAGATGTTGGAGATGCAGATGTTCGCCAACTTCAACACGGCGGACATGCCCTCCATCAACAAGCCCAAGATCACTGATGCAGACGGGCCGAACGGGTTTACGAACTTCATGGGCGACCCCACCGTGTACGGCACCGTCAAATACTGCTGTGAGGGCATCATGGCGGCGACCTTCAGCACAGACCTAATGTATGAGCTCGGCAACGCCGTCGGCAACGAATCGCTCATCGGCAACGAACAGGGAGACGGCGTCCCGTACACGGGCTGGTATGCGCCCGCACTCAACCTCCACCGCGGGCAGTTCGGCGGCAGGAACTGCGAGTATTTCTCGGAGGATCCGCTGCTTTCGGGCATCATGGGCGCCTACGAAATTCTGGGCGCGCGCGAAAAGGGCGTCGTCACTTACGTCAAACACTTCGTCGGCAACGAGCAGGAGACGCACCGCGCGGCGGGCGGCAACTGCACCTTCACCAACGAGCAGGCGCTGCGCGAGCTGTACCTGAAGCCCTTCGAATACGCGGTGAAGCTGGGAGGCACCAAGGGGATCATGTCTTCTTTCAACCGCCTGGGCACCACCTGGACGGGCGGGGATTACCGCCTGCTCACCGAGGTCCTGCGGCAGGAGTGGGGGTTCCACGGCGCGGTCATCACCGATTTCAATACAAACCCGAGCTACATGAATACGCGGCAGATGGCATATGCGGGCGGCACTTTGGACCTCGCCTCGCAGCCGCACGACTGGGCGGACACTTCCGACCCGCTCGACATGTATATCTTGCGTTGGAATACGCACGAGACGCTGTATGCCGTCGTCGATTCCAACGCGCTCAACAACACGGTGCTCGGCTACCGCATGGCTTACTGGCGCATCGCGCTCTACAGCGTGGACGGAGCCGTCGCCGCAGCGGTCGTCGTCTCGGGGCTCGCCGTCTTCCTCATCAAGGACAGGGCGGAGAGCGCCAAAGGGCGGCAGGAAGTGGAATAACATACAACAGGCGTCCTTTTTGCGGGGCGGGCGACCCACCCGGGTACGGGTGGGTATCGTCCGTTTTGCGGGCGGGCGCGTGAGAGAAAGAAAAGGAGAGCAGAGAGAATGAAGAGCACGAGATTTATCGCCATCGTCGAGGATGAAAGGGAGGCCTCCGACCTCCTTGCGGGCTATATCAGGAGATATGCGGAGGGCAAGGGGCTCGATTTGCAGGTGAGCCGCTTTTTTGCCGCGCGCTCCTTCTTTGAGGCGCGCGGCACCGATTTCGACATCATTTTTTTGGACATCATGCTCCCGGACGGCAATGGCATGGACATCGCCGCAAAGATCCGCGAGCACGACAAGAAGTCCATCCTCATCTTCGTGACAAACCTCGCGCATTACGCCATCGGCGGCTACGAAGTCGGCGCCTTTGATTACATCCTCAAACCCGTCAGCTACGAGAGCTTCGTGTTCAAGTTCGAACGCGCCTACGCCGTCGCGGATATGAACCGCGAGACGACGATTACCGTGCGCAGCGGCAACAGCGATATGCGCGTCGTAGAAGTGGCGCGCATCCGGTATATCGAGGTCAACGACCACCTCATCGAGATCCATACGACGGACGAAGTCATCCGCGTTTCGGGCAGGCTGATGGACTTCTGCGAGCGTCTCAAAGATTTGCCGTTTGTCCTCTGCAACCAGTGTTATCTCGTCAATATGCGCTACATCACGGGGATCAAGGACGACTGCGTTCTGCTCGGCAAGGAGAGCCTGCACATTTCCCGCCCGCGCAAAAAGGCCTTTCTGAAAGCGTTCAACGACTATTTGGGGGCGTGATCGCCATGAGCTCTCTGTTTTTTTACAAATTCGTCTTTATCACCGAACTGCTCGCGGCGGAGCTGCTCATTTCCTTCCGCAAGCCCAAACGGTCGCTGTTCGCCCTTCGGCTGGCAGGCGCCGCCGTTCTCCTGTACGCAGCCGTCTTTTTCTTCCCGCTGCCCGAACGCATCGCCTATACGGGGTGGTACTCCTGTCTCATGTTCCTGTGCTTTTACGCGCTCTCTTTTCTGCTTCTGAAGTTCATTTACGCCCTTTCCTGGAACGAGGCGCTGTTTGTCTCCGTCGTCGCCTATACAATCAAGCATTTCTGCTATTCCCTCTTTACGATGATCGGGCTGGTCACCAACCTGTACAGCATCGTCAACCTGTATTCGCCCGACCCTATCGCGGGCGAGCTCGACCACGCGGTCATCTTTTACTGGCTCATTTATTTTTCGACCTATCTCTTCTTTTATATCGTGCTGTATTTCGTGATCGGCGTCCGCGTGAACAGGCGCGAGCAGATCCGCCTCAAAACGTCGCATTTGCTCTTCATCTCCGCCTTTGCCATGCTCGTAGACATCGTCCTCAATTCTTTTGTCGTTTACGAGGTGGAGGCGGGTGTGGTCGGGGGGATGATCGACAGCTGTTTCAACATCCTCTGTTGCTTGCTGGTGTTTTATGTGCTGCTCAATCTACTCGAGATCAAGGAGGTGTCGAACGAAAACAGCGTCATCACCGAAATGCTGCGCCAGGCGCAGAACCAGTATCTATTTCATAAAGAGAACATCGAATTGATCAACATCAAGTGTCACGATATACGGCATCAGATCCACAGCATGCTGGGGGAGGGGAACGTGGACCGCAGCGAAATAGAAAAGATCAACGAGGCCGTCTCCATTTACGATACCCTCGTGCATACGGGCAACGAAGCGCTCGACATCCTGCTCACGGAAAAGGGGCTGGTGTGCAAAAACAAGGGCATTACGCTCACCTGCATGGCAGATTGCCGCGACCTCGCGTTCATGCGGGACAGCGACTTGTACGCCCTGTTTGGGAACCTCATGGACAACGCCATTGAGGCGGTCTCAGAGATCGCGGAAACGGAAAGGCGCTGCATCGCGCTCAATATCCATACGGTGGCCTCCTTCGTCACCGTCACGGTGAAGAACACGTTTGAAGGGGAGGTCGTGTTCGGGCAGGACGGCCTGCCCGTCACCACGAAAGAGGATACAGACTTTCACGGCTTCGGCATGAAGAGCATCCGCATGATCGTGGAAAAGTACAAGGGGAACTTATCCGTCACCGCAAAGGACGGGATCTTTAAGGTCAACATTTTTTTTGTGGTCTGAATAGTTTTGAAGATACCTCATTTGGCTAACGGTACTGTTTGTTACGGAGGCAGCAAGTTCCGTTGGGCTTGGCGCATAGGGCTGGAGAAAGTATCAAGGGGCAAAGAACCGATGTGCGCCGTTCTGTCGAGCTGTTCCCTCCTTGCGCATCATCTGTTTGCCGAAAATTGCAAATCTTTTTAAATATTTAAAATAATAGAAGGCGGGGCCTGTACAGGCTCTGCTTTTTGTCTCTATTTTGTCTGGTGCCAGTCGGGCAGGGCGGCCGCACAGCTGTTCTGCATCATGGCGATAGCGCTGGGCTGGTTCATCCTCATCTCTTCCGATACCGTCTCCGCGTTCGTGTACTTTCAGTTCTGATCGATAAATTTTTGCGGGGCAGGGGGCGCGGCGGCGGAAAAACC
>CASFTB010000019.1 GCA_949297575.1 uncultured Bacillota bacterium | reverse complement strand
CACGCTGGAAGAAGGGGAGAACACCATCGTCTTCAAGGCGGGTGACAACACCTACCTCAACAACCTCGCCAGCGCGCCCTCCATCGACTATATCATGATCGTATCCTCCGCGACGCTGACGATGGAGGCGTACGAGGACAACATCGCGTAAATCCTGCCCTGCGAGGTGAACGGACATGAAATTTCTCTGGAAGCATCTCGGCACGCGCGTCTGGCTGCTGGTCACGAGCATCGTGCTCGTGCTCGCCATCCTCATCCCCGTCCTCGCGACGAGCATCCCGCTCTTCAACAACTCCATCAGCCTCATTTTCGGCGGGGAGCGGGCGAACATCGTTGAGGACATGCGCGACGAACTGTATGACCGCGAATTCGGCAGCAAGGCAGAGGCGCTTGCCGCCGCGGAAGACTTCGTCGTCGAGGCGGAAAAGGAGGGGGCCGTCCTTCTCAAAAACGAGAACGGCGCCCTGCCTTTCAAACAGGAAGCGCCCGCCGTCAGCGTGTTCGGCAAAAATTCTGTGGACCTCGTGTACACGGGCTCCGGTTCGGCGAGCTCTTCGGGCTCCCGCCCCACGCTGTATGACAGCTTAGAGGCCGCGGGCATCGGCTGCAATCCGGACCTCAAGGCGTTTTACGAGGACGACGCGCGCTCGGGCGGCGGTCGCCCCGCCAACCCGGCGATGACCTCCGGCCAGCGCCTTGCGGGGTTCGCCACGGGGGAGACGCCCGTCTCTTCCTACACGTCCGCCCTGGAGAGCAGCTATTCCGCCTATGACGACGCGGCGATCGTCGTGATCTCGCGCATCGGCGGCGAGGGCTTCGATCTGCCCCGCACGATGGCGACGGACTTCACCTACGCTTCGGCGATTTCGGGCGCGGCCTCTCCCACCGACCACTATCTCGAGCTGGACGCCAACGAAAAGGTGCTCCTCGAATACGTCAAGGGCAAATTCGACACCGTCGTCGTCCTGCTCAACGTGGGCACGACCATGGAGGTGGGCGCGCTGCAGGCGGACGCCGGCATCGACGCCATCCTGTGGATGGGCTTCCCCGGCGGCACGGGCGTGATGGCGATCGGGCAGCTGCTCACCGGCAAGGACGAGAGCGGCGCGGCGCTCAGCCCCTCCGGCCACACGACGGATACCTGGGCGGCGGACTTCACGAAGGACCCGACCTGGTACAACACCGGCACCTACGGCAGCGAGTTCGGCAACCGCTACCTCTATGAAGGGGAGGAGACGGGCTACGCCTTCGTCAATTACGAAGAGGGCATCTACGTCGGCTACCGTTACTACGAGACGCGCGGCTATGAAGAGGAGCAGGACGGCAACGCCGGCTGGTACGCCGAAAACGTCGTCTATCCCTTCGGCTACGGGCTCTCCTATACGACCTTCGAACAGGCCGTCACCTTCGGCGCGGCGGACGGCTCCGCCATCGCCGCCGACGGCAGGATCACCGCGGAAATTACGGTCACCAACACCGGCAGCTATGCCGGCAAAGACGTCGTGCAGCTGTACTATACCGCGCCCTATACGGCGGGCGGCATCGAAAAGGCGCACGTCGTGCTGGCGGCCTTCGCCAAGACGGATACGCTGTACCCCGCCTCCGAGGCGAACGGTACCGATAAACCCAATTCGCAGACGCTCACGTTGGAATTCGACGTGCGCGACATGGCGTCCTACGACTACGCGGACGCGAACGGCAACGGCTTCAAGGGCTACGAGCTGGAAGCGGGCGACTACACGGTCAGCGCGCGCACGGACGCGCACACCGCCGTCGGCAGCGCCACCTATACGCTGGCGGAAGGGGCGCAGCTGCGCACCGATACGGACGCGCGCGGCAACGCCGTGACCGTCGAAAACCGCTTTGACGACGTCAGCGCGGGCATCTTCGGCACGAACACCTACGATTCTTACGTTAGCCGCGCCGATTTTGCAGGCACGCTGCCCACGGGGTATCTGCCCGACGCCGAGCGCACGCTCACCGCGGAACTGAACACCGCCCTCGACGAGAGCTCCAACCGCAGGCAGTACACCGTCTCCGACGAAGGCAAGCCCTGGCAAGTGACCGGGCCCGCGCCCTCCACGACCCCCGTCGACAGCGGGCTGTCCCTCGCGGATATGCTGTATGACGAGCAGGGCAACTATGTCGGCTCCGTCGACTATGACGACCCCCGCTGGGAGACGCTGCTGAACGAGATCTCTCTTGACGAGATGAAGACGCTCGTCGGCTTCGCCGCCTTCCGCACCAACGCGGTGGCGGGCATCAACGGCGTCGTCAACAAGCCCATGGCCACGGATGCAGACGGCCCCTCCGGCTTTACGAGCTTTTTGTCCGAGTCCGTCATCTACGACACCTGCTCTTATCAGGGCGAGTGCGTGATGGGGGCGACGTGGAACACCGCCCTCGCCTACAGGATGGGTGAGCTGGTCGGCGAGGAGGGCCTCGCGGGCGACGAGACGGGCGACGGCATGCCGTACTCCGGCTGGTACGCTCCCGCCGTGAACATTCACCGCTCGCCGTTCGGAGGGCGCAACTGGGAGTATTACTCCGAAGACGGGTTGCTTTCGGGCAAATTCGCCGCCGAAGTGATCGAGGGCGCGAGAACAAAGGGCGTGTACTGCTACGTCAAGCACTTTGCCGTCAACGACCAGGAGACAGACCGCGAGTACAACGGCATCCTCGTCTGGGCGAACGAGCAGTGCATGCGCGAGCTCTACCTCAAGCCCTTCGAGCTCGCCGTCAAGGAAGGCGGCGCTGTGGGCATGATGTCCTCCTTCAACAGGCTGGGCATGACGTGGGCGGGCGGCTCGTATGCGCTGCTCACCGAAGTCCTGCGCGACGAATGGGGCTTCCGCGGGGCGGTCATCACCGATTACAGCATGAACCGCTACACCTACGTCGACCTGATGATCCGCGCGGGAGGCGACCTCTTCCTCACGCAGGACACGAAAGTTTTCTATAAAGATGACGATGCGACGCAGATCACCCTGCTGCGCAACGCGACCAAAAACGTGCTGTACGTCACGGCGAACAGCAACGTCATGAGCGTCGTTGTGGACGGCTATAAGATGCCGCTGTGGCAGGAGATCATGATATGGGTAGACGTCGCCGCCGTCGTCGCCGTCGCCGTCTGGGGCGTGCTGATCGTCTGGTTCACCCGCAAAAAGGAGAAGCAGGCGCCCGCCGCAGAGGGCGCGGAAGATCGGGAATAATTTTACACGGAGGGAGGGCGCGCCTCTTTCGCGGGCGTTCCCTCCCTTTACAAAAAATTTTTTCTCGAACAGATTGAAATCGTAACTTTTTTGCTCTATAATAGAGGGGCGGCATCGCCTCTCGGCAGGGCAAAAGGAACAAAACGCGATCCTGCCGCGCCCTTCGCGCGGCGGGACATGCGCGTTTTCGGGGAAGGCCAGAAGGGGACTACGGAAGAGAACATGTTGAAGATCGCCATTGTCGAAAACGAGCGGGAGGATGCAGACCTGCTCGAAACATTCATCAGGCGCTACGAGAAGGAGACGGGCGTGACCGCGGAAGTTTCGCGCTTCGAGGACGGTGAGCTCTTTCTGCTCAATTATAAGACGCATTACGACGTCGTGTTTCTGGATATCAAACTGGTCGGCATCGACGGGCTGGAAACGGCGCGCAGGCTGCGCGTCATCGATCAGGAGATCGTCATCGTCTTCGTCACGAACATGGCGCAGTACGCCATCCGCGGCTACGAGGTGGACGCCTGCGACTTCGCGATAAAGCCGCTCACGTACGGAGACTTCTACCTGAAAATGCGCAAGGCGTCGCGGCACATCCGGCGCGACGCGGAGGACATCATCGCGTTCAAGACCACCAGCTCGGTCGTCAAGATCTCCGCGTCCGGCATCTATTACATCGAGGTGATGAAGCACGACATCATCTACCACACCGCGGGCGGGGAGATCCGCACCCACGGTACCATGCGAGAGGTGGAGGAGCGGCTCAGACCGTACAGCTTTTTCCGCGTGCACCACAGCTACCTCGTCAACCTGCGGCACGTGTGGTCGGTGAAAGGGGACATCATCGTCGTCAGCGGAACGGAGATCAAGGTCAGCCGCGCCAAAAAGGCAGACTTTTTGCAGGCCTTTGCAAAATATGCGGGGGGGGGGTATAGGATATGACGCCTCTTGCAGTATTTGAAGAGTTTCGCTTTATAGCGGAACTCCTGTGTGCCGAATTCATCTTCACGCCGCCGGCTGCGCAGAGGCGCAGCCGGTTTGCCCTGCGCGCCGTATTCGGCTGGATCTTCTGCATGGCGTTTTCGCTGTGCTATTTTCTCATCGTCATGGCGGACGAAGCATGTCCTCCGTCTATGCCCCTGCGCTGGACGATCTACATCGGCTGGTACGTTCTGCTGACCGTTTTGTCGCTTGCGTATATGGCGTTTTGTTTCAAACTGTCCTTTGGCTGGCTGCTGTTCGTCGGCATCGCGGGGTACGCCCTGCAGCACATCGAATACACGCTCGTCAACGAGATGCTCGCGCTGGGCGTTTATCCGCAGATACGCGAAGACCTGTGGCTGTACATCCCCGTCTGCGCCGTGACGTATGCGGCGCTGTGCGCGGTGGTGGCGTTTCCCTTCCGCAGAAAGCTGCGAGAGCTGGGCGAGGTCCCGTTCGCGGAGCGGGTGCCGTCCCTCTGTTTTTACAGCGCGCTGCTCGTCATGCTCGTCGCTTCCGCCTTCATCGCGCAGGCGCTCTTCCTCAACGGCGGCTCCACGGTAGACGGCGTCACCGCTCCCTATTATGCCGCCGCGGTGGGGGACGTGTTCAACTGTGTGTTCGTCCTCATCATCCTCTACGCCTTCTGCTGCGTGCGCGAGCGCGACCGCCGCAACGACATCATCAACCAGCTCCTGTACGACGCGGAAAAGCAGTACCGCCTGAAAAAGGAGACCATCGACATCATCAACGGCAAGTGCCACGACCTCAAGCATCAGATCGCCGCCCTGCGCAAGATGCCCGAAGCGGAGCGGGAGGCGCGCCTCGCAGACGTGGAAAAGCTGACCATGATCTACGATTCTTCCATAGACCTCGGGAACGAGGCGCTGAACACCATCGTCACCGACAAGATGCTCTACTGCGCCAAAAACGACGTGCGCCTCAGCGTGGCGGGCAACGGCGAAAAGCTCGGCTTTATGGATACCGTCGACCTCTACACCCTGCTCGGCAACGCCCTCGACAACGCCGTCGAGAGCGCGATGGCCATGGAGGAGAAGGAAAAGCGCTGCATCGACTTCTCCGTTTCCGAACAGGGGGAGCTCGTGCTGCTGCGCACGGACAACTTCTATGAGGGCAAACTCACCTTCCGGGACGGGCTGCCGCGGACGAGCAAGGAAGACGTGCATTACCACGGCTTCGGCATGATGAGCATCCGAAAGATCGCCGAAAAGTACGGCGGCGCCCTGCACGTGCGCGCGGAAGACGGCGTGTTTACCCTGCAGGTGGTCATCCCCATGCAATGAAAGGCCCGCGCCCGGGAAGGGGCTCGGGCCTTTCATTGCTTCTTCCGCGCAGGGGGCGCTTCGCCCCCTGCGCGGCATACCGTTCATGCTAAAATTTTTGCAGTTTGTGCAATCGTTTGTAAAAATGAGTCAAACTTGTGAGCAATTTAAAAAAAATTCTTGCAAAATGAGCAGAGGTGTGTTACAATAAAATCAGTTTTATGCGGGGTTTGCCCGCTGCTGCCGTCAAGATCCGTAAAAAGGGGGGGGGGAGATGATCTATGGAAAATCCGGTACGTTGAGGAGGGGAGAGGCGCACCCGGGCAGCGGATAGATGCGTCCGCGCGGGCGGCGCCCGTGTAGATCGTAAGGCTTCTTTTTGCGGGCCGGCCGGCTCTCGTTTCGGCCGGGCGGATCATGGCAGTACGGCGATCCCGACGCGGAAAATCACATTTTCCGTATTCTTTTTAGCGACGCGGAGACGGTCTTCCGCCGCTCCCGCTTCGGCGGCGGGCGCAAGGGGACTTCGCTCCCGCGCTTCTATATCCAAAAAATCTATTGCGGAGTAAATCATGGAAAAAACAAAGAAAAGCGTTTTTGAAAATCCGGTTTTATCCACAAAGGTAAAATCGGCAAACGTAAAGCCGGTCGAAGCGCTCATCGGTTACCTCGTCGGGCCCTTCTGCGGCATGCTGGCGAACTGCGTCTTCGGTTCCTACCTCGTAGAGTATTTCCGTAAGGTGCTCTTCGCGGAAGAGATCGCCGCCGGCAACGCAGGGATCGAGACCTTCCTCCTGATCTTCCCCATCCTGTCCGCCATCCTCATCGTGGCAGGCAACCTCGTCGCGGGGCAGATCATAGAGCGGACGCGCACACGCGCGGGCAAGGCGAGGCCGTACATCCTGCTCTCCTCCGTCCTCGTGGCGGTCGCGAGCGTATTGATGTTCATACAGCCCGTAGACAACACGGTCTTTAAGGCTATATGGCTGGTCATCGCTTACAACCTCTTCTATGCGGTCGCATTCCCGCTGTACAACACGGCGAACAGCGCGCTCGTCCCCGTCTCCACCCGTAACGGAAACCAGCGCAACGTCCTCGCCTCCTTCGTCAATATGGCGCTGCTGGGCGGCGCCGGCGCGGGCTCCATCGTCTTCCCGATGATCATGCTGATCTTCGCCAACGCGATGCCCGGCGCTTATAACGAACTGGGCGAGCCCATCCTCCCCACTTCCAACGGCTATCTCATCCTGTTCATCATCATCGGCGTCATCACCTTCCTCGGCTGCGTCGCGCAGTACTACTTCACCCGCGAGCGCGTGACCGAAGAGTCCTTCAAGGCGGAGGATACCGAAGGTGCCGCGAAGCAGGAAGAGGCTAAAAAAGGCCCCACCATCGGCCAGCAGGCGAAGGCGCTGTTCAGCGACAAGTTCTTCGTCATCGTCATCATCTTCTACTTCCTGTATCAGATGGCGGGCGGCATCAAAAATGCCTCCATGCAGTCTTATACCAACAGCGTCCCGTTTGAAGGCTTCACGCCGCAGGCGGCAATGTCCGTGCTCGGCATCATCGGCGCCGTCCCCATGGCGGTCGCCATCGTGTTCGTCGCTCCCCTTTGCAACAAGTTCGGCAAGCGCCCCGTCGTGCTCATCGGTATGGCGGTCGGCTGCCTGGGCGGCGTGCTGGCGGGCATCTTCTACGATAACTTCATCGTCGCGGCGATCGGCATCGCCGTCAAGTGCCTCGGCTCCGCGCCCGCGGGCTACATGATCCTCGCGATGATCTCCGACTGCCTCGACCACGGCGAAGCCAAAAACGGCTTCCGCTGCGACGGTTTGGCAATGTCCATCTACAGCTCCATCATGATCGCCTCCGTTCCCATCGCGACGGGCATCGTCAGCGGCCTGATGGGCGCCTTCGGCGACGTGAACGGCTCCGTCACCTCCTACATCTGGATCGAGACGGTCGCCTACGGCCTCGCCGCCGTCGTGCTCTTCTTCTACGGCGTGGAGAAGTTCCTCAAGAAGGATAAGCAGACCATCCTCGACCGCCAGAAGGCGGAAGCGGAAGCTGCGGGCATCGAGTGGATCGCTCCCGAAGAGCGCCTGCGCCGCGAAGAGGAAGAGTTCAACCGTCAGACGGAAGAGAACCGCGTTGCGGAGCTCAAGGCGTACTGCGAGAAGAAGGGCCTCAGCTTCGAGGAGGAGGAAGCCAAGTATCAGGCAAAACTCGCCGCGAAGAATGCCAAAAAGAAGAAGAAACCCGAGCCTCCGGCAGATCCCCCCGCGGATACTCCCGAAGAGTAAAGGGCGGCGGCGTGCGCCGCTGAGAAAATAAAACGCACAGGGCGGAGCCGTTCGGCTCCGCCCTCTTTCTATATAGGCGGCCTGCATTCTGCAATGGGTCAAAGCAGAGGCAACCGGGGAGGAAGCGCTCTCGCTCCGTCCTCAATTCTGCATTCTGCATTCTTAATTCCGAAGAGGGGCGCTTCCCCGCCGAAGGCGGATGAGGGGCATGCACAAAGACGAAAGCCCCGTCCGCTATCCTGCGGCGTCCCGTCCGGCCTCTGTTTTATGTGCACATCAGCGTGCAGCGTCGAAAAATTTACATTTTTTTTGCCAAACTCTTGAAAGACCGCCCAAAGTGTGTTATAATCAAAAGGACGGGAAAAGCGTGCCCCGCTTTGCGCGCCCTCCCCGCAGACACAGCACGGAGCACAGAGGAACGTAAGATGAAAAAACTGCTTGTCATAGAACTGTCGGGAGACTGGGTCTTCGAACACCGCGGGGATGACGTACTCCCCGTCGCCGCTCTGGAACAGGAGCTGGACGGCTCTGTCTTCGAGGTAGAGGAGAGCTCCCTCACGGGGCTCGTCCTTTTGGTAAAGGACGAAGGTGCGGGCGAGGCGCAGCTGCGCGCCTCCGTGCTCAATATTTTCCGCAAATTGTACCCCGATGAAGAGGGCGAAAGCATCCTCACCGTGCGCCTGAAAGAGTACAGCATCGACGCGCCCGCAGACGGCGCGGAGGAGCCCGCCGCGGGCGGGAGCGGACGGGAGGGCGAACGCGCTCGGGAGGAAGAGGAGAGCGGGGCGAACAAGACCGCCGCCGTCCTCTGCGAGATCGACGCGCTCGTCGGCGCCGCCGAATTCAAGGCGCTCGCCGCAGAGATCGCAAAGCTCGCCCCCGCCGTCATCGGGCGCAAGACCTATGACGTTCTCTTCCATCAGAGCTATCTCTTCTCGGTGGGGGAGGGCTACGGCCTGACCACGGGGCTCGGCCTGCTGGCAAAGCTCTTTTCCGCCCTGGGGCTGGCAAAGATGCACCGCCGCCCCGTCATCGAGGTACGGCTCGACGCCTTCGAGGAGAGCAAAGAGCCCTTCGAGGATGCCGAGCGCGCCTTAAACAACGGAGACAAAGAGCAGGTGCGCATCCTGTGCATCGACATCAGCGAATGGATGGAGAAGACGGACGACCGCCGCTTCAAGCAATTTTTGAAAACCGCCGAAAAGCATGCGGAGGAGTTCATCCTCGTCTTCCGCGTGCCCTTCGTCGACAAGGACGTCCTCGCGGGCATACAGTATTCCCTCAACGATCTCCTCTCGGTGCGTTCCGTCTCCTTCCCGCCCTTCGGGGAGGAGGAGATCGAGGCGTGCGCGGGCAAAGAGCTCGCCCGCTACGGGTTCAGCGTCTCCGCGGACGCATGGAACTACTTCCACGAGCGCATCGGCGAGGAGAAGAGCGACGGGAAATTTTACGGCCTGAACACCGTCCGCAAAGTGGTTCGCGAGCTCGTCTACAAAAAGCAGCTCAACGAGATAGACAAGGCGGATCCCGACGAGGTCATCCGCATCAACGATACCCGCGCCCTGTGCGCGTCGCCGTTCGCCGCGCCCCTCTCCGCCATGGAACAGCTGGACGCGCTGGTGGGCAGCGAACAGATCAAAGACAAGTTGCAGGAGATCATCGCGCAGATCGAGCTGTCCGTCAGGGCGAACGCGTCGGAGCGCCCCTGCATCCACATGCGCTTCCTGGGCAATCCCGGTACGGGCAAGACGACCGTCGCCCGCATCATCGGCAGGATCCTCAAAGAAAAGGGCATCCTGCGCGTGGGCGGCTTCTTCGAGTATTCCGGCCGCGACTTCTGCGGCAGGTACGTAGGGGAGACCGCGCCCAAAACGGCGAGCATCTGCCGCGACGCCTACGGCTCGGTGCTGTTCATCGACGAGGCGTATTCGCTGTACCGCGGCAAGGGCAGCGACTGGGATTACGGCAAAGAGGCCATCGATACGCTCATCGCCGAAATGGAGAACCACCGCAACGACTTCGTCGTCATCATGGCGGGCTATACGGAAGATATGGAAAAGCTGATGGAGGGCAACCTCGGGCTTGCGAGCAGGATGCCCTACGCCATCGAATTCCCCAACTTCACCAGAGACCAGCTGCACGAGATCTTCGTCTCCATGGTCAAGGCAAAATTCGCCTACGAAGAGGGGCTGTTCGAGGCCTCCCGCGCCTACTTCGCGCGGCTGGGAGACGAGGTGCTCGCCGCAAAGGATTTCAGCAACGCGCGCTTCGTGCGCAACCTTTTCGAGCGCTGCTGGGCAAAGGCGGCGATGCGCTGCCAGCTCAACAAGGAGGAGAAGGTCGTGCTCACCGAAGACGATTTCGAGCGCGCCGCAGCGGAAAAGGAGTTCACTTTCAACACCGTAAAGAAAACCAGAATGGGTTTCTGATAAAAATTTGATCCGGGGAGGAACATTATGGCAAACGAAACGGAATGCAAAAACGCGCAGACGGCTTACCGGTCGCTCTGTGCCATGCTGGACGACATGCAGTGGAAGTACACGAGGCATGACGAAGATCTGACCATTACGTGCACGGCGCGCGGCGAAGATCTTCCCATGGAGATCACGATCAGGGTCAATGCAGACAGGCAGTCTGTCGGCCTGTATTCGCCCATCCCCTTCATCGTGCCGCAGGAGCGCCGCGCCGCTCTCGCCGTCGCCGTCAGCGCCGCCAACTACGGCATGATCGACGGCAACTTCGACTATGACTACGTCGGCGGCAGGATCGTATTCAGGATGACCTCCAGCTTCCGAGACAGCCTTCTGAGCAAGGACGTGTTCGGCTACATGCTGGCGGTCGGCTGCAAGACCATCGATGAATATAACGACAAGTTTCTCATCGTCGCCAAGAGCGACATGTCGTACGGCGACATCACAAAATTTATCGAATAAGGGAGGGAAAAGAACATGGCTGACGAAAAGCAGATGAAAAGCGCCGAGGCGGCGTACAAACTTC
Source organism: uncultured Bacillota bacterium (assembly GCA_949297575.1). GTDB lineage: Bacteria > Bacillota > Clostridia > Christensenellales > Borkfalkiaceae > Borkfalkia. Next base: position 31,187 of record CASFTB010000019.1, on the reverse strand, counting down.
TTTGCGATATGCTCGATGAAGACGACTGGAAGTTCGAAAGGAACGACGACAAGCTCGCCGTTTGCTTCATCGTGCAGGGGGAGGATATCCCCATGGAATTCGTCGCGGCGATCGATCCGGACAGGTACCTGATCCGCATCGTGTCCCGCCTGCCCTTCCATTTCGGCGAGGACGCGCGCGTCGCGGGCGCCATCGTCACCGGGCAGGTCAACTTCAAGCTTGCCGAGGGCTGCTTCGATTACGACTTCAGCGACGGCGAGGTGCGCTTCAAGCTCACCTCCAGCTATCGCGACAGCCTCATCTCCAAAGAGCTGTTCAACTATATGATCCGGCTTGCCTGCTACACGGTGGACATGTATAACGACACATTCATGCTCGTGGCGAAGGGGATGCTCTCCGCAGACGAATTTATCGCAAAACTGTAAACTTCTTCTCAAAGGCGTCCCCCCCCCCCTTGGGGGGCCGCCCCGGGCGGCACATGCGGCCGGTCGGAGGAGCGAGAGCTGCGCGCAAAAATTTTTTGTCGGGCGCAAAATGCGGCGCGATCCGGTTGACATGCGCCGCGCGGTGTATTATAATACAGATACTTTCAAACGATTCTTTGGGGCGGGGCGCAATTCCCCACCGGCAGTATAGTCTGCGAAAGGCTTCGGCCTCCGAACGGGTGAGATCCCCGTACCGACGGTATAGTCCGGAAGAGAAAAGAATGTTTTTGGAACTTTGGCTGCGTCTTTGCACGCGGCAAAATTCAAAAAACCGCCCCGTTCGCATGCGAGCGGGGCATTTCTTCTACCCCCTTGGAAAATTCTTTTTCGAGGTGTTTTTTTATGAAGGAAGAAGCGCTGCGCCGCGATGCGGCGCACACGGAAGCGTCCGCTGCGCCCGTGCAGGCACAGGCGGAGGTCGGCAGGTGCCCCTCCTGCGGAGGGAGGATGAAGGAGGACGGCGCGGGCGGCTATGCCTGCCCCTATTGCGGGGCGCGCACGGCGCCCGTCGTACAGGCGCCCGGCGCTGCGGCGCTGCGCGCGGAGAAGGCCGCCCGCCCGCGCAAAAAGTACTTTTCGGCGTCTGCGATCGCCAAGCTCGCCCTCTTTACCGCGCTCGCCTTTGCCGTCTCTTATCTGGAATTCCCTCTCTTCCCCGCGGCGCCCTTTTTGCAGATGGATTTCTCCCTCGTCTTCGTGCTGCTGGGCGGGTTTATGTACGGGCCGGCCGCGGCGATCGTCATCAGCGGCGTCAAAGAGTGCCTGCGCCTGTTCACGACGAGCACGGCGGGCATCGGAGAGCTGGCGAACTTTCTCGTGACGTTCAGCTTCGTCATCGTGCCCACGCTGGTCTACCGCTTCAAAAAGGGGCTGCCCGTCGTCATCGTCACGCTGGCGGTCGGCTGCTTACTCGAGGTCGGGGTGAGCCTGCTCACCAACCGCTACATCAACTTCCCCCTGTTCATGGGCGAGGGCGCGGCGGCGTCCTTCGCGGCGCTGTGGTGGTACGTGCTGCTGTTCAACCTCATCAAGGCGGTCGCGGTCAGCCTCGTCTCCGTGCTGCTGTACAAGAGAATTTCATGGCTTTTGAACAAGTTTTGATTGCCAAACGGCGCGATATGGTTTATAATGAGAGGTGTCATGAGAGGCGCCTCTCTTTTCATTGGCGCCGCGGAGCGGAAGATGGTCACAAACAGCGCAAGAGAGACGGAACGGTTCGCAAAAGAATACGCAAAGACGCTCCGCCCGGGAGACGTGGTGCTCCTGCACGGCGAGATGGGCGCGGGCAAAACGGTGTTCGTGAAGGGGCTTGCCAAGGGCCTCGGCATCGCCGAGCAAGTCACCAGCCCCACGTACGCCTACATGAACGACTACGGCGGGAAGCTGTACCACTTTGACTGCTACCGCCTCTCCTGCGGTGCGCAGGCGGAGGCGCTCGGCCTGTGCGATTATTTTTACGCGGGCGGCATCTGCGTCATAGAATGGTCGGAAAATATCGCCGACGTCCTGCCGCAAACGTGTAGGGAAGTGCGCATCGAAAAGCGCGGAGAAAACAGCAGGGAGATCATCTGCCGGTGAAAAACTATCTTGCGATCGATACATCGGGGGAATACCTCACCGTCCTCGCCTGCAGGGCGGGGGAGGTGACCGCCCGCTTTGAACAGAACTGCGCCATGCGCCACAGCGAGCGGCTGATGGCCGCCGTCGACGAGGCGCTCTCCTGCGCCCGCCTCCCGCTGCGGGACTGCGATTTTTTCTGCGCGGTCACGGGCCCGGGCTCTTTTACGGGCATCCGCATCGGCATTTCCGCCGTAAAGGGGTTCTGCGCTGCGCTTGGCAGGCCCGCGCTCGGCATAACATCTTTGGCGGTGGCGGCATATAATGCAGAGGAAAAGGCGGTCGCCGCCATCCCCGCGGGCCGCGGCTTTTATTACGTGTGCGGCTATGAGGCGGATAAGCGCGTCTTTCTGCCCGCCGCCCGCATTGACGAGGCGGCGCTGCGCGCCCTCGCAACGCGTCTGCCCGTGTATTCCTGTTCGCCGCTGCCCGTGCCGTACGCCTTGGCGGACCCCGCAGAGGGGCTGAGGCGCGCCGTTGCGGCGGCGGGGGAGGAGGACTTCGGCCCCCTCTCCGCCTTTTATCTGAAAAAGAGCCAAGCGGAGGAGGAGCGCGAAGCGCGCGAGGCAAAGGGGTGAGCCGCCGGGGGCGCCCCGATAGGAAAGATATGGAATTGCGCAAGTGGAAATACGAGGACATCATGGAGATCGCGGCGCTGGAAAAGCAGTGCTTTTCCGACCCGTGGTCCTTCCGCATGCTCGCCGACAGCTTTTTCGGCGAGAACGTCGTCACCGCGGCGGCCGAGGAAGGGGGCAAGGTCATCGGCTACGCCTTCGCCGTGCTCGCGGGGGAGGATGCAGACATCGCGAACGTCGCCGTCTCGCCCGCCTGCCGCAGGCGGGGGATCGCGTCGCAGCTTCTCGCCCGCCTGGAGGCGCACGCCGCTTCCGTCGGCGTCAGGCGCGTGTTCCTGGAGGTGCGCGTCTCCAACGCGCCCGCCATGGCGCTGTATATAAAGCGCGGCTATGTGGGCAGGTACGTCCGTCCCCGCTATTACGGAGACGGCGAGGACGCCCTCGTCATGGAAAAGGCGCTCTGAGCGCGCCTGCGGCAGCGGCGGAGACGCCCGCCCGCGCCGCGCCCCGCGGGGGCAAAGGAGGCGACGTATTCTCTTCGAGGGCAGGGAACTTTCTCTTTTACGTAAGGGCGAAGGGGAGGACGTCGTGCTCCTGCACGGATACCTCGCCTCCAAAGAGAGCTTTGCGTGGCAGACGGACTGCCTCGCGCGCAGGTACCGCGTGACGGCGTTCGACTTTCCCGGCATGGGGAAGAGCGCGCCCCTCGCTGCCGCTTGGGGAGTGGAGGAATACGCCGCGCACGCCGCGCGCCTGCTCGATGCTTTCGGCATCCGCGGGGCGCGCCTTCTGGCCCATTCCTTCGGCGGAAGGGTGGCGCTCAGGCTGCTCTCCTCCCGCCCCGAACTCTTTTCGCGCGCGCTCCTCGCCGGCTGTGCGGGCATCCCGCCGCGGCGCGGGCCGGGCTACCGCGCGAAGGTCTCCGCCTACCGCCTCGTCCGGAAGTTCGCGCCCCGCTTTGCGGAGAAGCACTTCGGCTCCGCGGAATACCGCACCCTCCCGCCCCTCATGCGGGAGAGCTATAAAAAGATCGTCAACGAGGACCTCACTCCCTGCCTCTCCCGCATCCGCGTACCCGTACTGTACGTGTTCGGGGAGAAGGACACCGCGACGCCGCCGTATATGGCGCGCGCGCTCGCGGCGGGCACGGCGGGGGCCGGCCTCGTGTTCATGCAGGGCTGTTCGCACTTCTGCTTTGCCGAACAGCCGGAAAAGTTCAACGCCGTCATGCTCGAATTTTTCCGCTGACACTCCCCGAAAAGGAAACAAAGCTATGTTCACATTACCCGCGGTCATCGAATATCTCATCCTCGCCGCCGCAGCGGCGCTGCTGTACGCGCTGTGCGCCTTCAAACAGCTCGGCGCCCTGCAGCAGGGCGGCTATGAGGGGCGGCGCTTCTTCGCCTGGTTCCGGCGCAGGGGCAACATGGCGCGCTCGCGTTTAGTGCTGCTCGCCTTTCTCATCGCCCTCTCTTCGGCGGCGCTGGGCATCTGCTTCTCCTTTGCGGGGGACGCCGCCGCCTACATCGCCCTCATCCCGCTGCCGCTGTTCGTCGGGCTGTATTGCCTGGCCGACCGCCGCGCGCTCAAAGTGCCGCTGGAAGGCACCCGCCGCGCCTACCGCATCTATGCGATCTTCGTGCTGCTGTTGTTTGCGCTCGCCTTCGGCCTCGCCGTTGCGGGCAGCGCGCTCGCTTATTATGCCTGCGGGCAGCACCCCCTCGCCGAGCACGTGCGCTATCTCCTGCTCGCGGCAGTCCCGCTGCTGCAGCCCTTCGTGCTGCTCGCGGCGAACGCGCTGGAGAAGCCCTTTTCTTCCGCGTCCAATAAAAAGTTTCTCGCCCGCGCGCGGGAAAAGCTCGCCGCCGCGCCCTGCGTGAAGATCGGCATCACGGGCAGCTGCGGCAAGACCAGCGTCAAAAACTTCCTCGCTGCCATCCTCTCCGCGCGCGGACGCGTGCTCGCCACGCCCGCCTCATACAATACCCCCCTCGGCATCGCGAAGGCGATCGACGGGCATGACCTCTCGCAGTACGGCTATTTCATCGCCGAGATGGGCGCGCGGCACGAAGGAGACGTCGCCGAACTGTGCGCGCTCGTAGAGCCCGATCACTGCATCCTCACGGGCATCTGCCCCCAGCACGTGGAGAGCTTCGGCAGCATCGAAGGGGTCATCGCTGCAAAGAGCGAGATCTTTGCCGGCACGAAGAAGGGGGGATTCGCCGTCGTCTGGCAGGACGAAAACACCGCGGCGCTCGACCCGGAGGAGCAGGGGCTCGCCTGCGTGCGCGTGGGTGAACACGGCGAATGCGGCGCGCTCAACGTCAGGTGCGGCACCGCGGGTACTGACTTCACCCTCGCGCTCGGCATCGCGCAGGTGCCCGTACATACCAAGCTGCTCGGCGCGCACAACGCGGGCAACATCGCCCTCGCCGCCGCCCTCGCCTATAAGCTGGGCATGAGCAAGGAGGAGATCGCCTTCGGCATCGAGAAGATCGACTACGTCCCGCATCGCCTGCAGCCGTATACCGCCAACGGCGTCACCGTTTTAGACGACGCGTACAACGCGAACATACGCGGCGCGGCCTCCGCGCTGGAGGTGCTGCGCCTGTTCGGCGGCCGCAAATTCGTCGTCACGCCCGGGCTTGTTGAGCTGGGCGTGCTGGAAGAGGAGGAGAACTTCGCCCTCGGCGAAAAGCTCGCGGGGCTCGACCGCGTCATCCTCGTCGGTGCCACGCTCGTGCTCGCCGTCAGGCGGGGGTATGTCGCCGCGGGCGGCGAAGAGGGGAAGCTTTCCGTCGTGCCAGACCTCAGGGCGGCGGAAGAGCTGCTTGCCGGCGAACTTGCCGAAGGGGACGCGGTGCTCTTCCTCAACGATCTGCCGGATATATACAATTGATCCTTCGCGCGTTTTCTTTCAAACGAGAAGAAAGAAGACGCTTGAGTCTGAGAGACAACCCGCCGCCCTTGCGGGACGGCTGTTTCCCCCTCTTTGCGGCATCTTCGGGGGCACACACCCCCGGTCAGGAATTAAGAATGCAGAGTTAGGGCCGTCTTAACCGCAGCCTTGTCAAGGTTCTCCGCCAAAAAAGTTTATGGCAGCAGGCGTTGAATAATAAATTTAACGAGTGGCTTTGCAAGCGCAGCTTGCGGAGACGCGAGGTAAATTTATTATAAAAATTTATAAGGACAGGCGAAAAATTTTTTGGGGTGCTAACGCAGAAGCGCAGTTTTGCCACGCGCAGTAATTATAATAAAAGTAAAACCGCAGCATCACGGAAAATCGCAGCGGAGCGAGATTTTCGTGAAGGAGGAGGAAGCGCCGCTTGCCTCTTCCCCCGAACCCCCTTTGGAGGAAGGAGGGCCGCTTGCGGTGGATGAAGGGGATACATCTCCCCGCAGCCCCATGCAGACATTCCGAAGCACCGAAGCGAAAAATTTTTTTGCGGAGGTGTTTTTTCATGCGCAAAAACGTGATCGTATTTTTTGGCGGGCGGTCGAGCGAAAACGAGATCTCCGTCGTCACGGGGATCATGGCGTGCAACCTCATCGACCCCGCGCGCTTTGCCGTCTTTCCCGTCTACATCGCGCAGGACGGCAGCTTCTGGACGGGGGAAAAGGTGCTGGACGCATCCGCCTACCGCGGTGACTTTGCCAAGGCGTTCACCCCGGCGGCGCTGACAGGCGGCAAACTCTGCGCGCTCCGCGGGCATCGCCTGCGCGCGCTGTGCACGCCCGACTGCGCCCTCAACTGCTGCCACGGCACGGGAGGGGAGGACGGCTGCGTGCCCGCCCTGCTCGCGCTGAACGGCATCCCCTCCGCCTCGCCGGACATGGCGCCTTCCGCCCTGTTCATGGATAAGGCTGCGACCAAACTCGCCGCCAAGGCGCTGGGCGTGCGCACGCTGCCCTGGCTGCGTATCGCGCAGGCCAACTACAAAAAGAGGGGGATGATGGCCATCCGCTGCGTGGAAGAGCGCCTCGGCTATCCTGTCATCGTCAAGCCCGCCCGCCTCGGCTCGAGCATCGGCATCTCCGTCGCGGAGGACAGGGCGCGCCTCACCTGCGCCCTCGAGGCGGCCTTTGCCTACGACGGCGTCGCCCTCGCGGAAAAATACCTGCCCGAGCGGCGAGAGATCAACATCGCCTGCTACCGCAGGGGGGATGAACTCGTGCTCTCCGCCTGCGAGGAGCCGAAGACTTCGCACCGCATCCTCACCTTTGCAGACAAATACCTCGAAGGGGGGAAGGAGCGCGCCGCCGAACTGCCCGCGAAGCTGCCGCCCCTCGCCGCCGAGCGCATCCGCAGCTATACGAAACTGCTGTACCGCCGCACCGACCTGCGCGGCATCGTGCGGGCGGATTTCCTGCTCAGCGGGGCAGACGTGTACTTCAACGAGATGAACACCGTGCCCGGCGCCCTTGCGTGGTACCTGTTCTGCAAAAAGCTGTCCGACTTTACGGTCGTGCTCACCGTGCTCATCGAACAGGGCATCTGCGACTTCCGCGACGGTGCGGACAAAAAGCTTCTGAAAAACTGCGGCGTGCTCTCCGCCGTCCCCCGCGGCAAGGCGCGGCGGTAGAGGCGGCTGCGCATATGCGCAGGTGCACATGCGGGTGCGTGCCGCGATCTTTCGCCGCATTGGGGCGAGCGGGCCCCAAACGCTTGTATTTTCGCGGGGAATTTGGTAAAATAAGGGGAGAAACCTATTCGGGAGGCAATCCTATGGCAAAGATACAGATGACCACGCCCATCGTCGAGATGGACGGCGACGAAATGACGCGCATCCTCTGGCAGTGGATCAAAGAGGACCTCATCCTTCCCTTCGTGGATTTAAAGACGGAATACTACGACCTCGGCCTCGAAAATCGCGACAGGACGGACGACAAGGTCACCGTCGAGGCGGCGGAGGCGAACAAGAAGTACGGCGTCGGCGTCAAGTGCGCCACCATCACCCCCAACGCCCAGCGCGTGGAAGAGTATCACCTCAAGCAGATGTGGAAGAGCCCCAACGGCACCATCCGCCGCATTTTGGACGGCACCGTGTTCCGCGCGCCCATCCTCGCCAAGGGCATCACGCCCTATATCCCGGGCTGGACTAAGCCCATCATCCTCGCCCGTCACGCCTACGGCGACGTCTATGCGGGCGTGGAGACGCGTGCGGACAAGGGCGAAAAGGCGTACCTCGTCGTCGAGGACGAAAAGGGCAACGTCAGAGAAAAACTGCTCGTGCAGGATTTTGCCAAGGGCAGCGGCATCGTGCAGTCCGTGCACAACATGGACGCCTCCATCGCCTCCTTCGCGCGCTCCTGCTTCAATTACGCGCTGGACGTGAAGATGCCCCTGTGGTTCGCCACCAAGGACACCATCTCCAAAAAGTACGACCACCGCTTCAAGGACATCTTTGCGGAGATCTTCGAAAAGGAGTACAAGGAGAAGTTCGCGGCTGCGGGCATCGAGTACATGTACACCCTCATCGACGACGCCGTGGCGCGCGTGGTGCGCTCTTCGGGCGGCATCCTCTGGGCGTGCAAAAATTACGACGGCGACGTCATGAGCGACATGGTCGCCACCGCCTACGGCTCGCTCGGGCTGATGACCTCCGTGCTTGTCTCCCCCGAGGGCAATTACGAGTTCGAGGCGGCGCACGGCACCGTCACCCGCCACTACTACAAGTACCGCAACGGCGAGGAGACCTCCACCAACTCCGTCGCGACCATCTTTGCCTGGACGGGCGCGCTCGCCAAGCGCGGCGAGCTGGACGGCAATGCCGACCTCGTCGCCTTCGCGAAGAAGCTGGAAAAGGCGACCGTGCAGACCATCGAGGAGGGGAAGATGACGGGCGACCTCATCCCGCTGTTCAAGGCGGAGGGCGTCGTGCCGCAGAAGATGGAGTCCCGCGCCTTCCTCAAGGCCGTCGCCGAAAAGCTGTAAGCGCTGTGCGGCGTTGCCTGCGGGCGAACTACATGCAAACAGACCATCGAGGGCGTCGCCGTTCGGGCGGTGCCCTTTCTTGATTGAAGTACCGCCGCTTTCGATTTTTGTTATGTTTATAAACTATTGTTTTATATGTTTTATAAGTATTTGACATGTGGCGGAGGGCGGGATATAATAAAGGCGACGATTTTTGAGGAGGCGTTCGAATGACGGCGGAGGAGTACAAGGCGTTTACGGCGCGGGGCGAGTTCATCTTCGGGCAATCGGAGGTGCACGCCTTCATGCGCGCGGCCGCGCGCGAGGCGCAGCGCATCACCGCGGAGATAAACGGGGCGTATCACACCCCCGAAGAGCAGTATGCGCTCATCGAAGAGCTGACGGGCGAGGCGCCCGGCGAGGGCTTCTGTCTCTTTCCGCCCATCTATACAGACTTCGGCAAAAACCTGCGCTTCGGCAAAAACGTGTTCGTCAATTCGGGCTGCTGCTTTCAGGACCAGGGCGGCATCGACATCGGCGACAACTGCCTCATCGGGCACCAGGTGGTGTTCGCGACGCTCGACCACGACCTCGACCCCGCAAAGCGCGCGGGGATGCACCCCGCGCCCATCCGCCTGGGCAAAAACGTGTGGGTGGGCGCGCACGCGACCATCCTCGCGGGCGTCACGGTGGGGGACAACGCCGTCATCGCGGCGGGCGCCGTGGTCACGCGCGACGTGCCCGCAAACGCCGTCGTCGGCGGCGTCCCCGCGCGGGTCATAAAATACATCGAAGGAAAGGAGTAAAACCATGTTAGGAAATTTCACCTATTGCAACCCCACAAAGATCTATTTCGGCAAGGGTGCCGTCGACGGGCTGAAGGAGGAGCTGCCCAAGTACGGCAAAAACGTGCTGCTCGTCTACGGCGGCGGCTCCGTCAAGCGCAACGGCATCTACGACAAGGTGGTCGCCATCCTCAAGGAGTGCGGCAAAGAGGTGTTCGAGGACGCGGGCGTCATGCCCAACCCCACCGTCGAAAAGCTGGCGGAGGGCGTGCAGCGCGCCCGCGCGGCGAAGGCGGACCTCATCCTCGCCGTGGGCGGCGGCTCCGTGTGCGACTACGCGAAGGCGGTGTCCGTCTCCGTCAACTGCGACGAGGACCCGTGGGAGAAGTATTATATCCGCTTCGAAGAGCCGACCTGTAAGATCGTGCCCGTCGGCTGCGTGCTGACCATGGTGGGTACGGGCAGCGAGATGAACGGCGGCTCCGTCATCACCAACCGCGCGCAGAAGCTCAAGATCGGCCACGTGTTCGGCGAAGAAGTGTTCCCCAAGTTCTCCTGCCTCGACCCCGAATACACCTATACCCTGCCCGAATACCAGATGGTCGCGGGGTTCTACGACATCATGTCGCACATCCTCGAACAGTACTTTTCGGGTACGGACGACAACACTTCCGACTACCTGATGGAAGGGCTGCTGCGCTCGCTCATCCACAGCGCGCGCATTGCCAAGGAGGCCCCCAAAAACTACGAGGCGCGCAGCAATATCATGTGGACGGCGACATGGGCGCTCAACACCCTCGTCGCCAAGGGCAAGACGACGGACTGGGAGGTGCACATGCTCGGCCAGGCGGTCGGCGCCCTCACCGACGCGACGCACGGCATGACGCTCGCCGCCGTCTCCATGCCGTACTACCGCCACATCCTGCCCTACGGCCTGCCCAAATTTAAGCGCTATGCCGTCAACGTGTGGGGCGTCGACCCCGCCGGCAAGACCGACGAGCAGGTGGCGCAGGAGGGCCTCGCCGCCATGGAGAGCTGGATGCGCGGGCTCGGCCTGGTCATGAACATCACCGACCTGGGCGCGAACGAGGGCATGCTGGACGACCTCGTAAAGAGCACGCTCATCATGCAGGGCGGCTACAAGGTGCTCACCCCCGAAGAGGTGCGCGCTATCTTCAAAGAGAGCCTCTGATCTTCGGGCGGCCTCGCAGAGGCGCCGCGCGGAAGATCGCACGATACAGAGCGCAAAGGAGAGAAAAATGCGTAAAAATTTCGGAGCAAAGACGTGGCTGTACCCCATGCCCGTCCTGATCGTGGCGACGTACGGCGAGGACGGTACCCCCGACGCGATGAACGCGGCGTGGGGCGGCATCTGCGAGGAGAACAGGGTCGCCCTGTGCCTTGCGGAAGAGCACAAGACGACGAAAAACATCCTCGCCCGCAGGGCGTTCACGGTGAGCATGGCGGACGCCGCGCACGTCGCCGCGTGCGATTATGTGGGCATCGTTTCGGGCAACGCCGTGCCGGATAAGTTCAAAAGGGCGGGCTTTACCGCCGAGCGCAGCGCCTTCGTCGATGCGCCCGTCATCCGCGAGCTGCCCATGGCGCTCGAGTGCCGCCTCGAAAAGGTGACCGAAGACGGCCTGATCGTCGGGGAGATCGTCAACGTCAGCGCGGAGGAGGCCATCCTCGGGCAGGACGGAAAGATCGACCCCGCAAAGCTCGCGCCCGTCACCTATGATCCCGTGCATCATACCTATATCGCACTGGGGGAGAAGGTCGGCAAGGCATTTTCGGACGGCCGCAAGCTGCGCTGAGCGCGTCGGCCGAAGAGGGCGTCTCCCGAAACATCCGGCCGCAGCCGTACCGGGCGCGGCGCAGTGCCTCCTGTCGAGGGGAAAATTGTGCGTTTTTTCAAAAAAACTGAAAAAAAGTAAAAATTTTTGCGCGGTTTTTTACGAAAACGATTGCATTTTTCCGCTGCACGGTGTATAATAGAGGCACAACACGGGCGGGGCGATCCTGCACCCTACATATTCATCATTATGTTTTTTATTGCGCTTGTCGGGCGCGCGGCGTTTGCCGTGCCGCCCGTATGCAGAGTATGCCGAACGGAAATTAAAAAATGTAAGCATTGAACATTTCAGATTTTCGGGAGAGGGCACCTTTTTCGGAGGTGTCCTCTCTTTCGTTTGCGCGCCGTTCCATTTGCGGCGATGCGGCGGCGGCGTGCGGAGTTCCGCATCGGCGAGCTCCCTTTCGGTGGCCTTCGGCGGGCCCCGTGCGGGGGGAGAGCCGGGCCGCGTGTTGTATGAGCCGCGCCTCTGCGCGGCGGCCGCCTTCGGCGAGGCGGGCGTCGGCGCGCTGGCGGGCAGAGGAGGTCAAGGAGGCAAGGGAGTAAAATGATGGGGTACGCTGCGTATCCCGCCGCCAGCCGCGGCGGGCCCGCGCTTCGTGCTCCCCGGCGGCACCCTGCGGGGCACTGCCGAAATTGCCGTCGTCCAGGTTTTGCGGCGGACGTCGGCGGGCGATCGGGCAGCGGCAGCGATGCCGCGCGCCCGCGGGAGGGTAGGCAGAGCGCAGTGCTCCCGCGGCAGGTGCCCGCGCCCGAAAGATCGCCGCGTGCGGCGCCCGCAAGGCGCCGATGATCGGGGGAGAAAATGAATTTTTTGTTTGGTTTGGGGAAACTTGCCGCCGCAGGCGGCGCGTTCGGGCCGGACGTCGGCGGGCTTATCATCGCCCTGGCCGTCCTGTCCGCGATGTATGTCTTCCTCCGGGTCACACCGTCTCGCCGGGCGGCCGCCATGGCCGCAGACGTGTTCCCGGCAGCACCCTTCGCCGAAGGGGAGGGCCGCCCCGCGGCGCCGCTTTTGGAGGCGCGCGCCGCAGAGCCCGCATGTGAGCAGACCGCCGCGGCGGAGGAGGGGAACGCCGGCCCCGCCCGCCCGCAGTACTGCAACGGCAGGCGCAAAAATCTCTCGTTTTCGGCAAAGATGGCGGCGGCAAAGCCGCAGATGCGCGAGATGTACGCCGCGCTCAGGGCGCAGCTTCTGGCGTGCAGCGGCATCAAATCGCGCATTTCGCACGGGTGGGATACCTTCAAGTATCGCAGGCGCAAAGTCGTGGCGAAGTTTTCCATGGCGGGGCAGTACATGGTCGTACACCTCGCGCTGGACCCCGCCGACTACGCACAGGCCAAATTCTCCGTCGAGGATAAGGGGGAAGTTTCCCTGTACGCATCCACGCCGCTCGCGGTAAAGGTGCGCGGGGCAAACACCTTCAAGTTCGCGCGGCGGCTGATAGGCGACCTCGCCCGGCAGGAAGGCATGCAGGAAAGTATCACCTGACCACGGCGCCCGCGTCTGCGCGGGTGCGGGGCAGCGTCAAAGGAAGTGAAAAAACAGAAGCCCCCGTGCGGTCTCCGCACGGGGGCTTTGCCGTATGGCAGGGGTTTTGTCAGGCAAACGCCCCGCACGGCATTGCCGCCGGAAGGGGGCAAGGGGCGGGCCGTCCGGCTCCCGGGGGGCGCGGCAGCCCTGTGCAGGGAGAGGCGCGAAGACGTGTGCGCCGAAACAGACGCCCGCGAGGCGCCCGCGCGCCCTTCGGCGGAGAAGGGACGCAAAACAAGGCGGGTACGTGTCATCTCTTTTTTCCGAAAAAATTTTTTGCGCGCACGGGTTCTGCCGCTTTTTCCGCGTTTTTTCCGGCATGTACGCTTTTTCCCGCTGCCGTTTGCGGCATTCAGGGTACACGTATGGGCCGGAATAAAAAAATAAGCCGCCCTCGCGGGGGCGGCGGCAGAAACGGGCGGGGTCTTACTCCGGTGCGGAGGCGACGGCGCGCGCGATCTCCCCCAGCGATCTTTTGACCGCCGGGGGCAGCTTTCTGTAATTGCCGAGCAGCTCCGCCTCTTCCGCGGTCAGCGGCACAGACTGTTCCTCTTCACTGAAAAATTGCGCGAGCGTGAGCCCGAGCGTCGCGCAGATGACCTCCAAATTGCGCAGAGAGGGCACCGTCCCGCGCGAAAATGTGTTTGCAAGGGTGGATTGATTCAGCCCCGAGAGTTCGGCGAGCCTGTAAACGCTCATGCCCCTCTCCAGGCGCAGACGGTTCAGTTTTTCGATGATGTCCATAAGATTTTACCCTTCGGGAGCGAATACATGTTTGCTTATACAGGTAGATTTTACTACAAATTTAAACTATAAATAAATCAAAATTGAGTTGACAATATAGTTACATTGCGCTATAATAAATTTGAAAATAGTTTATTTTAATAAAAAAAGTTGTATTTTCATAAGACGCGGGGGTCGCATGAAAACAAATTCGAATAAGAGGAGCATTGTCGGGCTCGCGGTGATGATCGCGTTGTCCGTTATTTTGCTCCCCATCCTCATCATCAACCTTACGCTCATCATCAAGGGCAACATAGACCCGAGCGTCCCGCCGGACGTGTTCGGTATCGCGCCGCTCGCGGTCACGTCCGGCTCGATGGACGGGGACGAGCCCGACAGCTTTTCGACGGGCGCGCTCATCTTCGTCGAGATCCTCTCCGACGAGGAGAAGGCGCAGCTCTCCGAGGGAGACATCGTCACCTTCCATTCGGGAGATTCGTACGTGACGCACCGCATCGTCGCCGTCAATACCGAGGGCGGCCGCCCCGTCAGCGTCATCACCAAGGGGGACGCGAACAACGTCAACGACGGCGCCATCCCTCTCTCCAACATCGTCGGCAAATGCGTCGGCAGCGTCGGCGGCCTGGGCAGCTTCTCCATGTTCCTGCAGACGCCCGGCGGCATCCTCGTCTTTGTCGGCATCCCCGTGCTCGCCTTTATCGGGTACGATATCCTGCGCATCACCCTCTACAACCGCCGCGTGCGCGCGGAGGAAGCCGCCGCCGAAAAGGGCGCGCAGCTGGAAGATAAAGAGCGCGAACTGCGCGAAAAGGAAGAGGAGCTCGCCCGCCTGCGCGCCATCGTAGAGGCGCAGGGCGGCAAGGGGAGCGACGCCGCTGCTCCTCCCGCGCGTGCGGAGGGCGGCGAGCCTTCCTGCCCGTCCGACGGGCAGGATGCGCGGTAGTTCCGTTTTTTTCGTCGGGCGAAAGGGACACCCCTTTCTCTTCGGCAGCATGCCGAAGAGCAGTACGGCTTTTTCGGCAAAGCCCTCTCTGCGAGGGGGCGGGCGATAAGAGAGAATAATCGGCATATCGTTTCGCATACGTTTACAGAGCGGCCCCCCGCCGAGCGAATGGCCCCGCGGCCGCTGTGTCGATAAAAAATTCCGGTAAAAACGGCGATGGACCACACACTTCGCCGCAATTACATAAAAAATTTTTGTGAGGAGAAAAAAGATGACAAACGAAACCAAAAAGCGCGGCATCGGCAAAACGCTGTTTATCGCTTTGGTTGCACTGACGCTGATCAGCTGCTGCTTCCTGGGCAGCACCTTCGCGCGTTACACGAGCGGCGGAGACGGTTCGGCTACCACGGGTGTTGCGAAGTGGGATGTATCTTTCGGCGATGGGTCGACGGAGGTTGAATTTACCGCTCTCTCTCCTTCGCATACGGGATGGTCGGAGGACGCTGAGGATGTGGCGAATGCTTCTGAAAGAGTTCTTGTTGCGACCATCACGAACAAAGGGGATGTGGACGCCCAGGTGACGATCGATATCGCGGCGACGACTATTACATACAACAGCGGTACTTGGGAGACACTCAGCACCGATGCTGTTAAAAGCGGGATCAATGCCGAAAGCGACATTCTGGATGTTGTCGATATCGATTTCTTTTACAGCACGACCAGTGCCACTCCTGGAGATGCGACATCTTCTTTGACAGATGGAGCGCAGTTCAGCTTAGCAAAAACCAACGGTGTTCTGTATATCTTCGCGCAGGCGACTTGGACGACTGCATATGGTTCTTCTACCACGAATGGTGGGAATGAAGACGTGAAGGACACTTGGATCGGTAAAAATGTGGCTTCTATTGCCGCGGATATCGAATTCACGGCAGTACAGGGTGAAACGATTTCCAGTACTGTAAGCGGCGACTAACTCTTTTTAACTCCACCCCCTCTCCCGCTTTGGCGGGGGAGGGAAAACCGGCTTTTCCGGCGGGCCGCCGCAGCGGCCGCGCCGGAAGCGAGAGCCGCGCCGCGCAGCGTGTGGGTGTGTGGCAAGGCGAACTTCAGGGGGAAGGCAGGGCAGTTTGCCCCTCCCCGGCGCTCTGCCGCGCATGCAGACGGGTAGAAGCATGTGCGGCGGCAGGGCAGTTTTTTGCAGCGGGCGTTTCGCCCGCGTTGTGAGAAAAAGCAGGGACTGAATAAAATGTCAGAAAAAGACTTCGAAAAATTGCAGGGCGAGGAACTCCCCGCCGAGGGCACAGAGCCCCTCGCGCCGCAGGAGATCTCCTCCGAGGGCATGCCCGCAGGGGCAGGGCCCGGCCCTTCCGCGCCCGCGGAGGGCGACCCCTCCGCAGGCTCGCCGGAAGGAGAGCCCGCACCGCAGATCAGGCACCGCCTGCCCGCGGCAGTCACGGGCAAGGCGCCCAAATTTGCCGTCCGCATGGGGGATGCCGGCTATGTCAACGGCCGCCGTTACGACGCCGTCAAAAACGCATTTCTGAGCTATAAACCGACGGATAAGCGCAAAAAGCCCATCCGCGCCCGCATCACGGGCAGCTGCGAGACGTTCGGCGTCGGCAGGTCGGTCTATGCCAAGCTCGCGCTCGTCGGCGGGTACCTGCGCCTCTTTCTGGCGCTCGACCCCAAGCTGTACAGCGAACAGAAGTACCATCATAAGGACTATTCCGAAGTAGCGCGCTATGCAAAGACGCCCTTCATGATCAAGCTCTCTTCCGACAGGCAGGTAAAGCACGCCCTCGACCTCATCGACGAGGTCATGCGCGCCAACGGCTACGTGCCGGACGAAACGTACGTGCCCAAGGATCAGGCGGGCGTCTTTAAAAAGACGCGCAAAAAGCCGAAAGTCGTGTACGTCGACCGCGAGGTCGAGGTGCCCGCCGAACCGCAGATCGTGTACGTCGACCGCGAAGTGCCCGCCGCTGCGGAGGTCGCCGCCGCCGAGCCCGAGATCCGCTACATAACCGTGCCCGCCCCCGCAGAGGAGGTGGAGCCCGGCGAACCGGGCGCGCTCGACGTGAAGCTCCCCACCCGCGGCCGCGTCTACGACCGCGAGGGCAACCGCATCGGCACCCTGCGCGCCTCCGTCTGGTACGACGGCGAGGAAGAAGAGGTCGGCGCCTTCCGCAAGGAGGAGACAAACGTCTTCTTCTACGACGGCACCGCCGCGCGCGCCGGCTACGTCGACGCCAACGACAATATCCTCACCCTCGCCAACAAGTACATCGCGACCATCCGCCGCATCAGGCTGTGGCCGCTGCTGCTCATCATCCTTCTCGCGGCGCTCACGCTCGTATCCGTCATCCTCAGCGCCTACTTTCTGACCCGTTCGGACGGCGGCACGGCAGAGTTCGTGTTCGTCGCGGGCGAAGACGGCACCTCGTGGGAGGATACCGAAAACCTGCCCATATTCCTCAACGAGCGCTTCGGCGACACCGTCATCGCGCCCGGCATGGAGGGCAGCTACATCTTTGCCTTTGAAAACAGAAACGAAAACGCCCTCACGTTCTCCCTCGAATTCAGTGAAGACAACGTCTACGGCATCGGGCTCGTGTACCGTTTGAAGAGAGACGGCGTGTACATTTCGGGCACGGACGGCTACGTCTCCGTGCAGGAGCTGGGCATCGGCGGCATGACCGTCGAGGCGGGCTCTTCCTCCGTGTTCAGCATCGAATGGTACTGGCAGGACAACGACGCCGCAGACACCGCCGCCGGCGAAAACGGCGCGACGTACACCCTGCACATCTCCTATACGGCCTCCGTCGGCACGGAAGGGGAAGATGCGTAAAGTCCTCGCGGCGCTCGGTTGGGCGGTGAAGGGGCTGCTCGTCCTGCTCCTGGCCGTGCTGCTCGCCTATAACGCGTGGATGCTCATCGCGCGCTACGCCTTGGGGCAGGAACGGCCGACCGCGTTCGGCTACGCCTTTTCGGTGGTGGTCTCCGGCAGCATGGAACCCGCCCTCTCCGTCAACGACCTCATCGTCACCCATGCGGAAGAGGAGTACGCCGTCGGCGACGTCATCATGTTTTACGACGCTTCGCGGGGGGAATACGTCACCCACCGCATCGTGCTCGCCTCCGGGGCGGGCTATGCGACGAAAGGGGATGCGAACAACGCGCAGGACGCGTTCACCGTGCCCCCCTCCGCCGTGGTAGGAAAAGTTGTGTATTCGCTGGGCGGGGTAGGCTCGGCGGTGCGCTTTTTGCAGAGCCCGGGCGGGTTTTTCGCCGTACTCGCCGCAGGCGTCGTCCTGTGGCTGGCGATAGACCTCTCTTCCGGGCGGAAAAGGAATGGGAAAAATGAACGAGAACAGCAACAAAATTAAGAAAATACCCATCTTGTCCTATCTCTGTTGCCTGCTCGCCGTAAGTGTGCTGTTTACGGGGGTCACTTTTTCGCGCTATTCTTCTTCGACGAGCGGAGACGTAGCTTCCTCGCTCGTGCCGTATATCGCCTCTTACGAGATAGACAACATTTCCGCGACGAACTTCCCCAACACCGCTTTCTGGCTGTCGAGCGAAGAGAACAAGGCCGTGGGCACCCCGCGCACGGTGCGCTATGTCATGCGCAACTTCGAAGAGGGGGAAAACGGCGTGCAGCGCATCAACGCGCTCGACTTGCAGGGCTCCATCCGCCTCTATGTCCCTGCGGAACTTGCGCAGAATCTCGCCCTGCAGGTCGAACAGGTGCAGGAGGGCGCCACCGGCACCGCCGTCACGCCCCAGTACGTCCTTGCCGATCTGTTCAAACTTAAGGACGGCGGCACGTGGGAAACGGTAAAATCGAGAGATTATTCCGCCCTCGCGTCAGAGGATGAGCAGCTGACCGTCACCGGCTCTCTGCACGAGGGCAGCGGCAGCCTCGTCGCGCAGGCGAAGGATGAGGACGGGCAGGGCAACACCGTCACCGTCTCCGCGTTCAGCCAGACGGTGCAGTACTCCGTCGGCTTCCAGCGCGGCGTCCCCACGGGCATGGGCAGCACGGGCGGCGCTGGTACCCTCCTCACCGACCTGCAGCCGCAGCTCTTCATCGACCTCGAAAAGGAGACGGATTACTACGCCATAGACATCACCCTCCCCGAAGAGATGCGCTTTACGGGCGGAGCTGCGCAGGAAAGGACCTTCGTGCTCTACATCACCCTCACCGAGGCGATCCCGCAGCAGGACAGCGACTTCAACATCGAATGGAATGAAACGGATGGCTACCTGCAAACGCCCGCGGCGGGCGGCTCCGTCATGCAATTCAGCGGGGCAAAGGTGCTCGGCTACCACTTCGACGTGAAAGCGCAGACCTATACTTTGGAAGGGACAGACCGCAAGACCTCGACGACGGTGCGCGTGACCAAATCGTACGGCATAGACGAGGCGGGCAACCAATATACGGGTACGGCGTCGCTCTCCTTCTCGCACGTGGCGCCCATCAGCGAGGGCGCGGTCAACTACGTACATCCCATTGAAAACTTTTATGCGGATATGAGCGGCACGGAGGCCTCTGCCCCCGCCGATATCGATGAGGCGCAGAGCTTGTACGGCATCTGCACCAACTTAAACGGCACGGCGGGCGCCTATTATATCTCTTTCAGCGGGGTGCCGGACAATCCGCACCATGCGGTGTATGGAGAGTCGGACGAGAAGTATCAGATGTCCGTCTCTCTGAGCAAAAGCTATCCGACGCGCCTGACGGCGATCTTCGTGCAGGCGTCGCAGTCGCCCGTTACGGGCGCGGAAGGGGAGGTGAGCGTATGACCGAAAAGAGGCGCACGATCATCCTCAGCGTGCTCGTCTGCCTGCTCATCGTCACGCTGATGACCTTTTCGCTCACCCGCGCGCGCTATTCCGGCGAGCACGAATCGGAGAGCGAATACGGCAGCGACATCGAGTACACCGTCTCCAACGAGGTGGAAGTTTCCACCGCAGACGAATTTTTCACCGCCATCGAAAACGGGTACAGCAACATCCAGGTCTCCGAGGATGCCGATAACACCATCATCATCACGGGCGGCGTTTCAGACGTCAACTCAGACCTCACCATCGACCTCAACGGCCACGAGCTGCAGCGCAACAACCGCGACCCCATGCTCAACGTCACCGAGGGCGTCCGCCTGACCATTGTAGACAGCAAGGGCGGCGGCGGGTTCTATAACCCCGTCGGCAGCGTGCTGCGCATCAACGGCGGCACGCTCACCGTGGCGGCGGGTCTCTTCGAGAGCGGCCCGCGCGACGGAGCCAGCATGTCCGCGCAGAGCGGCGACGCCGAACACCCCTCCGAATATGCGAGCGGCAGCGGCGAAAGCTGGAGCGCTTCGGAGGCGGGCGGTTTTACGGAAACGACAAGCGGCTCCCTGTTTGTGCGCGGCGGCGGCTCGTATAGCGAAGTGACGGCGGTCTCCGACCTCCCCGTCATCATCCCGACCGTCACCGCCCCCGGCGAGGGGGAAAAGAAGGCGACCGTCAACGGCAATATGTACTTTGGCGAAGTCGGCATTTCCCTCGCCACCGCAAACAGTAAAAACTATATAACGGCGGATACCTACCTCTACTTCGCCGTCGAAAGCGCGAACGTGCAGAACAGCACCGTCGGCGCGGGCAGTGCAGACTTCTATTACAGCTATACCCTGTACGAGGACACGGATGCAGACGGCGTGGTCACGGAGTACAGCGCTCAAGCAAGCGGGGGGAATGAGGTCGCCGTCACCGTTTACGGCTACAATACGGTGAAGGGCACGTCTCAGGCGTCCGGCAACACCTTTGCCGCCATTCAGATGAACAGCGGAGACCTCTACGCCCGCGGGGGCGAGTACGTCTCGTACTTCGGCAACGACAGCACCTACTGCGTGTACGCTTCGGGCGGGTACATGTCCGTCAGCAGCGGCACGGTGTTTGAAGCGCACGAGTACGGCATCTGCGTCAACATCGCCTATGCCGAAACACGCTCGGAGGACGAATACCTCGGCGTGCGCGGAGGAGACTTCTATTCCGCCGCAGGCGATACCATCCGCGTTTCGGGCGGCGAAATGTACGTGCGCGGCGGCACCTTCACCAAGGACGCCTCCGCCTATACCGCCGCGGCACAGGGGGGCGACAACGGCTCCGCCATCGCCATTTCCGGCGGCACGCTCGACGTCGAGGGAACGGAGGACGCGCGCATCGCCTTCTTCATGCAAGGCTCTTACATGAACGGCATCTCGTCGACGGCAGGCACCTCCTCGGAGGGCACCGTCACCGTCACCAATGCAGATTTCACCTTTGCAGGCGGCGGCGAGAACAACTACGGCATCAATTCTGATGCGGGCACCGTCACGGCAAACGGCTGCGTGTTCACCCTTCCGGGCGAACACAGCCGCGGCATCTCCGTCGCGCGGGGCACCGTCAACGTCGGCGGCGCGGGCGGCGAGGCGATCGAGAACGCCCTCGATACCAACACCTACAGCTATTTCTATCTCGACTCCGCCGTGGGCTGCTACGGCGTCTATGCGCAAACGGACGGCAACGAAAACGCGACCGTCAAAATGGCTGCCGCACAGGTCTTTGTCGGGCAGAACGGCGTTTCATCAGGTACTGCCTCCTATAGCGCGCTCAACGGCGCAGGCATCTATATGGACGCGGCGGGCAGTTCGAGCGTCGAGCTCGGCAACGTGCTCGTCATCGCGGCGGGCAACTCCGTCAGCGGCGTCTACGTTAAAAGCGGTTCCATCACGCAGGATGCGGACGGCAAGCTCGTCGTCGTCACCGGCGCGCAGGCGAGCGGTTACAAAGCGGGCACTACGCAGTTCCGGGATATCGGAAGTTACGGCACAGACGCAAGCGGAAAGATCACCGACCTTTTGGATGAAGACCGCGTCAAGCGCTCAGAAACGGCGTACGGGTACGGCGTCTATTCGGGCGGCGGCAAGATCGGCCTGCAAAATGTATTTGCGGCGGTCTACGGGCAGTATTCCGCGGGCATCCTCGCGGCGTCCACCGATACGAGCGATGCGGTCACCATCGGCGGCGCGCTGGATATCGTCGTCTCACAGGGGAATGGAGCCGACCGCGTGTTCACCGGCCGCGGAAACACGCTTTCCAGCACGGCGATCAGCACGGAGGGCGGCCCCGTCACCATCGGCGGAAATGCAAACATCGTCAGCGACGGCCTCGGCATCACCGCCCGCAAAGGCAACGTCATCTTCGGCTCGGACGCTGCCTCTTCCTTGAAGGTAAATACCGGGCGCGGCACGGCCGTATATGTCGAGGGCGGCACGCTCACCCTGAACAGCGGCGTTACCGTCGATATCACGAGCGCGATCGATGATGGCTGGAACTGGGTCGACCCGCCCGGTACGACGGCAGCCACCGTGATCAACAAGTACAACGGCGTCTATGTCAACGGCGGCTCGCTCACGGCAAACGGCACCTTCAACGTGACGCATACGGGCGTGGCGAATGATGAACAGAATGGAGCCACGTATGCTACTTTTAAGATCAAGAGCTATGCCGTTCGTGTTGAACAGGGTAACTCCGATACAAAAGTACTCCTTTTGAAGGGAAACATTGAAAGCATCCTTGGTCAAGACAAAGGCGGCGGCGGTGGACTTTATGTTGGGGGAGGTACAGTGAGGCTCGGGGAAGAGAACTCTGCCAATGAAGATTTGACCATTACATCAAACGGTAATACAGTGTTTGGAGGAAATCATATTTATTTTGGCGACGGTATCGGTGATCATAGTAACTGGGCATATAAATTGCCCCGTACGGGCGGGCATGCTGTTCAGGTCGGCGAAAGCGGCAGTACATCTTCGGCGAGTTTGACTATTTATGCCGGTACATTTGAAGCTAAGATGGGTAACGGCATTCTCGTCGGTAACGGCGTTGTCAATATTTACGAAGGGATTTTTATCGGCGCGGACGTCTACGGTACAAATGAAGGGAACGGTATGCAATATACGATGCCCGGTGCGGCGGCATCCTACGGTTTCAAACTGTATGGCGGCACCGTCAATATTTATGGCGGTACATTTGGTGATCCGAATGCAACGGGTCTTGCAGCAGGGAGTGGCGCGTTTGTCATGGGGACGGCTTCCCGTGCCACCGCGAATATTTATTCCGGGGAATTTACTGTCAACGGTACTGCGGGCGTCGCCGTGTATCAGAATGTCGATGTCTATTTTGGCGGAGACCAAGGCGGAGCCGATACGTCCTATACTGCTCCAAAATTGAAAGGAAACGCCGCCGCGATCACCGTTGAAAAGTATCCGAGCAGTGTTGCTTCCTCAATCATAACCATTTACAGCGGCACGTATGAAGGTAATAAGGACGGTATTTGGTACGGCGAGGGAGCTACACGTCTGAACATCAGTGGCGGTACTTTTAGTGCTCTCAATGAGAGGGCGGCTTTGGAGATTGAAGAAACGCCTTCTATACAGATATCTAAGGGGACGTTCTCAACTGAAAGTTCTGATACCAATGCGATAAATACAACCGTCTCCGTAACATATGGTGATGTTCTCGCAGACGGGGCACAAGCAGATGTTTCATATAGGAACAATTCGACACAAACTTATTACTCAAACAGTAATACGCCTGTTATCGAAACGGCGAGAGAATGGTTTACCACATATCATGCCGGAGAAGTAACTGTTGAATGATGTTTTTCAGGATGAAACAGCCCAAAGGGGCGCGGAAGTTCCGCGCCCCTTTTGTGCGCGCTGCCGTGCCGCGGTGCCCCGCATGCCAAAGGTAAAAAAGCGGCTCCCGCCATCGGCGGGAGCCGCATTCCGCTGCAGTGGTTCCGCTTACTTCTTACCGTTCCAGCAATAGGTGCACAGCTTGCAGGCGGGCAGGCCGGTAGAGGCGATCATGTCGTCCAGACGGTGATATTTGAGGGATGTAAAGCGCTGGTCTTTGCAGATGCCGTCGACCATCGCGGCGTACTGCGCGCTCTCCGGGTCGGTGTAGGGCAGCACCGCCTCGTCCGCCTCCGTGCCTTCCAGCTCTGCGATCTTGCGGCGCGCGATGAGCTCCATCGTCGAGTTCGAGCGAGAAAAATTCAGGTACGGGCAGCCGTAGAGGATGGGCGGGCAGGCGAGGCGGATGTGCAGCTCTTTGGCGCCGCTCTTATACAAAAAGTCGGCAGTGCCGCGCATCTGCGTGCCGCGCACGAGTGAGTCGTCGATGAGCACCAGCTTTTTCCCGCGGATGAGCGAGTCGATGGCGAGCAGCTTCATGTGCGCGATGAGGTCGCGGCGCTTCTGGTTGGCGGGCATAAAGGAGCGCGGCCACGTCGCCGTGTATTTGATGAAGGGCCGCGTCAGCGGCATCCCCGAGCGGTTCGCGTACCCCACGGCGTGCGCCGTGCCCGAATCGGGCAGGCCCGCCACGCCGTCCGCGAGCACGTCGTCTCTGCGGGCGAGCGCGTCGCCGCAGCTGTAGCGCATCTGCTCCACGTTCAGCCCCTCGTATGTCGAGGCGGGGTTGCCGTAATACACCCACAAAAAGGTGCAGATCTTCATCTCGTCCGAGGGCGGCAGCACGACGTCTACCCCCTCCGGGGAGATAAAGTCGATCTCTCCCGCGCCCAGCTCTTTCATGTGCGAGTAGCCGAGGTTGAGGTAGGAGAACGATTCGAAGGCGACGCAGTACGCCCCCGCCTTTTTGCCGATGACGACGGGCGTGCGGCCGTACTTGTCGCGCGCGGCGTAAATGCCGTTCTGCGTGAGGATGAGCACAGACATAGACCCGTCTATCGCTTCCTGCGCGTAGCGGATGCCGGAGGGGATGTCCTCTCCGCAGTCGATGAGCGAGGCGACCAGCTCCGTCGCGTTGATGCTGCCGCCGCTCATTTCGAGGAAGTGCGTCCTGCCGTCGGTGAACGCCTTTTTCACCAGCTCGTCCGTATTGTTGATGCGGCCGACGGTGGCGATGGCGAAGTTGCCGAGGTGCGAGCGCACGAGCAGGGGCTGCGGCTCGTTGTCGGAGATGCAGCCGATGCCGATGTTCCCCTTCATCTCTTCGAAGTCGCGTTCGAATTTGGTGCGGAAAGGGGAGTTTTCGATGTTGTGGATCGCCCTGTCAAACCCCTTTTCGCCGTACACCGCCATGCCGCCGCGGCGGGTGCCGAGGTGCGAGTGGTAGTCCGTGCCGAAAAACAGGTCGAACACGCAGTCCTTTTTGGATGCTACGCCAAAAAATCCGCTCAAGGTTTTTACCTCCGTATAAAAACATAAAATTTTTGTCAGGTCAACGTCCGCCCTTGCGCGGGCGGGGCGCGGCGCTCTTCGCGCCGCCGTGCGGCGGTGCCGCTTCATTTTCCCCGCATATCTTCGTTCTCCCCGTCATACCTATAACCGAGGAGGACTTTTCTATGTATCGCAACCCTTTCAAGAGGTGTGTGTGCCTGTTCCTGTGTGCGGCGCTCGCCCTGTGCCTGCTGCCCCTCTCCGCCTGTGCGCGGGGGGAGGAGCGCGACCTCTGCGCCATCGCCGCCGAATACGAGGAGGGCGTCCTGCGCGGGCAGATGCGCTTTACGTATCATAACCGCACCGAAGAGCCGCTCGCCTCCCTCTGCTTCAACCTCTACGGCAACGCCTTCCGCAAGGGCGCGGCGTATGCGCCCGTCGCCGCGGCAGACCGCGCCTCCGCCTATTACGCGGGCGAGAGCTACGGCGGCATGGAGGTCCTCTCCGTCTCTCCCTGCGCCTCGTGGGAGGTGTGCGGGGAGGACGAAAACGTCCTGCGCGTCGGCCTCGAAGGCGAACTCTTCCCCGACGAGGCGGTGACGGTGGAGATCGGCTGGGAACTCACCCTCGCCTCCGTCAACCACCGCACGGGCGTCGCGGAGGGCGCCGTCAATCTCGGCAACTTCTACCCCGCGCCGTGCGTCTACGAGGCGGGGCAGGGCTTTGCCGAGTGCGTCTATTCCTCCAACGGGGATCCCTTTTACAGCGCCTGTGCCGATTACGAGGTGACCTTCACCGCGCCCGCATCCTTCATCGTGGCGGCGTCGGGAGAGGTGCTGTCCGCCTCGCAGCGGGGGAACAAAAAAGTATATACGTACGCGCTCAGCAATGCCCGCGACTTCGCGCTGTGCCTGTCGGAGGGCTTCTCCGTGGCGATGGGGGAGGCGTGCGGCGTGCCCGTCGCCTGGTATTACCTGCAAGACGAAGACCCGCAGGCCTCTCTCGCGCTGCTCGAGGAGTGCTTTGCCTATTATTATAAGGCGTTCGGCGCCTATCCGTACGCGCAGTTTTCCGCGGCGCAGACGGGGTTTTGCTACGGGGGCATGGAATATCCCGGCCTCGTGTTCATCTCGTCGGACGCCGCGGGGGAAGACCTTCTCTACACCCTCGCCCACGAAACGGCGCATCAGTGGTGGTATGCCGCCGTCGGCAGCGACCAGACCAAAGACGCCTGGATGGACGAAGGCCCGGCGGAGTATTCGGCGCTGCTCTTTTTTGAAAGCGCGCCGCACTATGGCGTCTCCGCTGCCGCCCGCCTCGACGCCGCCCGCCGCGCCTGCCGCGCCCTCGCCTCCGTGCAGGAGCAGGTGTTCGGCAGGGCAGATACTTCCATGAACAGGCCGCTCACGGCCTACGGCGGGTACGAATACGTCGTTCTGACCTATTGCCGCGGCGCCCTGCTCTTCGATACCCTGCGAGACGCCCTGGGCGACAAGCGCTTTTTCTCCGCCCTGCGCCGCTACTTTGCCGCATATGCGGGCGATATCGCGCGGCCGGAAGAGCTTGCCGCCTGTTTCGGCTCCGCCTCCGCCGTCGTGGAAAGCTTCGTCACCGGCGAGGCGGTGGTGTAGGAAAATGCGTTTTTCTCTCCGGCAAGCCTTTCTCTTTTCGGGGAGAACGCCGCCTCCTTTCCGGGCCTTCCCTTTGGGGGAAGGTGGCGGCGAAACCGCCCGATGAGGGCCGTTACAGCCTTATATCCTCCCCAAAATCGCAGGGCGCAGCAAAGATTTTTCGGAAAGGGGAGAGCAGATCGGTTTGTTTTGTCAGCGCAAAACAAACTGACCGGGTCTCATCGGCACCCACCGCACGTCCTGCAATTGCCGCTGCACTTTTTAGAGGGCTTTCCGGTCGCGGAAAACATCTCGCCGTTCCAGTCGCGCACGGCGCTCCCGCCGCAGTCGGGGCAGCGCACGGGGTCGTCGTACTTCTGCACGAGCTCCTCGAATTTTTTGCCGCAGTTTTCGCATTTGTATTGCAGGATAGGCATCGCTTACGCCTCCTTTTCGTCCTTCGCCGCGCGCGCCGGCAGCACCTTTGCCTCGCCCTCGCATGCGGCTCCTTCCGCCGCTTCCTGCGCCTGCGTCTCCGTTTCGGCATGAACGCTTTCGTCTTTTTGCGCCTTCCCGCGGTTAAAGTCGGCGATGAGCGCGCCGATCCCGAGCGATTTTTTGCTCAGCGCGCAGGCGATGCAGTGCACCGAAAACACGACGGCACCGATGAGGTTGCAGATGATGTCCTCCATCGTGTCCGTCACGTCGATAAAGTACCCGCCGTTGCCGTCGGGGATGTGGATGCCCTGCGCGTCGTTGCCGAGCAGGCGGTCGCTGGAAAACTCAAACACTTCCCACAGCGCCGCGAAGGTGAGGGAAACGGCGAAGCAGAACACGATGAGGAAGGCGGGGCTCAGCTTCTTTATGTCCGTCATCTTGCAGGCGATGAACAGCCCGATGATGCCGCCGATGTACCCGAACAGGGTATGCATGGCGAGGTCGTACCACCACACGTTCGGGTAAAAGCGCATGATGGTGCCGAGGAAGGAGGCGAAAAAGCAGAATACTTCCGCCACGGCATACACGCCGTCGCTCACCCATTTGTGGAACAGGGGCACGCACACGAAGGGCACCAGCCACAGCAGGCAGTTGCCGACCATGACGACCATGCTCTCCGTGAGCTCGCCGTTTGCGGCGCGCACGGCGGTCACGCACACCATCACGACGAACATGACGGCCGCGAAGGCGAACACGAACAGCCGCAGCGGGGGAACGATCTGAAAAAACGATCTCTTTTGCGTCTTTGTTTCCATTTTTACTCCTGATACGGAAAGTCCGCGCGCGCCCGCGCCCTTTAAGGGGCCGCCCGCACGGCACCGTCTTATTATAGCAAACCGAAAAAGAAATGACAAGCGAATCGCCCCCGCCGCACAAAAAGAACGGGCAAGCTCTTCCCGTTCCCGTCCGTGCGGACGAGGGGATCCGCACAGACCGCCCCGCGGCAGGAGAGCGGCGCGCCGTGCGCGCAAAGGAGGCCGACGTGCGTATTTTTGAAGAGATCTTGTCCGCCCTCGGCATCGCCGAAGACGTCGCCTTCGGCGGGGCGAAGGTGGTGCTGTATGCGGGCAGGTGCGCCTATTTTGAAAACGTGCAGTCCGTGCTCTCCTTCTCCGCGGAGGAGGTGGTGCTGCGCCTGAAACGGGGAGAGGTGCGCGCCCGCGGAAAGGATCTGTGCGTCGCCCGCTACGGCGGTGGAGACCTGCTGCTGGTCGGAGACGTGCGCGCCGTCGAGTCGACGCCGCGCGCGGGCGGGCGGGAAGAGCGCGCGCCTTCGTGCGGGGAGGGGAGGCCTCGGCCGCAGAGCGGCGGGGAGGGGCGCGCATGACGCCCCTCTTCTGCGACGACGTGGAGATCGCCGCCTCTTCCCCTCCGCACGCCCTTGAAATGCTCGCGCGCGCGGGCGTCACGGTATACCGCGCGGAGCGCATCGCCCCCGGCAGGCTGAAAATACGGGTAAAATGCAAAGAAACCAAAAAAATTTTTGCAATTTTCCGCGGTTCGTGTTATACTGTTAAAAAGGCAGAACGCGCGCGCCTGGCGAAGGCATGTGCGCGCGCCCTGCGCAGGCCGGGGGCACTCATCGGCGCGGCGCTCTTTACGCTCGCCGCCTTCCTCGTCAACGTGCCCGTCCTGCGCATAGACGTATACGCCCCGTACAGCGCCGCCGCCGCGCGGCAGGTGCTCGCGGACGCAGGCGTTTGTCCCTTCTCCCTGTGCGATGCCGAAAAGGAAGAGTCGCTGCGCCGCGCGCTGCTCGCTTTGCCCGGGGTGGTGTTCGCCTCGGTGGAAAAGGAGGGCTGCGTGCTCACCGTGCGCCTGCAGGAGGAGGAAGACACCCCTCTTCCCTCGCCCGCCCGCTCCCTCACGGCACCCCGCGCGGGGGTGGTGGAGGAGCTGACGGTGCTGCGCGGCACCGCCCTCGTCTCGGAAGGGGACGCCGTCTCCGCGGGGCAGGAGCTCGCCGCGGGATATTTTCTGACGGAGGAGGGCGAGAAGCGCGAGACCTTTGCCGTCGCCCGCTGCGCGCTGCTGTGCGAGTGGTCGGGAGAATTTTACAGCGAGGAAAAGAGCGGGGCGGCCGAAGCGGGCGCGCTCGCCGCGGCAGGGCTGGCCGCGGGCGGAGAGCCCGTCTCCGCGCGCACATCCGTACGCGCGGAAGGGGAGGGCTACGTCTACGAAGTGACGCTCACCGTGCGCGTCTTTGCCTCCGTCAACATGGAATAAGCGCCCCTCGGGGCGGAAAAGGAAGGGTATGGAACTTACGAAGAGCATTGTCGAGGCTGACAGCCTCGAAGAACTGCAAAAGCTTTTGGGCACCTTCGACGAAAACCTCTCCATCGTCGTGCGCGAGACGGGCGTCTCGGCGGCGGTGGAGGGCACGGGCATCCGCCTTTCGGGGGATGCGGACGGCGTCGCCCTCGCGGAGCGCGTGCTCGGCGGCATCCTCAAGCTCATCCGCGCGGGCGAGAGCGTGGACAAGTCCCGCATCGTTTACTGCATCGAGCTGGCGCGGGAGGGCGGCATCGACGGCATCGAACAGGTGATGAGCGGCGTGGTCGCCGTCACTTCCCGCGGCAAGCAGATCAAGTGCAAGACGGTGGGGCAGAAAAAGTACGTCGAAGCCATCAAAAACAACACCGTCGTGTTCGGCGTGGGGCCGGCGGGCACGGGCAAGACCTACCTCGCCGTCTGCCTCGCGGTCTCCGCCTTCAAGGGCAAGCAGGTGGAAAAGATCATCCTCACCCGCCCCGCGGTGGAGGCGGGCGAAAAGCTCGGCTTTCTGCCCGGCGACCTGCAGACAAAGGTCGATCCCTACCTGCGCCCGCTGTATGACGCGCTGCAGGAGATGTTCGGGCTGGAAACGTACGCCAAGCTGATGGAAAAGGGTACAATCGAGGTCGCGCCCCTCGCCTATATGCGCGGGCGGACGCTCTCCAACGCCTTCATCATCCTCGACGAGGCGCAGAACACCACGATCGAGCAGATGAAGATGTTTCTGACGCGCATGGGGGACGGCAGCAAGGTCGTCGTCACCGGCGACGTCACGCAGATCGATCTGCCCGCGGGCAAGACGAGCGGTTTGAAGCATGCCATCGGCATCCTCAGGAACATCGAGGGGGTCGAAACGGTCACGCTGACCGCCAAAGACGTCGTGCGCCACCCCCTCGTCATGGAGATCGTGCGCGCATACGAGCACGAAGGCGCCCGCAGAGAGGCGCGGGAGGGGAAGAGAAAATGAGATACGCAAACCCCGTCGAAAATAAAAAATTCGGGCGCAACGAGTGCGTCAAAAGTGTGTTCATCTTCCTGCTAAATTACGCGATCGTGCTGCTTCTGGTCGCCATGTTCATCTGGATGAACACGCTCGGGCAGGAGGGGGAGACATTTTATTCGTATATCACGGGCAACTACAACACCGTCATCTATCTGATGTCGAGCATCTTCATCCTCTTCTTCTCCATTTATTTCTACTATATTTTTGAGGACAAGACGGTGCTCACCACCCCGCGGAGCATCTGGCTCATCTTCATGCTGCTTGACGCGGGCATCCTTGTGTGTTACTTCTTCGGCCTGCTGCTCAACATCTATTCCCGCCCCATCGCCCTTTTGGCGCTGCTCGCGCTCATGCTCATCGGCAGGCGCGACGCCATCTTCCTCAACATCATCTTCGCGCTGATGATGTACTCCATCGACCGTTTCAGCAACTTCGCCGCCCTCGGGGCGCTGCAAAGTTACGAGACCGCCCTCGCGAGCACCCCGCTGATGACCTTTTCGGCGGGCATGGTGGGCATCTTCGTGGGCAGCCAGGTCAAAACGCGCCTGCGCTCCTTCCTCACGGGCTTCGCGGTGTGCATCCCCATCCTGGTGATGATCGCCTGCCTCGAATACGGCCGCGGCGTCGGCATGGTCTACCTCCTGCTGTACGGGCTGGAGGCGGGCGTGCTCTCCTCCGTGCTGTTCATGGCGCTCTTGCCCGTGTTCGAGGTGCTGTTCAACTGCGTCACCGACTACCGCCTGCGCGAGCTGACCGACCACGACGCCCCCCTCATGCGCGAGCTCAAAGACCGCGCGATGGGCACCTTCAACCATTCCATCGTCGTGGCGCACCTCGCCGAGGCGTGTGCGATCGCGCTGGGGGAGGATACCGCCCTCGCCCGCGCCTCCGCCTATTACCACGATGTGGGCAAGCTGCGCCAGCCCGAGTATTTCACCGAAAACCAGACGGGGTACAATCCGCACAATGAACTTTCGCCCGAGCTGTCCGTAGATATCATCCGCTCGCACGCGAAGGACGGTTACGAGCTCATCCTTTCCCGCCACCTGCCGCAGATCCTCGCGGATATCGCCCTGCAGCATCACGGCACGCTCCCCATCAAATATTTCTACGCAAAGGCGCTCAAAATGTCGGAC
>CASFTB010000018.1 GCA_949297575.1 uncultured Bacillota bacterium | reverse complement strand
GGCAGGTGCAGGTGTTCGCCGCGGCAGGGGACGGTCAGGTGCGTAAAGCCGATCTTTCTGAGCGCGGCGGAAACGATCTCCCGCTTTTCGCCGATGCGCGAGGTGTCGTGCGCGTCCGAAGCGAAGGAGATCAGTCTGCCTCCGAGTTCATAATAACGGGCAAAGATATCCGCATCGGGGATAAAGTCGCTGCCCGCCGTCTTGCTGCTCGTGTTCGCTTCCAGGATTTTGCCCTTCGCGATGATGCGTTTTAAGATCTCATCGAGCACATCCGCGTAGTCTGCATAGCGCAGTTTGGGGTCGGGGTAGGTGGCGTTGCGCGCGCAGTAGCCGATATGCGCCACGATGTCGTAAGGGTATGCCGCGTCCAGGCTTTCGAGCACGCGATAGAGGTAGGCGTTGTAGGCGAACGCCTTGCTGCGCCCCTCGCAGTAGTGGGGGAAGTAGCAGTCCATCCCCAGGCAGGTGTGGATGCTGTTGATGATGAAATCAGGCTTGTACCGCTCTGCCGTGCGCGCGTATCGCTCAAGTGCGCGGCCGTCATGGTCGTAGCCGAATTCCGCGCCCGCCAAAAGGCGCAGTTTGCCCGCGTACTCGTTTTGCAGCGAACGTATGCTGGAAAAGTAAGCCTCTTCGTCGATGGGCGGCACCGCCTGCCCGTCTATTTTCAGATGCAGGCGGTCGTAATCGTAGTTGAAGTGTTCGGAAACGCCGTAAATTTTCAGCCCGATGGCGCGCGCCCGCGCGATCATGTCGCGGATGTCGCTCCTGCCGTCGGGGGAGAAAGTCGTGTGCGTGTGGATGTCTGCGTAGATCATGCGATGTACCTCGCCTACTATGATAGTACTTTTTGCGGCGTTCGTCAAATAAAAAAGGGGAGGGAAGGGCCCTCCCCCCGCGGGCTTTTCACCCGACTTTGAAGATGTTCATGGTCACGCCCGAATAGTTGAAGGCGCCGCCGCTCGAGGTGAGTTCCAGCGTGGCAGGCACGTCCGTCACCGTAAACACGAGGGAGGCGGACTGTGCGCTCGTCTCGCTCGCGGAGGTGAAGGAGTGCTGCGTGGAGGCGCCGTTCTGTGCCGTGCCGTTCAGCGTGAATTGCAGGAGGTTGGTCAGCGGCAGTGAGGCGCCCGCCTGCGGAGACGCCGTTCCGTTGTAGGTGGCGAAGTAAGTGCCGGGCTCGGAAACGGTGAACGCAGAGGTGTTGTCCGTATGCGAAACGGCGGTGCCGTTTTGCGAGGCGGTTCGGTCGAACACGACGGCCGCGTTGTCGGCTACGGGCTGTGCGGAGGTCGTGTATGCCGAAAGAGATTGCACCGCAGGCGCCTCACCCGCAGGCCCCTGCGGGCCCGTCGCCCCGGTTGCACCGGCAGGGCCCGTTGCCCCGGTTGCTCCTTGGATACCCTGCGGGCCCGTGGCACCCGTTACGCCTTGGATACCTTGCACGCCCTGCGGGCCCGTCGCCCCGGTCGCCCCGGTTGCACCGGCAGGGCCCGTTGCCCCGGTTGCTCCTTGGATACCCTGCGGGCCCGTGGCACCCGTTGCGCCCTGGATACCTTGCACGCCCTGCGGCCCGGTCGCCCCGGTCGCACCGGCAGGGCCCGTTTGTCCCGCAGGGCCCTGCGGGCCCGTCGCACCGCGCGGGCCCATCGTCCCGCGCAGCACCGTCACAGCGGTGCCCGCATTGCAGCAGCAGCCGCAGCCGCCATAAAAGAGATCGTTTTTGTCCATAATGTTCCTTTGTTCTCCGGAATATCGTTTGTTTTTGCAGAATAGCCCGCCGCGCGGGCAGTGCCGCGCCGATGCGGGCAGGGGACAGGTCGCCCCCCATATCATATATATGGCATGCGGCTGTTTTTTGTGCGCCGACCGCGCCGCGCAGGTGCCGCCCGCCTCGTTTGTACTGCCGCACCGCTCCCGCCCAGCCTGCGCGCCCGACTGACCGCAGGGGCAGATTTTTTGGGCCGCAGCGGGAAAACGCGTTGCGCCGCGGCGCCTCCATTTGCGCAGAAAGATCCCGCGGGAGGCAGCTCCCTGCACGTTCCGCGGGGTCAAGAAAATAACGGCTATAATATCTCTGCACGCAAATTTCAGCGGGATATGCGAAATAGCTGATATAACGAGCGTCTAACCGTATCGGATCCGATACGGTTAAAACGAACCCGTTCCGAAAAGAGACGGCTTTCCATCTTTTTTCGCAGGATAATAAAACGAGCAGTATATCCTGCTCCATGGTCGCTTCGCCTTTCGTCCGCTTCCCCGTTCCGCAGCCGCGGTGCGGGGCTTTTTGCAGCTCTCTTTCCGTAACAAAAAAATGCCCGCGGGTGCGGTGCGCCCCGTCTCGCGCGCAAAAATCGGTCTGTTTTTTGGGATAAACGGCAGGTGCGCGGCGGATCGTCTTGCCATAAGTTCAATCTGTCACGGTGATATTGCCTTTCCGCGGGGGTGGATTTATAATTAGATCCGCGAAAGATATGCAGGAGGTTTTTTCATGCAGGAGAACAGTAAGCTGAATATTGCGGCAAAGAGTTTATCGATCGCGACCGTCGTGTTGCTGATCTGCTCTCTGGCCGTACTTATTCTCTATATGGTGATGCCGGCGCTCGTCGTCGCGGAGGACAGCTTCGCAGGATGGGAAATATCCTTTTACGGGCCGGCGGAAAATTTTGCATACGGACAGTACAATTTCGGCTATAACGTCACGGCGATCGCAGCGTTCGTCCTTGCCCTGATCGTCATTGTCGCGATGCTGATCGTCTGGCGGAAGGCAAACCGCATCGTAAAGTGCGTTTTCGGGGCGGTCATTCTGGCAAGCTTTGTCTTTGCCGCCGCCGTACTGCTGAACATCGGTTCTCTGGCCGAGAGCGTCGCCTCTCCCGACATGGGCGCGACGATCGGCTATGCGCAGGCGGACGGCCTGTATCACACCACGGCAATGCCCGTGCTCGCGGCAGTCGTCTGCCTTTTGACGGCTGTGGCGGGTGCGGCCGATATCGCAGTGGGGGTATTCGAGAAGCTCGGTCTCATCGCGGTGAAGGAGCGCGAGGAGGATGAGCCCGAAGACGCCCAAGACGAAACGGATAAATAAAATCAAAGAAGGAGGAATGTAAATGGCAAAGAGTAAGGCAAAAAAAGGGTTGAGCGGCAAAAAACTTGCGATCATACTCATCCCGATCCTTGCCGTTTTGTTCGCAGTGATCCTTGCCGCGCAGATCATCATGAACTGGCAGTACAACCTGATGTGCCAGCAGTTCGGCTACGGCGAAATGATCATCGACACGCAGGGCGACGAGGATACTGCCGAGCTGGAAGCGAACTACATCGAGTATGACTACTCCACCGCGGCCGACGCCAAGGAACATGCCGAAGCGCTGACCAAAGAGGTGGAGGGCGAGGGCGCCGTCCTGTTGGAAAACGACGGCCTGCTCCCGCTGAAGGGGACGGCTTCCGACCCGACGAAGGTCACGCTGTTCGGCTATAAGACCACGCAGCTGGCGATGTCCGGCTCGAACACGGCATCCCTTGCGGACGCGCTGAAGGCGAACAACACCTTCTCGGTCAACGAAGCGACGCTTTCCCTGTATACGAGGGGGCTTTCGGGCGAGCCCGAGGTGGACAAGTACAACTCGCTGGAAAACACGTACGCGCAGTACAACGACGCCGCGATCGTGACCTTCGGCCGCCAGTCGGGCGAGGGCGGCGACGTCTCCATGGACCTCGGCGAGTCTGCATACCACCGCCACGGCCTCACGCTGACGCAGAACGAGCTGGATCTTCTGGAATATGTCTGCGATCATTTCGAAAACGTCATCGTGCTGATCAACTCCGACAATACGATGGAGCTCGACTTCATCAAGGACAGGAACGCTTCCGGCGGGTATAAAAACCCGTACGACGGCCAGACGTATGACTTCTCGAACATCAGGGCCTGCCTGTGGGTGGGCGGCGTCGGCAAGCGCGGCTGCGAAGCGGTCGGCGAGATCCTCAACGGCGACATCAACCCCTCCGGGCGGCTCGCCGATACCTATGTGCGCGATCTGTTGAGCACTCCTTCCTCATACAATTTCGGCGACAACACCTATACGAACGTCCCTTCGAGCAGCGAGCGCTATAACAGCAACGACGACAAGTTCGTCGACTACGAAGAGGGCATCTATATCGGCTACCGCTATTATGAGACGGCGTATGCCGAGGCAAAGGCGGGCAATTACGACGGCTTCGATTACGACAAAGAGGTGCTCTATCCCTTCGGGTACGGCCTCTCTTACAGCGACTACACGATGGAATTCGAAGGCGAGCCTGCCTACGATAAAGACACGAACACCTATACCTTCCAAGTAAAGGTCACCAACACCGGCGATCTTCCCGGCAAAAAGGTCGTGCAGATCTACGTCAACGCGCCGTACATCGAAGAGACCGGCATCGAAGTCTCGCAGGTCGTGCTCGGCGGCTTTGCAAAGACGCCCGTCCTGCAAAAGGGCGAGCCGCAGACCGTCTCCGTGGAGGTCAACATGGACTATGTGATCTCCTACGACTACAAGACGAGCAAGAGTTATGTGCAGCAGGGCGGCACCTATAACTTCTACCTGTCCGACAACGCGCATTCCTGGGCGTCCATCGCCGAGGGCGACGAATCGCATCTGTACAGCGTAGAGCTGGACAATATCATCTATGACGGCGGTTCCGGCAGGGGGCATGAAGAAAAGCGCGCCTCCGACAGCGTCACCGCGGTCAACCAATTCGACGAGACGACGAACTATTACTTTGTCGGCGACCAGAAGACGGCGACGGAATTCTCCCGCAGCGACTTCAAGGGCACCTTCCCGACCAAGCCCGAAAACCAGCAGGCGCCCGCCAAGGCGATCGAGCAGCTGAAAAAGTTCGATTACGCCACCGCCGCCAATGAAGAGGACGTCGAGCCCATTACGGGCGACAACATCGGCCTCATGCTGATCGACCTGCGCGGCCTTGATTTTAACGATCCCGCATGGGACGCCTTCATGGCGCAGCTGACCACGCAGACGCTCGAAAAGATCTATGCGGACGGCTCGTTCGGCGAGCGCGGCGATGACACGACGGGCATCCCCGAAACGACGGACCTCGACGGCCCGTACGGCTTCTTCGGCCATGCGACGGGTCTGAACCTCGAAAACTGCGTGTACTATAACTCCGAAGTGGTCATCGCCTCTACGTGGAACACCGAAATGGCTGCCGCCGTCGGCGACGCCATCGCGGAAGAGGGCGCGAACCAGAACGTCAAGATCACGGGCTGGTACGGCTGCGCGATGAACACCCACCGCTCCGCATTCTGCGGCAGGAACCAGGAATACTTCTCCGAAGACGGCCTGCTGGCAGGCAAGATGGGCGCCGCCGAGATGGGTGCGGCCTCCGAAAAGGGCCTCACTACCTTCGTCAAGCACTTCGCGCTCAACGACCAGGAGACTAACCGCGGCGGCGTTCTGACCTGGGCGAACGAACAGGCCATCCGCGAGATCTACTTCCGTCCCTTCGAGCTGTACATCAAAGAGGCGACCCGCGAGGTCCGTTACTATGCGAAGAACGGCGCGGGCGAATGGGAGATGCTCACCAAAACGATGTCTGGCGCGACCGGTCTGATGACGGCGTACAGCCGCATCGGCGCCACGTGGACGGGCGCGAGCGACGCCTTCGCCACCGTGCTGCGCGACGAATGGAGCTTTACCGGCAACATCTGCACGGACGGCGGCGGCGGAGCAGACAGCTACATGAACAACGCTGCCGGCCTGTACACCGGCGCGACGACGATGATCCTCTCCGCGACCAGCCTGTCCACCCAGCACGGGTTCAGCACGAGCGCGACGACGATCAACAAGCTGCTCGAGGCAGTCAAGTACAACCTCTTCAACAGGGTCAACTCCAACATCATGCAGGGGGTTCCCCCCGGGTCGTCCATCTCCTATACGATGGCGCCCTGGCAGATCTTCCTGGTCGGGTGCTGGGTAGGCTTCGGCGTGCTCGCCGCGGGCGCCGCCGTGTGGATCGTGCTCGTATCGCTGCGCAATAAAAAGAAGGCGGCAGAGAGCGCTCCGCAGGAATAGAGAGCGGAACAACAATCGGAAGGGCGGGGGCGGCCCCGGCCGCCCCTCCTTGTAAAAGATCTTCAGGAGGAATTTGAAATGA
Source organism: uncultured Bacillota bacterium (assembly GCA_949297575.1). Classification (GTDB taxonomy): domain Bacteria; phylum Bacillota; class Clostridia; order Christensenellales; family Borkfalkiaceae; genus Borkfalkia. The sequence goes on along the minus strand of CASFTB010000018.1, from coordinate 19,421 downwards.
AGAAAGTTTTCACTGTGCTGGTCAGCGCGATCCTGGCAATCGCCATGGCCATATCGATGGTGGCGTGCGGAGGCTCCGGTACGGGCCCTCTGGATACGCCGCAGAACTTCAAGATCGACGCCACGGGAAAGTATTCCTTTGACGAAGTGAGCGGGGCAGACAGATACTCCCTCAACATCTACAGCGCCGACGTGTACGACGCCGAGACGCACACCCTCGCCGAGGGCGCGAGCGCGACGTATAGCGCCACTCTGCGCCAGGCTTCCGGCACGGTAAGCGGACTGGATTCCATCCCCTGGAACAGCTACATCGCTGTCCTCCAGGCAAAACCCGCGAGCGGCTCCGAGCGTGAAGATTCTGCAGAGACGACGGCGACGTTTGCCAAGGGCGGCAAGCTCTCCACCCCCGAATTTTATGTGTTCGCCGGCACGCTGATGAACATGGGCAGCGGTGAAGGCGGCGAAAATCCTCCCGCACCCGACGGCGAAGGCGGCAACCCCGCGGCGCCCGGCGAAGAGGGCGGCAACCCCGCAGCGCCCGGCGGCGAAGGCGGTACCCCCGCAGGCCCCGGCGGTGAGAGCGGCAACGAGAGCGAGCCTCCCGCATCCGGCGGCGAGGGCGGCAACCCCGCGGGCCCCGGAGGCATGGACAGCGGCAACGAGGGCGAATCCACCCCCAAACTGTACATCGTCATCAATACCGACAATTATCTGAAAAACGCGTTCGCGACGGAGGCCGTCTTCTCCTTTGCATACGAGGTATATGCGGACGAGGCGATGACCGATCTGCTGTATGAAGAAGACTGCTTTGCCGACAACATTGTCCCCGCCGGGTTTACGCTGTACAGCGGCAATGAGGCGACCATCGATATCTCCGATTTTTGGACAGAGGAATATACGACTTGGTATGTGCGCGTCAAGGCGAACGGCAACGCCGAGAGAAACGTGACCGAGTCCGATTGGACGGAGTTATTCGAAATCACCTTCAATAACACGAGCACTGTTCCGTTCGACTATGGATTCGGAAGGGAGTCCAATGTCGGTAACTTCGGCTGAGATAAAGATAAGCGGTAATGTTTCCCGCAGCCGCCTTCGGGCAGCTGCGGGAAAAACTATTGACAAGCGCTACAAACGGATATATAATTTAAAAAAGAACGCCGCACCCGGCGGACGGTGAGGCTCATGGGATTTCTGCAATCGATTTACGTCCGGCTGTGTTCCATGCCGGACTGGGTGTATGCATTTTCGGTCACTTTTTCGGCATGCCTGCTCATCTGGCCGCTGAAAAAGAGCGCGAAGTCTGTGCTGCTCTTCTGTGCGGGGGCGGCGTCGTTCTGCCTGCTCTTTACGGTGCTGGGCGGCGTCCTTTCCTGGCTGATCGGGCTGCTCCTGCCGATGAAGTTTTACGGCTTCAACCTGGCGACGGACTGCACGCTGACCGTCTGCTACGTCGCCTGCATGTTTGTGCCCGGCAGGCCGAACCGCAAGTCGCGCGTGCTGATGCTCGGCACACTGTACGTCTCGTCGCTCATCCTGCAGCAGGCGGTGGGCGCGGTCAGCGTCCTCGTCGAATTCGGCTGCGGCGTCACGGGCGTCGCCCTCGAGTGGGTGCGCAACGGCGTCAACCTTCTCCTCATCGACGTGGCGGGTTTTCTGCTGTATTTCGAGCTGGGCAGGTTCGACTATATCCCCGTGCCGCTGCTCGTGGTGATGGGGAGCATGGCCGTTATCCTGTTCACGATGCGGCAGGTCAATTCCACCGTCCTGATCTTTTCGGCGCTGGACATCACGGGGCATGTCTATCTGCTCACGCTGTACATCCTCGCCCTTTTCATCGTACTTCTCATCTATTATATGATGTATTCCGTCTGCCGCGACAGGAACATGACCATCGAGCGCGAAAAGCAGCGCGCCTATTTGAAGGCGACCGAAACCATGGTCAAGATCGCAGATTCCGGCCTGCGCGGCCTGCGCGAGGTGCGGCACGACATCCGCAACCAGATCGCGAGCATGGCTTTTCTCTTCCGCAAAAAGGACTACCGCGCGCTGGAAAAATTTTTCTATTCGTACTCGTCCGACGTGGAGGAGCGCCTCGAATATATCGACTGCGGCAACCCAGAGGTCAGTGCCGTCCTCAACCTGGAGAGCAGTAAGGCGAAGGCGGCGGGCATCCGCTTCGAGTACAGCGTCGCCGTGCCGCAGGCGCTGCCCTTTCTGCCCAGCGAGCTGTGCAGCGTCCTGACCAACTGCATCGACAACGCCGTCGAGGCGTGCGCGCGCGAAAAGCCGGAAAAGGCCTATGTGAGGACGGAGATCTCTCTGCGCGGCGAATATCTGCATGTCTATGTCGAAAACCCCACCCTGCAAAAGCGCCCGCGCGCCGAAACGTCCAAGGCGGACAAGCAGGAGCACGGCTACGGGAAGGGCATAGTCAAAAAGATCGTCGAGAAGTACAACGGCGCTTACCATGAAAACGTGGCGGAGGGGCTGTACAAAGTTTCCGTCTTTTTAGATACGGGCAGGGATTTCCCCTCCCCGAGGAGAGAGAATGAATCAGAAAATTAGGATCGCCGCATGCGACGACGACGCGACCGTGCTCAGCGCCCTTCCGAACACGTTGAACACCGTGTTCAAGGGCAGGGCGGAGGTCGATTGTTTCGGAAGTGAAAAACAGCTGCTGGAGCAGATGAAGACGGTCGCCTACGACATCATCATCCTGGATATCAACATGCCGGACGTGAACGGGCTGACGCTGGGGAAAAGGATACGCAGCATCAACCCGACGGTCGAGATCGTCTATCTCTCCAATTATGAGGATAAGGTGTTCGACACGTTCATCGTATCCCCGATGGCCTTTGTACGCAAGAGCGCCTTTTTTACGGATATTTCGCGGCTGTCGTCCATCTATGCAAAGCGGCACGAGCCGCTCAGCGAAGGGAAAAAGCTGGCCGTCAGGAACAAGGACAGCATTTTTCTCCTCGAATACGAAAAGATACGCTATATTGAAAATTTCAGGAATGTCCAGTACGTCTACGCAGACGGCGCCGCCGAGCCGTACATGGTGCGCATGACCATCCGCCGCCTTCTGGAAACGCTGTGCGGCGTGAGCAGGCACTTTGTACAGATCAGCAGCGGCGTGATCGTCAACCTCGCCTACGTGCGCAGGCTGAACAGCGATTCCCTTGTCCTCGAACACGGGGAAGAGTTGTCCGTCAGCCGCCGCAACAGGGAGGCCGTCAAAAAGAGTTTCTTTGAATTTCTGGAAGATCAATAGGCGGCAAGGGGCGTTCGGTTGCCTTTTGCCGCCGCCGCGTGCTATAATACAGGCATGGATTACTGCATTTCGGATATACACGGATATTACGGCCTCTTCTGCCGCCTGCTCGACAAGATCGGGTTCGGCAGCGGTGACAGGCTGTACGTCCTCGGAGACATCATCGAAAAGGGGCCGGACAGCATCCGCCTTGCAAAGCTGCTCTTTTCCATGCCGAACGCCGTCTGCATCGCCGGCAATCACGAGTACGACTTTCTCAAATATTACCGGTCTCTGATGGCGCAGACGCAGGCCTACGGCCGCGTGCTGGAAGAACTGCGCGCGTATTTTCCGGACGGGCACCTGCTCGATTGGGAGACGGTGGACCGCTTCGACCTGCTGCCCTTTTCCGTGGAGACGGATTCGTTCATCGGCGTACACGCGGGCGTTCCGGTGCAGGGCGGCGCGCTCCTGCCGCCGGAGGAGGCGAGGCCGGAACAGCTCGTCTATGACAGGCAGTTCAAAGAGCCCTCCGTGCTGCCGCGGGGCGGCAAGTGCGTCCTGTACGGGCACACGCCCGCGCGCTACGTGACGGGCAGAGACGAGATCATCCTGTACCCGCGCCCGGGCGCGGAGGGGAGGGGGATCGCGTCGTACTGCAAGGTGCATCTGGATACGGGCGTCTATCTGAGCGGCGTGCTGGGCTGCATCGCCGTCGATACCTGCGAATGCTTTTATGTACGGGAATAGCGGCCTGTGCCGCAGACGTGCGGGAGGGGGGGCTCAGTTTGCCCCCCTCCCGCCGCCGAGGACGGAATCGAAATATTGCTCGTTGTGCAGGCAGGCCGCGTCGTACGGCTTGCATTTTTTGGCGAGCGCGTTGAAGCGCCGCGCCCGCTCGTGCATGCCGAGGCGGTCGTAGCACACGCACAGGCCGAGGTAGGGGATGTAGTCCCTGTGGTCGGGGCAGACGAACGCCCCGCTCTCTGCGGCATCTCGCGAATTGACGGCGAGTTTGTACCAGAAGATCGCCGTATGCAGGTCGTGCCGCTCGGCAAACAGCGCGCCGAGGTCGCAGCAGATCTCCGGCCGCGGCGGCGCGTAATCGAAGCTTTTCAGCAGGGCCGCGAGCCGCTCGCGCTGCCTGCCGCAGGCGGCGTGGCAGCGCGCCAGCTCGCGGCAGGCGCCGATCTTATCTTCGCGCCACCCGTCGCCCCGCAAAAACCACTCGAACGCGGCGGCGGCCGCATCGTACAGCCCGCTGCTCTCCAGCTCCCGCGCAAAGTAGTATTTTTGCCTTGCGTCCGGCTTCGTACCGTCGGCGAAGAGCCGCGCAAAGATCTTCAGGTTCCTGCCGCGCTCTCTGTGCGGGCCCTTCCGGTGCGTCACGGCGATGTCTGCCCGCACCGTTTTGCCGCTCACGGCGATGGTCTCGTGCACGGCGCCCGCCCAGCGGAAGCCCGCCTCCCGCCGCACGATGCGCTCGCGGTAAAAGTACATGGTGACCGCGCCGCCCGCGTCGAAGGCGGCGTCATAGCGCAGGAAGTAGGCGTCCACGCCGCCGTCCATTTTTTCCTTGAGCGCCAGCAGCTTTTGCCGCTCGCTTTCGGCGAGCACGTCGTCCGCATCCAGCCACATCAGGTAGTCCGAGCGGGCGTGCGAAAAGGCAAAGTTGCGCGCGGCGGCAAAGTCCTGCCGCCAGGGGAAGCGGACGACCTTCGCGCCGAAGGCGCGCGCGATCTCGGGCGTTTTGTCCGTCGAGCCGGTATCCGCCACGACGATCTCGTCAAACACGCCGCGCACGCTCTCCAAACAGCGCGCGAGCACGGCTTCCTCGTCTTTTACGATCATACAGAGTGCAAGCGTCATCTTCTTTTGTCCGGAAAGGTCCTGTACTTTTATCATATACAAATTTTTTGCGGAAGGTGCAAAAACTTCTTTCTTTTTTGCGAAAAGTCTGCTATAATAAAGAACGCGGCGCAGGTCGTGCGCCCGCCCTCTCAGACGGGAGGGAAAATGTGCCCGTGGTGGAATTGGATACCATAAAGGCCTCCGACGCCTTCGGTCCGGGTTCGAGCCCCGGCGGACACACCATATGTGTCCCGCGCTTGCAAAGCGCGGGGCATTCGCTTCGGCGGGAAAAATCTGCAAAAAACACGGCGGCATCTTTCGATGCCGCCGCTTTTGCGCCGTCTTGTTCCGTCCCTTTTTCCTCAATGCGCGGCGGGCGGCACATGTGCGAGCGCCCAGCGGAAGGCGGAGGGGAGTGAGAGGCGGCTTTTGACGTACCCGCGCGAAAACCACCCGAGGTCCGCAAAGAGCGAATGCGCGCACCCTTCCGGCAGCAGCTCTTCGGGCAGGCGCAGCGCCCCTGCAGGGTCGAAGGGCGCGCCCTCTCCTGCCTCTGCACCGCCCGCGGGCAGGGAGACGGGGTACGCCGCCATCTCCCATTCGATGTGCGTGAATACGTGTTTATGGCGTGCGGGGGCGCCGATGCGGAAAGAGGACAGCCCCGCCGCGGAGAGGAAGTCGCCCGCCTCCTTTTCCGAAAGGGATGTCTCGATGCAGAAAAACCCGTACATGCCGCGCAGCACGCCCTCCCGCCGTTTGCACAGCGCGAGGCGTTCCCCGTCCGAAAACAGCAGCAGCGTCACCGCCGTTTTGCGCCTTTCTGCCTTCTTTTCGCGGGCGGGCAGGGCGTCGCTTTTTGTTTTGCAAAGGGAGAGCAGCGGGCAGGCGGTGCAGAGGGGCGAGGCGGGCAGGCACACCGTCGCGCCCAGCTCCATCAGGCTCTGCGTGAAGTCGCCGCACCGCACCCGCGGGTATGCGGGCGCGAGTTCGCGCTCGAAGGCGGGGCGCAGCGCCGCCTGCGGCCGCCCGTCTCCCAGCAGGCGGGAGAGCACGCGCACGACGTTCCCGTCCACCGCAGGCGTCGGCTGCCCGAAGCAGATGGAGCACACCGCCCCCGCCGTATAGCTGCCCACGCCGGGCAGTGTGCGCCATCCGTCGGCGTCCTGCGGGAAGCCGCGCTCCGCCGCGATCTTCGCAGCGCGCTGCAAATTCCGCGCGCGCGAATAATACCCCAGCCCCTCCCACAGTTTGAACAGCTTCTCCTCGGGGCAGGCGGCGAGGGCGTATACGTCGGGCAGCGCGCGCACGAAGCGGATATAGTGCTCCTTTGCCGCCTCCACGCGCGTCTGCTGCAGCATGATCTCGGAGACCCACACGCGGTAGGGGTTTGTATTCTCCCGCCAGGGCAGGTCGCGCCTGTTTTCGTCATACCACGGCAGCAGCAGGGCGGGCAGGCGGGCAAGTTTTTGTTCGCGCGCGGGGCGCTCGTTTTTTTCCATACCCGAATTTTACCACAATTTGCGCTCCCTCGGCAATGAAAAATTGACTTCTCTGCTCAAAAAATATATAATATTGGAAAAAAGAGGGCGCGGCATTGCCGCCACGGCTATGGAAAAGGACAACGTGATTCTCATCGGCATGCCCGCCTCGGGCAAAAGTACGGCGGGCGTATTGCTCGCGAAGGCGCTCGGCCTCGGCTTTATCGACAGCGACCTGCTCATCCAGAGCAGGGAGGGCGCGCTGCTTTGCGACATCATCGCGGAAAAGGGCGCGGAAGAATTTCTGCGCATCGAAGAGGAGGTCAACGCCTCCCTCGCCGTGCGCCGCTGCGTCATCGCCACGGGCGGCTCCGTCATCTACGGCGGGCGCGCCATGCGCCGCCTGCGTGAGACGGGCACCGTCGTCTACCTGCAATTGAGCGAGGCCGCCCTCGAAAAGCGGCTGAAAAACATCTTCCGCCGCGGCGTGGTCATGCGCAGAAAGGGCGAAACGGTCGCCGAGCTGTACGCGGAGCGCGCCCCGCTGTATGAAAGATATGCGGATATCACGGTAAACTGCGAGGGGCAGACCGTCGAGGAGACGGTGCGCGCCGTCGCAGAGGCGCTGGAGGTGCGCGGCGCCCTGCGCTGAGAACGAAAAGGAGAGGACTATGAAACTTTACAACACCCTTACCAGGCAGATCGAGGAATTCGTCCCGCACGAGCCGGGCAAAGTGGGCATGTACACCTGCGGGCCCACCGTCTACAACTTCGCGCATATCGGCAACCTGCGCACCTATCTCATGGAAGACGTGCTCGAAAAGGCGCTGCGCTATCTCGGCTACGGCGTAAAGCGCGTCATGAACATCACGGACATCGGCCACCTCTCGAGCGATGCAGACAGCGGGGAAGACAAGATGCTCCTCGGTGCCAGGCGCGAGCACAAGACGGTGCTTGAGCTCGCAAAATTTTACACGGACGCCTTCTTTGCGGACTGCGCCGCCCTCAACATCAAAAAGCCGGACGTCGTTCAGCCTGCCACCGGCTGCGTGGAGGACTTCATCCGCGTCATCTCCGCCCTCATGGAAAAGGGCTACGCCTATAAGGCGGGCGGCAACGTCTACTTCGATACCTCCAAACTGAAGCAGTACCACGTCTTTTTCAATTTTAAAGAGGACGACCTCGAGGAGGGCGTGCGCGAGGGCGTGGACAAGGACGAGAACAAGCGCAACAAAAACGACTTCGTGCTTTGGTTCACCAAGTCCAAGTTCGAGGATCAGGCGCTCAAGTGGGACAGTCCCTGGGGCGTCGGCTACCCCGGCTGGCACATCGAGTGCTCCTGCATCGCCATGAAGAACCTCGGCGAGTACGTCGACATCCATTGCGGCGGCATCGACAACGTGTTCCCGCACCACACCAACGAGATCGCGCAGAGCGAGGCGTACCTCGGCCACCCCTGGTGCAAATACTGGTTCCACGTGCTGCACCTCAACACGGCGGGCGGCAAGATGAGCAAGTCCTCCGGCTCCTTCCTCACCCTCAAAGCGCTGGAGGAGGCGGGTTACACCCCCATGGAGTACCGCTTCTTCTGCCTGCTCTCGCACTACCGCAAATCGCTGGTATTTACGGAAGATTCCCTCAAAAACGCCGCAAATGCCTATCAGAAGCTCAGGCAGCGCGCCCTCGCCCTCGCAGAGGAGGGGGGTGCGTCGGCGAATGCGGAGGGCTACCGCGCGGCGTTTAAGGCGGCGCTTTCGGACGATCTGAACACGTCACAGGCGCTCACCTGCGTCTACGACGTGCTCAAGGCGAAGGACCTCTCTCCCGCCGCCAAGCGCGCGTTGCTCGGCGAGTTCGACGAGGTGCTCTCCCTCGGGCTCCTGAAAGAGGAGGAGAGGGCGCAGGCTCCCGCCTCCGACATCTCCGACGAGGAGATCGAGGCGCGCATCGCCGCGCGCGCCGCCGCCAAACAGGCGAAAAACTACGCCGAAGCGGACCGCATCCGCGCGGAGCTCGCCGCCCTCGGTGTCACCCTCATCGACACGAAGGAAGGCACGCGCTATACCCGTTAAAGGGCGCGGCGCCGCTGTAAACACAACCGCAAAAAAAGATCCCCTCCGGGCCGAGTGCCCGAAGGGGATCTGTCATTTTTTGTTATTTCGTGTGCGAGGCGTCTTTCAGCGTGTAGGTGATCGTGCCGATCGCGTTTCCGACGGGCACGTCCATCCGCAGCGGCAGGCAATAGTAGGGGTTGGAGCCGTCCGCGGCGCGCTGCGCGTAATATGCCGTGCGCGCGGGGCCGCTTTGGCTGCCGCCTGAGGACATCGCAAAGGTCGCCTGCGCGGTGGAGATATCCGCGTCCATGGGCTGTCCGTCGAGGGTGAAGGCGTAGTGCTGTTCGGCGATCTCTTTGCAGGAGATCGACACGCGCATGTCGTGTGCGTTGCCGCCGAACACGGTCAGCGTGGTCGCGTTCTCCGTCGAAAAGGCGATGCCGCGCGCCGCAAAGGCGAGCTGGTTCGCATCGATCGCCGTGTAAGAGCTCTGCAGGCCTCCGAAGGTGCGCTCCTCGGCGGAAAGCAGCTTTGTCTTCGTGAGGTGTTCTCCCGCGGCGCATTCCTCTTCGGAGAGGTCTGCCCAGTTGTCCGTATAGCGCACCGTCGCCGTATCTCCGTCGTCGGCGTATTCGATCTCCACGGTGTAGTTGTACAGCGAAACGGCGGGAGAGTTTATCTCCGCGGGACTGTAAGAGTAGTAAGAGGTCTTGCTGTATAGGGGCTCGAGGTTGTATCCGTCCGCCTTGGAGCGGAAGTACACGTCCGAAACCATCTTTGCGGGGTCGTCTGCATCCGAATCCGCGGTGTCGTGCGCCCCGCCGAAGGCGGCCGCTTCGACGGCCTCGCCTTCCGCCGGGGTGTAGGTATACACCGCGCTGTATGTCAGCTCCGTGTGCAGGTGGTAGACGTCCGTATAGATGGTGCCCGAATCTTCGTCGACGTACGGCCCCGCCGAAACTTCCGTCACGTACGAGCTGTTGTCTGCGTCGATATCCATCCGGAAGGCGCTGTCTTCGTCGGGCGTGAAGGTGAGCCCGTACTCGAGCCGCTCGTAAAAGGAGGGGTCGTGCACGGCGGAAGGGTCGGAAAGCCAGTTTGCCGAAAAATTCGTCTCCGCTTTTGCCGAGCAGGCGGAGAGGGCGAATACGCTCGCGGCGGCGAGCACGGCGAGGGCCAGTTTTTTCTTCATAGAATTCGCTCCGTTGATCGTTGCTTTTATTGATAATAAACAGTATAGCACAAAAGCCGCGGTTTGTAAAAACAAAACGGCGAAAATTACTTAAAAAATAGGAGAAAAAGTGGTATAATAGGGCAAAGGATCTCGCGCCGCCGCATGCGCGGCGCAGGGGGCACGGCATGGTAAAGAGAGCAGACCTGTACATCGCTCCCACGGTGGGGGAGATCGCCGCCTTTCTCGGCGCCCTTCCCGCGGGGCAAAAAAACATCATCTTCTGCGAGGACCGCCTCACGCTGGAGGCGGAGCGCGCCGTGGCGGGCGCGCAGGGCGTCTCCTTCGATACCTCCGTCACCACCTTCGCGCGCTTCGTCGGCGGCGGGCACAGGGTGCTCTCCAAACAGGGCTCCGTGCTGGTCGTGGGCGGCATCGCGGGCAGGCTCGCGGGCAAGCTGCGCTGTTTCGGCAAAAATCCCGCCGGCTGCGCGGGGCGGCTGTACGAGACCATCGCGCAGCTGCGCGCCGCCCTCGTCACGCCCGAAATGCTGGAAGAGGCGCGCGAGGAGGCGGACAGGATGCTCGCCGAAAAGCTCGCAGACATCGCCCTCGTCTACCGCGAATATCTCGCCTTCCTCTCCCGCGGCTACCTCGACGAGAGCGGCATGCTCGCCCTGTTGCCCGCGGCGATGGAGAAGAAGGGCGTCGCCGGGGCGAACGTGTACTTCGTCGGCTTCGCCTCCTTCACGCGACAGGCGGCGGAGGGCATCCGCGCCGCGCTCTCCCTCGCCGTGTCCGTCACCGCCCTGCTCATCGGCGGGGAGGAGGCGCTCTACACCGGCGAGGCGGTCGCCGACTTTGAAAAATACTGCGCCCTCGCGGGGGCGGCATGTCGGCGGCGCTCCCTTCCCTCCGCCCTCCGCCCCGAAGCGGAGGCACTGCGCCGCACCCTCTTCGACCCCGTCTGTCCCCGCCCCGTGCAGACGGACAGGGTGCACCTCTTCGAGGGGGCGGACGCGGAGGACGAGCTCGTCTACGCCGCCGCCGTCATCAAGGGCGAGGTGCTCGACCGCGGCCTGCGCTATCGCGACGTTTCCCTGCGCCTGCCCGACCTTTCCGCCTACGCCGTCCCCCTCGAAAAGGTGTTCGGCGAATACGGCATCCCGTACTATGCAGATGTAAAAAAGAACCTCGCCGCGCACCCGCTGGCGCGCTTTCTGCTGCGCTGGTTTTCCCTTCTCTCCGAGGGCTTCGACCCCGCCGACGCGGACGCGTTTATCGGCAGTCCCTTCTTCGGCGGAGACGTGCGCTCGCGCGAGCTGTACCGCAATTACCTGCTGCGCTACGCCAATTACCGCGGCGGCGCGAAAAGGCCCATAAAGGAGGGCGCGGAAGAGGCGCTCGTGCTCGTCACCCTGCGCGCCCGCCTGCTCTCTGCCTTCGAGGGGGCGTCCCCCCGTATGAGCGGGGCGGCGTACTGCCGCCTCGCGCGCGGCCTGCTCGCTTCCTTCGGCTGCGAAGAAGTGCAGGCAGACCTCGCGGAAGCGCTGGCAAAGGAGGGGATGCTCGCAGAGAGCGCCTTCCTTTCCCGCGGGCTGGAGGGTATCCTGCGCGTCCTTTCGGAGGCAGAAGAGCTCTCCGGCACGGAGAACGTGCGCGCGGAGGAGTTTTCCGCCCTTCTTTCGGAGGCGTTCACCGCGCTGGAAGTCTCTCTCATCCCGCAGTATCTCGACGCCGTGTACGTCGGCGACCTCTCCGAGAGCCGCGCCCCCCTCGCCAAGACGGTCATTGCCCTAGGGCTGACGGACGCCGTGCCCGCCTGCGGGGCGGATACCGCCCTCATCACCGACCGCGACATCGACCGCCTGCGCTCGCTCAGGGTGGAGATCTCCCCCAAGATCCGCGAGGTCAACGCCCGCGCGCGGGAGAACTGCGGCCTGGCGCTGTGCGGGTTTTCGGAGCGGCTGTACCTGTCTTATCCGCTCTCCTGCAAAGGGGAGGATGCGCGCCCCGGCGAGCCCGTCGCCTGCGCCCGCGCCCTGTTCGGGCTGCGCGCCCTGAAGCGAACGGAGCTCGAACAGGGCGGGCGGGCGTCCTCGGCGGCATATCTGCGCTACCTCGCCTGCAAGGCGAGCGAGCGCCTGCCCGCCGTGCGCGAGCTTCTACTGCGGGCGGACGCCTTCCGCCGCGGCAGGGGAGAGTTCGCCGCGCACACGGGTCTGTACGGCGCCCTGCGCGAGCGGGGAGATGCGCCGAGCGCCCTCCTCTTTTCGCGCGAAGAGCCTCCCGCCTTCGTGCCCGCGGCCGCGCAGCTCCTTTTAAAGGGTAAGTACACCCTCTCGCCCACGCTGGTCGAGGGCTACTTTTCCTGCCCGTACCGCAACTTTGCGGAGCGCGGCTTGCTGCTCGCCGAGCGGGAGGAGCGCACCGTGCGCCCCGTCGACACGGGAGACTTCATGCACGAACTGCTGCGCCGCCTCGCCGAGGAGATGGGAAAGCTGGAAAGCGCCGGGGCCTGTGCCGCGTTTCTGCGCGCAGAGGCGGAAAAACTGCTCTCCGAGCCGCCCTTCTCCTATATGTCCGACACGGCGGCGGGGGGCTGGTCCGCCCGTTCCCTCGTCGAGGAAGGGGTGCTCGTGGGCGGCAAGGTGTACGAACAGCTGGCGGGTTCCGCGTTTACCGTCGCCGCCGCCGAAAAGACGTTCGGCTACCCCTCCTCCCCCTTCCCGGGCATCCCCGTGGGCGGGAGCGGCAGGGGGCTGGTGCTCGCGGGCAAGATCGACCGCGTGGATAAGAGCGGCGCGTACGCGCGCGTCGTCGATTATAAGACGGGCGCCTTCGATACGGGCGCGGAGCCCTATTATACGGGGCGCAAATTGCAGCTCGAGCTGTACCTCGTGGCGGCCTCGCACGGGGGCAAGCCGGCAGGCGCGTACTATTTCCCGGCCCACGCCTCCTTCGCCGCCGCGGGAGAGGAGCCCTTCCGCATGGAGGGCTTTACCATGGGCAGCGACGAGGTCGTGCGCCGCAGTGACACCTCCGTGCAGCCGGGGCAGAAGAGCCGTTTCATCGACGCATACTACCAAAAAAAGAGCAAAAAGGCGCTCCCCGAGGGGGAATTTGAGGACTTTTTGCGCTATTCCGTGCTCGTCTCCGAGGGCTGTGCGCGGGAGATCGAGCGCGGCTGCATCGCCGCCTCCCCCTACGAGGGGGCGTGCGACTACTGCCCCTACGGCGCGCTGTGCGGGTTCGATAAGAGCCGCGGCGCGCGCAGGGAGAGCGGCGTCACCGCCGCGGAGATCGTGAACATCGTAAGAGAGAGGAGGGGAGACCTATGAGCGCACGGACGCCCACGCCCGAACAGCGGGCAGCGATCGAGGCGGAGGGGGAGGTGCTCGTCTCCGCCTCCGCGGGCAGCGGAAAGACCTTCGTGATGGTGGAAAAGATCATCTCCCTCATCCTCTCGGGCAGGGCGGAGGTCTCCTCCGTGCTCGCCGTCACCTTCACCAACCTCGCCGCCGCCGAGATGAAGGAGCGCCTGCGCGCCGCCCTCGCCGCGCGTCTGAACGCCGAGGAGAGCGCCGCCGCCCGCGCCCGCCTGCGCGCCCAGCTTTCCGAAGTGGCGACGTCGGATATCTGCACCCTGCACGCCTTCTGCACCGCCGTCATCCGCCGCTATTTTTACGAGACGGAGCTTTCCGGCAACTTCCGCATCCTCGAGGAGCAGGACGCCGAAAAGCTGCGCGCCCGCGCGGCAGACGCGGCCATCGAGCGCCTTCTCGCCGAACAGAGCGCTCTTTTCGCAAAGCTGAGCGCCGCCTTTGCGGGCAGCCGCGGGTTCGGAAAACTCACCGACGTATTGCGCAAATGTTATCAAAAGGTCATCTCCCGCCCCGACCATACCGCCTTTTTGCGCGCCCTCCCCGCGCGCTACGGGGAGGAAGGCTTTTCCGCATTGTGCGGCGAGCTGCTCGCGCCCGCGCGTTCCCTCGCGCAGAAGCTGAAGGATAGATGCATGCCCCTCTTCGAACGGGTGCAGGGGCGCGTCGAAGGGGGCTTGTTCGGGCAGAAGCACCTCGACTTTCTCGCCGCCCGCCTCTCCTTTGCGGAGGGGGTGCTCGCCGCGCAAGGCCTCTTTGCGGCAGCCTCGTTCGCGGCGCGGGCGGAACTTCCGAACAAGCCGTCAAACGCCAGGATCGCCCGTTCCGGCAGCGCGGAAGATGCCGCGTTGGACAAAGAGCTGTCCGATCTCAAAGCGTATACCGACGGCATCAGAAAGGCGCTCTCCGCCGTCGGGGAGGAGGGAGAAGAGCGCGCCGCCTTTTTCGCCTCGGGCGAGATCGCCGCGGGGCTGTGCGAGCTGCTGCTCACCTTCGACGAGGAGTACGCCGCCCTCAAGCGCCGCGCGAACGCGCTCGACTTCTCCGATCTGGAGCACTTCTGCCTCGCCCTGCTCGAGATCCCGCGCGTGCGCGAGGAGGTGAAGGGCCGCTACACGCACGTCTTTGTAGACGAGTATCAGGACGTCAACCCCGCGCAGGAGCGCATCCTCTCCCTGCTTTCGGGGGAGAACGTGTTCATGGTCGGCGACGCAAAGCAGTCCATCTACGGCTTCCGCGGCTGTTCCGCCGCCTTCTTCGCCCAAAAATACGCCCGCCTCTCCGCGGAGGGCAGGGCGCTCACCCTCAACGGCAATTTCCGCAGTGCTTCCGCCGTCCTCAAGCTGGTCAATGACGTGTTTTCGCAGGTGATGACGCCGGAGACGGGTTCCGTCGACTACGCCGCCACTTCGATGATCGCCCCCGGCTCTCCCGCACAGGAGGGGGGCTTTGCCGGCTTCGCCTTCGTGCCCGAGCGGGAGGAGGCGCGGCAGGAGCGCGGCGTCTACTCCGTCGCCGAACATCTCGGCCCCGCCGAAGACGAGCCCTCCGCCGAGGGTGCGCTCATCGCCGACCTCGTGTTGCAGGAGGTGGGCAGGACCCGCCTCGACCCTGCCCGCGGCGAGGTGCGCATCGGCTTCGGAGACGTCGTCGTGCTCACCCGCGGCAAGACGGCCAAGGCGGGGCGCATCGTCGCCGAGCTCGTGCGCCGCGGCATCCCCGTCGCCTCCTCCGCCGAGGTCAACGTCTGCGACTATCCCGAGGTCAAAACGCTCGTCGCCATCCTGCAATACCTCGACAACGGTGCGCAGGATATCCCCCTTGCCGCCTCCCTCAAAAGCGCGATGGGCGGCCTTACCGACGAGCAGCTGGCCGCCATCCGCCTGCGCGCCGGCAAGGACGCGCCCTTCTACGCCGCCTGCGAGCGGTACGCCGAGGCGGAAGGGGACGAAACGGCGCGGAAGCTGCGCGCGTTTTTTGCTCTTTCTGCCCGTCTGCGCGTGCAGATGCAGGCAAAGACGGCCGCAGAGATGCTCGCGCGCATCCTCGCCGAAACGGGCATGGAGCTCAAACTGCTCGCCTCCCCCTGCGGGGAGGAAAAGGTGCGGCGCGTCTCCCGCCTCATCGAGGCGTGCGGCGAGCTCGCCGTGCCCGAATTTCTCGAAAAGCTCAGGGGGGCAGGAAACAGGATCGGCTTTTCGGAAAGCGGCGGCGAAGACGCCGTGCGCGTGATGACCATGCACGCCTCCAAGGGGCTGGAATTCCCCGTCGTCATCGTCGCCGGCATGAACGACCGCTTCAGCGCGGAGGACATGAAGGGGGTGCTTTTGGACGACGAATGGGGCTTCGCGCCCCTCGCCTACGATTTTGAGGCGCGCACCGTGCGCGAGACGCTGCTGCGCGCCGCCGTAAAGGGCAGGCTGCGCCGCCGCCGTGCGGAGGACGAGATGCGCCTTTTGTACGTCGCCCTCACCCGCGCCAAGAGCGCGCTGCACCTCGTGTTCTCGCAGCGGAAGGAGTTCGACGCCGAAGGGGTGGCGGAAGCGGGCTGCTTTGCCGATTTCATAGACCTCTCCCGCTTTGCAGAGCTGGAGGAGGCGGTGTACGGCGCCGAACTCGCCCCGCCCGCCGAGCGCGTGCTCATGGCGGGGGAGGAGGATGTCACCGCCAAGGCGGAGGTGCTCGCCCGCTATCGCAGGCCGTACGCGCATGCCGAAAGCCTCGCCCTGCCCGTCAAAACGTCTCCCTCCGCGCTGCTGCGTGCCCTCGCCGCCGCCCGGGAGGGCATGCCCCCGCCCGCGGAGGAGGAGGGGCGGGAGGCGGAGGAGTTTTACGGCTCCCCCGCAGACGCAGCCGCGGGCACTGCATATCACGCCTTTCTCGAACGGGCGGATCTTTTTGCAGACCCCGCCGCCGAGGCGGCACGCCTCGCGCCGCTCCTGCTCTCCGAGGGGTACGCCCCCATCGACGAAGCCGTCGCCGCACAGATCCTGCGCATGCCCGTGTTCGGGCAGCTCGCGGGGTACGAACTGCGCCGCGAGCAGGAGTTTTTGCTCAGCGTGCCCGCCCGCGAGATCATGGATACCCCCTCGCAGGACGAGCTGCTCGTGCAGGGCGTCATCGACCTGATGGCAGTGAAGGGTGAGGAATGCGTCATCGTCGACTATAAATACTCCTCGCACGGGGAGGCGCGCCTGCTTGCCGATTATGCGCCCCAGCTGAACATCTACGTCGCCGCGGCGCGGCGGGTGCCGGGCGTGAAGCGGGTGCGGGCGTACATCGTCAACATCCTGCGCTCCTTCGTCGTGCAGTTCTGCGGCTGAGCATTTGCCGCCTTTCGCCCGTAAAATGCAAAAATCGCGCAAACGCCCCGTATTTTTCGGGGCGTTTGCGTCTATAATGGAGGAAATCCACGAACGGAGGGAATTTCCTTGTCTATCTATTTCGTGCAGAACATGCCCGCGGCCGTGCGCGAAGTCGGGCAAGCATTGCTGTGCGACGCTTCCGCGCTCGCGCTCCTTGCCGCCCCCGCCGCCGCCTTTCTCGCGCTCGTGCCCGTCGTGCGCCGCCGGGTGTTTCCCCGCGGGGCATACCTCGCCTTTTCCACCGCCTGTTCGGCGCTGTTCGCCGCGCTCTTTCTGGCGGCGGGCAGAAGCGTGCTCCCCGCCGTCGCCCTCTCCCTCGCGGCGTGGGCGGTCTATACCGCGCTGTGCGGCGTCCTCTGTCTGATCCGCCCGAAAAGGCGCGAAGAGGGGAGGAGACATAAAAAAAGGGGCGAAAAGCGCGCGGAGGAAGAGGAGGAGCCTTCCCCCGTCTCTCCGCTGCCGCCTCCGCCCGTGCCGGCGCTGCCGCGCAAAGTGCGCTGTTTTTCGCAGGGCGAGCGCGTCGTGGTGGGGGAGGACGTGCGCCTCGGACACGTGTTTTCCGTGCTCGAGCGGCTGCGTGCCCTCCCCCTCGGCGCGGGCGACCGCCTGGAGGCGCAGAAGGCGGAGGACCTGCTCGCGGTGTACCGCGGCAAGGGCGAACTTTCCGCCGAGGAGGCGCGCGCCCTCAACGACGTGCTCGCGGCGCTACTGAAGATGCTGGCGAAGTATGAAAATTAGGCTCGTTCAATTTGTTTTGAGCTGAAAGATTTTGGAGAAGGGTTTGCCTGCTCTTCCCGCTCTTAGGGCACTTGCCCTCGTTCTCCAAGCCTTCCCCCGGAGGGGAAGGTGGCGGCGCAGCCGCCGGATGAGGGCCAAATACAAAAAGACACGGCGCGAGAGGGCATTCCTCCGCTTTGGCGAGCCGCCGTACACGGCGCTTTACCGCTCGTATGCGTTGCCGCAGCAGAGCAGGGTGAGCGCGAACAGCTTGCCGTGCGCCATCGCGCGGGAGATGGTCTCCGCCGTCACCACCGTGCCCGCCCGCGCCAGCACGTTGCCGCGCACGTCCGTGAGATCCTGCGGCAGCACTTTTCCCGTCAGGAGGGAGCTGCCCGCGCGCATGCCCCTCCGCGCGGGCGGGCGGTGCGTCCCGGTCACGTTTTGCGCCGCACGCATCGCCGTTTTCTGTGCCTGCACGTTTTCCCGCGGCATTCCGGAGGTGCCTGCCTGCGCCTCCCGCCCCGCCGCGGCGGCCACAGCCTGCCCGCTCTCCTCTTCCCGCACACCTGCCGGTTCCTTCCCGGCGGGCTTTTCCGCCCTCGCCCTGCGGGCGGGGGCGCGCTTTGCGGGGGAGGAGAGGCTGATCATCGCCGCATCCTCGAGGCCTGCGAGGCGGTCTGCGGGCAGCACGCTGCCGTCCGAAAGCAGGATGCCCGTCAGGGTGCGCCCCTCCCGCAAAAAGTCCGCCGCGGTGCCCAGCTGCGCCCCCGTCTCGTCGTACACGGGCGCGCCGAAGGGCGCGGGGCGGCAGTTTTTACATGGTTGCGCCGCGAGGCTCTTTACGATGACGGCGTCTTTTCCCGCCTGCGCGACCGCCGAAAGGGGGAGCACGAACTCCTCTTCCTCCTCGTCGCAGCACTCCAGGTTGCGCACCGCGCGCAGCCGCGCGTCCGTCTGTACGTTGCGCACATAGCCCGCCCGCTCCCCGCTGCGCGTCAGAAGCGGTTTCCCGATGTAATCGCTTACATATTCCTGCATGGCCGTTTACCTCTTCGTGTTCTCTGCAATCACGATATGCGGCGGACGCGGGCGGTATGCGCGCGCAAGGGGCGGCATGCTGCCGTTTTTTTCACTTTTTTGTCGCAAACGCGCCGCCGCGCACCCGTTGACATCCGCGCGCGAAAGTTTTATAATAAGGGGAAAGACGAGCAAAGGAGGACGGTGCGATGCAGGAGAACATGCTTGAAGCTGTGCCCGCAGAGGAATACCCGCAGCTTTCCGGGTACATCGCAGAGCTGTGGCACTCCGCCTACGACGGGCTTTTGGGCAGGGAGCAGGTGGAGTACATGACGGATAAGTTTCAGAGCGCGGAGGCGATCGAAGCGCAGGTCGCTTCGCGCGGCTATCTCTATTTTTATCTGAAAGAGGGCAGCGATCGCATCGGCTACTGCGCCCTCATGCCGGAGGGGAAGTCTCTCTTCCTCTCCAAATTGTATTTGGACAACGCCCACCGCGGCCGCGGCATCGGCCAGAAGGCCCTCGCCGCCGTGTGCGCGCAGGCGCGGGAGAGAGGTGCCTCGCGCGTATATCTCACGGTGTACAAGGGCAACGCGCGCGCCATCCGCGCCTACGAAAAGTTCGGCTTTGCCCGCGCGGACAGCATCGTCACCGATATCGGCGGCGGCTTCGTGATGGACGACTACGTCTACGAATACAGGCTCTGACCTCGCTTTCCGTGCGGGGGCGGGCTTTAAAATGCATTTATCGGGAGGGCGCGCGGCGCAAATGCTTGCGCCGCGCGCCCTTTTCTGTTATACTGGATAAAAATCAAAGGCGAGCGAGTTGTGCCGCGCCCCTCGGGGAGCGGAGCAGAGAGCAGGGGAAGGCGGTGCGAATCCGCCGCAACGGTCATTACCGTGTGCCTCCTTCGGGGAGGCGAGTCGGGTAACCTGCCGCGCGCCGTCAGAAGTCAACATTCTCCGGGCATGGGGGAAGGGCGGCGACACGCGCGTGGAAACACGGGCGCCCTTCGCTTTGCGCGGGGCGCCCTTTTTGTCACCCAAAACCCGCGGATAGTCCGCGGGTAACAAAGAGCTTCAGCGATGAATCTTGAAATAAAAAACTCCTTTTGATATAATAGAGTTGCG
>CASFTB010000017.1 GCA_949297575.1 uncultured Bacillota bacterium | reverse complement strand
GCTTGATTGTAACACAATCGGAGTTCCTTTGTCTATTTCATCGGCTTTAGCCTCCCCGGAACCCCGCGACTATCGCGGGGCTTTCGTTTACACAGAAAACGGGCCCTCCCCTTACCCGGGGAGGGCCCGCCGTTTTATGCGAGGATCCGATCACATGACGTCTTCTGCATAGAGGGGGTACTTTTCGCACAGCGCCTTCACCTCGGCGCGCACGGCGTCGAAGGCGGCCTCCTTTTCGTCGATGATCCTGGCGATGAGGCGGGCGACCTTGCGGGCGTCCTCTTCCTTGAAGCCGCGGGAGGTGATGCTGGGCGTGCCGATGCGGACGCCGCTGGTGATGAAGGGGCTGGTCGTTTCAAAGGGGATGGTGTTCTTGTTGGCGGTGATGTTGACCTCGTCGAGCATCTTTTCCAGCTCTTTGCCCGTCATGTTTTTGTCTCTGAGGTCGACGAGCATGAGGTGGTTGTCGGTGCCGCCCGAAACGAGCCGCACGCCGCACCTGGTGAACTCGTCTGCCATGGCCGCCGCGTTTTTGACGACCTGTTTCTGGTATTCTTTGAATGCGGGGGAGAGCGCCTCTTTGAAGGCGACCGCCTTGCCCGCGATGACGTGCATGAGCGGGCCGCCCTGCATGCCGGGGAACACGGCCTTGTCGATGGCCTTGGCGTACTGCTCTTTGCACATGATGACGCCGCCGCGGGGGCCGCGCAGCGTCTTGTGCGTGGTCGTCGTCACGATATCCGCATAGGGAACGGGCGAAGGGTGCAGACCCGCCGCGACGAGGCCCGCGATGTGGGCGATGTCTACCATCAGGTAGGCGCCGACCTTGTCTGCGATCTCGCGCAGGCGGGGGAAGTCGATGATGCGCGGGTACGCGGAGGCGCCCGCGACGATCATCTTGGGCTTGTTTTCGACGGCGAGCTTTTCGAGGGCGTCGTAGTCGATGCGCTCGTCCGCTTCGGAAACGCCGTACGGGACGATCCTGAAGTATTTGCCGGAGATATTGACGGGAGAGCCGTGGGTGAGGTGCCCTCCGTGGGAGAGGTTCATGCCGAGGATGGTATCACCCGGCTGCAGGAGCGCGAAGTACACGGCGGTGTTCGCCTGTGCGCCGCTGTGCGGCTGGACGTTGGCGTGGTCGCAGCCGAAGAGCTGCTTGCAGCGCTCGATGGCGAGGTTCTCGACGACGTCTACGTACTGGCAGCCGCCGTAATAGCGCTTGCCGGGAAGGCCCTCGGCATATTTATTGGTGAGGTGCGAACCGACCGCCGCCATCACGGCGGGAGAGACAAAGTTTTCGCTGGCGATGAGCTCGATGTTGTTCCGCTGGCGGTCGAGCTCGTGCTTCATCGCCTCGTATACTTCCGCGTCGGCGTTTTTGATTGTCGTAAGATCGATCATGACATTTTCTCCGTCGTTTTTTTCTTCCTATTATAGCGCAAAGCGGCGCTTTTTTCAAGAAAATAAGGGGGGAGGGCGCGGATTTTTTCCGCGCCCTCCCCTGCCGTGTTCTCCGCCGCTGCGGGCGATCGGGAGAGCCGAGCGCCTCCTCCCGCACCTTCAGCTCGACGAGGCGCTGCTTTGCCGCGCCGAGGGATGCGGCGGGGCTTTCGCTCAGAGATTCTTTTCGATGAATTCCTTCATCTTCGCCTTGGGGGCGAACCCGACGTTCTTTGCGGCGAGCGCGCCGCCTTTGAACACCATCACGCACGGGATGCTCATGATGGAATACTCGCGCGCGAGGTCGGGGTTGTCGTCCACGTCTATCTTGACGAAGCGTACCCTGCCCTCGAATTCGTCGGAGAGCTCTTCCATGACGGGCGCGAGCATGCGGCAGGGGCCGCACCACTCTGCCCAGAAATCGACGACGAGCGTCTCCTTTGCCTCCATTGCGGCGCGGAACGCCGCGCCGTCAAATGCCTTCACCATCTTCCTTTTCCTCCTTTCTTTCGGTATCTTGGATTATTTCGACGACTTCCATTCCGAAGCCCTTCGTTTTTGAAACCAGCCTGTCTGCCAGCCACACGGCGACAAAGCCGACCGCGATGCCCGCGATGCACAGCAGCGCCGCCCACAACTCGCTCGAGAGCGCGAGCGTGCCGACGAGCACGCCCGCCGCCGCGCACAAAACGGGCGGCACGTATGCGAGAAAAGATGCCAACAGGCGGTTGTCCTTTTCGGCGCGGACGAGCACGGCGTCGCCCGGGCGCGCGCCCGCGGTGTTGAGCGCTTTGACCTTGACGCGACTCTTGCCCTGTTTGAACGCGCAGATCTTGCAGCCGTCGCATTCCGGTTTTTTTTCGATCTGCACGGTCGCGATCTTTCCGAATGTCTTTAAGACGAGGGCGCGCTCGGTCATTACAGCCTCTGCAGGAGATAGCCGACGACGCTCTCCGCCTTGACGCTCTCCGAGGAAGAATCCGCCATGTTTTTGACGGTGTACGCGCCGCTCTCCAGCTCCTGCGAGCCGATGACGACGACGTAGCGCGCGCCGATCTTGCCCGCGTACTTGAACTGCGCCTTGACGGAGCGGGCGGCGTGATCGAACTCGGCGGAGACGCCCGCCGCGCGCAGCTCGCCCGCGAGGCGGAAGGCCGCCTCTCTGCCCGCCTCGTCGAGGCCGGCGACATAGGCGCCGAGCGGGGGCTCTGCGGGGACGCCCTTGCCCGTGTTTTCCAGCACGAGCAGCATGCGCTCGATGCCGCTGCCGAAGCCGACCGCGGGGACGGAGGGGCCGCCGAGGTTTTCGATGAGGGTATCGTACCGGCCGCCGCCGAGGACGGTGCCCTGCGAGCCGATGCTCGTGGACACGAACTCGAACACCGTTTTGGAATAGTAATCGAGGCCGCGCACGAGCTTGGGGTTGAGCTTGTACTTCACCCCGCAGGAATCGAGGATGGCGCACAGCTTTTCAAAGTGCTCGCGGCACTCGTCGCAGAGGAAATCGAGCGTTTTGGGGGCGCTTTCGTTGATCCTGGCGCATGCCTCCTCCTTGCAGTCGAGGATGCGCAGCGGATTCTTTTCGAAGCGCGCGTTGCAGGTGGGGCACATTTCGGGCAGGTGCGGGCGCAGGTATTCTTTGAGCGCCTCGTTGAATTTAGGGCGGCAGTGCCTGCAGCCGATGGAGTTGAGGTTGAGCTCTACCCCCTCCACGCCCAGGGCGGCGATGTAGTCGCGCGCGAGCAGGATGACCTCCGCATCCGTTTCCGGCCCCTTGCCGCCGAAGATCTCCACGCCGAACTGGTGGTGTTCGCGCAGCCTGCCCGCCTGCGGCCGCTCGTAGCGGAACACGGGGGTGATGTAGTACATCTTTGCGGGCAGCACGCCCCCCGCCATGCCGTTTTCGATGAAGGAACGCACGACGCCCGCCGTGCCCTCCGGCTTTAAGGTGATGGAGCGCTCTCCCTTGTCGAGAAAGGTGTACATCTCCTTGTTGACGATGTCCGTCGTGTCCCCCACACCGCGCAGAAAGAGCTCGGTGTGCTCGAAAACAGGCGTGCGGATCTCGCGGAGGTTGTACAGCGCCGCGATCCTGCGGGCGGTGCCCTCCACGAAGTGCCACTTGTATGCCTCGGAAGGCAGAACGTCTTTTGTACCTTTGGGAATGTTGATCATAAAAACTCCTCGTTGCTTTTGTTTCAAGCTGATGAAACAAAAGCATCCGATCTGAGGGCGACACCGCCGTTCAGACGCTTTCAGCGTTTTCGACGGCGGTTTCTCCCTCTTTTTTGCCCTTTTCAGGGCACACATATTAAATAGGGCAAAAAATTCACCCTCTTCCTCAACGCCGCCCACGCGGCGCAAGGGGCAAAAGCAAAAAGCGTGGTTTTTGCTTTTGCAAACAATTTTGCCCGGAGATTTTGAGGACAACCCCACTGCCCTCCCGATGGTCGGGACAGCGGAGATTTTCCTCGCCGCGCGATATTTTAAGGGCTCACATATTATATATTATATAATCGCGCGGCTCCACCTTTCCTGCGAAAACGCTTTCGCGCAAACAGGGGTGCGCTAACGCAGAAGCGTGGTTCTGCTTGCGCGAATATTTATAAAAATTGCTGCGCGTGCCAAAATGACACTTTTGGCTAAGCGCACCCGATTTGCCGTAAACTTACGGCTCCCCCGAAGGGGGGGATTTGCGGCATTTATTGAAATGTGTGCCCCGAAGATGCCGCAAAGAGGGGGAAACTACCCGCAGAAGCGCAGCGAACGGGCGGTTACGCCCTCAAATCCGCAGGATTTCGCAGCCGTCAGCCCGGCGAGAAATCCGCGAGCCTTTTTTATAGCACGTATTTCTTCAGATCCCTGTCGCGGATCATCGTTTCGAGGTGCTCGTCGACGTACTTCTTGTCGATCTTCACCGTGACGGTCGGGTGATCTCCGCCCGCGTTGAAGGAGATGTCCTCCAGCAGGTACTCCATCACCGTGTGCAGGCGGCGCGCGCCGATGTCCTCGCTGGTCGCGTTCATGTCTTCGGAGATGGTGGCGATCTCTTCGATCGCGTCGTCGGTGAATTGCAGGTCGATGTTGTCCACGCCCAGAAGCTTGCCGTACTGCGTGGTGATGGCGTTGCGCGGCTGGGTCAGGATCTTGATGAAATCTTCCTTGGTGAGGCTCTGCAGTTCGACGTTGATGGGGAAGCGCCCCTGCAACTCGGGGATGAGGTCCTCCACCTTGGAGACGTGGAAGGCGCCCGCCGCGATGAAGAGGATGAAGTCCGTCTTGACGGGGCCGTACTTTGTCATCACCGTGCAGCCCTCGACGATGGGCAGGATGTCGCGCTGGACGCCCTCGCGGGAGACGTCTGCCCCGCCGCGGTTCTCCTTGCCGGCGATCTTATCGATCTCATCGATAAAGATGATGCCCTGCTCTTCCGCACGCGAGAGCGCCTCGGCGTTGACGGAATCGTTGTCGATGAGTTTTTCGGATTCCTCCGCGACGATCTGCTGCATCGCCTGGCGGACGCTCATCTTGCGGCGCTTCTTTTTTTGCGGGAGCATGCCGCCGAAGATGGAGCCGAGGTTGATCTCTGCCCCGCCGGGGACGATCTCCATGGTCTTGGGGGTATCCACCACCTCGACCTCGATCTGCGTGTCGTCGTACTTTCCGGCGCGCAGATCCTCGAGCAGGCGGGCGTCGAACACCTCTTTGGACAGCTCGCCGCGCTCGCCCTTCTTCATGTCGGAGAGGATGTTGACGATCTTCTTTTCGGCGACGGCCTCCGCTTTGACGGAGACCTCCCTGATCTTTTCCTCGCGAACGAGGCGGATGGAGCACTCGACGAGGTCGCGCACCATGCTTTCGACGTCTCTGCCGACGTAGCCCACCTCAGTGTACTTTGTCGCCTCCACTTTGATGAAGGGAGCCTTGACGAGCTTGGCAAGGCGCCTGGCGATCTCCGTTTTGCCGACGCCCGTCGGGCCCTTCATGATGATGTTTTTGGGCGTGATCTCCTCGCGGTCCGCCTCCGAGAGGCGGCTGCGGCGGTAGCGGTTGCGCAGCGCGATGGCGACCGCGCGCTTGGCCTTATCCTGCCCGATGATGTATTTATCCAGTTCGTTTACGATCTGTTTGGGTGACAGATGGGTATTTTCCATATGATGACTCCTTATGCTGCCCGCCGCAAACGCGGCGGGGCGCTGTGCGGCGCACGTCTGAATGTGCGCAAGCAGAGAATTGAAGTTTGAAGGGCTGCAGAGCCGGCGAAAAGGCGGTGTACACTTGCCATCCATGACCGCAGAGCGCAAGCCGCAGGAAGGGGCGGGATGCACCCTTATACGCACTTATTGAGAATTTGCGCAAGCAAAACCACGTTTTTGCACCAGCGCACACGATTTGCTGTGAAGCTCTTGCAGGAAAAGTGAATGCGGCGCGCGTCTTTTAAGGTGTGCCCCAAAAGGGTGCGCCGCAGAGGAAAACCTCCTTCATCCCGAGCATGGCGAGGGTGATGGGGTTGTCCTCCATTCGCAGAATTTCGCAGGCGTCAGCTCGCCGAGAAATTCGCGAGCCTTTATACCTCTTCTACCGTGATGTGATCGTTCGTATATACGCAGATCTCGCTGGCGATCTTGAGCGCCTTGTAGGCGATCTGCTTGGCGGAATACTTGGTCTCCTGCGCGAGGGCGCGGGCCGCGGCCAGGGCGTAGTTGCCGCCGCTGCCGATGGCGCAGACGCCGCCGTCCGGCTCGATGACCTCGCCGTTGCCGCTGATGATCAGCAGCATGTCTTTATCCGCGACGATCATCAGCGCGTCCAGCTTGCGCACCATCTTATCGTTGCGCCACAGCTCCGCCAATTCCACCGCGGAGCGCATGAGGTTGCCCGAAAATTTATTGAGCATCCCCTCGAAGCGCTCGGAGAGCGAAAAGGCGTCTGAAACAGACCCCGCAAAGCCGAGGATGACCCTGCCGCCGAAGATGCGGCGCACCTTCACCGCGTTGTTTTTGAACACGACGCTCTCGCCCATGGTGACCTGTCCGTCGCCGGCGATGGCCGTTTTGCCGTTCCTCTTGACGGCGCATATCGTAGTGCCTCTGAATTCGGGCATGCACGTTACCTCCTTTACCGTAAAAAACTCATTGCTCTGCGCGGACGCCGAGGGCGCCCCGCAGGTATTCGCGCACCTGCGCGATCTTTGCCAGCGAACGCTCGGCGAACATGCGCTTTTTGACCGCTTTGTCCCGCACCGTTTCGGAAAGGGGGCGCAGGATGGCGTAATTGGCGTTCATAGGCTGGAAATTTTCCGTCTGCGCCGCGATGTGCGCGCACAGGGCGCCGGAGACCGTTTCCGCATCCCACACGACGGGCGGTTTGCCGCGCAGCCTGAGCGCGAGGTTGATCGCCGCAACCAGCCCGCTGCACGCGCTTTCGACGTACCCTTCCACGCCCGTCATTTGCCCCGCAAAGAACACGCTGCCGTCCTCTTTCAAGGAATAGTCCGCATTGAGCACGGCGGGCGAATTGAGAAAGGTGTTGCGGTGCATGACGCCGTAGCGCAGGAATTCCGCGTTTTTCAGGGCGGGGATCATGGAAAACACCCGCTTCTGCTCGGGGAATTTGAGATTTGTCTGAAACCCCACGAGGTTGTAAGCGGTGCCGGCGCAATTTTCCTTGCGCAGCTGCAGCACCGCGTAGGGGCGCCTGCCGTTTTCGTCGTACAGCCCCACGGGCTTGAGCATGCCGAAGCGCAGCGTATCCCTGCCGCGCGCCGCCATGACCTCGACGGGCATGCAGCCCTCAAAGATCTCACGCCTGTCAAAGGCGTGCTGCTCGGCGCGCTCTGCGGAGAGCAGGGCGTCTGCGAACGCCTCGTATTCCTCCCTGTTCATCGGGCAGTTGATGTAATCTCCCGTCCCCTTGCCGTAGCGGTCGCC
The DNA here is from genome assembly GCA_949297575.1 of uncultured Bacillota bacterium. Classification (GTDB taxonomy): domain Bacteria; phylum Bacillota; class Clostridia; order Christensenellales; family Borkfalkiaceae; genus Borkfalkia. The sequence continues at coordinate 30,219 of CASFTB010000017.1, read as the reverse complement.
GACGAAGGTCTTTGAATAGTCGATGCTGTCGGCGGAGACGATGGGCGCCGCCGCGTCGTAAAAGGCGAGGTTGCCGCCCAGCCTCTGGCGGATGTCCTCCGCCAGCCTGCCCTGCGTGAGCGGGCCGGTGGCGACGATCGCGTACCCTTCGGGGATGCGCTCTGCCTCTTCGCAGACGACTTCGATGTTCGCGTCGGCACGGATCGCGTCCGTCACTGCCTGCGCGAAGCCCTCTCTGTCTACCGCGAGGGCGCCGCCCGCGGGCACGCGGTTTTCATCCGCCGCCCCGATGATGAGCGAGCCGAGCCGGCGCATCTCCTCTTTTAAAAGGCCGCAGGCATTGCCGTACACGTCGTTGCTCTTTAAGGAATTGCTGCACACCAGCTCTGCAAAGCGGGCGTCGGAATGGGCGGGGGTAAAGGCTTTCGGCTTGCAGTCGGACAGCCGCACGCGGATGCCGCAGCGCGAGAGAAAATGCGCCGCCTCGCACCCCGCGAGGCCCGCGCCGATGACCGTTACAGGCCCTTTTTCCATGCGCCGCTCTTCTCCTTCCGCCCGCTCCGCGCCCGGCAAACCGCCCCGCGCAATCGGCGTTTTTTGTTTTAGCACTCTCAATCTAAGAGTGCTAAACCTATTATAAAACGAAAGCGGGCATATGTCAAGGATTTTTTCCTTAAATTGCGAAAAACTTTTGGCGCCGAAGGGGGCGGCGCTTTGCGGCGCGTATAAAATACGGACATAAAGATGCCGCCGCAGTGTCAAAACACACTGCGGCGGCCCCTAAGCGCGCTGCTTTACAATCAGCGTTTATCAATCATCGATCACAAACTGAACGGCCCCGACATCCGAATATATTTTGATCGTGATTGTTCCGTCCTTGATCGTTCCCTCGTAAATGCTGCCGTCCTCCGCCGTCAGCGTGAGTTTTTCGCCGTCGACGGCATATGTACCCTCGACTCCCATAATTTGAATCGTTTGGGTGGCCTCGTCGAGGTCAGCGCTGATCGTGCCGCTCGGAGTATATAAAGAGGATGCAAACTTGAATGTCCCATTTTCCTCCAAACTGATATATGCGCCCACATTACAATCTTCGAGTTGCTCGATAATATCCTCCGACAATACCCCGTCATAATGATCGGCAATCGAGGCACTGTATCTGTACACCCCGACATTTTGATTCCGACAGGCAACCAGCGCAAACGCCGTGCATACGCACAACAACACTGCCAGGCAGGCAACCGAACAACGCTTCCAAAGTTTCATGATCCTTTCTCCTATTTTATAGTATTTGCTTCAATAAGCAATTCAATTATAGCACCCCCCCCCGTTGTCAACAAAAATAAACATATTTTATACAAAAATTTTCAAAAGAGCGGGCACATTTTGCGCGATTTCTATAAGGGGTTTTGAAAGATGAAAAGGCTGACGAAATTTCGTCAGCTTTTTCATCTTTGCTTTGCAAAACACGTGACTTTGCAAGCAATGTCATGTACGCTACTATACTTATAACCGCGATTTTCCATAACTATCGGCTCAATAATAAAAATTTATCAGCAAGATAATTACAGTTCGATTTTAGCGGCATACTCTTCTAAAATGCGTATGAGAATATACTTTATTGCCCCTCAATCTTCTTGTTAAGCGTTTTATTTTTAACAATTTCGATGTTTCGTATGGAATAATGGCATCTAAAACATCAATAAATCCATATTCAAATAAACTAAAGATAAGGGTCAATAAAATTACACCAATTAAAATACCCACCGACAAAAATCTCCCCAGGATTCGACCAACAACGAAATTATTATAAATATTCCCGCATAAACACACGCGGATATAACGAATATTATTGCTCCTTGCCGCCCTCGTCCTTTTCCTCCTTATCGGGGGCGTCAATCGCGTAGTCGCAGGAAGAGCACTTGATCTGCTTGCCCTTTTTGACGAGGTATTTGCCGCACTTGGGGCACTTTTTGCCCGTGGGCATCTCCCAGCTCATGAACTTGCAGGCGGGGTACTTGGAGCAACTGTAAAAGATCTTACCCGCCTTGCTCTTCATGCGGCGGGTGGGCGCCCCGCAGACGGGGCAGGTGCCCGCAAGCTCCGCGATGGGCTGATTTGTGCCGCACCTGGGGCAGCTGAGGTACTTGCCGTTCCTGCCCTTGCGCACGTACATGAGTTCGCCGCACTTAGGGCACTTTTCTTTGGAGACTTCGCAGTCGAACGGGAGGGTGGCGCTGCACTCGGGGTAATTGGGGCAGGCGAGAAATTTGCCGTACTTGCCGCTCTTGACCACCATGTTCGCGCCGCACTTGGGACACTTCGTGGAGGAGACTTCCACGCCCTCGCTTTTGATGTTGGAGCAGGCGGGGTAATTGGAGCAGGCGAGGAACTTGCCGTAGCGGCCGCTCTTGCGGATCATGGGATGGCCGCACTTTTCGCAGAGGATGTCCGTCATCTCGTCGCCGTCGTTGGCGGCAAAGACGAGCTTTTCGGCAAAGGGGGGGTAGAAGTCGGCGATGATCTTGTGCCAGTCGGTGCCGCCCTCCTCGATGCCGTCGAGCTGATCCTCCATCTTTGCGGTAAAGCCGACGTCCATGATGTCGGTAAAATACTTCATGAGGAGGTCTGTGATCTCGAAGGCGACCTCGGTGGGGACCATGTATTTGCCCTCTTTGGTCACGTACTTGCGGCGGTTGAGCACGGAGATGATGGAGGCGTACGTGGACGGCCTGCCGATGCCCTTTTCCTCCATCGCCTTGACGAGGGAGGCGTCTGTATAGCGCAGCGGGGGCTTGGTGAACTTCTGCTCGGAGGTGAGCTTGAGCAGGTCGAGCTCCTCCCCTTCCTTTAAGGGCGGGAGCAGCTTGCCGTTTTCGCCCTCCTCGTCTTCCTTTTTCACATCCTGATAGACGGCGGTGTAGCCCGCAAAGCGCAGCGCCTTGCCGCTCGCCTTGAAGGTGTACTCGCCGTTGGCGACTTTGACCTGCATGCTGTCGTACAGCGCCTCGCTCATCTGAGAGGCCATGAAGCGGTCGTAGATGAGCTTGTAGACGTTGTAGTGTTTTTTATCCAGCGTGCCCCTGAGGCTTTCGGGCGTGCGGTTCATGTCGATGGGGCGGATGCACTCGTGCGCGTCCTGCGCGCCCTTCTTCGTGGCGAAGAAGTTGGGCTTTTCGGGGATGTATTCCTTGCCGAAGCGGTCCGCGATGTACGCGCGCGCCTTGGCCTGCGCCTCGGCGGAGACGCGGACGGAGTCTGTACGGATATAGGTGACGAGGGCGATGTGCCCCTCGTTTTCGGTATCGACGCCCTCGTAGAGGTGCTGGGCGACCAGCATGACGTCCGGCGAGGTCATGCCGAACTTGTTGGAGGCGTCCTGCTGGAGGGTAGACGTGGTGAAGGGCGCGGGAGCGCGGGACTTGGTGACGCTCTTTTTGACCTCTCTGACGATGTAGGGGCAGCCTTCAAGTTCGGCGCGCACCTTTTCGTTTTCCTCCGCGCTCGCGGGCTGGTATTTTTTGCCGTTCTTTTCGGTAAGAAGGGCGCGGAAGGAGGGATAGGCGGCGGGTTTATCGCGCAGTTCGGCGTTGATGTGCCAGTACTCCTGCGGGACGAACGCCTTTATTTCGCGCTCGCGGTCGACGATGAGGCGGAGGGCGACGGACTGCACGCGGCCGGCAGAAAGGCCCGAACGGATGCGCTTGCACAGCAGCGGCGAGAGCTTGTAGCCGACCAGCCTGTCCAGCACGCGGCGCGCCTGCTGGGCGTCGACGAGGTTGTAGTCGATCTCGCGCGGGTTCTGCAGTGCCCTGGTGACCGCTGCGGGCGAAATTTCGTTGAACTCGATGCGGTTCTTGCCGTCCTTGAGCTTTAAGACGTTTTTCAGATGCCAGGAGATCGCCTCCCCTTCGCGATCCGGGTCGGTCGCGAGATAGACGTGCTCCGCCTTGGCCGCCTCTTCGGACAGACGTTTGATGATCTGCTTTTTATCGGGGTTGTCTACGTACGTGGGCTCGAAATTTTTGTCGATATTGACGCCGAGACGCTTTTCGGGCAGGTCGCGCACGTGTCCGCCGGAGGCGTCTACGCGATACTTGCCTTTCAGATATTTTGAAATTGTCTTCGCCTTGGAGGGCGACTCTACGATGATAAGATCCATATCTCCTCCTCGTGAAATTTGTTTTAAGCCGATAAAACAAATTTCTACGATCCGAGGGCGACACCGCCGTTCAAACGCCTTCGGTGTTTTCGACGGCGGTTTCTCCCTCTCTTTTTGCCCTTTTAGGGCACACATAATAAATAGGGCAAAAAATTCACCCTTTTCCTCAACGCCGCCCGCGCGGCACAAGGGTGCGCTACCGCAGAAGCGTGATTTTGCTTGCGCGAAATTAAAAAATTTTTTTATAAATTACTGCGCGTTTGAAAAGAGCATGCGCAAATTATTATTAAAATCACTGCGCGTGGCAAAACCACACTTTTGCCTAAGCGCACTCAATTTGCCGAATGCTTCCGGCTAGGGTTCCCGAAAATCACAGGGCGAAGCCCGAGATTTTTGGGAAGAGGAGGAGCGGAGCGCGCACGCGAGCGTTGCCCGTTGGGCGACGCGAGAACGTAGCCGACCGCGACGACGAGCGCAAAGAGAGAAAACGCGATGCAGAGCTTTGCTCTGCAAAGCGAACATCGGGTTGTCTCTCAAGAGCACGGAAATTTGTTTCATCTCGTTTGAAACAAATTTCGTGAATCGCTCATCTCATCGCCGCCCACCTGTTTCCGCCGCAGGGCGCGATAAGGCCCTTCATTTGCAGCAGCATGAGCACGGCGTTCAGTTCATGGGCGGGCAGACCGCTCCGCTCACTCAGGAAAGAGACGTGCGCCTCCCCCTGTCCGCGCAGCATTTCGAACACGGTCCGCTCGGGGGGCGTGAGGGGGATTTCTTCCGCCTCGGTCAAGTTTATACCAAAATCGGCCAAAATGTCAACCAAATTGTCGGTCAATTTTGCGTATTCTTTAATAAGTGCGTTGCAGCCGACGCCCGAAGCGGCGCCGACGGGATGGGGAAAGGCATATACGCCGCGCCCGTATTCATAGGCGCGGTCCGCCGTGCTGCGGGTGCCGCTCTTCTCTCCGGCGCTGACCACGAGCACCCCTTCCGCCAGCCCCGCGAGCAGACGGTTGCGCGCGGGATAGTAGTACGGACGCGGCTCGGTCGCGGGAGGATATTCGCTGAGGGTGAGCCCGCGCGACTCCGCCTCCTGCCGCAGCCGCCTGCTCCCTTCGGGGACGAAATAGTCGTGCCCGTGGGCGAGCACGGCGCAGGCCGCCCCGCCCGCCAGCGCGCCCGCAAGGGCGGCGGAATCGCCGCCGTCGGCCGTGCCCGAGAGGACGAGAAAATGCGCCGAGAGCTCCCGCGCGAAGCGCTCTGCCTGTTTGAGCACCGCGGGCGGGGTGTGGCGGGAACCGACGACCGTGAACATGCGCCGCGCGAGCAGGGACGCGTCTCCCCTGCAATACAGCACGAGGGGCGGATCGGAGATCTCGCGCAGCTGCGCGGGATACATTTTGGAGGAGAGCGTGACGCACGTGACGGACTTCCGCGCATACGTCTCGAACATTTCGCGCACATACCCGGAAGAAAGGGATGCCTCCAATGCGCGGCACGCCCCCTCCCCCGCGAGCTCTGCGACCTTGCCGCGCAGGCGGGAGAAATTTTCCGCAAGGGCGTAAGACGTGCCCGCGAGCGCGCGCAGGCGCAGCTTCTTCGCCGCGTCCGCGACGAGGCCGTCCAGCCAGATATCCGCCTTTTCCTCTCTCGTATACAAACCGTGCACCTCCCCGTCAGGCGTTGTTGTCGTAGCTGCGGTAGGAGACCGCCTCTAAAATGTGCGCGGGGAGGATGTCCTTCTCTCCGGAGAGGTCGGCGATGGTGCGCGCGACGCGCACGATGCGCGAACGGGCGCGGGCGGACAGGCGCAGCCGCTCGTAGGAGAGGCGCAGGATGCCGTCGCATTCGGGGGAGAGGGCGCAGAACGCCTTCATCTCCCGCTCGCCCATGTCTGCATTGGTGCGCACGCCGGGAGAGCCTTCGAACCGGTCGCGCTGCACGGCGCGGGCGCGCTCGACGCGGGCGCGCACGGAGGCGGAGGACTCTTCCTCCGCGGAGGAGGTGAGGTCGGCGTATTTGACCGAATCCACCTCGACCTGGATATCGATCCTGTCCAGCAGCGGGCCGCTCAGCCGCGCGCGGTACTTGCGGATAGCGGCGGGGGTGCAGGTGCAGATGCGGTCCGCGCTGCCGTAATTGCCGCAGGGGCAGGGATTCATGCTGGCGCACAGCATGAAGTTGGCGGGATAGGTGACGGCGCCGCCGCTGCGCGTGATCGTGATGCAGCCGTCCTCGAGGGGCTGGCGCAGCGCCTCCAGCGCGGAGCGGTGGTACTCGGGCAGCTCGTCTAAAAAGAGCACGCCGCCGTGGGCGAGGGAGATCTCGCCCGGCTTTACGGTGCGCGTGCCGCCGCCGCACAGCGAGACGGTGGTCGCCGTGTGATGCGGGGTTCGGAAGGGGCGGCGGGAGACGATGCCCTCCCCTCCCAAAATGCCCGCGACGGAGTGGATCTTTGTCACTTCGAGCGCCTCCTCGAAGGACATGGCGGGCATGATGCCCGGGATGCAACGGGCGAGCATGGTCTTGCCCGCGCCCGGCGGGCCGATGAGCAGGATGTTGTGCCCGCCCGAGACGGCGACTTCGAGGGCGCGGCGGGCGACTGCCTGCCCCTTGACGAAGGCGAGGTCTGACCCGCCGGCGGGCTCTGCGCAGGTATATTGCGCCGCGACGAGCGGTTCGAGCGGGGCGATGCCGCTGAGGTGGTCTATGACCTCGGAGAGGCTGCGCGCCGCAAAGGTGCGTGCGCCCGCGATGTACGCCGCCTCCCCCGCGTTGCCCGCGGGGATGACAAAGGTGCCGTACCCGCGCGCCTTGGCGGAGATGAGCAGTGGCAGGATGCCCGCGACGGGGCGCAGGGCGCCGTCCAGCGCGAGCTCGCCCAAAAAGACGATGCCGCCGCAGTCCGCCCCCTCGAGCTGGCCCGTCGCCCTGAGGATGCCGACGGCGATGGCGAGGTCGAAATAGGAGCCCTCCTTTTTGAGATCCGCCGGGGCGAGGTTGACGGTGATCTTGTTGGTCGGGAACCTGCGGCCGCTGTTTTTGAGGGCGGAGCGCACGCGCTCGCGGCTCTCCTTGACGGCGGCGTCCGGCAGGCCGACCAGCTCGTAGGCAGGCAGTCCGTTGTTGATGTCCGTCTCCACTTCAACGGGCACGCCTTCCAAGCCGGACAGCGCAAAACTTGTCACTTTGGATAACATTTCCCTATTCCCCCCTAATGATTTCAAAAAGCAAAAAACCGCGCGCATCGCTGCGCGCGGGGACCGCGTCAGGCGCGGAAGAAGCCGTTGTTTATAAAGGTCGTCCAGCCGAACAGAGCGCGCGCCGCGCCCGGAGCGACGGGGATGCCGAAATACATGGGCAGAGAGAGCGCGAACAGGACGAAGTACACCGCGCAGAAGCCCGCGAGCACCTTCGCCGAAAAATTCATGCGGATGCCGAGCACCTTGGAGGGCGCGCTGCCGTCATGCACCCACACCGTGTAGAACGTGAGCGGCGCGAAGCCGAAATAGAAGAAGTTGAACAGCAGGCCGTTCGCGGCGCTCGCGTCCGTGAACGCGAATTGCAGCACGGAGGAGAGGGCCCCCGCCGCGAGCAGGAAGTAGGCGCGCAGGATGCGCGGCGCGTGTTCGGAGGCGTAGGCGCCCTTCTGCCCGCCCGATGCGAGATAGAGGACGGCGTAGACCGTCATGAAGGCGAAGCCGACCAGCGCCGTGACCGTGACGGCGAGATTGGGCTGGGCGTTGAGGGCGATGTACGTCCCCTCCCCCGAAGCGGAGAAGAGGGTCGCACCCTTGAGGGCGATCAGCCAGCCGAAGGAAGAGGACGCGTTCGACGCGGTGTACTGCGTGATGTTGTCCGGCCGGAAGGCGTCTCCCAGTGCGGAGGCGAGCAGGCTGAAGATGCCCGTACTCGGCTCGGAAGGGTTCGGGTCGTACAGGCGGACGTACGTCGCGTACGAGGGAAGGCTGGCCAGCACGGTGACGAGCGCCGTGGCGACGACGAAGGAGATGAAGAAGAAGAGATAGATGAGTTTGCTGCCGTACACGTAATCCGCATGCAGGGCGGCGCGCTCCTGCGCGCGCGAAGCGGCGAGCTCGCCTTCACCCGCGCCGAGCGTCGCGGCGTCGAGCGCCCTGCGCTCCGCCAGATGCGCGCGGACGAAGCGCACCGCGCCCGCGGCGAAGAGGGCGACCAGCCCGATGAGGAGAAAAACGCACTTCGGGTCCGCCGCAAAGGCGAAGGCGAACAGGATGCCGGAGGCAAGGACGCTGCACGCCGAACGGACGGGGTGCGCCTTGTCGATCCCCCGCGCGAAAAAGCGGAACATGAACAGGAAAGAAAGTACCGCAAACAGCGCCGTGACGGGCAGGGAGAGCCCCAGCCGCCCCACCGTGAGGGCGAGCCCGCCCGCCGCGAAGAGGCAGGCAAACAGGAAGCCGAAGCTGCCCTTGCCGAAGAGTTCCTTGCCCAGGAAATAGGCGGCGGCGACGAGCGCCGCGGAAAAGAGCACCGAGAAGATGCGCAGGCCGAACAGGCTCTTGCCGAAGAGCAGCGTGCCGACCAGCGGGAAGAGCACGGCCAGGGGGCCGCTGTCCGTATCCGCGACGAAGGACCCCTCGGTGACGCGGTCTCCCGCGAGGATGTCGTCGATCTGCATGAGGGTGTACATCTCGTCCTGCGTGAAATTCGTATACGTCGTTCTGCCTGCGACGAGGGTCTGGCTGTCGACAAGGTTGACGGCGTCCGCCCGCCGCGAATCGCCGCTGAACAGGTCGCGGTAACTTGCCCAATACTTGGCGTCTATGAAGGAGCGCACGTCGTTTTCGTGTACGTAGGCGGGGATGACCTGCCCTGCTTCGTCCACGAAGATCACTTCGTTGACGAGCATGTCGCAGGGGAAGGTGATGCGGATGAGCTTATAAGAAGAGCCGACGGAGGTGCCGCTCTCGGTGAAGTCGAACACCTTCACCCAATTGTAGTTGGCGCCGGAGATGCCCTCTCCGCCCGCCGACCAAACATTGCCGACGGAGACTTTGCCCATGCCCGAAGAGATGAACTTGCCGCTCGTGTAGTTGCCGGATGCGGTCGCGCGGCGGAATTCGAATTCCTGATCCGAGCCGACGGAGGCGTACATCGCCCCGACGTTGAGATAGACCCTGTCGAGCGGGGAAGCGCCCGTTTCGCCCTCGTGCGTCTGATAATCGAGATAGAAGACGACGGAGGAGCCCTCCGCCGCGAAGTAGCTCTTGCCGGGGGAGGAGAAGCCGCCGATGGTGCACGCCCCGACGACGAGGAATGCGAGCACGAGGGCGAGCGCCGCCCAGCCGAACTTTGTAATGCGCGCGAAGAACGCCTGCAGGCGGGACGCGCGGGACTTTTCTACGATCATGTTGCCACCTTTTTGCCTTTGCGATTGCCCGCACCGCTCTCACAGGTCGCGCGGGCATACTTTATTATACAGCATAATCACGCATACTGCAATCGATTTTCCGAAAGAGAAGAAAATTTCCGCAGCCGTGAAGGAGGGTACGGCCTGCCCCTCCCCCCTCTTTTCCGGCGCCGCGGGGGAGGGTGCACGGCGCGCTCCCCTTTCCGCCGCAAAAAAGAATAAAAAAATTTTGAAAAACTTTGTATTTTCGCTTGCCTTTTGTCTGAATATTTGGTATAGTATATAAGCGTCCGACGGAAGTTTAGCTCAGTTGGGAGAGCATCTGCCTTACAAGCAGGGGGTCATAGGTTCGAGCCCTATAACTTCCACCAATACGTCAATACAGAAATACAGTGCGGAATGTTCATGCGGGAATGGCTCAGGGGTAGAGCGTCACCTTGCCAAGGTGAATGTCGCGAGTTCGAATCTCGTTTCCCGCTCCACTAAATTCCGCACTTATTTTTTGGCGCTATAGCCAAGTGGTAAGGCAAGGGTCTGCAAAACCCTGACTCCCCGGTTCAAATCCGGGTAGCGCCTCCAAATCCGTTCTCCGCTTCGCTAAGGCGAAGCGGAGGGCTTTTCTTTTTTGCCATGAATGCGGACGGAGATCCTGCACGACCGAACATGATCCTTGAGACGGAGGGGCTCGTCCTGCGTGAACTCTCCCCTGCCGGCCTTGCGGCAATCCGCCGCAGACGGCAAAAAAACCGAATACGCCGCTGTGGCGAAACTGGCAGACGCAAGGGACTTAAAATCCCTCGGAGCTAACCCTCCGTACCGGTTCGAACCCGGTCAGCGGCACCAAAAAAGGGCACCTTTCATAGGTGCCCTTTTTTGGTGCCGTTTCCTGTGTGCAGAACTGCGCCGAGCAACGCGAAGGCGCTGTTCGTGCGCGCAGCGCTTTGCGGCGTATGCCGCAAGACCCGGTCGGCGGCTCCCGACCCGCGAGGGGCGGTGCCGTTTCCTGTGTGCAGAACTGCGCCGAGCAACGCGAAGGCGCTGCCGCTTAAATTTTCATTCCGCAAAGCGATCAAGAAACCAGACAGCTCTTAATCATCGACGCGGTCAATGCTCCGCTCCGCCGCCGGGCGGCTCTTTGCCCGCTGCGCTCCCCTCTTTTGCCTGTGCGCGCTTCCAGGCCTTGATCTCCTCCAGGCGCGCGGCGATGCGCGCCTCTACGCCCTCCTGCGTGGGTCGATAGTAACTCTTCCCCGCGAGGGAATCGGGCAGGCACTGCATGTCCGTCAGCTTTTCGCCGAAATCGTGCGCGTATTTGTAGCCCTTGCCGTAGTCGAGCTCCTTCATCAGCCGCGTGGGCGCATTGCGCAGGGCAAGGGGCACGGGCTCGGCGAGCATACCGAGGGCGTCCTTCTTGGCGCGTTCGTAGGCGACGTAGGCGGCGTTGGACTTGGGCGCCATGGAGAGATAGATGACCGCCTCCGCCAGATGCACCGTGCATTCTGGCATGCCGATAAAGTGGCACGCCTGGTAGGCCGAGACGCACAGTTCGAGGGCGCGCGGGTCGGCGAGGCCGACGTCTTCCGCGGCGAAGCGGGTGACGCGGCGGGCGACATACAGCGGATCCTCCCCCGCCTCGAGCATGCGCGCCAGCCAGTATACGGCGGCGTCGGGGTCGGAGTTGCGCATGGACTTGTGCAGCGCGGAAATGAGGTTATAGTGCTCCTCCCCCGTCTTATCGTACAGCAGAGACTTCTTCGAAGTGCACTGCTCGACCGTTTCGCGCGTGACGTCTATGCCGTTTTCGGACATTTCGCCGTTGAGCACCGCCATCTCGAGGGTGGAGAGGGCGGCGCGCGCGTCGCCGTTGGCGAAGTTCGCGATCGCCGCGATCAGCTCGTCGGAAATGCGGACGTTCTGCCCGCCGAAGCCGCGCTCGTCCGCGAGCGCATGGCGCAGCAGCTGCACCAGCTCTTCGCTTTTGAGCGCCTGCAGCACGAACACCTTGCAGCGGGAAAGCAATGCGCCGTTGACCTCGAAGGAGGGATTTTCCGTCGTTGCGCCGATGAGCACGATGCTGCCGCGCTCGACGTACGGGAGAAAGGCATCCTGCTGCGCCTTGTTGAAGCGGTGTATCTCGTCCACAAAGAGGATGGTCTTCTCCCCGAACCTGCGGTTGCGCTCTGCCTGCTCCATCACCTGCCGTATCTCTTTGATCCCCGAGGTGACTGCGGAAAAATCGATGAACGCCGCGCGCGTCCTGTTGGCGATGATGCGCGCGAGCGTGGTCTTGCCCACGCCGGGCGGACCCCAGAAGATCATGGAGCCGACGTTGTCGCTTTCGATGATGCGGCGCAGCACCTTGCCCTCACCGAGCAGATGTTTTTGCCCCGCGAACTCTTCCAGGGTGCGCGGCCGCAGCCGTGCAGCCAGCGGAAGGGAAGCGGGGCTCTCGAACATGGACTGCTGTTCCATCTCAGATCCTCCGCGGGGCGGCCTCAGCCCCCCGTAAATGTTATCCACAGCCAGGCGAGCAGCGCCACGACCGCAGCCCCCAACACGACGACGCACGCGACTTTGAACGGGGAGACGGGCGCCTTGCCCGCGACCTTGCCGCTCGCGCCGTTCACGAAAAAGTTGTACAGCTTTTTGCGCCAGTTGCTGTGCCCGACGTACACGGGCAGCAATATGTATTTATACGTGACGCCCGAATAGCGCGTGGATATGTTGAAGGAGGAGACGACGTCGTAGCGGTAGCCGGAGAGGATCTGCGCCTGCAGCCTCGCGCGCATGATGTCCTTCGCCTCTTCCCAGCACTGCATGCCGGGCACGGCGCTCTGTTCGGCGGTGAAGCCGCTCAGATATTCCTGCGTATAGGCGCGGCTGCGGCGGGTGTCGAAGGGCTGGATCTTGCGCACGGCATCCTTCCCCTTATCGGAGGACGCCTGGACGAGCACGTCGTCGAAAGCGGAGCTGTACCTGCCGCTCACGTTGAAATAATGGGTATAGCGCACCTGCACCGTCCTGCCGTTGCGGCGGGTGGTGCGGTAACGGTACACGCCGAGGGTCGCCGTATAGGTCGAATCGGTGGCGGCGTCAAAGGTGAAGGCGGGCATGTACATGCCGCGTATCTCCTCCGGCTTTGCGCCCTTACGGAATTTGCGCGGCGCAAAGAGCCGCTTGCGCATCCACTTGCGCGCATTGGCGCTCGCCTGCTCTTTGCTGACGGCAAAGGGCACGACGGCGTTGGGCCGCAGGCCGGGGAGCTCGTCCGTCTCCACGATGTTGGGCGTGCCGCAGAAGGAGCACGTTTTGGCGAACTCGTTTTTCGCGAGCACCTCGCGGGCGCCGCAGTTTTGGCAGCAGAACACGTGCGACTCCTCTGCCCAGCCGTTGTCAGACGAGAGCAGGCGGGAAAAGTCGATCTCCTCGCTGTTTTCCGACTCTACCTCCCGCACGCAGCCGCAGTATTCGCAGTACAGCGCCCCGCGCTCTGCACTGAACACCATGTTCGCGCCGCAGGACGGGCACTTCATCGCCTTCGTCGTGTTCTCCACTTCCTGCCGCTCGGCCTCTGCCGTCACGGCGGCTTCGTTCAGCTTCTCTTCCATTCTTTCCCTCTCCCGTGCGGGCTGCCCGCACCCATGATTTGCTGTATTTATTGTACCATAAAAGTGCCCCGCGCACAACAGATTTTTTAAAAAGAGCGGAGGGAAATTCGTCGGCGCTCGCCGGCCCTTTGCTTTTTGAAAAACGCCCGACTTGCGAGGCGGCGCATCCTCCCGAAAAATCTTTGCCGCGCACATCTTTTTCGGGAGGATATGAGGAAGGATCGGAGAGGAGGAAGTACTCCCGCTCCGTCCTCGATCCTGCATTCTTGATTCCGAAGAGGGGACAACGCCCCTGAAAACGAAAGGAGGGGCTGCCGTGAGCAGCCCCTCCCCTGCAAAACTTTTTTATCAGAGCAGGCGATCGCGCATCTCGTCGTAGTCGCGCATCTCCTGCCGCGCGCGCACCTCTTTGCCCCTCTTCCGCTCCGCGCGGGCGCGGATTTCCTTTTCCTGCTCCTCATTCACCTGCCCCGTACGTACCAGCCAGGCGAGGTAGGTCTCGTCCGTGCATTCGCCGTACGGCCGCGCGGCGTCCCCCCGCACCAGCCGCCCCAGGCGGACGAGCACGAAGGAGATATCCCCCGCCAGCGAAATGTGCGCGGCGTACTCGGCGTCCTCCTCCAGCATGTCCGGATAGGTCAGCTTTTCGCCGCCGAACCGCTCGAGCGAGCTGACCAGCCCCGGGCGCACCGCAAAGCGGGCGCGCTCTTCGGGCGCGAGCGCCTCGGCGTCCTCCGGCGCCATGGGACGGGGGCCGACGAAGCTCAGCCTGCCGAGAAAGACGGCCGCGAGGCGGGGGTAATACTTCATGCCGCAGCCGCGCAGTACGCCGCCCATCGGCGTGGTCTGCCCCTCCCCGCTCTCCGTCGCAAACACGCAGGCGCAGGCGACGCGCTCCCCCTTGCCGACAAACTCTTCCCGCTCGAAGAGGGCGGGGTATGCGCCCGTCACGCGGTTGTACACCGCGTCCGCGGCGAGAAAGAGAGCGAAGAAGGGCGAGAGCACCGTCAGCAGGATGCCCGAAAAGAGCACGTCGAACAGGCGCTTGAACAGCCAGCGGTAGTTGAGCGCCGCGATGGCGATGAATACGACGACGTCGAAGATGACAAAGGCGGCGATCCCCCCGGGCGTCGCGAGGAAATCGGATACGGATGCGAGCAGATTCATGTTCTCTCCCCTCTCTTCCTGTGATACTCAATTATAGCACGCGCAGGGCACGGGCGCAACCGTTTTTAAGAAGCGCGCCCCGCCCCGCAAAGATTTTTTATTGCTGCGGCACGCCGCGGGCGAGCACCGCTTCGATGGCGGAAAGCACCTCTTCCCTCCCCCTGCGGTCGACGGCGGAGGCGGCGATGACGTTCCCCTCCCCCGTTTTCAGCGCGGCGGCGACCTTGCGCACCGCTTCCTTTACGCGGGTCTTGGCGAGCTTGTCTGCCTTGGTGGCGACGACGGTGAAGGGCGTCTGCGTGTAGTACAGAAAGTCGATCATCGTCCTGTCGTCCGCCGTGGGTTCGTGACGGATGTCTGCAAGGGCGAACACGTGTGCGACCTTCCCCTCTGCGAAAAAGTCGTCCAGAAGTTTTGCCCAGCGCTCCTTCTCCCCCTTGGAGACCCGCGCGAAGCCGTAGCCCGGCAGGTCTGCGAGGATGAAGGGGCCGAAATCGAAGTAGTTGACGAGGCGGGTGCGCCCCGGCTCCGCCGAAGTGCGCGCGAGGCGGTTTCTGCCCGCGAGCATGTTGATGAAGGAGCTCTTGCCCACGTTGGACTTGCCGCTGACGGCGATGACGGGCTTTTCCCCGCCGTAAAAGCCCCTCTTGTCCGCAGCGGACGTGAGGAACTTTACCTCCCCGATGCGCAGCATGGTCACAGCCCCACGATGGCGTTTTCGAACACCGTGCCCACGTCGGACGCGGGGATGAAGTGCAGGTCGCCGCGCACGGCTTCGGGGATCTCCGCCTCGTCGCGCTCGTTGTCAAAGGGGATGATGATGTTTTTGATGCCCGCGCGGTGGGCGGCGAGAGCCTTTTCTTTGAGCCCGCCGATGGGCAGCACCTTGCCGCGCAGGGTGATCTCGCCCGTCATGGCGACGTCCTTGCGGACGGGCTTGTGCGTGAAGGCGGAGAGGATGGCGGTCGCCATCGTGATGCCCGCGCTGGGGCCGTCCTTCGGGGTCGCCCCCTCGGGCACGTGGATGTGGATATCCGTCTCGGAAAACGCCTCGGGCGGGATACCGTACTTGTCCGCATGGGCGCGGATATAGCTGATGGCGGCGCGCGCCGATTCCTTCATCACGTCTCCCAGCTTGCCGGTGAGCAGGATCTCCCCCTTGCCCGGCATGGCGGAGACCTCGATGGTCAGCGTGGTGCCGCCCACGCTCGTCCAGGCGAGGCCTGTGGCGGCGCCCACCTCGTTGCCGTCCAGGCGGGCGTATTCGTCGCGGTAGCGGCGCACGCCGAGCAGCTCTTCGAGGTCGTTTTCCGTCACCGTCTGCTTTTCGAGGTCGCCGTTTTCGGCATAGCGCACGGCGATCTTGCGGCAGATCGTATCGATGCGGCGCTCGAGGTTGCGCACCCCCGCCTCCATCGTATAGCCCTCGATGACGGCGTTGATGCCCTCGTCCGTGATCTCTAAAAGCCCCTCCTTCAGCCCGTTTTCTCCGGCGCGCTTGGGGATGAGGTAGCGCTTGGCGATCTCCCTCTTTTCGTCCAGCGTGTAGCCGTTGAGCTCGATGAGCTCCATGCGGTCGAGCAGGGGCGCGGGGATGGTGTCTACCGTGTTGGCGGTGGTGATGAACAGCACCTTGGAGAGGTCGTACGGCACTTCGAGGAAGCGGTCGCGGAAGGTCGCGTTCTGCTCGGGGTCGAGCACCTCCAAAAGGGCGCTGGCGGGGTCGCCGCGCATGTCGGAGGAGACTTTGTCGATCTCGTCCAGCAAAAACACGGGGTTGATGCTGCCCGCCTGCTTCATGCCGTAGATGATGCGGCCGGGGATGGCGCCGACGTAGGTGCGCCTGTGGCCGCGGATCTCCGCCTCGTCCTTGACGCCGCCCAGGCTCATGCGCACGAACTTTCTGCCCAGCGCGCGGGCGACGGACTTGGCGATGGACGTCTTGCCCACGCCGGGAGGGCCGACGAAACAGAGGATGGGCGCGTTCATGCTCTTGGTCAATTGCAGCACGGCGAGGTATTCGACGATGCGCGTCTTGACCTTTTCCAGCCCGTAATGGTCCTCGTCCAGCACCTTGCGCGCGTCGGAGAGGTGTGCGGTGTCCTCCGTCTCTTCCGACCAGGGAAGGTCGATGAGCCAGTCGAGATAGTTGCGGATGACGGTATATTCGGGGGAAGAGGGCGGCATTTTGTCCGTGCGGGCGATCTCTTTGAGCGCCTTCTCCTCCACCTCCGCGGGCATGTGCTTATCCTTGATCTTGCGGGTGAGGGCGTCGCGCTCGTCCTCGTCGTCTCCCAGCTCGTGGTGGATGGCCTTGAGCTGCTCGCGCAGGAAGTACTCCTTCTGGTTCTTGTCGATGTTCTGGCGCACGGCGGCGCTGATCTTCTTTTCCAGCCTGGCGATCTCGAGCTCGTCGTTGAGGCAGCGCTCGAACAGTTTGAGCCGCTCGACGACGTTCACCGTTTCGAGGAGCTTTTGTTTCATTTCGTCGCGTATGTGCAGCAGCGCGACCGCGTTGCCGATGTAGACGTCGGGGTCGGTGACGGAGTCGAGCGCGGCGCCCCCCTCTTTGGGAAAGCGCATCTCGTTCGCGCGGATCTCGCGCATCACGTCCTGCGCGGTGCGGAAATACGCCTCTTCCAGCACGGGATCGCCGTGCACGGACTTGAGTTCGGCGACGTTCGCGTACAGGCAGCCGTCCTCTTCGTAGATCTCTTCCGCCTTGGCGCGGTACACGCCGGAGACGGTGAGGCGCAGATTGCCCGAAGGGAGCTTGGCGATCTGCTTGACGTGCACGACGGTGCCTACCTTGCACACGTCGTCGGGGACGATCTCGTCCTTCTGCGCGTCGCGCTGCATGGCGACGAACAGATCCAGATTTTGCTCGGTGGCGCGCGAAACTGCGACCAGGGAGATCAGCCTGCCCGCGTCGAAGGTGCTGACCGTATCGGGGAAGATGACCTTCCCGCGGAGCGCCACGAGGGGATAATTCATGATTTTTTTGGATTTGGGCATAGACATACCTCCGCGGCTTTCGCCGCACTTTTTGCCGTCTGTAATATTCCGCATATAGTATAACACATCGCGGCGCTTTTTACAAGCCGATTTTCGCCCTCCGCGCGCAAGCCCCTTTTCTGCCGCAAAAAAGAGGGGGCGCCTTCCGCGAAGGCGCCCCGCCCCTCGGCAGAGGGGTCATGCATTTTTGCCCTTGATGTACTCGTCTATCGCTTCGGCCGCGGCCTTGCCCGCACCCATGGCAAGGATGACGGTCGCCGCGCCCGTGACGGCGTCGCCGCCCGCAAACACGCCCTCTCGGGAGGTCTGCCCGCGCTCGTCGGCGATGATGCCGCCCCACTTCTGCGTCTCCAGCCCCTCCGTCGTGTTCTTGATGAGGGGGTTGGGGGATGTGCCCAGCGCCATGATGACGCAGTCGCATTCGACAGTGAACTCGCTGCCCTCGACGACGACGGGGCGGCGCCTGCCGGAGGCGTCCGGCTCGCCCAGTTCCATGCGCACGCAGGTCATGCCGGAGACGATGCCGTTCTCCCCTTCGAGGATGGCGGTCGGGTTGGTCAGAAATTGGAAGATGATGCCCTCTTCCTTGGCGTGCTCGACCTCTTCGGCGCGGGCGGGCAACTCGTTTTCGCTGCGGCGGTAGACGATGTGCACCTCCTCCGCGCCCAAACGCAGCGCGCAGCGCGCGGCGTCCATGGCGACGTTGCCGCCGCCCACGACGGCGACCTTCTTCGCGCGGAAGACGGGAGTGCGGCAATCCTCTTTATACGCCTTCATCAGGTTGACGCGGGTCAAAAATTCGTTGGCGGAGAACACGCTCTTGAGGTTTTCGCCGGGAATGCCCATGAAGCGGGGCAGGCCTGCGCCGCTGCCGATGAACACGCTTTCGAACCCGTACTCGCTCATCAGTTCGTCTACGGAGAGGACGCGGCCGATGACCATATTGGTCTCCACCCTGACGCCCAGCGCCTTTAAGTTGTCTATCTCCTTCTGCACGATGCTCTTGGGAAGGCGGAACTCGGGGATGCCGTACACGAGCACGCCGCCCGCGAGGTGCAGCGCCTCGAAGACGGTCACGTCGTACCCGCGCTTGGCGAGGTCGCCCGCGCAGGTCAGCCCCGCGGGGCCGCTGCCGACGACGGCGACCTTGTGCCCGTTGGGCTCGGCTTTTACGGGCAGATCGCAGCTGTGGGCGTTGTGCCAGTCGGCGACGAAGCGCTCCAGCCGCCCGATGGCGACGGGTTCGCCCTTGATGCCGCGCACGCACTTGCTTTCGCACTGCGTCTCCTGCGGGCACACCCTGCCGCATACGGCGGGGAGAGAGCTCGTCTGCTGGATGATGTGATAGGCCTCTTCGAACTCCCCTTCCGCCACCTTGGCGATGAATTCGGGGATGTGGATGCGGACGGGGCAGCCGCCGATGCAGGGCTTGTTTTTGCAGTGCAGGCAGCGCTTTGCCTCGTCTATCGCCGTCTCGACGTCATAGCCGAGGGCGACTTCGGAAAAGTTTTTATTGCGCACGTCCGGTGCCTGTGCAGGCATTTCGTGCTTTTTCAGGCTCATGTTCGGCATGTCACTTTACCTCCTTTTTGAAGAGGTTGCAGGCGAGCTCACGCTCGCGCTTTTCAAATTCTTTATAGGTGGAGGCGCGCTTCATGATCTCGTCGTAGTCCACTTCGTGGCCGTCGAAATCCGGCCCGTCGACGCAGGCAAACTTGGTCTTGCCGCCGACGGTGAGGCGGCAGCAGCCGCACATGCCCGTGCCGTCGATCATGATGGGGTTCATGCTGACGACCGTCTTAATGCCGTACTGCTTGGTGAGGAGGGAGACGAACTTCATCATCACGACGGGACCGATGGCGATGACCTCGTCATACTTGTTGCCCGCCTCGATGAGCGCCTTCAGCGCGTCCGTCACCAGGCCCTTTTCTCCGTAGCTGCCGTCGTCCGTCATCATGCGCAGCACGTTTGAGCAGGCGGCGAATTCCTCCTCGAGGATGACGAGATCTTTGCTGCGAAAGCCGATGACGCTGTGCACCTCGGCGCCCAGCCCATGCAGCTTTTTTGCGACCGGGTAGGCGATGGCGCAGCCGACGCCGCCGCCCACGACGGCGACTTTTTTCAGCCCTTCGACATGCGAAGGCTCGCCGAGGGGGCCGACGAAATCTTGGATGTACTCCCCTTCTTCGAGGCGGTTGAGCCGCTCGGTGGTGCCGCCGACGATCTGGAAGATGATGGTCACGGTGCCCTTTTCTCTGTCGAAATCAGCGACGGTGAGGGGGATGCGCTCCCCCTCTTCATCCACGCGCAGGATGATAAACTGGCCGGGCTCCGCCTTCTTCGCGACGAAGGGGGCGTCCACTTCCATGAGCGTGACGGTGGGGTTGAGTTCTCTCTTTTTTACGATCTTGTACATAATATGACCTGCCGTCCTTTGCGTATTATTCTCAATAAGTATCGTACTGACCTTTAATAGTATAAACGCCGCGGGCGCTTTTTTCAAGCGTTTTGCGGCGTCAAAACAAAATTCCTGTCATTAAAATTTTTTATGCCTTCGCACTCTTCCGTAAAGAGACAGACTCCTATACGGCGTCTGCCTCTCTTCTTCTGTTGTGCGCGTTACGCGCTCTTTTTGATGAGTTCGGGCTTCGCGTTGCCGAGCACGCACTCGCGCGTGATCTTGACTTCGCTGATGTCCCCGTCCGAGGGGATCTCGTACATGACGTCCGTCATGAGGTTCTCGATGATGGTGCGCAGGCCTCTGGCGCCCGTCTTGAGCTTGATGGCGGTGTTGGCGATCTCGCTGACGGCGGAGGGCTCGAAGGAGAGCTTGACCCCGTCCAGCCCCACGAGCTTCTGATACTGCTTGATGAGGGCGTTTTTGGGCTCGGTGAGGATCTTCACCAGCGCCGCCTCGTCCAGCGGCAGCAGGTTGACCACGATGGGCACGCGCCCGACAAACTCGGGGATGAGCCCGAATTTGGTCAGATCCTGCGGCTTTACGTCGTCGAAGAGCTGGTAGTCCATCTCGTCCGTGCTCTTGACCTTGCCGCCGAAGCCGAGGGAGGCGTCGTCCTTGCGCGCCTGCACGATCTTATCCAGCCCCACGAAGGCGCCGCCGCAGATGAAGAGGATATTGGTCGTATCGATGCGCATGCACTCCTGCTGGGGGTGCTTCCTGCCCCCCTGCGGGGGCACGTTGGCGACGGTGCTTTCGATGATCTTCAGAAGCGCCTGCTGCACGCCCTCGCCGGAGACGTCGCGCGTGATGGAGACGTTTTCGCCCTTTCTGGCGATCTTGTCGATCTCGTCGATGTAGATGATGCCGCGCTGCGCCTTTTCGATGTCGTAATCGGCGTTCTGGATGAGTTTGAGAAGGATATTCTCAACATCCTCGCCGACGTACCCCGCCTCGGTGAGGGTGGTCGCATCGCTGGTGGCGAAGGGCACGTTGAGGATGCGCGCGAGGGTACGCGCGAGCAGCGTCTTGCCGCAGCCGGTGGGCCCGAGCAGAAGGATGTTGCTCTTTTCGATCTCTACGTCGTCGTCCTTTTTGGACAGTTCGCTGTTGATGCGCTTGTAATGGTTGTACACCGCCACGGAGAGCACGCGCTTGGCTTTGTCCTGCCCGACGATGTATTTATCCAGCTCCGCCTTGATCTCGGCGGGCTTTTTCAGCTCGACGATGTCCGTCGGCTTTTCCTCCGCCTGGCGGATCTTTTCCTCGCAGATCTCGACGCATTCGTCGCAGATGGCGAGCCCGTCGGGGCCGGAAATGAGCACCTTCGTGCGGCTCTTCGGCTTACCGCAGAAGGAACAGCAGAGTTCTTCGTCTTTCATGGTTTGACCTCCTTTCGCGCAGACGTGTGCGCGGTTTCGGGATTTTATCGCCGCCCGCCCGTTTGCGGGGCGCGCGGCCCGTTCTGAAAATCCGACGCCGCTGAACAGATTTTCGGCGGCGTCAGAAAGTGATCGGATATGTTTTGCGCGGGCACGCGGGCGCGCCAGCGCGCGGGCAGCCTACCTCTTGTAGAAGACCTTATCGACCAGCCCGTAATTTTGGGCTTCCTCTGCGGAGAGGTAGTTGTCGCGGTCGGTGTCGCGCTCGATCTCGGCGATGCTCCTGCCCGTGTTCTCGGAGAGGATGCGGTTCATCTTTTCCTTGATCTTGAGGATGTGCTCCGCCTGGATCTTGATGTCGCTCGCCTGGCCCTGCGCCCCGCCGAGGGGCTGATGGATCATGATCTCGCTGTTGGGCAGCGCGAAGCGCTTGCCCTTGGCGCCGCTGGAGAGCAGGAAGGCACCCATGCTCGCCGCCATGCCGATGCAGATGGTGGAGACGTCGCAGTGCACGTACTGCATGGTGTCGTAGATGGCCATGCCCGCGGAGACGCTGCCGCCCGGGCTGTTGATGTAGAGGCTGATGTCCTTGTTCATGTCCTTCGCCTCGAGGTAGATGAGCTGGGCGACGATGGTGTTCGCCATGCCGTCGTTGATCTCGCCCGAGAGGAAGATGATGCGGTCTTCCAGCAGCCGCGAATAGATGTCGTAAGAGCGCTCCCCGCGGCCGGACTGCTCTACGACCATGGGGATGAGGTTCATCCTGATATCGTCCATAATTTCCTTCCTTTCACGTTTTCGGCGGGCGTGCCGCGGGGGCACGGGCGCCGCAGGGGCGTCACTCGGCCTTGTCTTCCGCCTTTTTCGCCGTCTTCTTTGCGGCGGGCTTCTTGGCGGGCTTCTCTTCGCCGTCGGCGGTCTCTGCCTTTTTCGCCGTCTTCTTCGCGGCGGGCTTCCTGGCGGGCTTCTCTTCGCCGTCGGCAGCCTCCGCCTTTTTCGCCGTCTTCTTTGCGGCGGGCTTCTTGGCGGGCTTTTCGGCGGGTTCCTCCTCCGTCATGTTGTTGTTCGCCTTGAGGAAGTCGAACAGCTTGTTGATGACGATGTCGTTGGCGAGGTATTCGCGCTGCGACTCGTCTACGTCCTTCTTATACTCTTCGAGCGGTTTGCCTGCCTTTTCGGCGAGCTCTGCGATCCTGGCGTCGATCTCGGCGTCCTCCGCCTTGATCGCCTCCTCGCGGATGATCTTGTCGATGACGAGCTGGCTCTTGACGACGTCGAGCGCCTGCGCGCGGTAGCCCTCGCGGAACTGCTCCATGGTGCCGCCCATATATTTGAGGTAGTCGGCGAGCTTCATGCCGCCGTACTGCATGCCGAGGCGGTACTCCGCGTTGCGCACCATGATGTCCATCTGATTCTCGATCATGGCGTCGGGGATCTCCACTTCGGAAGCGTCGGAGATCGCCTTGACGATGTTGTTCTCCGTTTCGGCGTCGGCGCGCTCCTTGGCCTGCTTTTCGAGGCGTTCGCGCGTCTCCTTTTTATACGCGTCGACGCTCTCCGCGCCCGCCGCGTCCTTGATGAATTCGTCGTCGACCTCGGGCAGCTCCTTCTTTTCGAGCTTGTGCAGCTTGACGGCAAAGACGGCGTCCTTGCCCTTGAGCTCCTCCGCCTGGTAATCGTCGGGGAATCTGACGTTTACGTCCTTCTCCTCCCCTACCTGCATGCCGACGACCTGCTCTTCGAAGCCGGGGATGAAGGAGCCGCTGCCCAGCACGAGGGGATAATTTTCGCCCGTGCCGCCCTCGAACTTCACGCCGTCGATGCTGCCGGAGAAGTCGATGGTCGCGGTGTCGCCGTTTTCGGCGGCGCGGCCCTCTACGGCGACGAGGCGGGAATTGCGCTCCTGCAGGCGCTTGAGCTCCGCTTCCACGTCTTCATCCCTTACATTATATACCGCTTTTTTGATGTTTATACCCTTGTACGCGCCCAGCTTGACGTCCGGCTTGACGGGCACGACGGCGACGAGCACGGCGCCCGTTTCGCCGATGTCTTCGACGGAGAGTTCGGGCTGGCCGACCGCGGTGAAGCTCTCCTTCTCCTTTTCGATGATGTCGTAATAGTGGTCGGAGAACAGATTGTTGAGCGCATCCTCATAGAAGACGCCCTTGCCGTAGTTGAGCTCGATGACGTGCCTGGGCGCCTTGCCCTTGCGGAACCCGTTGACGAAATAGCGGCCGCGCGTCTGCTCGTACGCTTTCTGATTGGCGGCATCCCACTCCGCCTTGTCGAATGTCATGGTGATCTTGACGGTGCTCTTTTCGGAAGGTTCGAATTTGTACTTCATAATAGATCTTTCTCCTGATGAAAATTGCCTTATTTACTCGTTACAGTATTTTAGCACAAAGCGCGCATTTTGCAAAGCGTTTTTCGCGCATCTGATTTACTTTTTTTGCCTTTTACTGTATAATGATAGAGAGGTGCCCGCACGCGGCGCTCTTTTTGTGCAAGGAGGCACTTATGCCGCAGGACGCATTCACCCTTCGCCACATCGCCCGCGAACTGAACGAGCAGCTGGCGGGAGGCAAGGTAAACAAGATCATACAGCCCTCCCGCGACGAGGTCGACATCCTCCTCTACGCGGGCGGAAAGACGCGCAAGCTGGTGCTCAACACCAACGCATCCCTCGCGCGCGCCGTCATCTCGGACATCCCGCGCGCCGCGCCGGACGTCGCGCCGAACTTCTGCATGCTGCTGCGCAAACACCTGACGGGCGCGCAGCTCGTATCCGTACGGCAGCAAGGGTTCGAGCGCATCCTCGCCTTCGCCTTCGACTGTGCGGGCGAATTTACGCGCGCGCGGCGGGTGCTGTATGCGGAGATCATGGGCAAGTACTCAAACCTCGTGCTGTGCGAAGAGGGCGTCATCCTCGGCGCGCTCAAAGTTTCCTCTTTGCAGGAGAATTTCAGGCGCGTGCTCTTCCCCGGCGTGAAATACATGCCGCCCGAACCGCAGGACAAGGCAGACCCCTCCGACGAGGCAGCCGTGCGCGAGCGCCTCTCCGCCTTTCCGGGGGGAGATCTCGCCGGGTTCCTCTTCAACAACGTCGCAGGGCTGGCGCTGCCCACCTGCCGCCTGCTCGCCGCGCAGACGGGCACGGAACGGGCGGAGCCGTTCAAAGAGCGCGCGGGCGAGGCGGCGAAGGCGCTGTGCGCGCGCATCTTTTCGGAGGAGACGGCGCCCGCCGTCGAGCGGGCAAACGGGGAAGCGAAGGACTTTTACGCCTTCTTCCCCGCGGGGGAGCGCTACCCTTCCGTGCTCGCCGCCGCGGACGCATATTATACGGAGCGGGAGACGCGCAAGGACTTTGCCGAAAAGAAGAGAAAGCTCGAAAGCCTGCTCCTTTCGCGCAAAAAGAAGGAAGAGAAGAAACTCGCCCTGCTGCTCGAGCGGGAGCGCTCCTGCGAGAGCATGGAGCGCGACCGCGTTTTCGGGGAGCTGATCACCGCCAACATCTATGCCATCCCCAAGGGCGCGGACGGGTGCGAAGTCGTCAACTACTACGACGAAAACGCCGCGGCGGTGCGCATCCCGCTGGACAGGCAGCTCTCCCCCGCGCAGAACGCGCAGAGATATTTCAAAAAATACAACAAACAGAAGCGCACCCTCGCCGCCGTCGCCCCGCAGATGGAGGAGGCCCGCGCCGACCTCGACTATACGGAGAGCATGCTCTCCGCCCTCGCGCGCGCCGAGAACGCGCTCGATCTGACCGAGATGGAGGAGGAGCTGCGCGCCGCCGGGCTGCTGCCGCCGCTCAGAAAGAAGGGAAAGGCGGCGCCCGCCGTGCCCTTCCGCACCTTCGTTTTCGGCAAATTCCGCGTGTTCGCGGGGCGCAACAACGTGCAGAACGACCGCCTGCTGCGCGAGGCCGCGCCCGACGACGTGTGGCTGCACACGCAGAAGTACCACAGCGCGCACGTGCTCATCCGCACGGAGGGACGCAAGCTGCCCGACGAGGTATTGCTCGCCGCCGCGGAGATCTGCGCCTGCTTTTCGGACGGCAAGGCGGGAGACAAGATCCCCGTCGACTACTGCGAGCGGCGGTTCGTGAAAAAGCCGCCCCGCTCCAGGGCGGGTTTCGTGACCTATACAGACTTCAAAACGGTGCTGGTCACCCCGAAGCGGCACGAAAAAGAAGAGGGCTGAGCCCTCTTCTTTTTCGTGCGCCGGAAAGCGTGACGGAGAGCCGGGATCCCGCGTATGCTTCCGCCGCCCGCCCGTTTTACGCGGGAACGCGGCGAAGCCGCAAACATTTTTGCGCAATTTCCGCGTTTCCCTTGCAACGCGCGCCTTTCCATGGTATAATGTCATAAAAGACACCTAAGGAGTCACTCGATGGAACCCATCTCGGTATGCTACAGCGGAAACAAGCGCATCTTTCACGGACTGCTGCTCTCCGTGCTCTCCCTCGCAAAATTCACAGACCGCCCGCTGCACGTGTACGTGCTCTCCATGGACATGCACGAACTCGACCCCTCCTTCGTCCCCTTCAGCGAAAAGCAGATCGGCATTCTCGACGAAGTGCTGCGGGAAAAGAACCCCGAAAGCCGCGCCGAGCTCATCGACGTGACGGACGTCTTCCGCGCGGAACTCGCGGGCGGGAAAAACATGAAGAACCACTACACCCCCTACACCCTGCTGCGGCTGTACATGGACGGGATCGAGCGCTTCCCGGACAAGGTCATCTATCTCGACATCGACACCATGTGCGCCTCTGACATCGCGCAGCTGTACGACATCGACCTCTCCGGCTATGAATACGGCGCCGTGCTCGACTACATGGGGCACTTCTGGATCCATCCGCAGTACTGCAACGCGGGGGTGCTGCTTCTCAACCTGAAAGAGATACGCGAAACGGGGCTGTTTGCCCGCGCGCGCGAATACGTGTACACCCACCGCATGATCATGCCCGACCAGACGGCGCTGCACCGCCTCGCACAGAGGCGCATGTACCTGCCCCGTCGCTTCAACGAGCAGCGCGACCTGCACGAGGACACGGTGATCAAGCACTTCTGCCGCGGCATACGCTGGCTGCCCTTCTTCCACATCTACAACTACAAGCAGTGGCAGCGGGAGGAGGTGCACAAAAAGCTGAAGATCACCTACTTCGACGACCTGTACGAGAAATTCGACGCCGTCGCCGCCAAATACGACATCAACGAATGAATTTAATAAAGCCGCGGGGCGCCTTTCCGGAAAGGAAAGGCGCCCCGCGCCGTTATGTCTGCTTTTTATTCGCGCCTTGCGGCGAGCGCCTCGCGCTTGCGCCTTCGGATGCCGCCGATCAGGTCGGTCACGTTCATGCCGAGACCGAGGATGATCCAGGTATAGTAGATGATGAACCGCCACATGAGCACGAACCAGAACACGACGCTCTCCGTAAGCGCCGCGAACGCCGCCATGAACAGGACCTCGAGCACGCCCGAATTGCCGGGAGTGGGGATAAAGGTGGCGCCGTACGTCGCGTACATCGCCAGCACCATGACCGCGAACAACAGCTCGGCACCCTGCATACCCATCACGTTTCCGCCGCACATGGCGACGAGAACGAGGTACGGGAAGATGAGCTCGATGGTCGGCTCGCCGAGGCAGAGCAAAAAGAGTACGAAGAAGGTGAACGGCTTTTTATAGACGAACTGTGAGATGACCGAAAAGTCGTCCATCCACTGGCGGATGCGGCTCTCCAGCTTGTCGGCATTTTTGATGAGTTTGATCTTGTGCAGCAGCTTGATGAACAGGTTGATCAGCCAGGCGACGGGGCGCGGGAAAAAGACGACGAGCGTCACGAACACGGGGATGAAGGCGTTGATGCCGAAACCGATCCACCCGCAGATGATGAGGGTGTTGAGCGTGGCGGCGTTGTCGATGAGGGACCCGAGCATGGGCACGCCGAATCCCATCACCAGCGCGGCGACGAAGGTAAAGCCCAGCATGTGCACGCCGTACTTGACCATCGTGATGGACGCGCTCTTCGCGCCGGACACTCCCTGCCTGTACAGATGGTAGATCTGCATGGGCTGCCCGCCCGACGAAAAGGGCGTGATGCACTCGTAATACTTGCCGACCAGCGCCGTCTTCATGTCCTTTCTGAACCCGAGGGAACAGCCGTTGACCTTGCCGAGCACGGTGAATTTGAGCGCCTCCATCACGAACATGACGATAAAGAGGCCGAACGCCGCGAGGATGTACCACCAGTTCATGCCGCCCATCACTTCGTAAAACGTGGCGGTATCCCCCTGCTGCAGGGTATTGCCCAGCGTCCAGAGTGCGTATACGACGCAGCCGATGATGGCGAGCAGGACGATAAAGGAAATGATGTTTTTGCGCCTGCGCTTTTTCAGCTCTTCGGGGGTATAGCCCTCCTGCTGTTCCGCGGCGCCCTCCTGTGCGGCTTCGGCCGGGCGCGCGGGCAGCACCTTTGCCTCCGCGGCGGAGAGCGGCGCTCCGGGCGCGGCCTGCGCTTCCCGTTCGGGCGCGGAGCGTTCCCCCTGCCCGCCGCGCGCGTCCTCACCTGCGGGAGGGGGCGCGTCCTTTTTTTCTTCTTCCATAAACAAAGACCTTTCGGAATGCTTTTCCCCTATTTTACCATATCCCGCCCCCTTTTGCCATCAAAAAGAGCGCCGAAAAAACTTTTTTTTCGGCGCAGGGCGCTTTTTAACGATATCTTATTCTTTTATGTACGATCTCTGAACGATTTTTCGCCTTTTTTTGCGCGGGACATGTACAGCAGCGACAGCGCCGCAAAGAGGGGCGCGGCGGCAAGGCACAGGAAGGCCGCCCGCACCGACACCGCTTCCGCCGCCGCGCCGGAAAGGGCGGGCAGCACCGCCGCGCCGATATCCTGCGCGACGGCGAGGGAGGCGATCATCCACCCGCCCGTACGGGGAAGGAGCTCGCCCGCGGCGGCCATCGCCCCGGGCGAGAGCACGCCCACGAACAGCCCGCACGCCGCCGCTGCCGCGAGCGCGGCCGTCCCGGGCAGCAGCGCCGCGAGCACATAGCAGGCGCAGGTGAGGACGGCGCACCCCGCAAGCAGGGAAAAACTCGTCTTTCCTCTGCCGGAAGCGAACACGTATGCCGCGCCGCCGCAGCCGAGACAGAGGGCGAACAGCGCGCAGCCCGCGGCGCCGCCCGCCTCGTCGCCGAACAGCTCGGCGGCATATGCCGAGACCCACTGGTTCATCACCGCCTCCGCGCCGAAGCCGAAAAAGACGGCCGCGACCGCCAGAAAATACAGAGGCGTGAACGCCCTGCGCGCGGGCGCCTCCTTCGCGCGGGCGGGAAAGTGCGCGGAGGGAAGGCAGAACAGCACGCCCAGCGGCACGAGGGCGAGCACGAGCACGGCGTAATTCCAGCTGTCTGCACCCAGCACGAGGAACCACCCGAGCAAAAAGAGGGCGAGCAGTACCTGCGCCCATGCATACACCGTGTGCAGGAAAGGAAGGGACACTTCTCCCCGCGGCAGATCTTCCGCCGCGCAGGAGAGCACCACCTCGAGCATGCCGCCCGCAAAGGCGAAGATCGCCGTCGCCGCCGCGATGCCGTAAAATTCTGCCCCCGCGAACAGCTGCGGCACGCAGCTGTAGAAGAACAGCCCGCCGCAGCTCATGCCCGCGGCCACAGCCGCGAGCGGGCG
This sequence comes from uncultured Bacillota bacterium, assembly GCA_949297575.1. Taxonomy (GTDB): domain Bacteria; phylum Bacillota; class Clostridia; order Christensenellales; family Borkfalkiaceae; genus Borkfalkia. The sequence goes on along the minus strand of CASFTB010000017.1, from coordinate 1,345 downwards.
GGGCGGCACCCTGTCTACGAGAAAGAGCAGGAGGATATCTGCCAGCATCTGCGCCGCAAAGCCCGCCGCCGCGAGCAGCCCCAGCTGCACATATGTGAACCCGTACAGGCGCATGAACGGCGCAAAGAGCACCGCCGTCACGTTGGTGACGACGGCCTGATTCGCGATGCCAGCGCAGCAGGCGCGGGCGGTGCCCTTCGAGCTTCTTCCGTTCATACCAGACCTTCCGCATCCGTTTTTATCATCATATGCGGGACCGCGGACGGCGGTGCGGGGCCCCCACGGCTCCGAACGCTTGACGAACGGGGGAAAAAGTGATACTATTTGACCATGCAATACGATATGAACGACATCCTCGCCCGCTACGCCTTCCGCGCCATCGGGGAGGCAAACCCCAAGATCAGGCAGGTGCGCGCCGTCGCGTCGAACACCAAACCCAACCCGCACAGGCTCTTCCCCGCGGAGGGGATCTGGATGCTCTCCCTTTGCGAGAAATTCCGCACCCCCCTCGACTGCCTTATCCTCTGCCCCGAACACATCCGCACCCAGGAGGCGCTGGCGCTGTGCGAGGCGCTCGCCGCGCGGTGCGAGGAACGCTATACCGTTTCGGCAAAGACTTTCGAAAAGATCTCCGAGCGGGGGCAGCCGGACGGGCTGTTCGCCCTCGCGCAGCTGCCAAAGCACGATATTTCCGCCTTCCGCCCCGCAAAGGACGCCGTCATCCTGATCTTAGACGGCGTGGAGATCCCGGGCAATGTGGGCACGATGATGCGCATGGCGGACGGTGCGGGTGTGGACGCGGTGTTTCTGTGCAACCGCAAGGCGCGGCTGACGCACCCCAAACTCATCAAGGGCAGCCAGGGCGCGGTGCTCTCCGTCCCCTTTTTTGAATTCGAGACGGTGGCGGCCTGCCGCGAATGGCTGCACAAAAACGGGGTGACGGTGTACCTGGCGGACACGCGCGCCAAGCTGTACTACTACGACGAGCCCTTCGGCAAAAAGACGGCGCTGGTGATGGGGAGCGAGCGCTACGGCATCTCGCGGGAGTGGTATGACGGCGAATACGAGATGATCGCCATCCCCATGCGGGGCAGCTGCGATTCGCTGAACGTGGGCGTGGCGGCGACGGTGCTCGCATACGAGGCGGTCAAAAAGAACAAATTCCTGCCGCAGGGGCTGAACCCCGGCGGGGGCGAACGATAAAACGGATAGGCGACGGCGCCCCGAAAGCCATGCTTTCGGGGCGCTTTTTGTCACCCAAAACCCGCGGATAGTCCGCGGGTAACAAAGAGCTTCAGCGATGAATCTTGAAATAAAAAACTCCTTTTGATATAATAGAGTTGCG
>CASFTB010000016.1 GCA_949297575.1 uncultured Bacillota bacterium | reverse complement strand
AAGGATAAATAAATACCCCGATGTAGTCGATCGGACGCTTCTTGCATTGCCGCTTATCGTGGTACAGCGGTTTAATGGTCGGTACTACGGGCAATCGGAACTCCACGACGATAAACAGGTTGTACGGGGTAATACGTCAAATGAACAGCAAAGAACGGCATGAGGCGCGGTATCAGCGCAGGAAAATGAAACGCCTGCTGCGCAAGCGGCAGAAAGAGGCGAGAAACGGAGATTTCGACAAGGTGTTTACTTTCGATAATCTCTACACGGCATTCAGGAAGTGCTGCCTCGGCGTCGGTTGGAAAGCGAGCACGCAACGATTCATGGCGAACGCGCTGCAAAATGTCAACGACCTCTACCGCTCTTTGCATAACGGTACATATAAGAGCCGCGGCTTCTATGAGTTCGACATCGTGGAACGCGGCAAGGAACGGCACATAAAAAGCGTGCATATCTCCGAACGAGTCGTGCAGAGGTGTTTGTGCGACAATGCGCTTGTCCCCATGTTCAGCAGGTCGTTTATTTATGACAACGGGGCGTGCATGGCAAATAAGGGAATAGATTTTGCAGTGAGGAGGCTTACTTGTCATCTGCAAAGATATTTCCGAAAACACGGTACGGACGGTTATGCGTTGGTGTTCGATTTCTCAAAGTATTTCGACAACATCGCGCACGAGCCGTTAAAGGCGACGGTCTGCAAGACGTTTTCCGATCCGCGCATAGTGCAGCTCGTGAACGGCTTTATAGACGATTTCGGCGAGGTGGGGCTCGGGCTCGGCAGTCAGATTTCGCAGGTGTCCGCGCTCATGTACCCAAACAAGCTCGACCACTACATCAAGGAGGAGCTGCGCATACAGGCATACGGTCGGTACATGGACGACGGGTATCTTATTCATGAGAGCAAAGAACATCTGCAACATTGTCTGCAAGAGATCCGCCGCCTTTGTGCCGCATTGGGGATAAAGCTCAACGAAAAGAAAACGCAGATCGTCAAGCGGTCCCGCGGGCTGAACTTTTTGAAACGTCGCTTTATTCTAACCGAAACGGGGAAAGTGATCGTTAAGCCCGCCCGCAAAGGCATAACGAAAATGAGGCGGAAACTGCGGACTTTCAAGCGGTGGCTCGTTGCAGGCAAGATGAAAATGGAGGATATACGGACATCGTACACCTCTTGGAAAGGACACATGAAGCAATGTAACGCCTATCGGACGATTTTAAGCACGGACGCATTGTTTGACAGCTTATTCGCGGGTAGTGCGGCGGCATTTGACGGTTAAGGAGGTATGCAATGAATGCGTCAATCGCAAAGGCGCGAGCACTTGTTTGTGCCTGCGCGGAACAACAAAAAGAGAACGGGCTCGTCGTCGGTACCGTGGTAGAGATTTACAAAAATCTTGTCAGAGCCGATGAGTGCAAGTTGTCGGACGCCGCCGAACGCGAGGAGCGGCAACGCTTTCAGCGCGAGGCAATCGTCGGCTGCCGCGTCCTTGCGGGGCTACTTGATAGTCTGTGCGACGAAGAAGCAAAGAAAAGTCTTTGCGAGCGGACAGCCGAAGTTCGCCGCTTGTCCGCAGCATGGCTGAATGCTGAAAAACGACAAACAGTTCAAAAAGGAGCAGGGAGATGAAAATGGAATACAAACTACTCAACAGCAACAACGGGGTGATTATGACGAGAACTCCCGAGCTCATCGGCGATATGCTGTACATCTCTTTCACGGGCGCGCCCGATAAGGCAACGGCTATCTTTGAACGCAGCGACGGCGAGAGCGCGTACAGGGCTCTTTCTGACGGTCTGTGCGGCATTGAGAGCGATTGGCTGGACGGCTCGATGAAAGTTACGGTCGCCGTGCTTGACGGCTCTGTGCGGGCGCAGAGGTGGTTCTGCGAGGGCTTTTACGCACGGCATATCAAAGAGTGCGGAGGCGTGCTCGTTTATCCCGATGACATGGATATGCAAAAGAAAATCGCGGAGCTGCAAGAGGACGTTTCAGACCTTGCGGCGGCGAACAGAGAACTCTCGGACAAATACGCGGAGCTTGAAACAAAACTTACCAAGCTGCTTGAGGGATACGATATTATTTAGGAGGTTTTTTGCTATGAGAACGTCACGAAGAATGTTTTTCAGTTACATACTTTGCGCTGCGCTTGTTTTGGCTTTGAGCGTCATTCTTTGCTTTGCCACGGCACAAGCGGTCAAGATGGCACACGCGGAAGAATTGCCGCAAGAGGAAACGGAAGTCATACAGGAGGAGCCCGATCTGTCAAATGACGCAGAAACGCCCGAAGATTCTGTGCCCGATATCCCCGAGAATTCTGAGAATGGGGGGCTTCCGAACTATGTGCCAACGCTTTTCAGTAGGATTTTGGAGTGGGCAGAGGCAAACGTTTCGGAAATTTTGACGATCGTCGGCGACTTTATTCTCGTTGTATGTTTGATTGCGCAAAAAATCAAGCAGAAAAAGAAGCTCGCGGCAATCGGAGCGGACGTCCTGTCGGTCAAAGATGGGGTTGCCAATACGGAAACTTCGCAAAAGGATGTCGTTAATGTGACGAATGAACTGATCGAGGGATATAATCGCTTTGAGAAAGCGCTCAACGACTTTGACGCGACAGAACAGGAGCGGTATAGGACTATGCTTGCAGCATTCGTGCAAACAAAAGCGATCCTTGAAATCATGACGACTGTCTACGCGAATTCGAAGAACATTCCGCAGGGTGTAAAGGATCTTGTCAACCTGAAATACGCAGATGTTCTGAAGCTTGTTGGCGATGATACGAAGCTCAAAGAAATCGCCGAGCCTACGCAAACGGAAGCTTGCACAGAAGTAAGCAATATGCCCAAGGAGTAGGACTATGCAAAGAACAACGAAAGGGAAAATATGTAAAATTTCCGCGCTTGTTCTCGACGTCGGGGCGCCGTTTGCTGCAACCCTGTCGCAATTCCCCGTTTGGATAGACAGGAGCGCCAACGCCACGATCTCGGGGCTGTTCATCCTGTTTGCGTTTTTATCTTTGATCCCGTTCTTTAAGCAGATCAAGGAGTATTTCAAGTCTCCGTCGGCGTGGGTGATGTGGTGCGTCATTCTTGTGGCGTTCATCGCGATTCGGGCAATCATTGATGAAATTATTGTAATCTGCATGATAGGCGCTGTGGCAAACGTGATCGGATCGTGGCTGTACAAGCTTGGAGAATACTTTGACCCGCCGACAAATAACGGCGGCGGGAATATAAATTTGGGAGGTAGCTCGTAATGGAGCCCATCAAACAAAACAATGCTGCACGAGACAAAGAGGAAAGAGCCCGCAGCTTTGGAGAGGTGATTGAGCAAACAACTGTCAAAAAGAAGCGGATCATGCGCGGGGCGATAAATTATCTCGGTACAGCCATAGGAACATTTATCATCTTCGTGGCGATCGTTGTCTCGACTACCGACATCACGGTTATGACCGTGATAGATTGGACTTCTCTTGGCTTGTCGTTTTTCGTTTTCATGTTCTGCGCCTATGCGATGTATGTCAATGGATCTGGAAACGGAATTCGTGCGGGGCGGCAAAACGAATTATATCTGTCGGCAAAAAAGCAATACGATGATTTGAAAAACGAGATCATTGCCAAGAAAATGCCTGGCAGACTGCCCGAATTTTGCCGATATTATGTTGAGGAAGAGCTTCGCAACACACGCAACGCTATTTTAATGGAGGTGGGCATCGACTTTGCCGTATATCAGGAACGATATGTCGGGAAAGACAAGGAGGAGCTGAAAAAAAACGAGGTTCTATCAAAAACCCAAATCGAGGCGATCGTTTCCGCAAACAAAGTTAAACCGATAAGGCTCACGCCCGAAATGATATTAAAGCGCGGCAGGGGTGCAATGCACAGAAGCCCGCTCGGGATGGAGCCGTCGAAGAAACGCAGGATCGGGTACGCGTGGAAATTTTCTTCCACGTTTATTGTCGCCATCCTCATGGTAAGCATAACCTTAAACCCCAAAGCAGACTTAACGTGGGTGACTTTCGTTGAGATCGTTTTGAAGATGTTCCCTATCGCCCTGAACGGCTTTACGGGGTATCAAAGCGGTTACGAGAATATCGTTGTGGATACCGTAAATTACATGAACGATCAAGCCGACCTCATGAGGAAACTCGTGCAGTATGTCGAGGAAAACCCTATAAAGAAGTCACTTGTTTCCGCTGCGGACGTTATCGATATGAGGGAAATTGCTGTTTCCAATGTTGAAGAGATCTCTGAGGGAATGCCATGATGGCTATTAAAAAGCCGCTCGCAAGGGCGGTTTTTTGCCTATGCAAATTGTATGCAAATGCAATGCAAGTGTATAGCAAATGCAAAGCTCGTGCATACGGTTTGCTCTGCAAATGCAATGCAAAAATATGCAAATAAAAATAAAATAAAATCAAAATCAAATAGAAAGAGAAATATAAAAGAAAAATCATACTGACTGACAGACTACAAGTTATGAGGGGGTTACAGGGGGAGAATGTCGGTCAGTCGGTCAGTTTTCTTTTTTGAAAAAATTTTTTCTCGGTTTTACCGAGAACGTGCCTGCACGCATTGAGGACTTTCGATAAATGCTTGAAATCGGCTGAAAAGTGTGATATAACTGAAAGACACCTTACACGAGAGGAGGAACGAAAGATGAGCAGGGGGATAAGATTCACCATTCGAGAAAAAGAGCGAGCTCTCAAAATGTGGCTCGGAGACCACGAGGACGTTCTCTGCGTGGCAAGGAAAGTGAAATGCACGGAGCAGACGCTGTATCGCTGGAAAAAGCGGTACGACGGCACGAGGGAGAGCTTGCAGAACAAGTCAAGCCGTCCGCATACTCCGCACCCGAACGCGCACACCAAAGAGGAACAGGAATACATACGAAAGCTCTTTGAGGAGCAGCCGCACATCAGTTACGCGGAGGCTCTCGGCATTTTACGGCAAAAGTACGCCTATTCGAGGACATACTATGGCTTTTATCGATATGTCGTCAAGAGCGGCATTCGACCGAAAGAGCAGCTCGAAAAGTACGAGCCGCAACCGTATGAAACGCCTGAAATGTTCGGTATCAAAATGCAAATGGACGTGAAGTACGTTCCCAAAGAGTGTTTCAGAGGTGCCGCGCAGGAACGCTATGAGGCAAGCGGCGCGAGATTCTATCAGTACACGATGATTGACGAAACGACGCGCGAGCGATTTTTATACCCTTATACCGAGGTTTCGGCGCGGGCGACGGCAGACTTTGTGAAACGCGCGATAGTGTATTTTGGGTATCTTCCGCACATCATTCAGACGGACAACGGAGGCGAGTTCACCAATCGTAAAGAATGTAAAAAGACGCATGTCTTGGACGAACTTCTCGAAAAACTGCGCATAAAACATCAGCTTATCAGAGCATACACGCCTCGCCACAACGGGAAAGTGGAGAGATCGCACCGCACCGACGGAGAGAACTTTTACAGGACTTTAACCTTTGAGACCTATGACGAGCTCAAAGAAAAAATGCAGGAATGGAACATCAGGTACAACAACCGCCCGCACTCCTCATTGCGGAACATAGAGGGGAAAAGGGTGTGGTTTACGCCGCTGCAAAAGAGAGCAGAGCTTATGACTGTTCTAAAAGCGGGGCAAACCGACAGCCCGCGGGTACGGTTCATCAGACGGAAAGCTGCATAACTGCCGATAAAGGCATGAAACCTCTGCTCATAGCAGGCAGGGGAGTATTTTGCTGCCCGCAATCATGCGCAGGCGAGGGTACAAAGGCACATCAAGGGCATTTTCAAGGTCAGACTCCCGACAGAGGGGCTTTTTCTCTGTCCCGAACGGTCGTAACAAAAAATTTTTTAGAAAATTTGGAAAAGTTACTAAAAAACGATTGACAAATCACAAAAAATTTTCAAAAAAGGTCTTGACAAATCAAAAAAGTGTGCTATAATATAGCTACAAACGAAGGAACCCAAGGTTGCAGGGGTCGGTCAGACAGCCCTGCCGAAAGGGAAGGAAGGGCGCAAACCGTCAGCCGTACGGCAAAAAAGTGAGATCGCAGAGCCGATACTGCGCAGAGCCACACCTGAAGAGAAAGGGTATGGCGGGCAAAGCGAAGCAGCTTTCTTTGCAAGTAGGCGAAACGGCGAGCAAACGGGCAGCCCTTAAAGCAGACTGCCGGGCAGATCTGAACACATCGTTCTGCAGACGGCTCTATCGCCGAGAGGTGAGGGAGACGGGTGTGTTTGGGTCAAACCGAATACTGCGGAAGTACTTTGAATGTGTAGTTTTTGCGCAACACTCCGAAAACGCTGCGGCGTTTTGAGCCGAAGGAATTTGCTGCCGCCACCCGCAATGCGCCAATAAACACCGTAGGACGCAAATAAATCAATGAAGGGAACAGGCAGAAAAACCGGCTTTCGAGTTGATTAGGGGAGAAAGTGGCGAGTTTCGGGAAAGGGAAAGAAATTTTTCCGAAGGGTCTAAATTTAACCGACAAGATGTCACAAAAGGGTTAAAAAGTGTAAGTACGGCCCGATTTTCGGGGAACTTTTCAGAATTACCGAAAATGGCAAAAAAGCAAAAATTACGGTCAGGAAGAGGCGGCGTCCGCTTTGGGGCGCCGCCTTGGTGGCTCTTCGGCCGCGGGGGAAACCGCGGCCTTTTTTTGTGCAGGCAGGGCCTGCCTTTTTTTGCGCGGCAAAGAGCGCCGCATGCCTTTCCCCCGATCGGGAATTAATGTAGAATGCAGAATGGAGGACGGAGAGAGGATTCTCTCTTCCCAAACCGCAGCCCCTCCCGAAAAGTTCTTCGATGCTTTTCGGGAGGGGCTGCCTTGCAAGGCGGGCGTTTTACGTAAAGTAAAGCGCCGACGAGCGCAGGTGCGCGCCCTTACTTTTGCTCGATGCGCACGCATTGCCCCGTCTCCGCGTCCTGGAACATCATCCAGTACCCCCTGCCGGAAAGGTCGAACACGGAGAGGGGTAAAAAGGAGCAAAACCCCTTCAGGGCGGCGGGCGGCTCGCCGCGGCTTTCGGCGGGCACGCCGTAGCAGATGTATTTGGGTCGCTTTTCGTCGCAGATCACGCCCACCGTATAATATTTGTTGCGCGCGAACACCACCTTCGCCCAGCGCGAGTAGGGGATGCACGCAGCCAGCTCCTCTTCGGGCGGGTATTTGCCGAACAGCGCCTCGAGGTCGCCCTTCACTTTATCGTAATAGCAAGTTTCCGCATCCGCTCGCTCTCCTTCTGCGCCCGCGAATCGGAATAGGCTTTGAGCATCTTCATCTTTTCCAGCGCCTTCTCCGCCCGTTCCCGCCGCCGCTCTCTCTCCGACCTCTTCATTCTCATCCTCCATGCCGAACGCGTAGTAGTTCTGCGTCGCGACCACTTCGTCGTCATAGGGCGCGCTCTCCGCGCCCTTTGCCCCGCCCGCCTCCTGCGCCCCGTTCTCCGTCGGCGCCCCGGCTGCGGGGCTCGCCCGTCTTTCGGCTGCGCCCGTCTCCGTCCGCGCGGGCGCCTCTGCCCCGTCCAACAGCGCGCACAGCCGCTTGACGTCGTACGTCTTGTCGCCGCACTTGCCGAAGGCGACGGGCGTCACCTTCCCCCCGATAAAGCAAACGAGGCAGCACATGCCCGCAGAGATGTCCAGCGCGCTCTCCTTTTTCAGCGATCCGCCCCGCTCGGTCAGCTCAAAGGCCTCCGTCTGCCCCTTTTCGTCGCAGAGGAGGCAGCGGTAGCGCCCCGCGGAGAGGGGCGCAAAGCCGATGAGCGCGAGGGTGAGCGTCAGCCGCCCGCCGTAGCTCTCCGCCGTCAGCAGGGCAGAGACCTTTTTTCCGTCCGCGGCGAACCCCGAGGCGAGCTGTTTGAGGATGCACAGCTTTTTTATGTATTGCACGTCGCACCTCCCGCAGGAATTCTCCTCCATTATACCTATTTTCCCCGCGGTGAAAATATACGCTTTTGCCGCTTTTTGCCCGATCGCGTCGAATACGCTCTTGCCGCCGGCAAGAGCCGCGAATAAAACGCGCGGAGAAAAGCCCGCGAAAAAAGGTTTACTTTTTTTTGCAAAAGCGGTATAATAGCCGTACAGGGTGAAAAAGGCGCCCGATTTTTGTGTTAAATATCTTTTCCAAGGAGAAGTTGTATATGGCGAAGTATGAAAAGGCTCTGACCGAAAACAAGAAGGTGCTCCGTTTCATCGACGAGAGCGCCGCGCTGTGCAATCCGGACCGCATCGTCTGGATCGACGGCAGCAAAGAGCAGCGCGACGAGCTGCGCGCCGAAGCCTGCGCTTCGGGCGAGATGATCAAGCTCAACGAGGACCTGCTCCCCGAGTGCTACCTGCACCGCACCGCCGTCAACGACGTCGCGCGCGTGGAGGATCGCACCTTCATCTGCTGCAAGAGCAAGGATGACGCCGGCCCCATCAACAACTGGATGGACCCGCAGGAAGCGTACAAGATGGCGGCGGACATCTTCAAAGGCTCCATGAAGGGCAGAACGATGTACGTCATTCCCTACAGCATGGGCATCGTCGGCAGTGAATTCTCCAAGATCGGCATCGAACTTACAGACAGCATCTACGTCGTCCTCAACATGGAGATCATGACGCGCGTGGGCACGGACGTCTACGACGCGCTGGGCAAGGACGGAGATTTCGTCAAGGGCCTGCACTCCAAGTGCCGGCTCGACGAGAGCAAGCGCTACATCCTGCACTTCCCCGAGGATAACACCATCTGGTCGTGCAACAGCGGCTACGGCGGCAACGTCCTGCTCGGCAAAAAGTGCTTCGCGCTGCGCATCGCCTCCTACCTCGGCAAAAACGAGGGCTGGATGGCGGAGCACATGCTCATTCTGGGCTTTGAAAAGCCGGACGGCGACACCAAGTACATCGCGGCGGCATTCCCGTCCGCCTGCGGCAAAACCAACCTCGCCATGCTCATCCCGCCCGAAGTGTACCGCAAAAAGGGCTACAAGATCTGGACGGTCGGTGACGACATCGCCTGGATCCGCGTCGGCGCAGACGGCAGGCTGTGGGCGATGAACCCCGAAAACGGGTTCTTCGGCGTGGCGCCCGGCACCAACGAAAAGTCCAACCCCAACGCCCTGCACACCACGCAGAAGGGCACCATCTTCACCAACGTCGTGCACGATCTCGACAACAACACCGTCTGGTGGGAGGGGCTGGATAAGAATCCGCCCAAGAACGCGGTAGACTGGAAGGGCAACCCGTGGGACGACGCGGCCAAGTCCGCAGGCGTAAAGGGCGCGCACCCCAATTCGCGCTTTACCGCCCCCGCCAAGAACTGCCCCTGCATCAGCAAGGAATTCGATAACCCGAAGGGCGTGCCTCTGTCCGCCATCGTCTTCGGCGGCCGCCGCGCAAAGACGGCGCCGCTGGTTTACCAGAGCAAGAGCTGGAACAACGGCGTGTTCGTCGGCTCCATCATGGCCAGCGAAACGACAGCCGCGGCTACCGGCGCGGTCGGCGTCGTGCGGCGCGACCCGATGGCGATGCGCCCCTTCTGCGGCTACAACATGGGCGACTACTTCAAGCACTGGATCGAGATGGGCACCAAGGTCAAAAACCAGCCCAAGATCTTCAACGTCAACTGGTTCCGCCTGGACGACGAGGGCAACTTCCTCTGGCCGGGCTTCGGCGAGAACATGCGCGTGCTCGAGTGGATCGTCAAGCGCTGCGAGGAGAAGGTCGGCGCGGTGGAAACGCCCATCGGCTACGTCCCCGACGTGAAGGACATCAACCTCGAAGGCTCCGGCGTCTCCGAAGAGACCCTCAAAGAGCTGCTCACCGTCGATAAAGACACGTGGAAGAAGGAAGCCGCGGGCATCGAAGAGTTCTACAAACAGTTCGGAGACAGGCTCCCGAAAGAGCTTTCCGACGAGCTCGAAACGCTCAAAGCGAACCTCAACAAGTAAATCGGCCGCAGGCAAACGGCTGCGGGGAGGCAAAAGCGCCTCCCCGCTTTTTTTTCGCAGGGGCTCCGGAAGGAAAAAGCGCAAAGCGTGCGCCGCGGCATTACGCAGCGCCCCCCTCGGGGCGAGGGAGAAGCGCCGCCGCACCTCCCGCCGCAAAGGCTTCCCCCTCGGGGGGCGGCGCCGAAGGCGCCCGATGAGGGGCTCCTCCTTTTTCTCCTGTTTTCGCGCAGATATTGACAAATTTGCACGAATGCCGTATAATGAAAGCAGAAAAAGGAGCGGAAAGCGCTCCCCAAGGAGGAAAAGAGATGAAGAAAAAGGTTTGTTTCGCGGCGGCGGCGCTTCTGCTCGGGGCGCTCGTCCTGTCGGGCTGCGGCGGCATGGGGAAGCTCGCCGAGGAGAACCCCCTGCGCGGCGTCACGAGCAGCGCCCTCTCCGCGCTGGACGGCTACACCGTCACCGCCTTTGACGGCGAAGGCCTCGTCTCCGCGGAAAAGGAGGGGACGTACGCCCTGTACGACGTGCGGGCGCAGAGCCTCGTCACGGCCGACGCCCCCTTTATCCCCGCGGGCGGCAGCGGCTCGGGCATGTATTACACGGCGGAGACCTCCGGCGGTACATACACCTACGTGTTCTATGACGGCACGGAAGAGGTGTGCACCGTCACGCAGGCAGAGGAGTTCACGTACAGCGGCGGCGTCTACACCTTTGCCGACGGCACTATCCTTTACAAGGGGCTGAACGGCGAGGTGTATCGCGGCGCGCGGCAGGGCATCGACCCCATCCCCACGCGCGCCAACACGGCCGAGGCGGGCGGCAGCTATCTGCTGCCCCTCGGCGCGGATGCAGGCAGCGTCTACGCCGTGTACGACGGCAGGGGGCGGCTCGTGCGCACCGTCTCCCCCGTGCAGGCTTTCGCCTCCGTCCTCCCCGCCGATGCGGAAACGACTGCACTGTGGCAGACGGAGACCAAAGTGTTCATACAGGCGCGCATCGCCCTCCCCGACGACGCGGGCGAGTACGACCTCATCGCCGAGGGGCAGCGGTACGACGTGCCCGTGTATTCCTTCGATCTCCTCACCGGCGCCGTCAGAGAGATCGGCGGGTTCGGCTATCTCGTCAACGGAACGGAGGCGGCGGGGGAGAACTACGCCGTCCTGCGCGTGCAGCAGATCATCGGCGAAAACAGGCTCTCCGCGGCGGAGGTCGTGCAGTGCTTCGGCGAGGACGGCGGCATCTTCGTAGACTTGCAGGCGCTCCTTCCCGGGGCGACGGGCTTCTCCGTTGCGGGCGGGTATGCCGCGCTTTCGGACGGCGTGCAGACCGCCTATTTCCGCGGCGGCGAGCATCTCGTGACGCTCTCTCCCGCATCCGACGCCTCCTGGATGGGCGCGGGCTGGCTGCGCCGCTCCTCCGACCCCTGCGAGGTGCTGAACGCTTCGGGGGAAAAGGTGCTCGAAATGGCGGAAGGCTCCTCCGTATTGGAGTGCGGCGAGCGGTACATCTATTACAGCGAGCCGAACGCGGAGACGGGCATCCCCGCGGTTTACGTATTTGACGCCTCGTCGGGCGGCACCGCGCGGCTGGAAGGGTACGAAGCGGCGGCCTCCGGCTTCTATATCGCCGAAAACGCGGCGGGCGTGCGCACGCTGTACAGCCATCTCTCCGCCGCGCCCGTGGCGGAAAACATCGCCGAGGGCGCGCTCGTCTCCGCCCTGTCCGCCCCGTTTGAAAACGAGCGGCTGTACGTCGTATCCGTGGCGGAGGGCGCTTCCGTGCGCAGCGTGCTCGTGCGCAGCGAATACGAAAAGGAACTTTGACCCGCCTCCTCCCGCCTCCGCGCGGGCGGCGGGCACGCAAAGCGGCACGATAAAGCCGGCAAAAAGCAGCGGGCGCCCCGCACGGGGCGCCCGCTGCTCTCTTGCGGGAGGGGAGCGGAGAAAAACTTTTTTCAAAAAATCCGCAAAACCGAAAGCAAAACCGCTTGACAGTATTTTGCATATAAGATAAAATTTATTGAGTAAACAACGGAAGCCGTCTATGGTACGCGCATTCCTTCTTTATAAATACAGTTCAAGGAGAACAACATCATGAAGACCTACATGGCAAATGCCCGGACGGTAGAGAGAAAATGGTATGTTGTAGACGCCGCCGGCGTACCCTTGGGGCGGCTCGCCTCCAAAGTTGCGGCCATCCTTCGCGGCAAAAACAAACCTACGTTTACTCCCAACGTCGACACGGGCGATTTTGTGATCGTCGTGAACAGCGACAAGGTGCTGCTCACCGGCAAAAAGCTGGAAGATAAATTCTACAGGTATCACACCGGTTACATCGGCGGCCTGAAGGAAGTTTCTTACCGCAAGATGATCGAGGAGAAGAGCGACCTCGCCGTCTACGAGGCGGTGCGCGGCATGCTCCCCAAAAACTCCCTCGGCAGGAAGATGATCAAAAAGCTGCGCGTCTACAAGGGCGGCGAGCACAAGCACGAGGCGCAGCAGCCCGAAGAACTGAAATTATTTTAATGAGGTGGAAGAATGGCTAAACCTACTTTGAAAAAGAAACTGCAATTCTGGGGCACGGGCAGGCGTAAAAAGGCGATCGCCCGCGTCCGCCTCATCCCCGCGGGTACGGGCAGCATCGTCATCAACGACCGCACCCTTGAAGATTACTTCCCGCAGGGCACCCTCCAGTACATCGTGAAGCAGCCCATCGTCCTCACCGGCACCGAAGCCGCGTACGACATCGTCGTCAACGTCTGCGGCGGCGGCTACACCGGCCAGGCGGGCGCTATCCGCCACGGCATCGCCCGCGCGCTCATCCAGGCACAGCCCGAGCTTCGCCCGGCGCTGAAAAAAGAGGGCTTCCTCACCCGCGACCCGAGGGCGAAGGAGAGGAAGAAGTACGGTCTCAAAAAGGCTCGCCGCGCGCCGCAGTTCTCCAAGAGATAATTCCGGCACATTTCAGGCAAACGAACGCCGCCGGCGCGATCTTCTCGCGCCGACGGCGATTTTTCTCTGCGGCGGCCTGTCCGCGTGTCCCGCCCGCCGCCCGGGGCGCCGCCCCGTTCAGCGGTTGTTGCGGTCTATGCGGCGGGAGATCGCCTCATGCCTCTCGAGGATGTTTCGGGCGCGCTGCACGCGCCGCTCCGCCTCCTCGTCCCGCACCGCCTGCTGCCGCGGCGCGGCGCCGTCCGCGCGTTCCGCCCGGGTGTCTTCTTCGCCGCCCGCCGCCTGCCGCGCGAGCGCGGAGATCAGGCTGAATATGCCGAAGTTTTCCATACTTTCCCTCCGTTTGCGCAAATTTTCACGTTTTTTTAATCCTTTTTAATTGCGTAAACCATAAAATTGATATATAATAGAAAGGTATATCGGTGCAAAGACCCGATTTTCGGGGGAGCCGCTCTCGCGGCAAAACTCAAGATAAGACTTACAAGGAGTCTCTGCTTTATGCTGAAAAAGGGCAAAAAAATCCTTCTGCTGCTGCTCGCGCTCGCGCTCACCGCGGGCATCTTCGCGGGCTGCGGCAATTTCCGCTCGGACGCGCTGGACGGCTACACGCCTTCCGACAACGCGGCCGAGTCCAACGGCGGCTTCGTCGTCAAAAAGGACAACTGGTACTACTTCATCAACGGCGCGGAAGACTACACCGCCGAAAACGCCTACGGTGACGTGGTCAAGGGCGCGCTGATGCGCATCTCCGAAGAAGACCTCGCCGCGGGCAGCTATGCCGAGGCAGACGTCGTCGTCCCGCAGCTGATCGTCGCGCAGGACCACACCGCCGGCATCTTCATCTACGGCGACTACGTGTACTACGCCACGCCGAACACCACCCGCAACATGGAGGGCGCCGTCGAAAACAGCTATCTCGACTTCAAGCGCTCCAAGCTGGACGGCAGCGAGACCATGCGCAACTACTACGTGCAGGTCTCCGACAACAGCACCGAGTACCGCTACGTGCAGGTCGACGGCACCGTCTACCTCGTCTACGTCGACGCGGCCGAGTCCGAGATCCATTCCTTCAACACGGAGACCTCTGCAGACACCGTGCTCGTTTCCGGCTATTCCGACTATGAATTCGACGCCGCCGACCCCGAATCCTCCACGATATATTATACGATGGCGGTTCCCAAAGTGAACACTTATCGGGGCGGAGAAGCGGAAGACGAAGAATATAACCAGCTCTGGCGCGTGGATGCCTCCGCCACCGAAGAGGACGGCTATACGTTCGACCTCGCAAACGGGTACACCGATCCCGACCTCTCCGAAGGGGACGAGGGTTACATGCTCGAATACACCAACCTGGGCGAGCTCGTGCTCGACGGCATCGGCAACAGGATGGCGGGCGGCGCCTTCAACCGCGACCGGACGGAAGAGACCGCCTGCAAGAGCGCTTCGGGCTTCACCTATTCCTTCGTCAAATATACGGACGGCAAGATCTTCCTCAACATCATCAACCTCGACGCCGACACCGTCGCCTTCGTCTATTGCCTCGACGGCGCCGCCGTCGGCGAGGGCTGGAACAGCGTCACCGCTAACCCCGACCTTGGCGGCAAGGAAGGCGCGGATGCCGCGGCTCTCACGCTGATCACCGAAGAGTCCGACATAGCCACCGCCTCCTCCCTCTACTTTGAAAACGCGGAGGGCGAGCTCTGCTACCTCTATCTCGATTCCACCGGCGCCATCGCGCGCGTCACCGTCAACGGCGGCGAGAACGGCGAAGACGACGTCGTGTACGTCGCCAAGCAGCAGAGCGGCGCGAGCTTCCTGTTCATCGACGGCGAGTACCTCTACTATTCCAAGACGGGCACAAACGGCAACGCGCTCTGGCGCGTGCGCTACAACGGCACCGCCGCAGATTACAACATCTTCGAAGGCGCCGCCTACACCGACGACGACTTCAAGGCGATGCAGGTTTTGCAGCTGGACTACAATTCGAGCTGGTACGCCCCCGAAGTGCTCGGCGGCCGCCTCTTCTTCTCCAATGCAGAAGTAAACGCCAACAACTACGTGTACGTGTTCGACCTCGGCAAAGCGGAAGACAATGCCGCCCTCAAGGCGCTCAACGACCGCTATGAAGACGTGCAGGATATGTTCACCTCCGTCTCCTCCGACTTCGCCGACGCGGCGAACGCGATGCGCTACTTCTACTATGTCGGCAATGACGACGTCATTCAGGAAGAAGCTCACAGGAGCGAGTATCAGGAGCAGGATCTCGAGCTGCTCGCGGCCTTCATCGCCTGCTCCAATGAAGACGCGCACGGCTTCGATTTCGCCTCCCTTAAGGACGGAGACACGCTGTACAACAAGCGCAGCGCCTTCTATTCGATGCTCGGCTTCCGTTCGGAAGAGGACGAAGAGAGCTACCTCGACACGCTTGCCGCAGACTACGTGCTCGGCACCGACGAGGAAGAATAAACAACAGGCAGAAAGCCGGCCGCGCCCCGCGCGCAGGCCGTACAGAGAAGCGGAGAAAAAGTTTTTCTCCGCTTCTCCGCGTTTTCGGCGGCACGTTCGACGGATTTCCGCAAAAATATGCCTTTTTTCGGTGGAAAAGGCTTTACAAATGCCGTATTTATTAGTATAATATCCCCGAAAAATTTGCTTTCTCCGCGAATCGTTTTTCTTTCGGCTGCACATAGTAGTTGCCGCCGCAATATATTATAAGTAAAGCGCCCCCGCGGCAGGCAGAGGTGGAACAAATGGCAAAATATAAAAAATGTCCGAGATGCGAACTCAATTACATCGAAGAGGATAAGGAGTACTGCGACGTCTGCCTGGCCGAAATGCAGGGCAGCAAGCTCAAATTTGCCGACCTCGACGACGACGAAGAGGATGAAAAGACGGAGCTGTGCCCCGTCTGCGGCGAAAACTACATGCGCCCCGGGGAAAAGATGTGCGACGAGTGCAAAAAGAACGTCGACGAGTACGAAGAGGATGCAGACATCGACCCCGACAAGGACGAAGAGTGGCGCAACTACCTCGACGAGGATACAGACGACCTCGTGCTCGAGAGCGACGGCATCGATATCGGCGAAGATTTCTCCGACGACTTTGACGACGAAGAGTTCGAGGACGACTACGTCGAAGAATCCTCCGAGGAAGAATCCATCGGCGAGGTGGATTACGACGCAGAATTTGTCGACCTCGACGAAGACGACGATGACGACGAGGATGAAGACGACGATTTCTGAGTCTGCAAACACATACGGCAGAGCGCGGCGGCGCGCCTCCACGGCAGGGGGCGCGCCGCCGTCTTTTATCTCTCTTTCAGGGTTCGGGAGGGGAGCCCCGCTTGCCCCCGCTTCGGAATTAAGAATGCAGAATGCAGAGTGCAGAATTGAGGACGGGGCGAAAGCGCTCCCTTTTCCCCGGCCGCAGCCCCTCCCGAAAAGGATCGATTTTCGGGAAGAGGAGGAGCGGCGCGCTTTCTGCGCGCCGCTTGCGAAAATTGCCTTGCGCCGGCGAGGCCCTCTACGCCCCGCACTCCGGGTCCCGCGCGCGCACCGTCACCTTGCCGCACAGGATCTCCGCATAAGAATAGGCGGTCTTGCCGCGGTAGCTGCCGTCGTCCGGCCGCACGGTGAACAGGGCGGGGTACACGCCCGAAAGCACGCCCGTAAAGTCCGCGCTCTTGTTCCGCCCCAGTTCCACGTGCACGCACACGCCCTTGTTGTAGTGCCGCCTGATCTCTTCCTTCACCGCGCGTATATTGTTCGTCGCCTTGATCATTCTCTGTCTCCTTCGGGGCATGCCGCCCCACGGTTATTTTTCCCGAAAGGCAACAAAACTATGCGTCCTTCCCGCGCGGCGGCATAATTTCCGCCCGCCGCGCATACAATGAAAGAGAACCGATGGGAGGAGGAGCAAGCAATGTCATTTGAACCCCGTTACGAAACATACGAATACACCGCCCGCGGGCCGCGCGTGCGCGCCCAGTCCATCGTCGAGTGCCGCCTTGCAGATTGGTCGTCCAACCGCGTGCTCGCCGTACAGCCGTCCGTCGTCTTCGGCGGCGCAGAGGTCTCCTCCGGCGAGGTGCGCTACGGCGGCAGGCTGTTTTTGTCCGTCGTCGCGGCGACGCCCGAAGGCGCCCTGATCGCCGCGGAGCGTGGCGCGGAGTTTTCTCACCGCGCGGAATGCGCCGAAGCCGCGCCCGCGCAGGAGGCGGACGTCGTGCTGCGCGTGGAAAAGACGGAGGTGCGCGCCGACGGCCGCGCCCTCGTCCTCTCCGCCATCGTCACCGCGGAGATCGATCTGTACGTCCCCGCGCAGCTGCGCCGCCTCACGGGCGGAGAGGGGGTGGTTTGCCGCCCCGCATCCCTGCGCGTACAGCGCCGCGCGGCGTGCGTCGGCGCCGTCTCCGTCGAGGAGGAGTTCGACACCGACTACGTGGGAGACGTGCTCCTGCACAGCGAGCAGGTGCTTCTCACCCGCGTCGCCTGTTCGGCGGGCTGCCTCGAGGTCTCGGGCGAGGTCAACCTCGGCGTCCTCTCCCGCAGGGAGGAGGGCGAGCCCGTCTCCTACGAGCGCCTCATTCCCTTCTCCGCTGAGATCCCCTGCGACGAGGCGTCTGCGGGGCTCCCCTGCGAGGCGCGCGCCGGCTTGCTCTCCGTCAGTCTCACCGCCTCCTGCGACGAGGAAAAGGGCCGCTGCCGCATCCTCGCCCGCATCGAAGCGGAGGTGCGCGGGGCGGTGTACCTGCGCGAAGAGCTCGCCTGTGCAGACGACGCCTTCCTCCCCGGCATGCGCGCCGAACTCTCGCGCGGGCAGCTGGAAACGGAGGAGCCCCTCTGCTCCTTCACCGCCAACGAGCGCGTGTGCGGCACCGCCGCGCTGAACGGGCAGATCGACTTTTCCTGCGCGCTGCAGGCGGCGGGCCTGTGCTCCGTCGAGGCGGCGGCGTCCGTCTCCGACGGCGAGGTGACCGTAGACGGCGTGCTCTCCGCCGTCCTCTTCTGCCGCGAAGGGGATGCGGAGCGCGGCGTGCCCGTCAGCCTTCCCTTCTCCTTCCCCGTCCGCTGCGACCGCGCCCGCGCGGGGGCAGAGGCGCGCGTCTCCGCGCTGTGCTGCGGCGTCTCCGTCCGCCAGAAAAAGGAGGGCGAGGCGGAAGTAGAGGGCTCCGTGCGCCTGTTCGTCACCCTCCTCTCCCGCGAGCGCTTCGCGTACATCGCCGAGGTCGCCGCGGGCGAGCCCTTGCCCGCGCCGGGCGGCGCCGTCGGCATCTACTTCCCCGCCGCCGGAGATACGCTGTGGGACACCGCGAAAAAGCTGGGCTGCACCCCCGCGCAGGTGCAGGCGACGCAGCCCTCCCTCACCTTCCCGCTCACGGGCGCCGAGCGCATCGTCGTCTACCGCGGCGGCAAAGCCGCCGAGAGCTGATCTCCCGCGGGGCCGCGCCCCGCAAAGCGGAACCCCTGCGGCCCGCACCGCCCCGAAAGGAGAGCGGCGCGGGCCTGTTTTGTGTCAATCGGGTAAAATATGATGCGGGGCGGGCAAAAAATGCGCGCAAATGTTTACAGCGACCCGCGATTGTGGTATAATAAAAAAAAGAAAAAGGGAGGGCAGAGGCGTGTTTCCGGTAAAAGTCAAAAGCTTCGCCAAAGTCAACCTCTCCCTCAACATTTCGGGCACGGCGGGCGGCTACCACCTCATCGATACCGTCGTCGCCCCCATAGACATATACGACGCCGTCTGCGTCAGGCCGCGCGTCGACCGGCTCGTCGGCGTCTGCATGCACGGCAAGGGCAGCGAGGGCATCCCGCCTGAAAAGAACAACGCCGTCAAGGCGGGCGAGGCGTTCGTCTCCGCCTTCGGCACCCGCGGCGCGGATATCGAGATCTACAAGGATATCCCGATGGGCGCGGGGCTGGGCGGCTCTTCGGCAGACGCCGCCGGCGTGCTCAACGCCATGGCAAAGCTGTATAAGGTCAAAGACGGCGCCGCTTTAAAGGCGCTGGCAGACGCGCTGGGCAGCGATACGGGCTACATGCTCGGGGGCGGCTTTGCCCGCCTTTCGGGCAGGGGAGAGCGCGTAGAGCCCCTCAAAAGCCCGCGCACCTACCACATGCTGCTGTTCGTGCCCGGAACGCCCGTCTCCACGGCGGAATGCTATCGCCGTTACGACGCCGCGCCCGACCCCCTGCGCGCAGACAGCGCGGCGCTTTCCCGCGCCCTGGCCGCGGGCGATTTCGCGGGGGTCGCAAAAAATGTCTACAACGCTTTGCAGGCGCCCGCCTGCGCCCTCAACGGCGAAGTCGCCGAGGCGCTGGAGGCGGCGGCGTCCTTTTCCCCGTCCGCCTGTGCGGTCACGGGGTCCGGCAGCGCCGTCTTCGCCCTGTTCGAGAGCGAAGAGCTGTGCCTGTGGGCGAAGAGCCGCTACCGCGGCAAATTTGCCGTGCGCGCCGTGCGCACCGTTCAAAAGGGCGGGCCCGCCCTGCGCAGCCCCTTTGCCCTCGGCGAGGGAGAGGGGCGCTGAAAGGGCCGCTACCGGAGGTCACACATGGAAGAGAGAGAGCTTGAATTTGACGACGACGGCAAGATAAAAGTGCGCAAGGGCGGCGCCCTCCCCGGCGAGGGCGCCGAAGGAGAGCCGGACGAGATCGTCATCGAACTGCACGACTTCGACGACGAGCCCGAAGCCCCCACCGAAGAGGAAGAGCTGCGCCGCGCCGCCATCGAGGAGGAGCGCGCCGACCGCCGCGCCCGCGCCGCGCAGGCCCTTGACGAGGCAGACGCGCTGTTCGAGGAGGGCGATTTCGACGCCGCCGGCGAAAAATATCTCGACAGCGCCGCGCTCAACGGCGCAGACTGGCGCCCGTGGTTCGGCGTCGTCCGCGTACAGACCAGGGATCTCACCGATTTTTCGGGCATCTACGAGTGCGAGCGCGCCTATGACAAGGCCTTCCGCCGCATGCCCGCCGCCGCGCGCGCCGCGCTCGCGGAAAAGTATGTCCCCGCCCTCTCGCGCCGCGCGGACGAATGCGCCGTCCGCCACGAGCAGCTGACGGAGGAAGACAACCGCCTGCGCGCGGAGGCGCACCCCGCCGCCGTGCGGGCAGACCGCCGCTACACCTTCCTGTTCTCCGCCTTCACCGTGCTGTTCGCGCTGCTCGTCATCGCCGGCAGCTGCCTCGTGCCCTTCGTCCGCTCCGTTCCCGGCAACGGCATCCTCATCCCCGCCATCGTCTGTTTCGCGGCGGCGGCCGCGCTGCTGGCGGCGGTGGTCGTCTTTTTCGTCCGCTTCCTGCGGGCGCGCACGGCGCTGCGCCACAACAAGCGGGCGGGCACCACCCCCGCGGGGGAAGAGGCGCGCGTCCTTGCCGAAACGGAAGAGCTCATCCGCTCCATCATCGACGATCTGAATAAATAGCCCGCGGAACGCGCCGTCTTTTTCGGCGCGTTTTTTGCACCGCGGGGGAGGGCGCCCTCTTTTTTGCGACAAAAATGAACGCAACCCTTGCAAAACGCCGCCAAAGATGGTATGATAGAGGTGCAGGCGCCCGCACAAATGAAAAAAAGTTACAAACTTCGTGACAGCGCATAATTTTTTCCCTTCCGCAAAAAAACGCCCGTAAAAGTTGACATTGCCGCCCTCATTTGATAAAATTTTATCGATAAAAAGATATCAATAAAAGATTATCGATTTCGGGATGGTCATATGGGAAACAATAGAGAGATCACAAACGTCTCGAAGGCGACGATCGGGCGGATGCCCGCCTACCTGAGGTATCTTAAAGAGAAGCAGCTGCAAGGGGAGCGCATCATCTCGTCCACGGCGATCGCCGAAGATCTGCGCCTGAGCGCCGTGCAGGTTCGCAAGGACCTCTCGGTCATCGGTTCGGTGGCGGGCAAGCCAAAACTCGGCTTCGGCATCGGCGAGCTCATCGAGGGCATCAACCGCTTTCTGGGCTACGACAACGTGACGGACGCCGTGCTCGTCGGCGCGGGCGGCCTCGGTTCGGCGCTTCTGGGTTACAGCGGCTTCAAAAACTACGGGCTGAACATCGTCGCGGCGTTCGATTCCGACCCCGCCCTCATCGGCAAAGAGGTGGGCGGCGTAAAGGTGTTCGACGCCTCGCAGATCTCCCGCCTCGTGCGGCGGCTGAACGTGCGCATCGGCATCATCACGGTGCCCAAGGCGGCGGCGCAGCAGGTGGCGGACGAGCTTGTCGGGGGCGGCGTGCGCGCGATCTGGAACTTCGCCGCCGCGCACCTCATTTTGCCCGAGAACATAGCAGTTAAAAACGAGGACATGGCTGCATCGCTCGCGATCCTGTCCAAGCGCCTCGCGGAAATTTTATACAGCGAAAAATAATTTTCAGAAAGGAGAGTCTTATGGAGAACGAACAGCTCGTCGATTCGGTCGAAGCGTTGATGCGCAAGATCGAACAGGTCAGGAAGGCGCAGGAGATCTTCGCCACCTATTCGCAGGAACAGGTCGACAAGATCTTCGCCGCGGCAGCGCTCGCCGCGAACAACCAGCGTATCCCCCTCGCCAAAATGGCGGTCGCGGAAACGGGCATGGGCATCGTGGAAGACAAGGTCATCAAAAACCACTATGCCGCAGAGTACATCTACAACACCTATAAGCACACGAAGACGGTCGGCGTCGTCGAAGAAGATGCGTCCTACGGCATCAAAAAGGTCGCCGAGCCCATCGGCGTCGTCGCCGCGGTCATCCCTACGACCAACCCGACGTCTACCGCCATCTTCAAGACGCTCATCTGCCTGAAAACGCGCAACGGCATCATCATCTCGCCGCACCCCCGCGCCAAGGGCTGCACCATCGCCGCCGCAAAGGTCGTGCTCGACGCCGCGGTCAAGGCCGGCGCGCCCGAGGGCATCATCGGCTGGATCGACGTGCCCTCCCTCGACATGACCACCACCCTGATGAAGACGGCAGACATCATCCTCGCCACCGGCGGCCCCGGCATGGTGCGCAGCGCCTACTCTTCGGGCAAACCCGCCCTCGGCGTCGGCGCGGGCAACACCCCCGCCATCATCGACGAGACGGCGAACGTCACCGTCGCGGTCAACTCCATCATCCACTCCAAGACCTTCGATAACGGCCTCATCTGCGCGTCCGAGCAGTCCGTCATCGCCGAAGACGCCGTGTACGACGCCGTCAAGGCAGAGTTCGTCAAGCGCGGCTGCTATATCCTCAACGAAGAGGAGAAGAACAAGGTGCGCGCCACCATGATCATCAACGGCTCGCTCAACGCGAAGATCGTCGGCCAGCGCGCCCCCAAGATCGCCGAGATCTGCGGCTTCTCCGTGCCCGACACGGCGAAGATCCTCATCGGCGAAGTGGAGAGCGTCGAGCTCGAAGAGGCCTTCGCGCACGAAAAGCTCTCGCCCGTGCTCGCGCTGTACCGCGCCAAGGACTTTGACGACGCGGTCGCCAAGGCCGAGCGCCTCATCGCGGACGGCGGCTACGGCCACACCGCATCCCTGCACATCGACACCGTTGCCGGCAAAGACAAGATCGCGAAGTGGCAGGAAGCGATGAAGACCTGCCGCATGATCATCAACATGCCTTCCTCCCAGGGTGCCATCGGCGACATCTACAACTTCAAGCTCACCCCTTCGCTCACCCTCGGCTGCGGCACGTGGGGCGGCAACTCGGTTTCCGAGAACGTCGGCGTCAAACACCTTCTGAATATCAAGACCTTAGCGGAGAGGAAAGAGAATATGCTGTGGCTTCGTCTGCCTGAAAAAGTTTATCACAAGAGGGGCTGCCTGCCCGTCGCCCTCGACGAACTCAAAAACGTCATGGGCAAGAAGAGGGCGTTCATCGTCACCGATGAATTCCTGTATCAGAACAACTACATCAAGCCCATCACCGACAAGCTCGACGAAATGGGCATCCGCTACACCTGCTTCTACAACGTCGCGCCCGACCCCAACCTCGCCTGCGCGAAGGAAGGCGCGAAGCTGATGGCGGAATTCAAGCCCGACGTGATCATCGCCCTGGGCGGCGGCTCCGCGATGGACGCCGGCAAGATCATGTGGGTGCTCTATGAACATCCCGAAGTGGACTTCCTCGACATGGCGATGCGCTTCATGGATATCCGCAAGAGGGTGTACACCTTCCCCAAGATGGGCGAAAAGGCGTACTTCATCGCCATCCCGACCTCCGCAGGTACCGGCTCCGAGGTCACCCCGTTCGCCGTCATCACCGACGAGACGACGGGCATCAAGTATCCTCTGGCCGACTACGAGCTGCTGCCGAAGATGGCGATCATCGATGCCGACTTCATGATGAGCATGCCGAAGGGCCTCACCTCCGCATCCGGTATCGACGCGCTGACGCACGCGCTCGAAGCGTACGCTTCCGTCATGGCGACCCCGTACACGGACGGCCAGGCGCTCGTCGCGGCGAAGATGATCTTCGAATACCTGCCCCGCGCCTATGAGAAGGGCGCAAACGACCCCGAAGCGCGCGAAAAGATGGCAGACGCCTCCTGCATGGCAGGTATCGCCTTCGCGAACGCCTTCCTCGGCGTGTGCCACTCCATGGCGCACAAACTGGGCGCCTTCCACCACCTGCCGCACGGCGTGGCGAACGCGCTGATGATCTGCGAGGTCATCCGCTACAACAGCGCCGAAGTCCCCACCAAGATGGGCACCTTCCCGCAGTACGCGTACCCGCACACCAAGCGCCGCTATGCAGAAGTCGCCGAGTTCCTCGGCCTGGGCGGCAAGGATGACGACGCAAAGGTCAAAAACCTCATCAAGGCCATCGAAGAGCTCAAGGCGAAGGTCGGCATCAAAAAGACCATCAAAGATTACGGCGTAGACGAGAAGAACTTCCTCGACCGCCTCGACGAGATGTGCGAGCAGGCGTTCGACGACCAGTGCACGGGCGCGAACCCCCGCTACCCGCTCATCTCCGAGATCAAAGAGATGTATCTCAAGTGCTATTACGGCAAATAAGGAGGGAAATAAATCATGGCTGAGATCATTCAGAAGACAGACAAAAAGACCATCTACCGCGAGGGCAAGACGCTCGTCAAGCTGTTCAACAGCTCCTATCCGAAGTCCGACGTCCTCAACGAGGCGCTGAACACCGCGCGCGTCGAGGAGGGTACCTCCCTCAACGTGCCCGCGGTGCACGAGGTCACCAAGGTCAACGGCGAATGGGCGATCGTGCTCGACTTCGTCGAGGGCAAGACCATGCAGCAGCTGATGGACGAGAATCCCGATAAGGTCTCTCAGTATCTCGAAGAGTTCGTCGACCTGCAGGTGGAAGTGCTGGGGCAGAAGGTGCCCCTGCTCACCAAGCTCAAGGACAAGATGCACCGCAAGATCTCCTCGACCAAGTTCGACAAGACCACCCGCTACGATCTGCACATCCTGCTCGATTCTCTGCCCGCGCACGACAAGCTCTGCCACGGCGACTTTAACCCCGGCAACATCATCGTCAGCCCCGACGGCCGCAAGTTCATCATCGACTGGGCGCACGCCACACAGGGCAACGCCCGCTGCGACGCCGCGCGCACCTACCTGCTGTTCAAGCTGGAGGGCAAGGACGAGATCGCCGAAGAGTATCTGAAGCTCTTCTGCGAAAAGACGGGCATCGCCAAGCAGCTGGTGCAGAAGGCTCTGCCCATCGTCGCCGCCAGCCAGACCACGAAGGCCGTCCCCGAAGAGCAGGCCTTCCTCGAAAAGTGGGTCAACGTCGTCGACTACGAATAAGCAACCGTACGCGCCGTCTACGGCAGGGGATCGCCCCTTCCGTGCGCGGCGAACATACTCAGACGAAAAAGGCGTATCCGACGGTACGCCTTTTTGCGTTTTCGCGCCGCTGCCGGCGCCGTGGCCTGCAAGGAGGGCTCCTCTATGAACAAAACGGCACGCATCGTCCTCATCTCGCTGTTCGCCTTGGCGGTCGCCGCCGCCGCCCTGATCCTCGTGTGGGTCTTTCCCCTCCGCGACAAGTGGCGGGGAGAGCTGCGCGCAGGCTTCGCCTCCCCCGAAGAGGAGGAGCGGTATGTCTGCGACCTCACGTATACCTTCCGCTCGTCGGACGGGGGCGCGCGGGCGGAAACCTATAAAGTCATCAGCAACGCGCCCGGGGCGGGGGTCTGGCGGTACGTCGCCAACGCCGCATCGGGCTGTTACATGGCGGGGGATACCTGCTACGTCTATGACGGCGACCCCCTCGCGGGCGGAGAGCTCGTGCGTGCGGGGGAAACCGACGCCCCGCCGCAGCCCGCGTATCGCGATTACTTTTCCTTCCTTTTCGGCGAGGGCGGCGCCTTTGCCGAACAGGCGAAGGGGATCAACAAGTTCCCGTGGGGCGGCGGCACGTACACATTTTCTCTGCCCGCCTCGTGGTTTATCGGCGAAGAGTTCTCCTGTTACGGCATCATCGACAACACGCACTACACCTACAAGGACGTGAAGTTCGAAGTGGCCGGCAGAGACAGGGTCACCCGCCTGCGCTTCTCGTACAGTTATCACGTCAACGCGCATTACGTCTCCTCTCCCACCCCCACGGGGGGCTGGCACGACCAATACGTCGAGAGCTATTCCGGCTCGGTGGAGGCGGACGCGGTGTTTTCCTATCCCGAGGGCGATACGCCCATCGAGACGGACGCGCAGTTCGGCCTCGTGCAGGAGCTCAACGCCGCGCGGGCAGACAAGGCCGCAGCGCGCTATACGGATACATATCTGCGCCCCGTCTCTGCAGGAGACCCCGCCGCGGGGTATCTCTTCCCGGCAGGGGAGCAGGTCGGTGCCGTCCGCGGCAGCGCGAAGTGCTTCCCCGAAGAGGACATCTTCGTCGCCTGTTACGGCAGCAAGGCAGACGTCTATCGCGCGAGCACCCTCGAAAAGCTGTGCACGCTCGACCATCTCCTCAACATAGAGGACATAGACGCCGACGGCGGCAGGCTGCTGGTCGCCCTCACCGACGGCACGTCCGAGGACGTGCCGGGCAGCCTCCCGTGGGAGAAAAATCTCTGCTTCCTCGTGTACGACCTGGCCGATTTTTCCGTCCTCTGCCGCTACAAGGCGGAGGGGCTTGCCGCCGACAGCGGCGGGTCATATCCCTGCTGCCTCGTCGGCGACCTCATCGTCTACAAGAGCCGCGGCGGCGGGCTCGTCCTGCACGACATCGCTTCCGGCGAAACGAGGGAAACGGGCCGCAGTGTCTATGGCGAACTGTATGCAGACAGGGAAAACGGCCGCATCCTTTATGAAGAAGACTTGCAGGAATACCGCGCGTACGACCTCGCGACGGGTACGGTCTCCGTCTATGATCGGCAGCCTCCCGTATACGCACTGCACATCGGGGAGTACACGCTGGATACAGACGGCAGGGGCGGGATCGCCGTGACGGATGCGGGCGGAGAAGCCGTGCATACCTTCGACGGCCGCGCAAGCGGCTTTGAGGTCGGCAGCTTCGCCGTGCCCATGGAGGGCGGCAGGTACTTCTGCGGCCTGTACGGCTGCCTGTTCGTGTTCGACCCCGCGGGGGTCAGGTAAAGGGCATTTCAGGAGCACACACCCCCGGTCAGGAATTAAGAATGCAGAGTTAGGGCCGTCTTAACCGCAGCCTTGTCAAGTGTTCCCGCCAAAAAAGTTTATGGCAGCAGGCGTTGAAAATCGCAAAAACAAGGTTTATAATAAATTTAACGAGTGGCTTTGCAAGCGCAGCTTGCGGAGACGC
>CASFTB010000015.1 GCA_949297575.1 uncultured Bacillota bacterium | reverse complement strand
CGTCGACGTTTTACTTTATGTAAAACGCCCGACTTGCACGGCGGCGCCTCCTCTTCCCGAAAAATCTTTGCTGCGCAGATCTTTTTCGGGAGAATTTGAGGCAACCGGAAAAAAAGGGGGCGCTCCTGCTCCGCCCTCAATTCTACATTCTGCATTCTTAATTCCGGATCGGGGGCAAGCCGGCACCGCAGGCGACCGATGCGGAGAAAGAACCGAAAAAACAGATCTCCTCTCCGTGCAGGGCGCATATGCGCATGCGGGCATTTTTCGGCGGAGGCAGACAAGACAGAAAATGCCGCCGCGGGACATTGATGTCCCGCGGCGGCTTCTCTTTCTGACGGCGGGCGCGGCTCACTCGCCGCCGCCCTCGCCCATGCTCAGCTTGTACAGCTTGACGGAATTGTCGATGGTCTTTTCCTTGGCGGAGGCGCCGTATTTGTCTACGTCGACGACGTTTTTCGGGCCGTGGTTGAGGCAGAGCGCGCCGTTGAGGCAGCCGCCGTCGCACGCCATGCCCTCAAAAAAGTTTTCCGTGGCGCGGTTGAATTTGAGCTTCATCAGCGCGGCGCGGCACTCGTCGATGCCGTTCATGGCGAGAGGCTTCACGCCCTCGACGCCCATCTCCTTTGCCACGTCTGCGATGCCCTGCGCGATGCCGCCGCTCTTGGCGAAGATACGGCCGTAGAAGGAGGCGTTGTCGAGCGAGGTCTCTTCCAGGCTGCCCACGTCGATGTGGCGGGCGTCGAGGAAGGCCTGCAGCTCTTCGAAGGAGAGGACGCTGTCGATCGCGCCCTTGGTCTTGGGCAGGCGGTACTCCAGCTTTTTGCTCGAGCAGGGGCCGATGAAGATGACCTTGCCCGTGGGGTCGGTGCGCTTGATGAGCATTGCCGCCTCGACCATCGGGGAGACGGAATGCGAGACGTATTTGGCGAGCTCGGGGAAGTTCTTTTCCACAAACATGACGAAGGAAGGGCAGCAGGAAGTAGTCAGGATGCCCTTTTCCTTCCACTCCTCCGCCTCGTGATAGAGGGTGATATCTGCGCCCAGCGCCGCCTCGACCACCTGATGGAAACCGAGCTTGCGGATGCCGGTGACGACCTGCTCGATCTTCGCGTACTTGAACTGGCTGACGATGGAGGGCGCGATGACGGCGTACACGTGGTTGCCCTTTGCCTCCGCCTCGCGCAGGATGCCGATGCTTTCGAGGACGAAGGATTTGTCTACGACCGCACCGAAGGGGCACTGATAGACGCACGCGCCGCAGGCGATGCACTTGTCGTTGTCGATGACCGCCTTCTTGTCCTCCCCCACCGTGATCGCCTTGACCTTGCAGGAAGAGACGCAGGGGCGCTTCTGATGGATGATGGCGCCGTACGGGCACGCCTGCGTGCACTTGCCGCACTCGATGCACTTGGACTTATCCACCACCGCCTTGTGGTCGATGATCTGGATGGCGTCCTTCGGGCACACCTCCTGGCAGCGGTGCACGATGCAGCCGCGGCAGGCGGGCGTGACGAAGATACCGCCGATGGGGCATTCGTCGCAGGCGATGTCGATCACCTCGACGACGTTGGGGTTGTTTTTGTCCCCTCCCATCGCCAGCTTGATGCGCTCCTGTACGATGGCGCGCTCCTTGAAGATGCAGCAGCGCATCGTCGCCTTGGGCCCCGGGGAGATCTCTTTGGGGATGTCGATATAAATGTTGTCGTAGCAGTGCTCATACTCGTTGCGGATGATCGCTTTGAGCACGTCGTACTTGAGCTTTTGTACTGCGGTATCAAAAATTCTTTTGCTTGCAGCCATGACCTACCTCTCTTTTTTATCCTTTATTGTCCTTTGTTGTCCTTTGTTGTCCTTTTGCCGAAGCGCTGCACTCGGGCTCGGGGGCTTGTTCCCCTGCGGCGCTTCGGGCTGCCTGCCCGAAACGCCCTCCTCCCGCACCTTCCGCCCCAAAAGGGCGAAAGCGCTTTTAATCGTAATCTATCATGACCTTTTTGCCCATCCGCTTCAGGTTGGCGGCGAGGCTTTCGACCAGTTTCAGCTTCATCGTGATGTCGATGGGCAGGCCCTGGTGCGCCGCGTTGATGCTCTGCCCCACAAAGAAATGCACGTCCGTCGCCTCCTCGAACAGCAGCTGCGCGAGAAGGGAAGCTCCGTCCTTTTTGGTAAAGGTCTTGGGGGTCAGATCGTGTACGTCCACATATTTTTCGGAAAGTTCCAGAAGCCTGCGCATGGTCAGCACCCCCTCTGTGGTCAGGTCGATGCCGTCGATGAAGCCGATGGGCGGCACCTCCTTATCGGGGAAGTCGAAGGAGGCGCGCACCGTCGTTTTCAGATGCCGCGCGACGATCTGCGAGCTGGTGCCGCCGCAGACCACCTTTTTCCCCTCCCCCGCCAGAAAGCGGGAAATGTAGAAGTCGTCCTTGGATTTATCGACGGGCGGGCCGATCATCAGGTTCACGTTCAGCTTTTCGCGCACCTTGACGGCGGCGACGGTCGTGTCGTCTCCGGGGGTGCCGAGGTACAAGTCGTTGCACACGCCCGCAAGCAAACATGCCACGGCGCGCGCGCTCATCCCCGGCTTTACGTTTTCGTCGAGATATTCCATGACCTCCGGCCGCTGCCAGCCGAGGTTCATCGTCATGCCGATGCCCGCGTGGATGACGCCGTCGCTCATGACGACGACGACGTCTCCCGCCCGCAGATCGAGCGGCGTCTTATACACCGTTTTGCCGAAAATATCCATCGCCTCGCGGGGGAAATCGCGGCACTTGCAATCGCGCACCCAGATCGCCTGCGGGTTGTCGAACTCGAACAGGTACCCCTTCCCCTCGCTGTTCATGTGGATGACGGAGAAGGTGGAGTACGCCACGCCGCGCACCTTGCACACGGGCAAAGACTGCAGGATGGTCTCCACGCAGTCTTCGATGGCGATGTCGTTGGCGACCATCGTGCAGAGGATCTTGGAGGTGAGGGTGGAGAGGATGTTCGCCTTGACCCCGCTGCCCAGCCCGTCCGCGAGCACGAGGGTGGTATAGTCGCCCGAGACGATGCTCTCGACGCGGTCGCCGCACAGCTCCTCGTTCTTTTTATTCAGCGACGTATAGCCGCTTTCAAGACAGAGCGCCATCTCTACTTCGCCCCCGGCTCGTCGCCCTGGATGGTCTTTTTGAGTTTGAGGAGGGCGACCTTCGTCTCCGCGGTCGTCTCGCCGAGCAGCGAGGCGATCTCCTGCGCGACGCGCATCTGCTTTTTGATGACCTCGTCGGTGGTGGCAAGCGTCTCCAGCTTGACTTTATCCAGCTGTTTTTCGCTCTTGGTCTCCTGCGTGATGTCCTTCATCACGGCGTACGTGCCCTTCCTGTCCTTCATGACGATGATGGTCAGTTCGATGAAACTGCCCGTCTTTTCGAGGAACACCTTCTTGTTGTAGATGTTTTTGCCGTCGTTCTGGGCGAGCACGAAATCCGTGGGGTTGAAGTAATGGAAGATGCCCTTCCCCTTGAGGTCGCGCTCTTTGATGCCCAGAAGCTCGCGCGCCTTGCCGTTGATCTCCAAAATGTTGAGGTCGTTGTCCAGCAGCACGATGCCGTTGGGGCTGGTCTGGATGATCTCGTAGCTCATGCTTTCGGCGCGCTCGCGCATGTACGGGACGCACATGTCGATGTTTGCGTAGCCGTTGGCGACCGCCCACGCCTTTTCGAGGCAGGTATCGTAGCCGCAGGCGCCGCAATTGAGCATGTCTTCGGGCTTGGTCTTGCCCGTCTTGGCGAGGATCTCTGCCAGCTGGCGGTCGGTGGGGATGAAGTCTTCGGTGCGCCTGCGCTCGTGCACGCAGGTGAAATCGATGCCCTCTGCGGGCGTGTACGGGGCGGAGGCGTTCTTTTCGAGATCCTTGCCCACATATTTGCGGATATCCGCGTTGGCTTTGAGCGCGCCCGCTTTGAGCGCGAGCGAACAGGGCCCGTTGACGCAGGCGGAGTCGCAGCTGTTCATCTCGATGAACATGCCGGAGAGGCTCTCGATGTTTTCGAGCACTTCCTTGCACTTTTCTGCGCCGTCTACGGCGACGAACTCGTAGCCGTCGATATAATTTTCAAAGGATTTGATGATGCCGCGGCTGATGGGGTAATACTTGGCGCGGTTGACGCCCCCCTCCGCGTGCAGGGGGATGCGCGCGATCTCCGAGAGCACGATGCCCGCGTCCGCGAACATATCGGAGAGATCCTCGAAGGTGAGCACACCGTCTACGACGCCGCTTTCCTTCGCCTCCCGCTTTTTGGCGATGCAGGGGCCGATGAACACGACCTTCGCCTTGGGGTCGCGCTTGCGGATCATCTTCGCGTGCGCGATCATGGGGGTATCTACGGGCGCGAGATAGGCAAGCGCCTTCGGATAGTACAGCTCGATCATCGTGTTGACGGCCGGGCAGCAGGAAGTGATGAAGTTTTTGTACTTTCCCCCCTCCAGCAGTTTTTTGTACTGCGCCGTGACCTCACGCGCGCCGATGCTCGTTTCCTCCGCGTCCGCAAAGCCCAGCCGCCCGAGGGCGAGCTTCATCACCGAAAAATCCTGCAGGTCGAAGGAGGACACGAAGGAGGGCGCAACGGACGCGACGACGTTGCCGCCCTTTAAAAGGCGCTCGACGTCTGCCCGCTCGGAATGCACGCTCTTGGCGTTCTGCGGACAGACCTTCGTGCAGTGGCCGCACAGGATGCAGCGGCTGTCTATGATCTTTGCGTGGTGATCCACCACCTTGATCGCCTTGACGGGGCACTCGCGCAGGCACTTGTAACAGTCCTTGCAGCGGGCGTCCTTGAAATCCAGATATTGGATCATGGCGGCGCCCTCACTTCCCCAGCAGCGGGTATACCTGCGTGAGGAAGAGCTCCTCGCAGTTGTCCTTATTGGCGTTATGGAGCAGCACCTCGTCGGCAAGGACAGAGACGCCGTTGGTGCAGTTGCCGACGCAGAAGGTGGCCTGCAGATCCACCTTGTCCTCCACGCCGTACTTTTTGATGAGGCGCTTCATCTCCTCGATGACGTCGTAAGAGCCGCGAAGATGGCAGGAACTGCCCACGCACACTTTGAGTACCATGACCGTAAAACCTCTCGATATGTATTTTTGCCCCGCGGGCGGAGGCGGCCGCCCCGCGGGCGGCTCCCTCTATCGATAAAAAATTATCGATTTTATTATAATATAAAACCTGTATTTCGTCAACGATTTTGCCGATTTTTCGCGCAGGGATTTTTGCCCTGCAAGTACGGACGCCCCGCAAAAATTATTTACGGAAACGCCCCCGGAGAGATCCCCCGCGGCGGCCGCCGCCCCCGGATCCGGTGCGATCCGCCTTCCCCTGCCCGAAACAGATCGGACGAGCTCGATTTGAGCACAAAGCCGCCCTCCCGCTTGCCTGCGGGAGGGCGGCCGTCTACATCCTGTTATGCCGCCCGGGCGCGCGGTTTTTTCGCCGCGCGGCGGATAAGTTTGACGATCTCGTCCAAAGCGACGACGGACAGTGCCATGCCGATGAGCTTGAGCCAGTCGAGCGCGTTCAGGGCGACGGTGTCGAACACCTGCCCGCCGAACTGGGTGATGAGCACCTGCAGCGCGAAGGCGATGACGAACGCCCCGAGCATCAGCCTGTTTTTAAAGAAATTGGGGAAGATGCTCCTGTCTCCCAGTTCGCGGCAGTTGAAGGCGTTGAACAGCTGGAAGAGCACGAACAGCGTGAAGACCGCGGTCGATACCTTTGCGGCGCCGAAGCCGAGGAAGTCGAAGCCCAGCTCTGCGAGGCAGACGACGCACATGAAGACGCCGTTCACGCCGATGCGCAGCAGCATCTCTTTGGAGACGATGCTCTCCCCCCGCGCGGTGGGTCTGCGCGCCATGAGGTCGTCGCGGATGGGTTCCAGCCCCAGCGTGAGGGCGGGCGGGCCGTCCATGATGATGTTGATCCACAAAAGGTCGAGCGCGGAGAAGGGGGATTCGAAGCCCTCGACGAACAGCCCGACGACGGTGCACAAAAAGACGATGAGCACGGACGCCACGTTGACGGTGAGCTGGAATTGGATGAATCGCTTGAAGTTCTCATAGATGCCCCTGCCCCACTTGACGGTGGTGACGATGGTGGAGAAAGAGTCGTTGAGGAGGACGATGTCCGCCGCCTCTTTGGAGACCTCGGTGCCCGAGATGCCCATCGCGATGCCGACGTCCGCATTTTTGAGGGCGGGGGCGTCGTTGATGCCGTCTCCCGTGACGGCGACCACATTGCCCTCCGCCTTGAGCTCTTTGACGACGCGCATCTTCAAAAGAGGCGTGCTCCTGGCGATGACGCGCACGGAGGGGAGCACTTTGGAAAATTCTTCGTCGGACAGCCCCTCGAGATAGGACGCCTCCACGGCGATGCCGCCGCCCGCAAGCAGGCCGAGCTCTTCCGCGATGGCGGTGGCGGTGACGATGTTGTCTCCGGTGAGCATCTTGACCTCGATGTTCGCCCTCTTGCAGGCGTGCACGGCGTCTCTGACCTCGGCGCGCAGGGGGTCGGCGATGCCGACGAAGCCGTCAAAGATCATGCCCTCTTCCGCCTCCTCGCGGGAGGCGGGGCGCCCTTCCGCCGTTTTATGTGCGAAGGCGAGCACGCGGCGGGCGCGCTTTTGCAGCCCGACGATCGCCTCCTCGACCTGCCGCCGCTGTTCCCCTTCCATTCTGCACAGGGCAAGGATCTTTTCGGGGCTGCCCTTGGTATAGACGGTGCAGCCGCCCCTCTCGCGCACGCAGACGGTCATGTTCTTTGCGTCGGAGGAGAAGGGGTACAGGTCGCAGACGTCGGCGGCCTCCCTGCGGGCGGCGTAGTCTATGCCGCACTTCTTTGCGGAGACGAGCAGCGCGCCCTCGGTGGGGTTGCCCACGAAGCGGATGCCGTTCTCCTCCTCGTACAGGTCGGCGGTGCTGTTGAGGCAGAAGTTGGAGAGCATGTACCCGTCCGAGAGGGAGGAGACGTCGACGAACCGCCCGCCCGACCAAACATCCACGACGGTCATGCGGTTTTCTGTGAGGGTGCCCGTCTTATCCGAGCAGATGACGTTGATGCAGCCGATGGTCTCGCAGGCGACCATCTTTTTGACGAGCGCGTTCTGCCGCGCCATGCGCGCGATGTTGATGGAAAGGGAGATGGCGACGATGGTCGGCAGCCCTTCCGGCACCGCCGCGACCATGAGCACGATGCTCTCGATAAAGGCGGCGCTGACGGCCTGGAAGGTGACCGGCTCCGCGACGAGGCAGTACACGAGCCGGATGATGAAGATGAGCGACGCGAACACCGCGCCGACGACCGTGATGGTCTTGCCGAGGCGCGCCATCTTCTCCTGCAGCGGGGTCTGTCCCTCGCCGCCGACCTGGATCTCGCGGGCGATGAGCCCGAACTGCGTCAGGTCGCCCACGTCGGTGACGACCATTTTGCCCGTTCCGCCTGTAACGAAGGTGCCCGAATACACCATGTTGACGCGCTCGGCGACGGGCGTGTTTTCGCCCCCGCAGACGGCGGAGGCGTCCTTTTCGACGGGCGCGGATTCGCCGGTGAGGGAGGATTCGTCGCACATGAGGGAGGTGCTCTCGATCAGCCTGCCGTCCGCCGCGACCTTGTTGCCCGTTTCGAGGTACACGATGTCTCCCACGACCAGCTCCTGCTGGGGGATGTACTGCACGATGCCGTCGCGCACGACCTTGATCTCTACGCCCTCTTTGATCTTGTTGAGCTCTTCAAAGGCCTTGGCGCTGCGCCCCTCCATGACGACGGTGAGCACCACCGAGATGAGGATGGCGACGAGGATGCCGACGCATTCCGCCCAGTCGAAGTGCCCGCCCTGCGCGGCGTTGACGATGTTGACGGCGATGGTGATCGCCCAGGCGCAGAAAAGGAGGATGAGCATGGGCTCGGTCGACGCCTCCCAGATGCGGCGCAGGAGCGACTTCTGCCCGGTGCGCGTAAATTCGTTCCTGCCGTATTTTTCCGCGTGTTCCTGCGCCTTCAGCGTGGTGAGACCCGCGTTTTTGTCGGTATCGAGGCGGGAAAGTACCTCGTCCGACGTCTGATTGTAATACTCCATACAATGACCTGCCTGCCATAGATTTTGCGCAACCGTGCGCAGATATATAAAAAACCATATATGCACCGCGCATATATGGCTCGAAAAAGGGCGGAGTTGTGCCATATACGCGCTTTGCGGCGCGGTATATGGGTCTTGCCGTGTTTCAGGCGGAGCCCTGTGCCCTTTGGCACGAGATGAAGAACCCCGCCGCGCACAACGCGCCGGCTACTCCCCCACGGGAATATTCTGTTTACAGCTTTATTATAGTCAAAGAGCGGACGTTTGTCAACCGGAAAACGTGAATAAAGTGTGAAAATCCTGCGCGGGCAATGAAGCCGCCCGCGCAGGATCGATGTTCTTTACAGGGATTCAGGAAAATGACAGGCGGGGGATATCTCCCGGCGCATACTGCCAGCGGGAGCCGGAGAGATTGAGCAACTCCGATATGGAATCCTCCGACAGCCAATCCGTTTCGGAGATCAGCTCGAAGCCCTGCGCATTGCCATATGTTTCGCTCGTAACGTAACAATTTGTCGCATTCTTCAGCGCAGCCGTTGCAAATTCATCGGTTGAGCCTGCATCCATCGTGTTGGCGCCCGTGGCGCAGTTGAGGAATACCGCGTCTGCCGTCGTCTTGGAAAAACCGACTGCAGACCCCGTGGGATCGGTGCTCGAAGTTCCGTCCAGCGTGAGCGTCGCCGTCATATCGTTCCCATACGTAAACGTAGAAGAGAAAGTCACGGCAGAAGAAGATGCAGAGATACCGCCGATATTGCGCGTCCAGGGGTCGCCGTTTTTATTCTCGCCGTCCAGCCTGCCCACGCCGACAAAGGTATTCTCTACCACCGCGCACTGCGAGACGGTAGCAGAAACCGAGCTGCCGATGCCGGCAAGATAATAACCGCCGACAGAATTTGCCTGCAAAGAATTGCCGTCCACGCTGCAATAGCTCACCGCGCTCTCCGCCGCACTTTCGGCGAACAGACCGCCGAGGTAGACGTCCGAACACTCATAGGCATTGACGAGAGAGATGTGCCTGTAATACAGTGCGGAGGCCTCGATCGTATTGCCGGAGACGCGGCAGCCCGAAACAGACGCCCCGCCCTCCAGATATCCGACCAGTCCACCCACATAGGGCTCGCTGTACCGCTGATGCGAGTGCACTGTAATTTTGCTGTCGAGGACGGAACAATTTTCCATCCCGTCGGCACAGGCGCTCAGACCGCCCACATACAGATCGGGCCCGATGTTATACGCCCCGTCCTGCGACGGCTCGTACCCGTCGATATTCGCGGTCAGGTTTTCGACCGTGCAGCCGGTAAAAGAAAGCTCGCGCCGGTCGGTGATGCGGGAGGGCGTGCCCGTCCAATCCAGGCCGCCCCAACCGACCATGCCGCCCACAAAGGTACGCGTTTCGTTTGTACCCTGCACGAACTCGATGGTGCAGTCCTTTATATGGACGTTTTCAAACTCGATCTCTTCCCCCTGCGGCATCGCATCGCTGCGCTCCATCCCGTCCCAGACGATCGCCGCGTACGACGTACCCTCGGAAGAGACGGAGATATTTTCAAACGTCACGTCGCGCACCCCGCTCTTTACCCGTGAGAAGAAAGATGCGTGCTCCTTGCTGCCGGAGGCGACGATAACGGCATTGGAGATCGTATGGCCGCCGCCGTCAAAACTTGCGACGGAGACGGGCTCAAAGATCCCTCCTTCCAGATCGAGGTCGTTTTTCAGGATGACGTTCGCCCCCTCTGCCCCCCTCAGCTCCTCCGCCGTGGAAACTTCTATGGTCGGAGTGCTGTCACCGAACAGGCCGCAGCCCGAAAATGCCGTGCCTGCCAACGTGAGAATGAGGCAGAGCGCCAAAATGCCGAATACTTTTTTCATACGTTTTTCTCCTTATTCGAATACGATTTCGGGAAATCCCCCTGCATTCAACGTCCAAACAGTTTCGTCCAACAGCAATTTCTGCGTGATCTCGTCAGGAGAGAACCAGTCCTGCGAGGAGAGCTCTTCCAGTCCGTTGCAGTTCCCGCCCTTGGCCGTGTCCGTGATATAGCAATTGAAGATCATATTGGACACAAACGCAAACTCGTCGGAATTACCTCCCGCAAGCTCGTTTTCCGCCACGGCGCAGTTTTGTATCGCCCCGTGGATATTGGGCGTAAAGCCCGCAACGTAGTATTCGTCCTCCGAGACATTTCCGCGCAGCGTATTGTTTACCGCAAAGCTCGACTTCACGTTGTTCATCGCCGAGGCAACAAAGCCGCCGATGTAACAACTCGAAGAGGAAGAAAGCGACGACGTGCATTCCAATGTGTTCCCCGACGCATAGCAGTCCGTCGTTTCCGCGTACGAGATACCTGCGACGCCGCCCATGCGCACCGAATTTTTTGCGGAGGCGGCGATGGTATTGCCCACAGACGCGCACCCGCTGAGAGAGGTATAATCATCGAAGTATCCCGCGATCCCTCCGACGCTCACGCCGCCCGACTTCGTCGCATCCGCTTCTATCGTCAGCCCGGAGGCAAGACAATCGCTTATTTCGCCGTTATCGACCTTGCCAAACAGCCCGCCGACCAGAAAATCATCGGTATCGCTATACCCTGTATTTGCTGCATAAATGTCTATATTTCTGGCAATACAGCCCGTTTTTTCTCCCCCTCCGGAACTCCATCCGGCTATACCGCCGAT
This sequence comes from uncultured Bacillota bacterium, assembly GCA_949297575.1. Lineage (GTDB taxonomy): Bacteria > Bacillota > Clostridia > Christensenellales > Borkfalkiaceae > Borkfalkia. Next base: position 22,851 of record CASFTB010000015.1, on the reverse strand, counting down.
GTACGCAGAATCGTCCAATGAACTGCAAATCAGCCGGCTGTCTTCCGCTGTGCAGTTTTTGATCTCTCCTTTTACGAATCCCGCGATTAAACCGATCTTATTAATAAGCTCGTCCGAACCTGCAGCCGTCACGGTACTGTTTTTGACCGACACTCCTTCCATTTGCTCCGCTCGCCCTCCGACCGCAACGGAGTACCCGTTGAGGACGGTGACCGAATCGAAGGCAACATTGGAGAGCGTATCGATATCTACGAAAAAGCCGGCGCCGATGATCTGACAGTCGGAGATGGTATGCCCGCCGCCGTCAAACCCTTTCAGCGAGATCGGCGTCCATGTCTGCCCGCCCATATCGATATCGGCGGTCAAACGGTAATAGCCGTCCTCTTCCATCGCGAACAGTTCTTCCCGCGTGCCGACCGGCGTATAATCTTCTACCGACGGTTCCCATCCGAACAATGCGCAGGAAGAAAACAACCCCGCACATGCGGCCATCACCGCGACGAGACAGCAGAGAACGCCCTTTTTTACCCTACTCATACAATGTTCCTCCTTGCGTTATGACCTCCCCCCGCAGCGATGTACCCGCTGCACCGGAGGCGCCGTAGTGTTCGTTATAATTCGATGTATTCCACGGCCCCGTGATGATGCTCCCGTTATTGCCGGGAGCGCCGCGCGTGCCGCCTGCTCCTCCGCTCAGATACACTTTCCCTATGTCGTCCATCTGCATCACGAAATACTGACAGATCACCCCGTCTCCCCCGTCGCCGCCGTTGCCGCCGTCGCCGTAATATTTTGCTGCCCAAAACGTGGAATCTGCCCCTTTCCCTCCGGGGCCGCCGTCGCCGCCGGTTATATGCAGCGTGCCGCCTCCCCGCACGATCGCCGTCGGAACGAGGACCCCGTCCGTCCCTGCGGTCCCGTCTGTGCCGCGCTTTTCGGAATCGGATGCAGGCTGCGCGGGCAGCGCCGTGTGGTCGATCCCCTCCAGCGAGCACTCTCCCGATATGTCGAGGATCAGGTTCCAGTTTTCCCGCGCGCGGGAATATGTTTTATTTTCGGTGATGATCACGGCATCGCCGGAAGAACGGAAGGTCACATTCTGCAACTCGAATACGATGTCCTGCGTCCGGCTCTGCAAAACAAACCGCGTATTGTACGAAACGGGCGAATCGGAAATACACACGACCTTTCTCACATCGGAAGAAACGGTATAGAGGGTACCGGGCGTTTGCCCGGAGAGATCGAGGATCTCTTCCTCTGCAAAACCGGAAATCTTGCCGACGACCGCCTCGTTGGAGGGAGAAGAGGAGACGCCCCGCGTGACGCTGTTCGCGACTACGGTATAAGTGAGGTCTTCTTCCCCGGGCACGATGTCGAAGCGTGTTTGCTCCGTCGTGCCGACGACAGAATCTCCGCAATAGACGGTGTAGGTCTCCGCATTTTTGCACGGAGCCCAGGACAAAAAGGAGCCGAATGACAGGACATAAGGAGCGGTCAGCCGAAACTCCTCCACCGAACCGCCGCCCGTATTCGTGCCTGTGCCCCCTTCACTGCCTCCGAAAGCGCCGCACCCCGACAAAAAAAGCGCACTTAGCCCCAAAATCAAAACGGATGCCGCGCGCACGATCTTCCTGTTTACAGCCATCTTTAATCTCCGATATGAGATAAATTTTAGCATATATATGCTATTTAGCATTATTATAGTAGCACTAACATGCTTTATCAACCTTTTTTACCTCTTCTGTGTTAAGATATTTTTAGAATGATACTGTCACATAATTAAAAATAGGGCTGAACAGAGTATGGAGATCGGAGAAAAACTTAAATCGCTGCGAAAGGAAAACGGGCTTACACAGACAGAGCTCGCAAAAAAACTGAATATCGGGCAGACGACCGTCGCCGCGTATGAAAACGGAACGCATGAACCTCAGATTTTCAGCTTGATCGCATATGCGGATTACTTCGGCTGTACGGTGGACTTTTTAGTGGGAAGAGATGAGGACTATATCAGGACAGATATAAGGCGCGAACAGCCGCTGACTGAGGAGGAGCGCCGTCTTATCGTACTTTATCGCTCTTTAAACGAGGACATGCGAGATATGCTCATGAAACAGGTACAAGTTATGAAAGATTCACGGCTCAATAAGGGATAAAAACGTCACTGCGCAAAAGGGGTGCCGCGCAAAGAATATCTTTGCGCGGCACCCCTTTTATCCGTCATTTTTTGTTCCATCGGCTCGAAACAAAAGCAACGAGCTTTCTCTTATTCCCCCTCTGCCAAAAAGCCGTGCGCGGCGAGGAGGGCGCCGATCTCGTCTAGGGCGGCCTCGCCTGCGGCGGTGACGGTGTGGTAGTGGTAGTCTCCCGTGATGTTTTTCAGGGGCACTGACACGCCGCTCGCCAGCTTTTGCAGGAAGGCGTCCGCCTCGCGGCGCGAGGAGATGCCCATGGGCGCGACGATCTTGCCGTACACCTTGTGCCAGACGAACACGTCCTCCACCCTGCCGCCCGCGTCGACGATGAGGTACAGCTCTTCCCTCGTCTGCGCGTCGCTGTGGCGCGCCTTGAACACGCGGCTCGCGCGGACGCGCGGGAGGATATAGCCGCGGTTGGTGGAGATGATCTCCTTCCCTTCCGCGCGCAGAAGCGCCACGTCCTGCACGATGACCTGCCGCGAGACGCCGAATTTTTCCGCAAGGCGCGCCGCGGAGAGGGGCTGCGCCCCGATGCTCTCCGCCAGCGCCCTGCGCCTCTCTTCCCCGTTCATCGCCTCACGCCTCGTCTGCGCCGTCGAAAAAGGCTTCGGGATCGACGGGCCGCAGGTTTTTGAGGGACACGTCGAGGATGGGCGCGGAGTGCGTGAGCGCCCCGCAGGAGACGACGTCTGCCCCGATCTCTTTCAGCCGCGCCACGTTTTCGGCGGTGACGTTGCCGGAAATTTCGACCAGCGCCCGCCCGCCGACGAGCGCGACGGCCTCCTTCATCTGTTCGTCCGTCATGTTGTCGAGCATAATGATGTCCGCGCCCGCCGCGACGGCGTCTTTTACCATTCCGAGGGTCTCCGCCTCCACCTCGATCTTCATCGTGAAGGGGCAATACGCCTTTGCCGCGGCGACCGCCTGCTTTACACCGCCCGCCGCGCCGATGTGGTTGTCTTTCAGCAGTACGGCGTCGGAGAGGTTATAGCGGTGGTTGCCGCCGCCCCCGACGCGCACGGCGTACTTTTCAAAGATGCGCATGTTGGGCGTCGTCTTACGGGTGTCGACGAGCTGCAGCCCGCTGCCCTCCAGAAGGCGCACCATCTTCGCCGTGTACGTGGCGATACCGCTCATGCGCTGCAAAAAGTTGAGCGCGGTGCGCTCGCCGGTGAGGATGGCGCGCATGTCTCCGCTGACGCGGGCGAGCACCTCTCCCTTTTTGACGCGGTCTCCGTCCTTCGCGCGCATCTCGACGGCGACGCCGCCCTCCGAGAGCAGCTCGAACACGCGCGCGAAGACGGGCAGCCCTGCCACGATCCCCTCCTGCTTGCAGACGAGATCTGCCGTGCCGAAGGCGTACTCGCGCAGCACGCTGTTGGTGGAAACGTCCTCGCTCGTCACGTCTTCGGCGAGCGCCATGCGGATGAGTTCGTCCGCGCGGATCTTCATGGAAATTTCGTCAATCAATGGTTGCCTCCCTCTCCGCCTCTTCGCGGATGTGTTTTTCGTAACTTTTTTTGAGCGCGGCGTGATCAGCATAGACGGAAATGTCCGCCCGCGGCCGCCGCGATGCGACCTGTGTGCGCGCGCCCGCCATGCACTTTGCCGCGCGCTTCGCCCAGATGAGGCTTTCGAGCAGGGAATTGCTCGCCAGCCTGTTTTTGCCATGCACGCCGTTGCAGGCCGTCTCCCCCGCGGCGAACAGCCGCTTCATGCTCGTGCGGCCGTCCAAGTCCACTTTGACACCGCCCATAAAATAGTGCTGGGCGGGCACGACGGGGACGGGCTGCACGAAGGGGTCGAAGCCCTCCTCGCGGCAGCGGGCGCAGATGGTGGGAAAGTGCTCTGCGAGCGCCTTTTCCCCCACCGGGCGCATATCCAGCCAGACGTGCTCGCTGCCCTCCTTTTTCATCTGCGCGCGGATCTCTCCGGTGACGATGTCGCGCGGGAGCAGTTCGTTGCAGAAGCGCTTGCCGTCCGCCCCCAGCAGCACCGCGCCCTCGCCGCGCACCGATTCGGAGATGAGAAAGCGCCGCCCCGGCTTTTTGGAAAAAAGGGTGGTCGGGTGGATCTGCACGTAGTCGATGTGCTCGACGGCGACGCCGTTTCTGAGGGCGATGCCGACGCCGTCTCCCGTCAGGTGGCGGAAGTTGGTGGAGTGGCGGAACAGGCCGCCCACGCCGCCCGTGGCGAGCAGCACGAAGGCCGCATAGACGGGATAGACCCCGCCGCCCGCGTTGTCCCGCAGGATGCCGCCGAAGCACTCGTTCCCCTCGGCGATGACGTCCAGAAGCTCGGTCTGCGGGCGGATCTCGATATTTTCTCTCCCCTTTGCAAGGGCGAGCAGCTTGCTCGTGATCTCCTTTCCCGTCACGTCATCGTGAAAGAGGATGCGCGGGCGGGAATGACCGCCCTCCCGCGTGAGGCGGAAGTTCCCCGCGCCGTCCCGCGCGAAGTCTACGCCGTCCGCGACCAGCTCGGCGATCATGGCGGGGGAAGTGCGGATCATCAGCTTTACCGCCTCCTCGTCGTTCTCGTAATGGCCGGCGCGCATGGTGTCTTCAAAGTAGGCGGCGAAGTCCTCCTCCCCCTGCAGCATGCAGATGCCGCCCTGGGCGAGGAAGGAGTCGCTTTCGTCCTCCGCCGCCTTGGAGAGCATGAGCACCCTGTACTGCGCGGGCAGGTTGAGGGCGCAGCACAGCCCCGCCACTCCCGTGCCCGCGATGAGCACGTCGTATGTATCTTCTCTGCGCATGGCGCCCCTCCTCACTTACCCAGCTCGAGCATGCGCTGAAGCGGCCTGCGCGCCGCGTCCGTGAGGGCGGCGTCCAATACGACCTCGTGCCCGCCGCCCGTAAGGCAGGCGAGCACCTGTTCGGGCGAGATGCGCTTCATGTCCGAGCAGAAGGGCGTGACGGGATAAAAGGTCTTGCCCGGGCAGCGGCGGGAAAGCTCCCACAGCACCCCCGGCTCGGTGCCGAGGATGAACTCGCGCGCGCCGCTCTTTTCGGCATAGGCGATGATCTCCGCCGTGCTGCCCGCAAAGTCTGCGAGGGAGACGACCTCCGCCGTGCACTCGGGGTGCACCAGCACCTTGGCGGCGGGGTGGGCGCGCCGCTCTCCGGCAACGTCCTCCGCCAGAAGCTGCGCGTGCACGGGGCAGTAGCCGCCCGAATAGTAAAAGGCCTTTTGCGGGCACTTCTTTGCGACGAACGAGCCGAGATTCTGATCGGGAATGAAGAGAATGTTCCTGTTCGGCAGGGCGGAGACGATTTTGACCGCGTTGGAGGAAGTGACGCATACGTCGCTGTGCGCCTTCAGCCGCGCGGAGGAGTTGATGTAGCAGACGACGGCGAGGTCTTCGACCTGCGCCCGCAGCCGCTCGATCTGTCCGACGTCCGCCATGTGCGCCATGGGGCAGTCTGCCTCGGCGTCGGGCAGCAGCACGCGGCATTCGGGGTTTAAGATCTTGGCGCTCTCGCCCATGAAGCGCACCCCGCAGAAGACGATGGTGCTCCTCTTCTCCTTTGCCGCGACCTTCGCGAGGTAGAAAGAGTCCCCCACGTAGTCCGCCATCTCCTGCACGGCGCCGTCTGTGTAATAGTGCGCGAGCACGACGGCATCCGCCCGCTCTTTGAGCTCTTTGAGTTCTTCCGTAACCATACCGATCCTTTTTCCGCCCCGGCGGGCGGCGTTTGATGGCACTACTATACACAAAAAATTGACAACTGTCAAGACAGTAAACGGTGGATCGCCGTTTTTTCGGAAAATGCAAAGCGCGCGCAGAAAATGTTCCGCGCGCGCTTCCCCCCGCTGCCGGGGCACACTCACCCCCTGTTTTTCCTACCGCTTGTGCGCGTTCTGCTCGCGTTCCTTCTCCTCCCCCTCTTTATACCGCCTATTCAGCGCGTCCGCCACGATGGAGAGGTGGTAGACAATGAGGCTCATAAAGGTAAAAAAGCATTGAATGCTCAGGAGAAAGACGACCGCAAACGAAAAATCATATAAATGTCCGGTACAGGCAAGCACCAAGAAAACTGCCAATACGACGAAAAAAATCCCGTTTGCCAAAAAAAGCTTTGCACGCTTACTCAGTTTTTTCCTTTTAGACTGTCCTTGTGCCTTCATTTCATAATATACCTCCATTCCTTTAATATTCAAGCCCGACGATGCTCATCTGAATTTGCCAATTATCTTCCGAAGTACTGACATTTAATCCAATCTCAGAAGTTATACCACCTTCGTCGACCCCCGCTTTCAAGCTTAACGTTCCATCAAACTTTCCGTATGTATGAACATAAGTCATCGTCGCTATTGCGGACTGACCCTGAAGAGGTGTCGTTCTGCTGAGCCTGACTTCAAAGTTACCTTGTTCAAGTTCTTTACCCATCCAGCCAGACTTCTCATTGAATTGCCAAACTTTGGCCTGATACGGCTCATCTATCGATGTACTGATCTCAACTTTTTGATCATTGTAATACTTGGCAGAAGCCGAACTGTAACTATTCAGGAAACCTCCTCCCCATGTAAAGCCGAGATAATCAGCGCTACCCTCTTCAGCCGCCTTATGCGTTTCCCACCAGCTTGCAAGCAAATTTTCCCATGAGATAGACCCCTGCAACTTATAAACATTTTCATCATCGTCCCAGGACACATAAAATTGTCCACTGAATCTATAATAGCTTTCACTTTTACTGTCAATGGGCGTAATACTTGATGTCGTATTCTGCTCCCTTGCTACGGTCGCAGCCAAAACTTTTACCTGTTCCGCCTCTTCTCTGCCAAGCAGACGGCATTCTGTGACAACGCCACTTTCGTCGGTTGACTCATAGACCCACATATCTTTTTGTACCGCAAGGGCAAAATCGTTCTCCTCTCCTAAGGAAATGCGCTCATCCAGCGGCACACCGCGCTCATAGGCAGCTTCTGTTAAGTAGTAAGTCGTTTCCGAATAATAACCGTCGTCCGCATACACGGTATATGTACTCGGACGAGTGGTGAAGCAGTACAGCGCGACCCCCGCCAGCACGAGCAGGCTGAGCGTGAGGGCGATGACCTTGAGGGCAATAAACTCGCGCTTGGTTTGTTTTGTGTTCATTGTTTTTTCCTCCAAAAAATTTTATTCGGGCTGCAACCTCGTATTCAATATATACCGAAACGGCGGAAATGTCAACGGCAAGGCTGCGAAAAACTGTCCCGCTTTTGTCCCAAACCAGTCTTCGGGACTGTCCCGCGGCGAAAAATGCGCAAAAAAGCCTCAAAAACTTGCGCGCGGGGGCGCGATATGGTATAATAGGCGGAGAAAGGGACTGGAGGCAGCGATGGAAAAGATCGACGGCGCATACCTGCGGCAGCTGCGCGAAGAGCGCGGGTACTCGCTGCGCGCCTTTGCGGACAAGATCTATGCATCCAAGTCTTCCGTGCAGCGATGGGAGCAGTCTTTTGTGCCCGAAAACGAGGAGGTGCTGCAAAAGATCGCGGAGGCGCTGGACGTTTCCGTCGAGCAGATGCGCAGGGAGAGCGCCGAGCGCAGAGAGCGGGAAAAAGAGGCCGTGTTTACGCAGGAACAGCTCGCCGAGATGAAATTCGGCACCAGGTGGCTGGTCATCCTCTTCTGCCTGCTGCCCGCCATGATCTTTATCTTCATCGTGTTGATGATACTGTTCCTCACATGACGCAAAAAAACAAACGCCGCCCCGCGGACGAAGTTCGTCTGCGGGGCGGCTTCTTTATGCGCCGAGCGTCTCCTTCATTTTGGCGATGGCGGCTGCCCTGCCGTCGCAGCCGAGCTTTAAGTAGATGGCGCTGATGTAGTTGCGGGCGGTGCCGTCCGAAAGGCCCAGAGCGGAGGCGATCTGCCGGTTGTTGAAGCCCTCGAAGAGCATGACGGCGATCTCCACCTCGCGGTCGGAGAGGCCGAAGGCGCGGCGCAGCTTGATCTCGCGGTCGGCGGTAACCATCTTTGCCGCGTCGGTGATCTTTTTGGCGATCTTCGCGGGCAGGATGGTATCCCCCGCGTAGGCGTTTTTGACGGCATCGATGAGCGCGGGCGCGCTGATGTCCTTTAAGAGGTACCCGCACGCGCCGTTGTTGAGGGCGCTGAGGATGTAGTCGCTGTCGTCAAAGGTGGTAAGGATGAGCACCTTGACATCGGGGTAGCGCTTTTTGATCTCGCCCGTCGTGACGACGCCGTTCATGTTGGGCATGCGGATGTCGAGCAGCACGACGTCGGGCACGTTGCCCCGCTCCATCTCGGCGAGCGCCTCCTGCCCGTCGTGCGCGACGGCGACGACGTCCAGCTCGCCGGACGAGGCGATCACGCTGCGGATGCCTTCGGAGAGGATGACCTGATCGTCCACGATCATGACTTTGATCTTCATGCCCTTTCCTCCTTTTGCTTTTTCAGGCTCGCGGGCAGGCTGAGGCGTATCTCAAACCCCTCCCCCTCCTCGGAGGAAAAGTTGACCATGCCGCCCAGAGATTCTGCCTTGGCGCGCATGGCGGAGAGGCCGAAGCCCTCTTTAAAGGACTTCAGGTCTGCGCCCGTGCCGTTATCGGAGAGCAAAAACTCGATGTAATTGCCCATGTCTTTGAGTTCAAACAAAAACGCCGTGCTGCCGCCGTGGCGGATGCCGTTGGAGATGCCCTCGCGCAGGGCGTTGGAGATAAACCTCTCCGCCTCGGCGGTGAGCTCGATGTCGTCTATCTTGCTGCGGAAGGTCAGCCCGGTGCCGCTGCCCGTCTCTTCGAGGATGCCCTCGAGGTACTCTCTGAGGGTGACGTTCTCCCGCCGCCCCGAAAGCAGGTGCACGGAGAGGCGGAGCTGCTCGAGGCAGTTTTTCGCCTGTATGTTCGCCGCGGCGATGTCACGCTTCGCCTCGGCGGGGTCCTGATCGATGGCCAGGCGCGCCGCCTCCGTCTGCATGATGACGGTGGTCAGCGAATGCCCCGCCGTGTCGTGTATCTCCTTGGCGATGCGGTTGCGCTCTTCGAGCAGCGTCGCCTCTTCGAGCTTGTCGTAGGCGTGCAGAAGCTCGTTGCGGCTCTCCTCCAATTCGCGCAGGTTTTGCTCGATCTGCCTGTTTTTGCGATAGACGGTCATCGCAAAATTGAATACGATGAAGTGCAGCGTGAAGACGACGAGCGCGACGAAATACTGCGAGGAGATGCTGAACGCGTTTGAAAATTCGTTGTTGCCCAGCGCCGCAGCGATGTACACCGCCGTGTATGCGGCGAAGTTGACGCCGAACATGATGGCGTTGTCTCTGAGGGAGGGGGAAGAGAGATAGAACTCGGACAGCACGACGACGTACACGAAATAGGTGTAGGAGGTGCCGACCACCACGGAGGGCGCCCACCAGCCCCCCAGCACGGAAAGCGCCAGAAGGAGCAGAGCGTCCAGCACGTACCAGGCGATCTTTTTATAGAAGTCCTGCACGGCGAACACCTTCATCGCCATCGAAAAGAGCAGTACTGCCGCCACGGGGATAGAAATGAGGGGGATGCGGCTTTGCAGCGCGAACAGCGGCACGATCGCCGCCACGCATGCCGCAACGAGCAGGATGAGGATGGCGATCTTCAGCCCGCGCATGAGGCTGATTTCGGAGAGGCGCGCCCGCAGCCCGCCCTCCTCCTTTGCGGAGGGACGCCTCTCTTCGCTCATGCCTCCAACGCCGCGCGCGCCGCGGCGAGGCGGGAGAGGCTGCGCTCTCTTCCCAGAAGTTCCGCCATCTCGCTGGCGCCGCCGGGGGTGTTCTCCCTGGCGGTCAGGGCGATGCGCACGCACCAGAGCACCTGGCCGTTCTTCATGCCGCTCTCCTGCGCGAGCTGCACGAGCGCCGCGTAGATCTCCGCGTTGGCGAAGACTTCCAGCCCCGCAAGCACCTTTTCCGCCGCGGGCAGCACCTTTTTGGCGACCTCCGCGTCCGACTTCATCTTCTTGTTGCAGTACAGGGCGGGGTCGATGGCGCCGTACTCTTCGAGGAAGTCGAGCTTGGCGGGGATATCTTCGAGCACGTCTGTGCGCGTCTTGACGACGGCGAGCAGCCTGCGCTCGTCATACTTGCCGTATGCCTTGCTCTTTTTGAGGAAGGGCAGGGCGGCCTTCGCGTACTCCTCCTCCCCCATCTCGCGGAAGTATTCGCCCGAAAGCCAGCGCAATTTGGGCTCGTCGAAGATGGAGGGAGATCTGTTCAGCCCGGAGAGGGAGAAATTCTCTTCCAGCTCTTGCAGGGTCATTTTTTCCCGGTTGCTCTTGGGACTCCAGCCGAGCAGGGCGATGTAGTTGACGATCGCCTCCCTGCAGTACCCCTTGGCGACGAGGTCCTGGTAGCTCGCGTCGCCGTTGCGCTTGGAGAGCTTCTCGTGCGCGTTTTTCATGATGGGGGGGAGATGGATATAGGCGGGGCGTTCCCAGCCGAACGCGTCGTACATCAGGTTGTACTTGGGCGTGGAAGAGAGGTATTCGCTGCCGCGGATGACGTGCGTGATGCCCATGAGGTGGTCGTCGACGACGTTGGCGAAGTTATAGGTGGGCATGCCGTCGCTCTTGAGGAGGATGCCGTCCTCCATGTCCTTGAAGTCGACGGTGACGGTGCCGTACACGAGGTCTTCGTAGCTGCCGCTCCCCTCGGCGGGGATGTTCTGGCGGATGACGTAGGGCACTCCTGCGGCGAGCTTTTCCTCCACCTCCGCCTTGGAAAGGTGCAGGCAGTGCTTGTCGTAGCGGCCGACGCCGTTTTCGTCCTTCAGAGAGTCGATGCGCTCCTTGTCGCAGAAACAGTAATAGGCGCCGCCCAGCTCCACCAGCTTTTGGGCGTATTCTTTATAGATGGCGGCGCGCTCGCTCTGCACGTAGGGGCCGAAGTCCCCTCCCGCATCCGGGCCCTCGTCGTAATGCATGCCCGCGTCTTTGAGCGTGTCATAGATGATCTGCACGGCGCCGTCCACATACCGCTTGCCGTCCGTGTCCTCGATGCGGAGGATGAATTTGCCCCCCTCCTTTTTCGCGAACAGATAGGCATACAGCGCGGTGCGCAGGTTGCCGATGTGCATGTAGCCCGTGGGGCTGGGCGCAAATCTCGTTCTTACCTCTTTCATGGTTCTCCTTCCTTATTTTCGCGGCGGGCTCAGAGCCTGCCCTCGCCGTAATAGCTGTACGTTTCCTTCCCGGCGCAGATGATACTGTCGTTGAGGCGGGCGCCGTGCGCGCGGCACACCCTGCCGATGGCGGCGGCCGCGGCGTCGTCCTCCGCGGAGGGCTGTGCCACGCCGCTGGGATGATTGTGCGCGACGATGACGCCCTTCGGCCTGACTTCGCCGAGGATGTAGCCGAGTTCGCGCTCGCTGAGCGCGACGCGGTCTGCCTGCTCGCCGGTGACGCTTTTGATGCACAGAAGAAACCCCTCTTCGTCCGTCAGGTATACCTCGAGCTTTTCCGCCGCGACGCCGGCAAACCGCCCCTCCGCGAAGGCGCGCGCCTCCTCGAAGCTGTACAGGCGGGGCCGCGGGGCGCGCTCTCTGCGCACGCTGCGCAGAAAGCAGCCGACGAGGAACACGAATTCCGCCGCGCGCGGGCCGATGCCCGCCACCGTGCACAGGAGGCGGGGCGGCGCGGACAGCACCCCCTGCAGGTCGCAGAAACTGTCGAGCAGGCGGTGCGCGACGGGATTTGTATCTTTTCGGCCGATCACCTCGAAGAGCAGGATCTCGAGCAGCTCGTGATCGGTGAGCGAATCGCCGTGCAGGGCGAGGCGCTCGCGCATGCGCCCTCTGTGACCTTCGTGCATCTCCCCCCTCCTCTGCGGGACGTGCTCCCTTTTTTTTATTTTAACACATTTCGCGCCGTTTGTACAGAGTTTTGCTTTCTTCCCTCCGCCTTTTCGCCTCCTTTTTACACAAAACACGGCAAGGGCCGCCCGCAGGCAAAAGCCTGCGGGCGGCCCTCTTCGCCGTACGGCGTCCGCTCCTTACTTTTCGGAAAGGTCAAGATAGGTGACGGGGTCGATAGCCTTGCCGTCCTGCGTCACTTCGAAGTGCAGGTGGCTGCCCTCGTCGTACTCGTTGCCCATCACGTCTGCGGCGGCGGAGACCGCGCCGATGACGTCGCCACGGGCGACGGTATCCCCCTCTTTCAGCCCTGCGGCGGGATCGACGGAGGCGTACACCGTGCGCAGCCCGTTGCCGTGGTCGATGACGACTTTGCCGCCCTCGAGCAGGGTGTCCGTCACGCTCTCGACGGTGCCCGCGTATGCCGCCGTGACCGCCGTGCCGGCATCCGCCTTGAAATCCACGCCCGTGTGCAGGTTGTAGCGGTTGAGCGTGGAGTTGTACCAGAAGGTGTACGCCGTGCCCAGCGTGCCTTCGGAGACGGGCATGGAGAAGACGACCTCCGTGCTGCCGGGCTCGTCCGGCTCGTCTTCATCCGGGGCCTCTCCGTCCGGGTCGCCCTCGTCCGGCACCTCGCCGCCCGGTTCATCCCCGCCCGGCTGTTCGGCGGCGCCGGGGTCGTCGAGGGTGGGCGCGGGGCTGTTCGTCGCGAACACGACGATGAGCACGACCGCTGCCGCGAGCACGAGCGCGCAGGCGGTGACCAGAATGTAGTAAAGGCTCCTTCTCTTGACCTTGACGGGGGTATCCGCCACGGCATTTTTGTTCTCTTTCATATCGTTCATGATCGTCCTCCGATTTTTTTGATGGTGTGATTTTTGACCGTTCCGCGGATTTTATACGCGGCGGCGGAAAAATTTTTTGCGAAGGGGCGCGTCCTTTCAGTACCCGCCGAAAATGAGGGGAGAGCCGACGCAGCCGCCCTCGCCGCGCAGCGCGACGTGCAGGTTGACCGCACGCCCTGCGACGTACACGCACCCGCCCAGGTGCGGGGAGTAGTAATAATAATTGGTCACGTCTCCCGCCCGCTCGCTGAAAAGCAGGCGCGCGCCGTATCTTTCCGCCTGGGAGAGTGCCTCCTCCGCGTCGGCAAATACGGCGCTCTCGCCCGTCCTGCCGAAAAGGGAACGGCGCACGCGCGCGGCCTCTTCCGCGTCCGCACAGACGATGCACGCCTGCGAATCGGCGCTGCGGGTATAGAAATGATAGCGCTGCGCGCCCGCAAACAGGGGCGCCTCGTCCGAAAACTGTACGAAGAAGAGCAGTGCCGCGAGCAATGCCGCCGCGAGCAGGGGCAAAACGCCCCGGAAAATGCCGACCCGGCCCATAAAAAACCGCCTCCGGAAAACTTCGGAGACGGTTATGGACAAATTTTTTAATTTTCATACGATGGCCTCTGCCCTTTCGGCCGCCAACGCAAACGATTTTGCGCGCGTGCGCTCTCGCAAAATTAAGGTCGGCAAAGGGAGAACACACATTGTCCCGAGCAACGTGAGGGCAACGGAGTTGTCCTCGGATTTGCGTCCCTTTGTTTTTCCGACAAAAAGTACAGATCTTTCTACTGCTTCCCCTTTTTCCCCAGTGGGATGTGGGCACAGGCGTTGACGGAGAGGTCGGAAAAGTTGCGCGCGAAATACTGCGTGACGCCCTCGGCGGCGATCATGGCGGCGTTGTCGGTGCAGTACTTTTTTTCGGGAAGGATGGCGCGGAGGCCCGCTTTCGCGCACGACGCCGCCAGCTTTTCGCGCAGATAGCCGTTGGCGGCGACGCCCCCGCCCGCGGCGATGACGGAGCAACCCTTCTCCTTCGCGGCGGCGACGGCGCGATCGGCGAGCACGTCGCAGGCGGCGCACTGGAAGGACGCGGCGACGTCTGCACGGCTGTACGCCTCCCCTCTCTGCTCTTTGTTGTGGCAGTAGTTGATGAGCGCCGTCTTCAGGCCGCTGTACGAAAAGTCGTACCCGTTTCCCCTGAACATTTTGGGAAAGGGAATGTTCGGGCTGCCCTCGCGCGCGAGCTTTTCCACGCTCGGCCCGCCGGGATACGGCAGACCCAGAACGCGCGCGGCCTTGTCGAAGGCCTCGCCGGCAGCGTCGTCGCGCGTCGAGCCCATGATCTCGAACTCGGTCGCGCTCTTCGTGTACAGGACGGCGGTGTGCCCGCCGCTCGCCAAAAGGGTGATGAAGGGCGGCGCGAGGTCAGGCTCGGTGAGATACGCGGCCGCCATGTGCCCGCGGATGTGATTGACGGCGATGAGGGGGATGCGCAGGGAATAGGCAAACGCCTTTGCAAAGGACAGCCCCACCAGCAGCGCCCCGACCAGCCCCGCGCCGTAGGTGACGGCGACGGCGTCAATCTGCCCGGCGGCGACGCCCGCCTCGGAGAGGGCGGACTCCACCGCCCTGCCGATGGCGTCGGTATGGGCGCGGGAGGCGATCTCCGGGACGACGCCGCCGTACTTCGCCTGCTCGGCAGCGGAAGAGAGCACGGCGTTCGAGAGCAGCTTGCGGCCGCGCACGACGGCGGCGCACGTCTCGTCGCACGAGCTCTCTATCCCCAAAATGAGGGGTTCGCTCTTCAATGCAAGGGCGGAAAATTGTTCGGCATACCCCATATTGCACCTCCATGCATATGTGCGGCGGCACATACGCGCCGCCGCACCCGAAAGATCTCCCTTTTTTTGCCTCATCTGCGCCGCGGCACACATGCGCGCGGCTTCAGATGTTCCGCTTCGCGCGCAGCGGGATGCGGTCGTAGACGCTGACGCGCGCATCTCCCCCGAACAGCTCGTCGAAGGCGGGTCTATAGATTTTGGCGACGTCTTCGAAGATGTACACCTTCCCCGCAAAACCGGACGCCCACAGCTCTTCCAGAAAGCCGAAATCGAGCAGCATGTCGGTCACGAGCTGCCTGCGGAAGGTCATCTTTGTCATGGTGCGGCGGTCACACATGTCCAGCTCCTCCTCCGAGACGGAAGTGAAGAGCAGCAGCGCGGGCACGGGGACGGGGCCCTCGCGGCTCTCGAAGGCCGCGGGCACGAATCCCTTGCCGCGGCGGTATTCGTCGTAGATACAGATGACGGCGGCGCCGATGTCCTTCACGTCCGCCCTGTGCGGGATGCCGCCGCGGCGATAATGCAGCACGTCTCCCTTTAAGCCGAAGCGCTCGAAGATGACGAGCTGCGGCAGCGCCGCGAGCAGCACGCCCGCGCCGATGCATACGCCGCCCCACACGGCGCCGCCCTCCCGCACGAAGAAAAAGGCGAGCGCGCCGATGGCGGCAAAGAGCCCGCCCATCACGAAAAAAAAGAACATGTTCGGCTTTCTGCGATAGTTTTTGTAATATTTTCTCATAGACGTCGCACGCATTTCGTGCACATGCCCTCCGCGGGCACCTGCGGAAAGGTCAGCTCTTTTTGAGATAATCGATGATGAATGGCTGGATATCGCCGTCCATCACCGCCTGGATGTTGCCCGTTTCGCAGCCGGTGCGGTGGTCCTTGACGAGGGTGTACGGGCAGAAGACGTACGAGCGGATCTGGCTGCCCCACTCGATCTTCTTGATCTCGCCCTTGAGGTTCTGCTCGTTCGCGAGGCGCTCGCTCTCCTTGAGTTCGATGAGCTTGGAGCGCAGCATCTTCATCGCCATCTCGCGGTTCTGGATCTGCGAGCGCTCGTTCTGGCAGGAGACGACGATGCCCGTGGGGATGTGCTGGATGCGGATGGCGGACTCCGTTTTATTGATGTGCTGGCCGCCCGCGCCGGAGGAGCGGAATGTGGTCACCTTCAGGTCTTCCGCCCTGATCTCCACGTCTCCGTCGTCCTCGATCTCGGGCATGACTTCGAGGGAGGCGAAGGAGGTGTGGCGGCGCTTGTTCGCGTCGAAGGGCGAGATGCGCACCAGGCGGTGCACCCCCTTTTCCGCCTTCAGATAGCCGTAGGCGTTTTCGCCCTCGATCTTGAAGTCCACGCTCTTGATGCCCGCTTCGTCCCCGTCGAGGCGGTCGAGCTCGGTCACTTTGAAGCCGCTGCGCTCGGCGTAGCGGGTATACATGCGGTAGAGCATGGAGACCCAGTCGCAGCTTTCGGTGCCGCCCGCGCCCGAATGCAGGGTGAGGAGGGCATTGTAGTTGTCATATTTTCCGCGCAACAGCGAGCGGATGCGCATCTCTTCGAGGTCGTTTTCGGCGGTCTGCAGAAGGTTTTCGAGCTCGGGCACGAGCTCTTCCTCCCCCGTCTCTTCGATGAGGTCGATGACCTCGCCCACCTCTTCGAGCGCCTTTTTGCCCTTGTCATAGGCGGCTATCTTGCCCTCGACGGAGGAGGCCTCTCTCCCCAACTTTGTGGAGAGTTCGAGGTTGCCCCACACTTCGGGCTTTTCCTGCTCGACGCGCAGTTCTTCGAGCTTTTTGCGCAGCTCGTCGATGTCCAGCGCCTCTTTGGTCTCCTGCAATGTGTCGGACAGCGCCCTGGCGCGCATCCTGTAATCGTCTGCTTTGAACATGGTCTACCTCACGATCTATCCGTTCGATCTTACGCTTTCTTTCTTTATAGTATATCACATGCGCGGCAGGATTGTCAAACACGGCGGGGCGGCGATGACTTTTTCCGGGACACCTTACTTTTACCGCGGCGGGCGGCGGCTGCGGCCGGAGCGAGCCCTTCGCGGAAGGCGGAGCTTTACGTCCGTAAAGGAAAAAGGCGGCGCGCAATGCGCGCCGCCCTCTCCCGTATCGCTTGTCCCCGATAACGGGGCTTTTACAGCATATCCTGCCGCAGGCGATCCGCCCTTTACGAGCCGAGGCCAAAAAGAAAGGGTACCCTTTCTTGCTTGTTTCATATCATATCACAGCATTCGTGTTTTGTCAACATTTGTGCAAAAAAACACGAGGGACAAAACCTGCGGAAAAAACCGGCAGACAGGCTTCCGTTCGGGCGCACTTGTGTGTTATACTTTCGCTGCGGCGGGAAAACATGCGCCACGCCCCTGCGGGAGGCGGGGCGGAAGGAAGGGAGCATGGACGTTTTTCGGCTTATCGGCTACCTGCGGCAGTGCAACGCGGACGTCGCGCTCGTCGGGGCGGCCGCGTGGGGGCTTGCCCTGCTGCTGCAGCGCACCTTGTGCAAGCGGCTCGGCGGCCGCGCCGCGCGGGCGCTTCCCCTGCTGCTCGGCATCGCGCTGTATGCGGCATACGCGGCACTCACCGGCGCCTTTGCGGGGGCGGAGGCCGCCTCCGTACTCGGCGAAGGCATCGCCTGCGGCTCACTGGCGACGGCGATCGGCGCCATCGCGTCGGGCGGAACTGCGGCGGACGCCCGCGCGGCATGCGTGAAGGCGCTGCTCGCCCCGTACGACCTTTCGGACGGGCAGGCGGAGAGCATCGCGCGGATGGTGGGCAGCGACGAGGAGGGCGCCCTCGCGGCGCTCGCGGACATCGCGGGCGAAGAGATGGCGCCGCAGCTGTACGGGGCGCTGGAAAAGGCGCTCGCGGGGCTGTGATTTTTTCCGCAGTGCGGGGCGTTCCGAACGGGACGCCCCGTTTTTTGACACGAAACGGGGAGAACGCTGCCGCCGTTTTGCGAAAAAGCCCCGCCCTGCCGCCTCTTTGCGACAACAGCGCGCAAAAGGGCCGCGGCGGCGTTTAATCTTTTTTGTTTTGCACACACTTGCGGTGTGGAAACAAGGAGCGATGCGCGCTTTACGGAGAGCGTGCAGGAAAACGTAAAACAGCTCAAGGACATCCTTCCCGCGGAGGACGTGCTCGTCTTCCGCTTTGAAACGAAGGACGGCAGGCGCTGCGCCGCGGTGTATGCGGACGGCATTACGGACAAGGAACTTTTGGGGCAGCTCGCGGCAAGGCCTCTCTCCTCGGAGGAGGCGCCCGCGAGCCTCGCCGCGGCGGAGCGGCGCATCCTCTTCCCCGAAAGCAAGGAGGCGGAAGATGCGGAAGAGGCCGCAAAGGAGGTGCTCGCCGGCAACCCGGCGCTGTTCATCGACGGCATCGCGGGGGCGCTCGTGCTCGGCACGAAAAAGGTCTCTCTGCGCGCCGTCGCGGAGCCGCAGACGGCGATCGCCGTCAAGGGCCCGCGCGAGGGATTCATCGAGGACGTCAAGACCAATATGAGCCTGGTGCGCAGGAGGCTCAAGACCCCCGCACTGCGGTTTAAGACGGTGAACGTCGGCCGCCTCAGCGGCACCGCCGTGTGCATCGTCTGGCTGGAGGGCACCGCGGACGGAGAGGTCGTGCGCAGGATAGAAAACAGGCTCGCCGCCGTGGATACGGACGGGGTGCCCGACTCCTCTTATGTGGCGAAATTCCTCGCCGAACGGCCGCTTTCGCTGTTCAAACAGGCGGGCACGACGGAAAAGCCGGATATCTTCTGCGCGAAGCTGCTCGAGGGGCGGGCGGGCGTGCTGGTGGACGGTTCGCCCATCGCGCTGACGCTGCCCTACATGCTCGCGGAGGACTTTCAGAGCTCGCAGGACTACTTCGTGAGCCCCTACCGCGCGACGGTGAGCAGGCTGCTGCGCCTGCTGGCGGTGGCGCTCTCCCTCTTCCTGCCCGCGCTGTACGTGGCGGCGCAGCTGTTCAAATTGCAGTTGCTTCCCTTCGGCCTGCTGATGACCGTTTCGGGCGGGATACAGGATCTGCCCCTCTCCCCGAGCCTGGAGATGTTTTTTCTGCTCGTCGTGCTGGAGATCCTCATCGAGGCGAGCATCCGCATGCCGAAGTACGTCGCGCTCGCACTCTCCGTCATCGGGGCGCTCGTGCTGGGGGATACGGCGGTGAAGGCGGGGCTCGTCTCCTCCCCCGCCATCATTATCGTGGCGCTTTCCGGTATTTCCGCCTACACGGTACCCGACCTGACGGGCACCCTCTCCCTCGTGCGGCTGGCGCTGCTGCTGACGGCGGGGAGCATCGGCATGTACGGGGTGATCCTGCTGACGGCGCTCATCCTGTACTATCTCGTGACGGCGGACAGCTACGGCGTGCCGCCGCTGGCGCCCTTTGCGCCCCTCGTAAGGCGCGACCTGCGCGACACCGTATATAAGGCGGGCGTGTTTTCGCTGCGCGAACGCCCCGCCGCACTGCGCGGCAAAAACCGCACGCGCCTGCGCATCAGGCAAGAGAGCGGCGCGGAGGATCCCGGCGCAAAGATGCGCGGACGCCCCGCCTCGGGCACGGAGACGGATGCCGGAAAGGAGGAAGAGGATGGATAAGATAAAACTGCGGCAGATCTGCTTTCTGTACGCGGCGCTCCTGCCCGCGACGCGCATGCTGCTCTATCCCGCGACCCTCGCCTACCATGCGGGCAACGACCTGCTCTTTTCCGCACTGGGCAACCTGCTCGCGGAGGGGATCGTCGTCTTCGCGATCATGCTGCTGGCGGGGCGGACGGAGCAGACCTTTTTCGGGCTGCTGAAAAACACCTTCGGGGAGATCGCAGCGCGCGTCGTGTACGGTGTATTCGCGCTGTTTTTCGCCCTCTCCGCACTGCTTCCGCTTCTCGAGCAGAAGGGATTTGTGACGCAGGTCCTCTACGAAAACGCGCCCACCGTCCTCTCCTTCGCGCCCTTTTTCGCCGTCGGGCTGTTCGCCTGCATGCGCGGACTCGAGAGCATCGGGCGCATCGCAGACATCGCCCTCCCCCTCTTTGCGGTGTGCTTCGCCGCGCTCATCTTCCTCGCGCTGCCGCAGGCGGACTTCGCGGCGCTGCTGCCCGTGCTGGGCAGGGGCGCGGCACCCGTGCTGCGCGGATGGCGGTACGGGATGGCGCGGTACGCAGACTGCCTGTTCCCCCTCTTTTTCCTCGGGCACTTCCGCGCCGAAAAGGGCGGAACGGCGAAGGTGATGCTGTCCTTCGCGGCAGGCGCGGCCGCGACGCTGCTCTTCCTCGCCGTCTTCTATGCGGTGTTTGCAGACCTCGCGCCCCTGCAGCAGAACGCGCTCGCGCAGATCGCGAAATACACGACGGCGTTCACCTCTCTCGGGCGCATCGACCTGCTCCCCGCCATCGCGCTCAGCCTGGTGCTCGCCTTTGCGCTGTGCATCCCCTTACAGCTGTGCACGCACTGCGCCTGCACGGCGATCGGGTGCAGGCCGCTCCTGCCCGCGCTCGCCGTGAACGGGGCACTGCTCGCGCTGACGGTGTTTTTCAACTATTCCTTCCGGGAGGTGCAGACGGTGTTCGCGGAGGCACTATGGCCGCTTTTCGGGGTCTTCTGCTACCTGCTCCCCCTGTTCGCGACGCTGCTGCGGAAGGGGCAAAGGAGGCGCGGGCAATGAACAGGTTGCGGACGCGCATCTTCGTATTCGGGGCAGCGCTGCTGCTCCTGCTCTTTTTCTCCAACGACTTCGGCCTGGTGGATATCCAGAAGACTTCCATCGTCACCGCCATCGGCATCGACGCCGCCGAGGGCGGAAAGATAGACGTGACCGCGCAGATTGCCGTGCCCTCCGAGACGGGGCAGAAGGCGAGCAACGTCGAAGTTGCGGGGGCGGCGACGGTGGGAGAAGCGATCGCCGAGTTCAACCAGAAGACGGGCTGGTACCCCACCCTCGTGCACTGCCGCCTCGTGCTGCTGGGCGAAGCCGTCGCGCGGGAGGACGTTTTCGGCGTGCTCGATTTCTTTCTGCGCAGCCAGTATGTGGAGGATTCCTGCCTGGTCGCGGTATGCGAGGGAAAGGCCGCCGAGGCTCTGCAGGCAAAGTCGCCCGTGGGCGATCTGACCTTTTCCGCCATCGAAAAGGTGCTCTCGACCGAGGCACAGCAGACGGGGCAGGTGAGCGTGACCTCGCTCCGGGAGTTCGCCATGGGCTATTTTTCCGAGAGCGGCGGCGGCTTTCTGCCCTACCTGTCCGTAAAGCGGGAGGCGATGGCGGGCAGCGGCGATCCCGCCGGCGGGGAGAGCGCGGGGGCCGCGGAGAGTGCGGGAGGAGGCGGTGCGCAGGGCGCGGGCGAGAACGACGCAGACGTGTTCGACGCCTCGCGCACAATGCTCTTCGACAGGGGCAGGGGCGTCGGCATCCTCGACGCGGAGGAGACGCTCGCCTATAACCTCGCCGCCTCGAAGACGGGGCTCGCCTCGGGGGAAGTGACGGTGCTCGAAGAGGGGCGGGAGGTCACGTATACGCTGAAGATGAAGATAAGTAAGCGCTCCTCCTCCCTGCGGCTGGAGGGCGGGACGCCCGTACTGACCTTCCGCATCCGCGCGCGGGCGCAGGTCACGGACGCC
Organism: uncultured Bacillota bacterium; assembly: GCA_949297575.1. Taxonomy (GTDB): domain Bacteria; phylum Bacillota; class Clostridia; order Christensenellales; family Borkfalkiaceae; genus Borkfalkia. The sequence continues at coordinate 1,528 of CASFTB010000015.1, read as the reverse complement.
AACGCCGCCGGCAGCCGCGAGGAGATCGCCCAGACGGCGTTTGTGCCCGCACACGTACTGCGCGCCGCGGAAGAAAAGTTCGAGGCGCGGCTCTCCGCCGCTTTTGCAAAGAGCCGGGAGAGCGGCTGCGACCTCTTCCGCCTGCGGCAGAAACTGTGGCGGCGTTACCCGGCGCGGTTCGACGGCATCCAGGGCGGGATCCTGCAGGAGGCGCGGGCGGCGTACGACATCGCCTTCGACACCCTGCACTGACCGCGGCGACCGCTCTCCCGTAAAAGCAAAATGTGATAGCTGAAAGAAAATTTCAAAAAAGTAAAAAATTTTTCAAAAATAGGCTTGACAAGCGGAAAATCCATGGTATAATAAAGGTGACCTAAGGGAAAAATCCAGATCATTTCCCTCGGTACAACTCAATCGGATCGGGCACGCGAGCCTGTCCCCCTCCCAATATACAATAATTTGCGGCGGTTTCCTCCGGAAAAGTGCACGGGAATATCGGCGCAAGGGTAAAGAGAAAGGAAGAGAAGGTAATTTTCGATCGGGGGCAGAGGAGCGGAAGCGCTTTCCCCGCACCGCATCACACTATGGCGATCGGAAAAGAGTGCCGGACGGATGGAGCGGCAGAGCGGTTCGCGCCCGAAAAGAAAAGGGAGGTACTGCAATGTACAGATCCGACTTACTTCGTAAGCTTGCTTGAAAGGAGGGCGGTCCAATGTACGAGTATCTGAAAGGGACGGTAAAATAAGACTGATTCCGCTTTTGCGGGCGGCCGACTGCGCTGCAGACGGGAGGCACCCGCGCTGATTATAGGTTTAAGGAATAGAGCGTCTTAAAAAGTTCCTCACAACTGAATAGCGACGAATAAAATGCCCGCAGTGCCTTCTGCCCTGCGGGCCGTGTTTTGGAGCTGTCCGACGCACGACGCTGCGGCGATTCCGCAGGCGACGGGCGGCGGTTGGCGGCGGCAGAGGTCATCTATGGCATCCCCTGCCCGCCTCTTCTCCGGCGCCGCGCGAAACGCGCGGCGCTCTTTTTTGTGTGCGGAACTTTTTCGGAAGCTCTTGCTTTACTCCGATCCGTTTTGCGAGGCGCTAAAGATGAAGAAAATGAAATAATATTTTCCACATCCTATAATCCGCGTCCTGATTGGAGAAGAAAAATTTTTCGTCCTTTTGATGATATCGGCAAACGTATCGGGCGTTATACATGGTGAGTGGTATTGCTTTGCTGTAACCAATAACCGAAATGACACTATAAAAATATGCAGCATGCTTACCGGAGGCAAAGAATACGATATAGTATGAACAATATGAAAACGCGACGTCAAAGACGCCGCTTTTTCATAAATACATCCTCACCTAAGCAAATTATGCAATTCAGTTTTCTCATCCTCCAGACACGAAGGAAAGTTTTCTGCATGTATATCGCTAACGATGGCAAAACCGTTAAGTCCACTCAAGTGGACACATGAAAAAAGAAAAGATATACGCAGCAACAGGGAGGCCGCGCTTCCGCAAGCGGAAGCGCG
>CASFTB010000014.1 GCA_949297575.1 uncultured Bacillota bacterium | reverse complement strand
GCGCTCGTGCTCTCGCCGATCAGGTCGAGCCCGTGCGGCGAGCCCGAGGGCCCGAGGCCTTCCATGTCTTCGGGGATATACGTGTATTCCGCCTCGAAGGTGTACTGCGTTTCGTCGTCGCCGACGACCACGTCGCCGCCATCTCCGTTGTTGCCGCCATCTCCGCCGTTGCCGCCGTTGTCTCCGCCGTCTCCGCCGCAGGCAGCAAACACCGCGAGCGAAAAGACGAGAAGAAGCGCCATGAGGACAAAAGTCCACTTTCTTAAAACTTTCATTGCGAACACTCCTTTTTATGATTGTTTTGCCGCTTTGCGGGAAAATTATTCCCGCTGCAAGCCAACCGCGGCTGCGGCACAGCCGCAGCCGCAATCGGCAGTTTATTTTACCGCATCCCCCTTCCGCCGCGGCGGAAGGGCGCATTTGCTCAGTTTACCTTCCTCTTGCGGACGATCATGACCACCGCCGCAGCCGCGAGCACGGTGCCCGCCGCGATCAGCGCGGTGCCGCCGACGATCGCGCCGCCGCAGCCGCCGCCTTCCTCTTCGCCGCCCTGGTTGCCCAGCGCGCCGTCGATCATATCCTGCACCTCATCGGAAGTGACGTAATCGTTTTCCGCCTCGACGACGAGGGTGTACGTCACGGATGCGGACTGATAGCCTTCCGCGGAGGCGGTGATCGTCACCTCGTAGGTGCCGGCTGCCGTCGGCGTGCCGGAGATGACGCCTGTCGCCGCGTCAAAGCGCAGCCCTGCGGGCAGGCCCGCATCGGTATAGGTGATCTCGGAGTACGGGGTATAGGTGTTCAGCTCTGCGCCGAGCAGGGAGACGGAAGTGTAGGCGGTGCCGACCTTCGCGTTTTCCAGCGTGATGGCGACCACTTCGCCGAACTCGTTCTCCGTGGTGCCGGTGTACGTCACCCTGGCGCCCTTCGGGATCTGCATGGCGTTGCTGTTGGCGACGATATACATCGTCTGTTTGACCGTCTGCTGCATGTTGTAGATGACGACGTCGCGGCTGGTCTCGTCGAGCGCGAGGATATCCGCCGCGTCGAGGTAGATGCCGCCGTCAAGGCCGTAGACGGTCGCGTCCAGCATGGTGCCGCCGCCCGCCGCGATCAGCTGATAGGCGTTGACGGAGTTGTACAGCACGATGTCTGTGACGGAGGCGCCTTCAAAGCCCCACTCGTCGCGCAGGATGGCCTGGTTGATGGCGTAGCTGCCGCCGCACCAGGTCGCGCCGATGCGCGTGAAGGAGGTCATCATATAGTTCGCGCTGCCCTCTTCCGTGCAGATCTGGTAGCCCTTGAGGTAGATCTCGCGGGCGGTCTGCTCGGTCATCCATGCGGAGAGGCCTTCCTCTGCCTTGCCGCTCGCGCCGATGGCGCCCGCGCGGTAGGTGGAGGCGCCGCCGCCGTCGTTGTGGAATGCAAAGTGCTTCATCGTGATGTAGCAGCCCTTGCTGTGTGCGCCGAGGGAGGCGCTCGCCGCCGTGTTGCCCGTCAGCACGGGATCTTCGGAGTAATACTCGGTGTAGCGGCTGTCAAAGACGGAGCGGTGGATGTTCATGCCGGGCGCATACCAGCCGGTGTAGGAATAGGCGATGCCGCTCTCCTGCGTGCTGTTGCCCCACAGGCCCTGCTCGCCGATGATCACGCCCATCTCGTAGGCGAGATCCTTGTTATAGGTCGCCGCGATCATGGGTTCGGACGCGAAGTAGTTGAAGCGGTCTTCGGCGTCGGAGTAGTTGCCCGTCCAGCCCTTCGGGCCGTCCGTGTTCAGCGCGTAGGGAACGCCGAGGTAATCGATGTTCATGGAATGGAAGCCGCCCATGTTGACGAACTCTGCGAGCTCTTCGACGGTGAGCTGTTCGACCATCTCCTGATAATCGGGATCGTCGAGGGGCTTGCCGATCATGTCGGAGAGCACGATGTCGTACTGCGCGCCCCTGCCGGAGGTATCCGTCGCGTAGGTGACTTCGCCGATGCCCGTATAATACTCGTCATAGTCGCCGATGTTCCAGTCCCACGCCTTATACTCTTCGGCGGTGATGTCGATATACTGCTTGGGAGAGGCGGTCGGGAAGGTGCCTTCGAAGTCCGCACGGGACAGGCCCGTGTACAGCTCTTCGAAGCCCGCGGTCACGTCGTCCAGCCGGTTGGTGATGGTGTTGCCGGTGACGGCGGTGTCGCACTCGATATCGCTCGCGACGGTGTAAACATACTCATTCGTATTGCCTTCCCCTGCGGCGTTGACGGCCGCGGAGTGGGAATCGCGCGCGATGTTGATGGTATAGTCGCCCGCCTCGAGCAGGTAGGTCTTGGCGGACTCGTAGTCGTAGGACGCCATGTCCTTCGCGTCGATCGTGAGGCGCACCGTCTGGCTCTCGCCGGGGGCGAGCAGCTTGGTCTTTGCGTAGTCGCCGAGGTTGACGGCGGCCTTTTCGATGCCGCTCTCGGAATCATAGGGCGCGCTGTAATACAGCTGCACGACGTCCTTGCCGGCGACGCCGCCGGTGTTCTTTACGGTGACGTCGAATTTGAGGGTGGTATCTCCGTCGATGGCGCCTTGCGCCGTCACGGGCGCGATCTGCCAGTCAAAATCGGTGTAGGAGAGGCCGTAGCCGAAGGGATAGATGACGTTGGCGTCATACCATTTGTCCGCAGTCGCGGAGGTATACTCGCCGGGGGTGTAGCCGCCGTCGACGATCTCGGTATAGGCGGTCTCGTACCAGCGGTAGCCGACGTAGATGCCCTCCACGTAGCCGACCGACCACGTCTGCACGGCGGTGCCGTCCACTTTGTACTGCGAATAGCCGACATCCACGCCCTTGCCGTCCGTGCCCCAGGCATCGGCTTCGGTGAATACGTTGAAGTTGCGGTAGGACGGGTTGGCGGTGTAGTCCACTGCCCAGATGTCCGTCGTCCTGCCCGAAGGGTTGACCTCGCCGGAGAGCACCTTGCCGAGGGCGGCAAAGCCGTTGTCTCCGGGTTCGCCGATCATGAGGACGGCGTCGACGTCCGCGTTGTTCGCCACGGCAGCCATTTCAAAGGGAGTGCAGCTGTTGACGAGCACGATGACTTTGTCGAAGTTCTCCGTCGCGTAGTCGACGAGGTCGAGCTGCTCTTCGTCCATCTGCAGGGGATGTACGCGCTTGCCCGCGCCGTCGCCGATGGCGTTGGAGCCCTTGGAGAGCACGACGAGCGCGGCGTCGTCATATTCCGCATTCGCGTTCGCCCAGCCCGCGGAGACCGCGTCGAAAGAGCCGGTCTCCAGGTTCGCGATCGCGGAGTCGGAAGTAACGCCCTCCGTCGCCGCCCAGGCCTCGTACTGCGCCTTGACGACGGGGTTGAGGCGGTAGCCCGCCTCTTCGAGGCTGCTGTACACCGTTTCCAGCGCGATGGCCGAACCCGCGGATGCGTCGCCGCCGTTGGCGCTGGCGCCCGCATTGGGGTTGACACCCGCATAGCCGAGGACGGTGACCTTCGCCCCCGCGGTGCCTTTGCCCGTGTAGAGCGGAAGGGTTTCGTTCTCGTTTTTGACGAGGATCATGCCCTCTTCGGCGATGCGCTCGTTGAGTTCGAGGCCCGCCTGCACCGCCTCTGCCTTGCTGTCGTAGTCGGACACGAACAGCGCGTCGGAAGCCGCGCTTGCAGAAGTGCCGCTTACGAACGCCGCGCCCGTCAGAACCAAAGTTACCGACAGCAGCGCAGCGGCAAAGCGAGAGACATTCTTCTTTGCTACTTTAACCATGTTTTACCTCCCGGTTAGGATTTTTAAAGCGTCTCAACTGTACCATAGGATGTGCAGCTTTTCAACTTTTCTGCACAACTTGCAATTTTTCTGCACAACTTGCACCCTGTGCCGCAAAACGTGCCTTTTATGTCGCACGGCCGACACATATCCTCCGATCTCTGCCGCATATCCCTCACAAAACGGACAAAAAAAGGGAGGGAGCCGAAGGCCTCTTTCCGGCCTTCGGCTCCCTCCCTTTTCGCAGGGGCGCCGCTTCCGCGGCTTATTTTGTTCCGTTCAGATGCTGCTTTCGCGGCTCCTCTTCCGGTCGGCGACCAGGGCGACGCCCACGGCGATGCCCGTCAGAACGACCGCACCGACTACGCAGATGGCGATGACGGCGCCCGTGCCCTCAACTTCCTTCTTCTGTGAGAACAGCCACTCGGCGAGGGAGGGCATCCCGTTCCCTCCCGCATAGATGATGGACTGATCCCAGATATCGTGCACGCCGTCCGAAAAGGAGACGAAGTTCATCTTTCCCTTCCCCACGGCGTCGACCGCCTCGTACAGGCGGGGCGTGCCCTTGTCGTACGGCACGATGAAGTCCATCGCGCCGTGGAAGGCGTAGATGGGGATATCGGCATAGATCTCCGCCTTCGAGACGTCCCCCACCCCCGCGATGGGCACCGCAGCCGCGAACAGCTCTCCGTGCCGCGCCAAAAGATCCCACACCGCCACGGCGCCCTGGGAGACGCCTATGACGTACACGCGGCTCGTGTCGAGGGAATAGCGGGTGACCATCTCGTTGATCAGCCCGACGAGCGCCCTGCACTCCGCAGATTCGGGGACTTCGTCCACCGAATAATTTGCATATATGTCGTAGCCGTGTTCCCTCATGTCCACCCAGCCGTCGCCGTTTTCCTTGGCGGGGCACTGCGGAGCGACGACCACCGCCGAATAGAAGGGGCTGTCTTCGTCCTCGATGAAGGGAAGGAGGATGGCGTTGTCCAGCTGCCGATCGTTGTCGGTGCCGCGCTCTCCCCCGCCATGCAGGAAGAGGACGAGGGGCGCGCCGTCCGTCACCTCCGGCAGGTAACAGCGGTATTTGAGGGAGGTCTCGTCCGTGCGGAAGGTCGCCTTATGGCTGAACAGCTCCTCTTTGCTCTCTACACGCTCCGCATAGGAGATGATCTTCTTTTCGGGGAGCTGCACGGATGCCGTCGCGGCGTAGGCGGTCGTCGGGCGAAGCGGCAGGAGCAGCGCGGTGGCGGCAAGCGCAGCGGCGAGGACGGCGCAGAGAAATTTTTTTGTTCCGGTCATAGTTTTACCTCTCTTTCGGGAGCACCGTATTTTTCATAGAAAAGTATAAACGCTGCCCGAAAAAATGTCAATACGGGGGCGACAAACGGGCGGCAGACAGCGACAAGGTAACGCCGCCGTGCGACGAGCGTCGCGTTTTTGTAGACGAACGAAATCCGCGCCCCTCAGACGATGCGCACGATCTCGTGCAGCAGCGCGGTGTACTTTTCCCCGAGGCGGGCGTCGACGTGGTAATGCCCGAAAAACCAGTGGCCGAAGGGCAGGTCTTCGAAGTTGGAGAGCAGGTGGTTTTCGGGATACATGCGCGGCACGCCGATGAGCCTGCGGGAAGCGAGGTGCATGTATGCCCGTTCCCCGCACGAATGCGTGACGACATAGTCCGCGCGGCCGCATCGTTTAAAGTTGCGCAGCCCCTCGTCCAGCTCTTCGTAGGTGGGCAGTTCCTGCCGCCACCAGCTCTCCCCCTCGGTGCGGAAGGCGCGGTCGAGGCTGGTCGCCCCGCCGAAGGTGAAAAACGTGTGCCCTTCCAGTTCGTAGACCTGCCCGCGCATGAGGTGGATGACGTCCTCCCTGACGAAGTGCACCTTTCCGCCCTGCCACTGCCCGACGGGACAGGAGGAGAGCAGGTCGAAATTTTCATGGTTGCCGTCCACGAACAGCACGGTGAAGGGCAGCGCGGAAAAACGGTCGAGATCCTCTTCCAGCGTCTTTTCCGACCATACGCCGCCGAAATCTCCCGCGACGATCATATAGTCCTCCTTCGTGAGGCCCGGGTGCGCCGCGCAGAAGGGCGCAAAGCGCGCAAGGTCGGAACGGTGCGTATCCCCCGTGACGAATATCATGCAAGACCTCCCCGCGCCCGCAGCGGGCGCATCTTTTTTCTTCTTCCTATATTATAATATACAGCAAAGCGGCGCGCAAAGCAAGGAGGCAAAGACCCTCCGCCTGCGAGGCGGAGGGTCTCAACTTTCTGTTCGGTTGTTCGCTCAGCGAACCTCTTTGATCTTCGCCGCTTTGCCGGTACGGCCGCGCAGATAGTACAGCTTCGCCCTGCGGACTTTACCCTTGCGGATGACGGCGATGTTGGCGATCTTGGGAGAGTGCACGGGGAACGTGCGCTCGACGCCTACCCCGTAGGACAGCCTGCGCACCGTGAACGTCTCGCGGATGCCGCCGTTCTTCTTTGCGATGACGACGCCTTCAAACGCCTGGATCCTCTCGCGCGTGCCCTCGACGACCTTGACGCTTACTTTCACCGTGTCGCCTACATTGAATGCGGGAACGCTGTCCTTGAGGCTTTCCTTCTCGATCGCTTCGATAAGACCTTTCATTCGACTTTACCTCCATCTTTACTAAGCGTTCATGGCCGCGTTCGCCAGAGGACCGCCCGAAGTCTTTTGTTATTTTACCATAAAACGCCCGTTCGCGCAACCGTTTTTATGCGCAAACGGACAAATTTTTTACCTTTTTCGCCGATCATGCCCGCCCCTCGCCGTCAAAGGCGGCGGGGATGTGGCGGACGCCCTCTTCGCCCACTTCGAGCACGTCGAAGCGGACGGGCACCTCCTGCCCCGCGCGCATGAGGAACCAGCGGGCGATGTCTGCATACCGCCTGCGCTTGCGCCGCTCCACCGCCTCCGCGGGGGTGCCGAAGGAATCGCTGAGGCGCGCCTTGACCTCGCAGAACACGACGGTGTCTCCCTCCTGCGCGACGATGTCCGCCTCGCCGAAGGGGGTGCGCAGGTTGCGCTTTAATATCTTATATCCCTTCCCTTTCAGGTATTCGGCGGCGAGCTTTTCCCCTCGCCTTCCCAAAACTTTCTTGTGAACGTCCTGCGGTGTATCTCGCATAGCCCGTACTCCCGTATTGCGTCCGTATGCACCTTCGTGCCGTAGCCCTTGTGCTTTTCAAACCCGTACTGCGGGTAGATCTCCGCGTACTGTTTCATCAGTTCGTCGCGGTAGACCTTGGCGAGGATGCTCGCCGCGCCGATGGAATAGGAGAGCGCGTCTCCGTGGATGATGCTCTGTTGAGGGAGGGAGACGTCTATCCTGAAATTGCCGTCCAGAAAGAGGATGTCCGGCTCGACGGCGAGGCTCTCCACCGCCCGCTTCATGCACTTTTTGGTCGCCTCTAAGATGTTGAGGCGGTCGATGGTGTGATTGTCCTCCTCGCAGATCGCCCAGGCGACGGCGCGCTCGCGGATGAGGGCGGCGAGGCGCACGCGCTCCCCCTCCTTTACCTTTTTGCTGTCGTCGATCCCCTCGATGAGCTCTCCCCTGCCGAGGGTCATGATGACCGCCGCGCACACGACCGGGCCCGCCAGCGGCCCCCTGCCCACCTCGTCGGCGCCGGCGATGTACTGCGCGCCGAGGGCGAGCATCTCGCGCTCGTAAAAGAGCTTGTCCATCAGCCTTCCCCCTGTCCGGAAAGCTGCGCGGGATCCTCCAGCGTGATGCGCCCGATGCGCCCCTTGCGGAAGTCGTCGACGATGGCGCGCGCCCCGCGCTCGTAGTCGAACTCGCCCCCGCGCAGCATGAAGCCGCGGCGGCGGCACACCGCCTCGTACATGGCAAGGGGGGAGGAAAAGTCCTCTATCCCGTAGCGTTCGGCCAGAAATGCCGGGTACGCCTGCGCGATCTCGCGCAGCAATTCGAGGGCGACGTCATCCATGTCGAGGATGTCGTCGTTGACGGAACCGATGTAGGCGAGGTGCCGCGCGAGGCTCTGGTCCTCAAAGGAAGGCGGCATGGTGCCGGGGGTATCCAGCAGCTCGAAGCCCGCGCAGCGCACCCATTGCTTGCCGCGCGTGACGCCCGCCTTGTCTCCGGTGACGGCGCGCTTCGCGCCGCTGAGCGCGTTGATGAGGGCGCTCTTGCCCGCGTTGGGGATGCCCGCGACCATCAGCCGCGGCGGGCGGTTGATCCCCTTTGCGGCGTCTTTGGCGAACTTTTCGGCGAGCAGGACGGGCAGCTTCGCCGTGACGGCGCGCGCCGCGCCCGCGGCGGTCGCCGTACACTTGGCGGCGAGCTCGCCGCGCCGCGCGTACGCGGCGAGGAAGGCGTCCGTCTTCCCTTCGTCGGCGAGGTCCGCCTTGTTGAACAGGTACAGGGCGGGCTTTCCCGCAAAGACCTTTTCGAGATTTTTGTTGCGCGTGGCGACGGGTGCGCGGGCGTCCAGCACGACGAGGACGCCGTCCACGAGGGGGACGCTCTCCTCCATCATGCGCATCGCCTTGGCCATGTGCCCGGGAAACCACTGGATGTGCTTCATCGCCGCTCTCCTTTTTCTTTTCTCCTCCCTATTGTATCACAAACCGCGCCCAAAAGCAAACGCTGCCATGCAGGCAGCGTTTCTCTCATATCCAAAGGGAGTAGCCGAACGAGCGCATGCCGCAGTCGAGCAGGGCGACGAGCAGCCCCCCGCCCGCCGCCGCAGACAGGAGCACGACGCCCAGCAGGATCGCGCCCTCGCAGGCGAGCATGCGCGCGAGCGCCCCGCCGGGCATCCCTGCCAGGCGGAAACAGACAAATTCACGGCGCCTGCGCGCGTAGCTGACGCAGACGAGGTCGACCGCGCCCAACAGCGCCACCGCGACGGTGCCGTAGGTGAACACCTGCATCGCCGCCACGAAGAGATCGACGAAGAAATTCTGCGAGCGCAGCAGCGCATCCGGCCGTCCGATGACGGCGCCCTCCAGCGCGAGCGCCTCCGAAAGCGCCTCGAGATACGCCTCTCCGCCCGCCGCGCGCACGAGCAGCACGTTCGCCCGCAGGCCGAAACGGGAGGCGTCGAAAAAGGCGCTGTACCCCTCCCCTTCGTACAGGGTGACGGTGAAGGTGCGCGCCTGCCCCGCCGCGGTGAGCGTGACCTCGTCTCCCTCCTCCTTGCCGTACATCGCCGCGACCGAAGAGGGCAGGGCGAGTTCGTTCCCCCGCGGCACGGGAGCTTCAAAGGAAAAATAGGAAGGGTCGCTGCAGGAGAGCAGCAGGATGCTGCGGCCGTCCTCAAAGAGCGCGTTGGCGCAGTAGAGGGAGGCGACGCCCTCCGTGCCGCGGACGGAGAGCACCTCCTCCGCGGCGCCCTCCCCCGCGCCCGCCACGACATAGTCGCAGGAAAAATAGCGCTCGTAGACGGAGACCTGCTCGCTGCAATAGGCAAAGCAGGCGCAGAGCACGACGAGCACGGAGAGGAGGATGCTCAGGATGCGCGCGACGCTGTGCAGCGGCAGGACGCGCGCGCAATTTTTGGCGGCAAGGGAAAAGCCGAGCCCGCCGCGCTCGCGCCCCGAACGGGCGCCGAGGGCGCGCAAGAGCGGCGGCAGGCCAGTCAGGAGCAGGAGGATGAGGGAGATCAGCCCGCCCAGCGCGGCGACGTACGCCGCGCGCACGGGCAGAAAAAAGGCGCACAGGACGCACGCCGCCAGCGCCGCCGCACTCGGCGCCGCCGCGAGCGGGCGGCCCTCCTTCCGCGCTCCGCGTTTCGAGGAGAGGGCGCGGCCCGCCAGAAGAGCGCACGCCGCCGAGACAAATTCCAGCGCGAAGGTGAGCCCCGCGCCGCCCGCCGTGAGGCGTGGGAAGGCGTAGGTGAAGTGCGCGGCGCCGAACAGGTGCAGGCAGGGCACGGCTGCGGCGAGGCCCAGCGCCGTGCCGAGCGCGGCATATACGGCCGTTTCGGCGCAGAGGGCGAAGAACATCGTCCCCCGCGGCATTCCCGCCAGGAGAAAGGCTTCCGTCTGTTCCGCGCGCTTTTCGCCGAGGATGCCGAGGGAAAAATAGACCAGCACGCAGGCGACGGTGGCGACGAAGATGAGCAGCGCGCCCATAAAGATATCCATCAGCGCGTCTTCGAAGGCCGTTCCCGCCTCCCGCTCACCGAGCAGGGAGACCTCCGCGCCCGCGTACTGCGGCAGCGCGCGCACCGCCTCTTCCGCGGCGGAGAGGTCTGCACCCGCGGGCAGGCGGAGGTAGAGGGCGCTGCACGGCATGTTTTCGCTGTCGAACAGGGCAAAAACGGGGGAGACGGAGGCGAGCACGCCCACGGCGCCCGCGGCGTCGACGAGCACGTCGAACTGCCCGCACAGCGCGAAGCGGTTGATCCCCTGCACGGTGTATTCCTTTTCCGTCCCCAACAGGCGCAGCGTGAAGCTGTCTCCCACCGAGAGGGAGCGGGAGGCGGCGAAACGCTCCGTGACGAAGGCGACGGAGCCGACGGTCGCGTCCGTCACTTCTCCGTAAGAGGTGAAGGCAAACTCGAAGATGCCGTCCGCCTCGCGCAGGTCGATGCCCGCGCCCGAGACGATGCCCTCCCCGTCATAGGCGGGCAAGACGAAGTAGCCGGCGGAGGCCTCCGCGCTCGCGGCTTCCTCCGCGGCGGCGCGCTCGATAAAGCGGGAGTCTGCCGCGGCGACGAGGATATCTGCCCGCGCCGCGCCCGTATCGAAAAAGTTCTGCTCTCCCCGCACCGCCGAAAAGACCTCGAAGGAGAAGGCGAACACGAGCGCGGACAGCAGCACCGTGAGAAGCAGCACCGCAGACTGCGCGGGCGCGCGCAGCACGCTGTTTCTGACGTGGCGGAAGAGAAGGCTCATGGCACGATCACCCCGTCGCGGATGTGCACGGTGCGGGAGGAGCGCGCCGCCGCCTCGGCGCTGTGCGTGATCTGCACGATGGTCGTGCCCCGCTCGCGGTTGAGTTCCGAAAGGAAGGCGAGCACGCGCCCGGAATTTTCGCTGTCGAGGCTGCCCGTCGGCTCGTCGAGGAAGAGCACGCGGGGGGAATAGGCGACGGCGCGCGCGATGGCGACGCGCTGCTGCTGCCCGCCCGAAAGCTGCTCGGGGTACTTGTGCAGCATGCCGCCGATGCCCAGCGCCTCCGCGAGCGCGGACACGCGGCGGGCGATCTCCGCCTTCGGCACCCGCCCCAGAAGCAGGGGCAGGCGGATGTTGTCCTCCGCGGTCAGCGTGGAGATGAGGCGGAACTGCTGGTACACCACCCCGATGACGGTGCGGCGGAATTTCGCCAGCGCCCCGCCGGAGAGGGCGCACACGTCCTCCCCCGCGACGCGCACGCTGCCCTTATCGGGAGTGCGCACGCCCGCGAGGATCTCGAGCAGGGTGCTCTTGCCGCTGCCGCTCTCCCCCATCACGGAGAGGAACTCCCCCTCCGCCACGCGCAGGCTCAGCCCGCGCAGGCAGGGCTCGCCGTTGTAACTTTTGAAGATATCGTCCGCTCGAATCATAGTCCGTACACCAAAAAAGCGATGCGCGGCGAAGCCGCGTTGAGGTAGGCGCGGAAGGTCTCCGCAAAATTCTCCGCATCTGCGGCGCGCAGCTGCTCGAGGGTCGCCCTCTGTTCGCCTCCGAGATACGCCGCATACGCGGTCGTCATGCCCTGCCCCTTAAAGTAAGAGGCGAACGCCTCCTCGTCGAGGGGGGAACGCACGAAGGCGTCCAGAGCCGCCCATTCTGCATCCGTCCAGAGGAGGGAGAGGGCGAAAAGGAGGTCATCCGCCGCGGCGTCCTCCCCCTGCGCGGCGGAGAGGGCGCGGGCGAGCGCGCCCGAAAGCGCCTGCGCGTTGGCGGCAAAGGCGGCTACGGAATGCGTGCCATCCAGCGCGTCCGCCAGCCTGCCCCCGAAGGAGCAGGCGAGGGAAAACAGCGCCTCCCAGCCCGCGGCGCTCATCTGCACGCGCGCTAAAAGGTCTCCCTCCGCGCGCAGCACCAGCGCCGCCTCTTCCGCCGAGAGCAGCCCCTCCCCTGCAGCGGCGGCGTGCGAGCCGCTCAGCGCCATGCGCACGAGGCGGGAGAAGTTCTCCTCCCCCGTATCGGCGACGAGGGATGCGCGCAGGGCACGCTCCTCCTCGGCGTACCGCATGTAATAGGAGAGGCCCGTCTCCTCGCAGCGCTGCTCGTAGGTGGCGGCCCTGTGCTCGCAGAGGGCGAGGGCGGCGTCAAAGCAGACGAGGCCCGCCCGCTCCGCGCCGAGCACGCCGCACAGCTGCCCGAACAGCGCGGAGAGGCGCGCGAACGTGCCCTCCGAAAGCCCCTCGCGCGCGAGGGCGAGGTACAGCTCTCCCTGCCCGCCGAGCAGCTCCGCCGCCGCGGAAAACTGCGCCTCGGGGATGCCGCGCGCCCCGCACGCCTGCACGAACTGCGCGGCGGCGGCGCGCACCAGCTCTTTGCGGCGGGCGTCGAAGGCGGTGCCGAGCACCTCAGAAAAGATCTCTTCGGCGGCGTCTACGGCGAGCGCCTCCGCCCGCTCCACCGCTTCCGCCGAATAGGAGACGGGGGCAGCGGGGGAAATTTCGATCTCCGTGCGCGCCGCGGCGGGCGCGCACCCCGCGAAGAGGAAGAGCGCCAGGATGAGGGCGCACAGCGGCGCCGTTTTTTTTGCATGAACGGGCATATGCCCTCCTCCGCCCGCACCGCGGGCGCGGCTGCTCGAAATTTGCCGTTACAGACGAAAAACAGGCAAAAGCGCCTGTTTTCCGCCGTTACAAAGTGCCGAAAGTTACATTCCGTGCGGCTTATGCCGCCATGCCCAGCCTCTCGGCGAGGCCGGTAAAGGTGAGGGAAGTGGCATCGCCGAAGCTCGGGAAGGTCACGCGCAGGTCGTACTGCGTGAGATCGACGGGAGCGGGGTTCCCCTCCTCGTCCACGTAGTTTTCCGCCGCCGCGGCGACTTCGTCCAGCGAAATGTACAGGATGCTATCGGTTTCCTCGTAATAGATGTCGTAGGTAACGATCCCCGCGCCTGTCTCCGCATCGCTCTCGCCGCCGACGGGCACGAAGCGGAACAGCACGTTGCCATACCAACCGCCGCGGGCATAATAGCCGAGCGCGAGATAACCTTCACGGCCGTACTCTGCATTGTCCGTCAGGTCTTCAAAGATGAACTCGCCGTCCGTGCCCTGCTTGTTGTGCAATCCGCAGTCAGTGCAGACGTACGTACCGAGCTCCGCATCATACTCATACGAATGCCCTTTGACGGCCATATCGCTGTTGATTTCCTTTCCGCACGCCTTGCACAGATAATGCGTATAGATGGGCTGGGTACAGGTCGGCTCGCCTTCGTAGTACACTTCGCAGAAACGCTCTTCGGAATGGCGGGAGCTCGTATAGCGGCCGGTCTCTTCGCCGTTCACGTACTCGACGACTTCGCACTCACAGCTGCCCCCTGAATAGGTATATTCGGTGCGGGTCTCATGCATCCTGCCCTCGTAGCCGGAACTGCTCTCCCGCAGCGTCAGCCTGCCGTAGCCGTCGTACCGCTCGGTCGAGCGCTCTTCGTAGCCGCAGTTTTCGCAGCGGGCAACATAGATGTACTCGGAATCAGTATTGACGCATTCTTCCTCTACCCTGGACATGTAATGCTCGTACTCGGAGTTCGTGAAAGTGATCTCTTTGACCTTCTGTTCTCCGTCATAGAAGCTGTACACCTCTTTGGAAGTGCGGAGGCAGCCTTCGAGGGTGCCGTCGTAATACTCCACGACCATGCGCCCGTCGCAGCCCGTCTCGTAGCAGTTGTACGTCTCGCGGTAGCCGATATAGCTGCCGCCCTCCAGGATATCTTCCTTTTCCACGTCGCCTGTAAACCCGCAGCCGCCCTCGACGCCACTATAAGAGGACTGCTGCTCGCAGGCGCAGGCGTCGTAGCGCACGGTCACCTCTTCGCCGTTGATGAGGAAGGTCTCGCTGTGTTCTACCTTGATATGATCGTAATATGTCTCCTCATTGTACGGACTTTCGGCGCCGCACTCGGTGCACTCATCAAAGACGCGCACGCCGTCTTCACAGGTCTCAGAGCCGGGCAGAAGTTCCGCCGCCCGACGATACGTGTGGCTCTTGTAAGAATGAATAATGCGCTCTTCGCCGCAGTTTTCGCAGACGCACACCTCTTCGTAGTACTGCTCGCAGTCTACGTCCTCTTCCGTCTGCGAGCGGTCTTCATCCCTTACAAAGTCGTGCGCGGAATAGTTCTGCCTGAACTGCCCGGAAGCGGGGTCGTACCAGGTCGAGAGATCGTACAGGCCGCTGCCCTCGCCGCGCTCCTCCTCCGTGGTTTCGGAGCTGATGATGCTGCCGGTATTGCTGTCGCGCACGACTGTTTCCGTCACATATTTGAGCATACCCTTCGCCGCACCTGCGAGCTCGACCTGATAACTGGTGCCGCAGTCGGGCGTGAGGATTACAACGCCGCAGGCGGAGAGGTCGGGCAGCGTGAACTCGATGACGTTTTCGTAAATGTACTCGGTCACGAGCCCCGTATCCCAATCGGGCCCACCGCTCTCGGATCTGCCGTTCTGCGCGACCTTTCCGAACATGACGAGCTTGCCCTCTTCCACGGTGAAGTTATACTCCCCGATATTGTAGCTGCCGCCGTTGCGCGAGACGGCGCTGCGCAGCGTCGAGAGATACTGGTTCCACATGCCCTCAAATTCGGACGCAAGGGAGGCGTTTTCCACCTTCGCGCCGCCGCCGACGGCGATGCCGATGCCGCCCTCGATGGTATAATCGAAGCCGTGGCCGCCACTCTCCATCGCCACATTGACGTCGAGGGTGAGGTCAAAGCCCGTGACCGCGCCGCTCGCGTCCGTCGTCATGGTGAGGACGACGGAGGCCTTATCGTCGCTGCCGAGAGCCGCGTCGACCGTTTCCTTGAGCATCTGCACGCTCTCTTCATTGCCGCCCGTGATGAGGGCGTAGACGGACATTTCGTCCGACTTGAACTGTTCGACGTACTGGTCAAACATCGCCCGTACTTCCCCTTCCTGCATACCGTTCATCTGTTCGAGGAGGGTGGCGAAGGTGGTATTTGCATACTGCTCGTCGTTGAGCATCGCCTCGATGCTGAACGTAGCGTCTCCCGAAAGCTCGATCATCACGCTGTCGATGAGGGTGAACAGCTCGTCGGAGGTGACGTCTACTTCCGCCGCGTAGCCGAGCAGTTTGTCAGCCGCAGCGCGGATGTCGTTGTCGAAGGCGATGTCTTCCGCGAAGGAGACGAGGGAATCGAAGGCGCCCTCTCCGAAGAGGTGGTCGAAGGCGGAGGCGATGCCCTTGGTGGCGAGCACCTCGTTGAGGGTGCGCAGCTTGCCGACGTTGGCCGTGAACTCGTAGCCGTTCTCCGTGCTGCCGCCGCTGAAGGCCGCCGTGACGAGCTTGTTCATGAACTCGTAGCGCAGGCCGCCGTCGCTGTTGAGCACCTTTTCAGCGAGGGGCAGGAGCTGCTCTTGCAGGATGTCGAGCAGGGACTCGACGGGGATCTGCCCCGCCGCTCCGGAGGCGCCGAGCGCGCCCTCGAGCACGGGCATGAGCTCGCTGTAAGCGACGCGCAGGTACTGCTCGCCGATGTCCATCTCGTACCTGGCATAGAGATAGGTGCCGTCGCCGTACCCGACGAAGGGGATCTTTATCTCATAGCCGTATGCGCCTTCGTTGATGAGATACCCGTCCGCGGAGAGGAGCAGCTTGCCGTCCTCATAGCGGAAGGCGGCGCTGACGCCCTCGACGCCCACGATGCCGTTGTCAGCCATGACATTGTCGTAGATGTTGCCGCCGCGCATGGAAAGCCCCTCGATGGTCAGGGCAAAGTCTCCCGCGGCGAGGCTCTCCGCCATGTTTTCATACAGCTCTTCCAGCTGCGGGTTGGCGGTGCCGCAGCGGCCGCACTTCGTGAAGTCTGCCGCAAAGTCGTGCCCGAGGGCGGCGGTGTAGTCGCGCTTTTCGGACGTGCCGCACTTGGAGCAGGTGTACGTCGTGTAGCCCGCTTCGGTGCAGGTGGGCGCGGTGACGGCGCCCTTTACGAAATCATGCTCGCAGCCCTGCCCGCAGACGGTGCACACGCCGTCGACCATATTGTGCTGCCCGGTAGCGGGGAGGCCAGCCGCGCCGCAGACGGTGCAGACCTGCCCCTCGCCGCAGGTGGGCGCGGAGATGTTCCAGGTGTGGCCGAGCGCGGCGACGTAGTCCGCCTTATAGCTGTACCCGCAGCGGGTGCAGGTGTACGTCGTGTAGCCCGCGGCCGTGCAGGTCGCCGCCGTCACGGTCTTCGTATAGCTGTGCGAGAGGCGGGGCAGCGTGCGGGTGTACGTTTCGCCGCACGCAGAGCAGGCATAGACCTCCTTCCCCTCGGCCTCGCAGGTCGCGGCGGTGCTCTCTTCTTCGTCGAGCACCCAGTTGTGCCCCGTCGCCTTTAAGACGGCGGTATAGCTCTCTTTGCAGACGGAGCAGGTGTAGGTGACGGAGCCGTCCTGCGTGCAGGTCGCCTTTACGCGGCCGCTCTCCGTGAATTCGTGCCCGAGGGCGGGAGTGGTTTTGTTGACGAGTACCTTGTCGCAGCGCAGGCAGATCTCGATGTGATAGCCGTCCTGCGTGCAGGTCGCCTGACGGTCGATGATGTCGATAAGGTGTCCGAACTTTTCGCACATCTCCGCCTTATCGAACTTGCCGACGGTGTAGTAGGAGAAGTGGTCGGTCGTGAAAGTGACGTAGCCCTCATTGTACACGGCATTGGTGATGGCGATGAGCTCGCCCTCCTCCGTGATATACCAGATGGTGATGGAGGCGGGGTCCTCCCCGTCCGCCAGAGTGTACGGCAGTTTGACGGTGACGCTGCCGTCAAAATTCGTGATATCGCCGTTATTCAGCGTGAGGTTGTAGACGGGAGAATCCCCCACCTTCGCGGCGGTCTCCTCGTCGAGTATGCCGCTGATGTCCTCTTCCTGCGCGGAGACGCTCACGTCGGTGCCCAGGCCGCCGGCCGTTTCCTTATCGATGGACAGCACGACGTCGCCGACGGAGACCTCGCCATTTACCAGCTGTTCGGTGCTGACGGTGGCGCTGCTCTCGGTGTATTCCTGCCGCGTCGCCGTGCAGCCGTCGTTTTGGCAAGTATAGAGGATATAGCCCTCTCGCTCCGTGCCCGCGTCCCAGCTGTGTTCCGCGGTGTAAGAGACGAGTTTGGTCTCGTCCTGCACCTCGTCGCACTCGCTGCAGCGAATGCCCATGGTGCCGGGCCGCGTACAGGTCGCCTTGGAGACGACGCCGTATTCGTAGTTATGTATGATCTTTATGACGGATTCGGTGACGTCTTTATCGCAGCGGCCGCAGTGCCCCACCCTTTCGACGATATAGGTACACTGGCTTCCAACGGGCTCTCTGTCGTCCGTGTCCTTCCAAGACGCGGGGTCGACCGCGTGCCCCAAAGCGAGGCTCGGCTCGGTATACGTATCGCCGCACGTCTGGCAGGTAAACGTCTTTTTGCCCTCTTCCGTGCAGGTGGCGGTGTTTGCCGTTTCGGCATAGAGGTGGCTCGCCGTGGCGGGGAGCTTCTCTTCGCAGCGGGTGCACGTCTGCCCCTCGCATGCCTCTCCCACAAAGTCGTGGCCGAGCGCCTCCGTCTGCACCGTCCACGTGTCTTCGCAGTCGGGGCAGGTATAGGTGAGCGTTCCGCCCGCCGTACACGTCGCCTCTTCCGTCACGACGAAGGTCGCGTCCGGATGGGTGCAGCTCTCCTTATCAAAGGGAACTTCGGGGTCGGTATCCCCCGTGCCGGGATCGTCCGGGTCGGTGTCCCCCGTGCCCGGGTCATCCGGGTCGGTATCCCCCGTGCCCGGGTCATCCGGGTCGGTATCCCCCGTGCCGGGATCGTCCGGGTCGGTGTCCCCCGTGCCGGGATCGTCCGGGTCGGTATCGTCACCGGGCGTCTCGACGCCCGGGGTCCCGGTGCCCGTGCCGCCCCCCAGGTTCGCACAGGCGGCGACGGCGAGCGCCGCGCACAGCATCGCGAACAAGACGAGCAATACGATGATCTTTTTGATGCCCTTCATCCTATCTCTCCTTTCTCTATATTGCCATCGCCGCGCCCATAGGCGCGCGCAACAGACGGAATGCAGCGGCAAAGCGGCACCGCCCTGCCGATAAGAGCTGCTTCCCGTTTTCGGAAGAAAACGGGAATTTTTATGAAATAAAAATTGCTGCGGGCGGCGCACGGACTTCTACGTGTGCGCGCACGCGCGTTATCCTATTCTATGCATGCCTATTATAACATTGCCCGCATGGCTTGTCAAGTATCGCAACACTTGTTTTATAAATTTATTTTTATGCCGATATTTGTTATTTTGTTCGGATTTTTTCTTCCAAAAGCGTAAAATGCCCCCGCCCGCGCGATGTGCGCGGGCGGGGGTGGTGTCCGCTTTTCCCCGCGGCGGGGCAAATTTGTCCTTTTTTGCATAGAACGGTGCGCGCATTTTGTGCCGCGGCGCGCCTCAGCCCTGCGGGCCGAGAAGGTCGGGGCGCTTTTCGCGCGTCAGCTTTTCAGACTGTTCGCGGCGCCATTTGTCTATCTCTGCGTGGTTGCCGCTGCGCAGAACTTCGGGCACGGCAAGCCCCCTGTACTCGACGGGGCGGGTGTATTGGGGGTATTCGAGCCTGTTCTCCGAAAAGCTCTCCTGCACGAGCGAGGAGGTGCTGATGACCCCCTCCACGTACCGCGCGAGGCAATCTGCCACGACCATCGCGGGCAGTTCGCCCCCGGTGAGCACGTAATCGCCGATGCTGATCTCCTCGTCGATGAACAGGTCGATGGCGCGCTGGTCCACCCCCTCGTAGTGCCCGCACAGCAGGATGAGGTGATCGTATTCCAGAAGTTCGAACACCTTCTGCTGGCGGAAGGTCTGCCCCTTGGGGGACATGTAGATGCGCCGCGCCCTGTGTTCGGGGTCGAGCGCCTCGATGGCGGAGCCGATGGGCTGCGCCGTCATCACCATGCCCGCACCGCCGCCGAAGGGGTAGTCGTCGCACTTTAAATGCTTGTCTTCGGTGTAGTCGCGGATGTTGACGACGTTGATCTCGAGCTTCTTTTCCTTCTGCGCCCGCCCGAGGATGCTCGCCTGCATGGGCGCGAACATCTCGGGGAAGAGCGTCAAGATATCGATCTTCACCTGACCATCACCTCTGCAAGGCGCTTTTCGCTCACCGTCACCCGCCTGTTTTCGACGTCGACGTCCAAAATGACCCCGTCCGCCGCGGGAAACATGGCCTCCGCTTCGCCCTCTTTAAGCACGTACACGTCGGTGTGCGCGGGCAGGATGTCTGCAATTTCGCCCAGGCGCTTTCCGCTTTCCGTGACCACGGCGCAGCCGATGACGTCCACGATGTAGTACCTGCCCTCGCCGAGGGCGGGCGCATCCGCGCGCAGGGCGGAGAGCTCCTTCCCGCGCAGAAGTTCCGCCGCGTTGCGGTCGGCAATGCCCGAGAGGGCGAGATAGGCAAATCCGCCGCCCGCGCGGGCGGAGAGCACCTTGTGCTCCTGCCCGGCGACGAACACCTTTTTGATCTTGCAGATATCGGCGGGGTCGTCGAGAAGGGGTTTGACCTTCACTTCGCCGCGGATGCCCTGGGGTTTAAGGATCTCGCCGATGACGATGGTTTCCTGCATATTTCCTCCAAAAAAGAGGAGGGAGCCGAAAGCGGATCCCTCCTGCAAGACGGGCGAAATTACTCCGCGTCTTTTTCCTTGATCTCGATGTTGTACCTCTTCCCTTCCTTGGCGGAAGCGCAGCGGACGAGGGTGCGCAGCGCCTTGGCGATCTTGCCCTGCTTGCCGATGACTTTGCCCATGTCGGACTCTTCGAGCAGGACGACGATCTCCGTCGCGTTCTCTTTTTCCTCGACGCGGTACTCGATCTTATCCTTATATTCGGCGAATTGCTCTACGACGTATTTTACAAGTTCAAGCATGTTCCGCTCCCCCTATGCGCGCTTACTTCTTTTTCCGCGTCCTCGTCCTGGGGGCGGAAAGCTTGGTCGGCTTCTCGACGATGCCCTGCGCGATGAGCAGGTTGCGCACCGTTTCGGTGGGCTGCACGCCCTTGGAGAGCCAGTCCTTCGCCTTGTCTGCGTCGATGACGATCTCTGCGGGGTGGACGGTCGGGTTGTAGTGGCCGACCTTTTCGATATACTCGCCGTCGCGCGCCTTGCGGCTGTCGACGATGACGATGCGGTAGAAGGGGCTCTTTTTGTCGCCCATTCTCGTCAATCTCATTTTAAC
Organism: uncultured Bacillota bacterium; assembly: GCA_949297575.1. Classification (GTDB taxonomy): domain Bacteria; phylum Bacillota; class Clostridia; order Christensenellales; family Borkfalkiaceae; genus Borkfalkia. Next base: position 15,141 of record CASFTB010000014.1, on the reverse strand, counting down.
TGCCATGATGGTTTTACTCCTTGTGTTTTGCGTTGCGCGCATCCCGCGCGCCCTTTTTACCGCACTATTATAGCGCAACAAGGGAGCGCTGTCAAGCATTTTTGCTTGACAGCGCTCGGTTTTTCGGGAAAAATTTCCGCAGCCGCTCCCCTACCGCATAAACGGCAGGCGTTTGCCGCCTTTGAGCTGCTTCATCATCAGCTTGGTCTGTTCGAACTGCTTTAAGAGCTGGTTGATGTCCTGCACGGTCGTGCCGGACCCCGCCGCGATGCGCTTTTTGCGCGAGGAGTTGATGATCTCGGGCTTTTCGCGCTCTTTTTTGGTCATGGAAAGGATCATGGCCTTGAGTTTTTCCACCTTGCGCTCGTCGAAGTCGCTCTCTTTGATCTTCAGCTTGCCCATGCCGGGCATCATTTCGAGCACGGAGGCGATGCCGCCCATCTTTTTGAGAGATTCGAACTGGTCGAGGTAGTCCTCCAGGGTAAAGGAAGCCTCGCGCAGCTTCTTTTCCATCTTCTTTGCCTGCTCTTCGGTGACGGCTGCCTGCGCCTTTTCGATGAGGGAGAGGACGTCGCCCATGCCGAGGATGCGGGAGGCCATGCGGTCGGGATAGAAGGGCTCGAGATCGGTGAGCTTTTCCCCCACGCCGATGAACTTGATGGGCTTGCCCGTGACCGCCTTGATGGAGAGGCAGGCGCCGCCGCGGGTGTCGCCGTCCAGCTTGGTGAGGATGACGCCCGTCACGTCCAGCCGCTTGTTGAAGGTCTCGGCGACGTTGACGGCATCCTGGCCGGTCATGGCGTCGACGGTGAGCAGGATCTCGTCGGGGGAGACTTCGCGCTTGATGTTTTCAAGCTCGGTCATGAGGGCGTCGTCGATGTGCAGGCGGCCAGCCGTGTCGATGACGACGGTGTCGTAGCCCATCGAGCGGGCGTGCTCGATGGCCTGCTTCGCCGTCTTTACAGGGTTCTGGGTGCCCTTTTCGAACACTTCGACGCCCGCCTTGCCGCCGACGACCTGCAGCTGGTTGATGGCGGCGGGACGGTAGATGTCCCCCGCGACGAGCAGCGGCTTTTTGCCCTGCTTTTTGAGCAGCACGGCGAGCTTGCCGCACAGCGTCGTCTTGCCCGCGCCCTGCAGGCCGCACATCATGATGACCGTGGGCGGTCTGTCGGCGACTTCCAGCTTCGCGTTGGTCGAGCCCATGAGGGCGATGAGTTCCTCGTTGACGATCTTTATGACCTGCTGGGCGGGGTTGAGGCTCTTTAAGATCTGCTGCCCCACCGCCTTTTCGGAGACGTCGGCGATGAATTTTTTGGCGACGAAGATGTTGACGTCCGCCTCGAGCAGGGCGACGCGCACCTCGCGCATGGCGCCCTTGATCTCCAGCTCGGTCAGCTTGCCGTGCTTGGTCAGTTTTGAGAAGATGTGGTTGAGCCTCTCGGAGAGGGATGAAAACAATGCCACCTTTCTTTACCTCTTTGCGATGATTTCAGAGTGATTCCCCTTTTAAAAGCGCCGCGATCGCGGCGATCTCTTCGGCGAGAGCGGGGTGCTTTTCGGAAAGTTCGGAGAGCTTTTCCGCCGCCGCCTCCTCCCGTTGTGCCGCCTGCACGATGTGCAGCTTCTGTTCGTACCCGTCCAAAAGCATCCGGCTCTTGGCGAGCATATCCGAAACGCTCTGTTTGGAGACGCCCTTCTGCTCGGCGATCTCGGTCAGAGACAGGTCGTACATATAATATAATTCGCAGATGTCTCTCTGATGATCGGTGAGAAGGCCGCCGTATGCGTCCAACAATTGCTGATATTCCAGATTTTTTCCGTCCGTGCGCATGTCAGATGATGCCCTCGGTGAACTCTTCGGCGTCGAAGAGCTGCAGATCGTCCATCTTTTCGCCGGTGCCGACGAACACGACGGGGATCTTCAGCTCGCCGCAGAGAGAGACGACGAAGCCGCCCTTGGCGGTGCCGTCCAGCTTGGTCAAAACGATGCCGTCGAGGTCGACCGCCTCGTCGAACAGGCGCGCCTGCGAGAGGGCGTTCTGCCCCGTGGTCGCGTCCAGCACCAAAAATTTATAGAAATGCGCCTCGGGGTAATCGCGCGACACGACGCGGTCCATCTTCTGCAGCTCCGCCATGAGGTTGGCCTTGACGTGCAGGCGGCCGGCCGTGTCGACGATGACGACGTCCGTCTTTTTCGCCTTGGCGGAGGAGACGGCGTCGTAGACGACGGCGGAGGGGTCGCTGCCCTCCTCGTGCTTGACGATGCGCACCTTGGCGCGCTCTGCCCAGACGGTGAGCTGGTCAGCCGCCGCCGCGCGGAAGGTATCCGCCGCCGCCACGGTGACGCTCTTCTTTTGCTTTACGAAATAATTGGCGAGCTTGCCGATGGTCGTCGTCTTGCCCACGCCGTTGACGCCCACCAGCATGATGACGGCGGGGTACTCGATTTCGGGAACTTCCGCCTCGCAGAGGGTATCTTCGATGACGTCTTTCAGAAGGTCGATGACGTACTCCTTGTCCTTGAGCTTTTCCTTTTTCGCCTCGGCGCGGATCTGTTCGACGATGTCCTCCGCGGTGACGACGGAGATGTCGGCGGAGATGAGGATCTCCTCGAGCTCGTCGTAAAAGTCGTCCCCCAGCCCGCGCGAAAAGAGTGCGGAGAGCTTGGAGGAAATGTTGTCCTTCGTCTTTTTGAGCGCGTTGATGATCTTACCGAAAAAACCCATTAAAAACACCTCGACAAAAATAAAAGCAAAAATTTATTATAAACGGAAAGCTGCGCCGCGCAAAGCCTGCCTGCCAACTTTTTTGACGCGTTCTGTGTATACGATCCCCACATTCAGATACCGGCATACCATAGTTTTGCGCGCATGGCAAGGATGGACGATAAGTTTTTTGGGCTTATGAAGGGCGCGACTTTGCGCCCGTCTTTGCCCCGCCTTTCGCCGCGACGGTTTTTAGCTGTTTATGTGGCTATCGCCCCATACCCCCTCTTGCGGCTGCGCACGAGGCGAGTTTGCCGCAATACCCTGCCGGGCATTGCTCGTTTCCGCCTCGGCTCCGCCGCTTTTGTTCACGAAAATCTCGCTCGCTTTGCTCCCTGCGATTTTCCGTGAGACTGCGGATTTATAAGTATCATAATTTTTCGAAAAAGGCAAAACCACTCTTTTTGCTTTTTCCCTTGGCGCTCCGTGGGGAGCGTATCCGAAAGGGGGTGAATGCCCGCGATTCTTTGATATGCGTGCTCTGAAGATGCCGCGGCAAGGAAAACCTCCGCTGTCTCGCCCAAAGGGCGAGCAGTAGGGTTGTCCTCAATTCGCAGAATTTTACAGGCGTCAGCTCGCCGAGAAATTCGCGAGCCTGTTTCACGCCACTGTATCCCCGCCCAGCCTGCTCTCCACCTCGGACAGCTTGACGGAGACGATCTTGGAGACGCCCTTCTCCTCCATCGTGACGCCGAAGAGGCAGTCTGCCTTTTCCATGGTGGGTTTGCGGTGGGTGATGACGATGAACTGCGTCTCCTTGGCGAACTTCTTTAAGAACTGCGCGAACTTATCGACGTTCGCCTCGTCCAGCGCCGCCTCGATCTCGTCAAGCACGCAGAAGGGCATGGGGCGCAGCATGAGGATGGCGAAGAGGATGGCGATCGCCGTCAGTGCGCGCTCGCCGCCCGAGAGCAGCGAAATTTTGGTGAGCTTTTTGCCCGGAGGGCAGGCTACGATCTCCACGCCTGCGGAGAGGGGGTCGTCGCACTCGGAATAGTCCATCTGCAGTTCTGCCCTGCCGCCGCCGAACAGCTCTTTGAACAGCTTTTTGAAGTTTTCGTTGATCTGGTTGAAGCCTTCGTCGAACTGCTTCTGCATTTCGCCTTTCAGCTCTTCGAGCGCGGCGGTGGTATCGTCGATGCCCTTTTGCACGTCGTCGCGCTGGGCGGTCATCTCCTGATACTGTTCGTTGAGGGCGTCGTACTCTTCCAGCGCGTTGTGGTTGATGGCGCCGAGGGCGTTGATCTCGCGCTTGAGCTTATTGACGGCGCGCTGCCCCTCGACGGGGTCGAAGGCCTCGTCTTTATATTGCAGGCAGCTCTCGTACGTTTCCTGGTACTCTTCGTCTATGCGCGCCTGCAAATTTTCCAGCTCGGAATCGATCTTGGTCAGCTCGATCTCCTGCGCGTGGCGCTGCTCGGAGAGCGCCTCGATGCGCTCGGTGAGTTCGCGCGACTCCGCCATGACGCGCCCGAGCTCGGCGTTGAGCTCTTCCTTTTCGCGCAGGGCGGCGTCCTTTTTGGCGCGCAGGGCGTTGAGCTCTTCGCGCTGCGCGGGGGTGAGGGCGGCCTTTTCCGCCATATCTTCGAGGTCGGTGACGGTGGCGGCGATGTTGCCGATGTTGACCTGCGCCTCGGCGATGCGCTTTTCCAGCTCTTCCTTTTCGCGGGAAAGGCGGGACGCCTCTGCCCGGTCTGCCTCCGCCGCGGCGCGGTACTGCGCGATGTACACCTGCAGCACGTTCTGGCGCAGGTTGCGCTCGCCCAGTTCGGACTTGATCTTTTCGTATTCTTCCTTGCGGCGGTCGGATTCGCCCTCGGCGTCGCTCTTGCGGCGGGCGATCTCCTCCTCGCCCTGCGCGGAGGTGGAGAAGGCGGTATCGATCCCCTCGCGGCGCTCGTACAGGACGGCGAGGGACTCTTCCTGCGTGCGAAGCTGTTTTGCACTGTCGGCAAGTTTTGCGGTGAGCGTGTCGCGCTTTTCGGAGAGCGCGGCGGCCTTGCTGCGCGCCTCCTGAAAGCTTTCGCGCAGCTGCTCGAGCTCTCCTGCGGCCTTCGCCTTGTCCGCCTCCAGCTTGGCGCGGCGGGCGGTGAGCTTTTCGCGCTCTTTGCCCGCGGCGGCGATGTCTGCCTCCGCCTGTTCGATGCGGCGCTCGTTGGCGAGGAAGTTGCCGCCCCCCTCCCTGCGGGAGCCGCCCGTCATGGATCCGCCGGTGGAGATGACGTCTCCGTCCAGCGTGACGATGCGGAAGGCGTGCGGGTATTTTTTGGCGATCTCGGTGGCGTTGGCGATATTATCGGCGATCAGCGTGTTGCCGATGAGGTTATAGATCACGTTATCGTAATATTTATCGTAGCGCACCAGCTCGTTGGCGAGCCCCACGGCGCCCTTTTCCTTTAAAGCGCGGCGGGTGTACTCCGTTTCGTAGCGCGGCTTTAAGGACTGCACGGGCAGGAAGGTGACCTGTCCGCCGCGGGTGCGCTTGAGGTATTCGATGAGGCGGCGGGCGTCGTCTGCCGTGGCGGTGACGATGTTCTGCATGGCGCCGCCGAACGCCGTTTCGATGGCGACCTCGTACTTCTCCTCCGTCTTGACGATGTCGGCGATGACGCCCCGGATGCGCGAGGAGAGCTCGGGGTCGCGGCGGGCGTCGCTCATCAGCTTTTTGACGGAGAACTTGTAGCCCTCGAAGTCGTCCTTGACGTTCTTATAAAAGCGCTTGCGGTCTTCAAGGGCAGAGATGCGGGCATTGCACCCGAAGAGCTCTTCGCTGACCGTGTCTGCCTCGGCGCCGAGAGAGGCGATCTCTTCTTCCTTCTGCCCCTTGACCTCCTTTTCGCGGGAGATGTATTCGACGACTTCTTTGTACCAGTCTTCACACTCGGCGAGCGCCTTTTCGTCGGCGGCGCGCTCTTCGCGCAGCTGCTGCGCGGCGGCGGCGATCTCGGCGATGCGCTCCTCTACCGCCTCCTTTCTGGCGGAGAGGGTGCCGATGTTCTGGCGGATCTCGGAGAGGTTTTCGATGGTGTCGATGACGCTGCGGTGCGACTTATCGGAGAGTTCTTCGTATTCGGAGAGCTTGGCATTGAGGGCGGCGATCTCCTCAGAGAGAGTGGCGCTCTCGCGGCGGGAAGCTTCTATCTTCTTGTCGTACTCCTCGGCGGAGGCGAGGGAGGCCGCGCTCTCCTGCCCGATCTGCCCGATGCGGGCGGTGCCCTCCTCCACCGCCTTTTCCTCCGCGCGGCGCTGCTCTTTGAAGAAGCTGATGCGCTCGCGGATGACGTTGACGTCGCCCTCCTTTTTTTGCAGGTCGACGGTATATTTCAGGATCTGCTCGTTGAGCTGCTGCAGGCGCTCGTCCCCCTCGGACAACCGGCGGCGGTCCTCTTCGTAGAGGCGCTCGAGCTGTTCGGAACGGGTGCGGGCGGCGTCTATCTCGCCCTGGATGCGCTCCGTGACCGCGCCGACCTGCGCCCGGGCGGTGGCGGCGTTGTCGTGCTTGTAGATGTAGAGGTTGATCTCGGCGAGCTTGAGCTGCCCGTAAAACTCGCGGTATTTTTTGGTCTTTTCCGCCTGCCGCGCGAGGGGGGCGAGCATGTGCTCGACCTCGCCCATCCTTTGCAGGAAGATGTTGAGGTTGTTGTACGAATTGGCGAGGCGGCGCTCGATGTCCTGCCGGCGGGACTTGAAGACGATGATGCCCGTCGCCTCCTCGAAGATGGAGCGGCGGTCCTCCGGCTTGGCGTTCATGATCTGCTCGATCTTGCCCTGGCCGATGATGGAATAGCCTTCCTTGCCCAGCCCCACGGCGTGCAGCCTGTCGACGATGTCCTTCATGCGGCAGGGCTGCTTGTTGATGAGGTACTCGCTTTCGCCGCTGCGGAAGAGGCGGCGGGTGAAGGCGACCTCGTCGTACTCGAGGTCGGGGAACATCTTCGTGGAATTGTCGAAGGTGAGCGTGACCTCGCAGAAAGACTGGCTCTTCCTCGCCTGGGTACCGCCGAAGATGACGTCCTGCATGCTGGAGCCGCGCATGGTCTTTGCGGACTGTTCGCCGAACACCCAGCGGATGGCGTCCGCCACGTTGGACTTGCCGCAGCCGTTGGGGCCGACGATGCAGGTGACGCCGTTATCGAATTTTATTTCGGTCTTGTCCGCAAAGGACTTGAACCCGTTGAGTTCGACTTTTTTGAAGTTCAATGCCGTTCTTCTCCCCTTTCTTTCAGCAATTCGAGAAGGCTGCGCGCCGCATCCTTCTCTGCCGCGCGGACGCTGCCGCCCGTGCCGAGCGCCTGCTCGCCCGCGCCCTCCGCCCGCACCGTGAAGCGGGGCGCATGCGCCTCCCCCTCCTGCGAGACGAGCACGTAGCGCGCCGTCTCGTGCAGGCGGGCCTGCAGGTACTCCTGCAATTCTCCCTTATAATTGGCGCCCGCCGCCTTTTCGGGCGACAGCTTTGCGCGCACGAACGCGCGCGCCGCTTCGAGGCCGCCGTCCAGATAGATGCCCGCGGTGAGCGCCTCGAAGAGGCTGGACACCGCCTTTTCTCCCGCGCCCGAACCGCTCACGCGCAGGTACTGCTCCAGCCCGTCCGCGCGGATCGCTTCGGCGAGGGGCTTTGCGGAGACGAGGCGGCTGCGCAGGGCGGTCATCTCCCCCTCCCGCACGCCGCGGGTGCGGTACAGCTCGTCCGCGACGAGAAAGCCGAGGACGGCGTCGCCCAGAAATTCCAGGCGCTCGTTGCTCTCGCCGCCGTGCTCGTTGGCGTAGGAGGAGTGAGTGAAACAGGTCTCCAGCAGCGCCGCGTCGCGGAAGATATAGCCGAGCTTGCGCCCGATCTCCTCAGCCTTCTCCACCGATCGCCTCCGGGTCGGCCTCGGCGAGCATGGCGGAGATGTCGGAGATCAGCCCGCCCTCTGCGGCGCCCTTGGCCTGCAATACAGAGGCACAGACGGACTCTGCCTTGCTCGAGCCGTGCGATTTGACGACGACCTTGCCGATGCCGAGGAGAACGGCGCCGCCGTATTTGCTGTAGTCGAGCACCTTTTTGATCTTTTTGAAGGCGCCGCGCATGAACAGCGCGTAGCCCAGCTTCGCCAAAAAGGATGCCTTGATGTTGCTCTTGATGACGCTCATGACGGCGAGGGCGGTACCTTCCGCCGTCTTGAGGGCGATGTTGCCCGAGAAGCCGTCGCAGACGGCGACGTCGATGTCGCCGCTCATGATGTCGCGCCCCTCGACGTTGCCGACGTAGTTGATGCCGCGGATGGTCTTGAGCAGAGCGTTCGCCTCCTGATGGAGAGGGTCGCCCTTGTGGTCCTCGGTGCCGTTGGTGACCAGCCCGACGCGGGGCTCTGCGACGCCCATCGCCCTGGCATAGGCGGTGCCCATGATGGCGAAGTGGGCGAGGTTGACGGGCTTGCACTCGGCGTTGGCGCCCGCGTCGATGATGAGCACCTTGCCGCCCTTTGCCGTGGGCAGGGCGGGGCAGACGGCGGGGCGGGAGATGCCGCGGATGCGGCCGACGCGCAGCAGCGCGCCCGTGAGCACCGCGCCCGTGGAGCCCGCGGAGACGAGCCCTTTGACCTCTTCGTCCTCCTTGAGCATTTTGAGGGCAACGACGAGGGAGGAATCCTTTTTGCTGCGGATGGCGAGCGTCGGGGATTCGTCATTGGTGATGACCTCGGTGCAGTGCACGATCTCGAGGCGGGAAGCGTCGTATTCCTGCCCTTCGAGGCACTTGCGGATGGCCGGCTCGTCGCCCGTGAGGACGACGGACAGCTCTTTGTCCTGCGAAAGGGCCATGACGGCGCCCTTCACGATCTCCTGCGGGGCGTGATCGCCCCCCATTGCGTCGATTACGATTTTCATGTCTATATTCTCCTTGCGCGAAGCGCGGGGATTATTACGGAATGCAGGATTTTGACGAGAGCTATGCTTCGTCAGCCCCCCGACAGGCCCGCATTTTCAGTATTCAAGGTTCCCTACCGTGCGCGGGTACGGCAGTACGTCGCGGATGTTGGAGATGCCCGTGAGATACATGATCATGCGCTCGAAGCCGAGGCCGAAGCCGGAATGCACGGTCCCTCCGTAACGGCGCAGCTTGATGTAAAAGTCGTAGTCTTCAGGCTTTAACCCCAGCTCTTTCATACGGGAGAGCAGCACGTCTTCCCGCTCCTCGCGCTGGGAGCCGCCGATCAGCTCGCCGATGCCGGGGACGAGCAGGTCTGCCGCGGCGACCGTCTTGCCGTCGTCGTTGAGGCGCATGTAGAACGCCTTGATCTCCTTGGGGTAGTCGGTGAGGAACACGGGCTTCTTGTATACCTGCTCGGTGAGGTACCGCTCGTGCTCGCTCTGCAGGTCGCACCCCCAATACACGGGGAATTCGAACTTGTCCTTGACCTTTTCCAAAATGCCGATCGCTTCGGTGTAGGTGAGGCGGGCGAACTCACTCTCGGAGACGTTTTTCAGCCGCGCGACGAGCCCCTTATCGACGAAGTTGTTCAAAAATTCGATCTCCTCGGGGCAGTGCTCCGTCACGTAGTCGATGATATACTTGACCATCGCCTCGGCGACGTCCATGTCTCCCGAAAGGTCGCAGAAGGACATTTCCGGCTCAATCATCCAGAATTCCGCCGCGTGGCGGGTGGTGTTGGAGCGCTCGGCGCGGAAGGTGGGGCCGAAGGTGTAGACGTCGGAAAACGCCATCGCGAAGGGCTCGACGTTGAGCTGGCCGGAGACGGTGAGGCTGGCCTTTTTGCCGAAGAAATCCTTTTTGTAGTCTACTTCGCCCTTCAGCTTGTCCAGCTCGAGGGTGGTGACCTGAAACATGGCGCCGGCGCCCTCGCAGTCGCTGCCCGTGAGGATGGGGGTATGGACGTAGACGAAGCCGCGCTCGTTGAAAAATTTGTGGATGGCGAACGCCGCCTCGCTGCGGATGCGGAACACCGCGCCGAAGGTATTGGTGCGGGGGCGCAGGTAGGCGATCTCGCGCAGAAATTCCATGGAATGCCGCTTTTTTTGCAGGGGGTAATCGGGAGAGGAGGCGCCCATGACGGACACTTCTTTCGCCCTGACCTCGAAGGGCTGGCGGTTCTGCGGGGTGAGGACGACTTCTCCCGTCACCACGAGGCTGGCGCCCACGTTCTGGCGGGCGATCTCGTCGTAGTTGGGGAGATCCTCGCGCGCGAAGACGACCTGACAGTTTTTGAAAAAGCTGCCGTCGTTGAGTTCGATGAAGCCGAAGGCCTTGGAGTCGCGCAGGGTGCGCACCCAGCCCGTCAGCGTGACCTGTTTTCCGCCAAATTGTTCCGCGCCTCTATAAAGGGAGCGGATCGTCGTTCTCTGCATAACAATTCTTCTCCGTCGGTGTACAATGACCCAGTTTTATTCATTCTATTGTAACAAAATATTTAAAATTTATCAAGTATATCTTTGCCGAATGGAAAAATTCCCTGTCGATCCGTCCGGATACGCCAAAAGCGCGGAAGGGCGCCCCGCGCATCTGTGCGCGGGGCGCCCGGAAAGCGGGGCCTATCCTCTCCCCTCCGCGCCGCCCGCGGGCGGCGCGGAAGGCGCATCCCCCCCCTCCTTCCTCCGCCGCGGGCGGGGGAACGCTGCCGCGCACGGGCGCGTAGCGGTCGCGGCGGAGGCGCAGGCGCACGTCCGGCTTGCCCGCCTCGCGGCGGATGAGGTATCCCTCGCTGGCGAGCCCTTCTTTGCCCGCCCTCGCCTCCCCTTCCGACACCTCCGGTTCGGGGGGCGGGATGCGGGCGGTGACCACCGATTCACGCAGGTAGGTGACGGGGGAGCGCATGCCGAACACGCGCACCTCGAGGCTGCCTGCCTCTGCACGGAGCACGAAAAAGACGGTACCGTTCAATTCATTTTTTAACTTCAAATCGCTGCCGGAGCCGCTGACCATTGCGTCGAAGGAGGGCTCGACATAGCCGACGGGCAGGCTGTGCGGGTGGTATTCCGCGACGGTGAGCCCCGCGAGCAGGGCGGCGTTGTACAGCGTGGTGCTGACCTGGCACACGCCCCCGCCCACGCCGGGGACATATTTGCCGTCTAAAATGGTGGGCGCTTCGAGGAAGCCGTTTTCCGCCGTCCGCTGCCCCACGGCGGCGTTGAAGGAGAGCGTTTCTCCGCGGCGGAGGACGGCGCCGTTGAGCTTGCGCGCGGCGAGGGCGATGTTGGCGGCGCGGTTGCCGCCCGCCGCATAGCGGGTGGAAAAGGCGGCGAGCAGCGAGGCGCTCTCCTCGGCACGGCAGAGGGTGAAGGCGGGGCGCTCGCGGACGACCTCGGCGCACACCTCCCGCTCCCCCGCGGCGAGGGCGGCGCGCACCGCCTTGAGCAGGGCGGCGCCGTCTACATACCGCCCCTCCCGCTCGGGCACGAACGCGAAGGGCTCTTCCCTGTCCGGATAAAAGAGAGCGCGGGCGGGGGCAGAGGGGGCGTAAGCGTCCGCGCAGATGCCGCGGATGCGCTCTTCGAGGCGGTGCACGCTCAGGGTGCGGCGGATGGCGTACCGCCCGCCCCGCTCGCGCGCACGGCGCAAAACGGCGGCAACGTCGCTGCGATAACAGAGCTCGGGCGGGCGGATGACGTATGCACGGCCGCCGACGCGGATCGTGAACGTGCGCCCGTTCAGCTCTGCCGCGAGTTTTTCTCGCAGGGCGCGCTGCGCCGCCGCCACGGGCATGCGGGAAAAGTTTTCCCCTTCGATCCAAACGCCCGCGGCGAGGCGGGCGGGGGAAAAGGCGCAGCAGAGAAAAAGGGCGCACGCGGCGAATGCCGCGAGCGCGGCGGATATCCGTTTCCTCTGCACCCTTTTTCCCATCCCTCTTCCTCCGGAAAAAGTATGCGCAGGATGCGCGCTTTCTATGAGAGGACAAAGGGAGAGCGCGCACCGTCCGTCCCGCCGCAGCAGCCGCGGAGGAGGGGGCGTTTTTTGCACGATCGTGCACCTTTCGCCAAAAGACGACGTATTTTTGCGCCGCGGGTGTGATAGGATAGAGGAAAAGCGCGGCGGGAAGGCCGCCGCGCGTTGGAGTGGGTATGAAGATCAGGTTCCGATACGGATACAAGGCGGCGCTCGCGTACCTCGCCCTCTTTGCGGGCATGGTGCTTCTGAACTTTACGATGAGCGCCTTCGAACCCTTTTCCCTCGCGCTGTTCGCGGCGGCGCTGCTGTGCGGCTTCTCCGTACCGGCGACGACGGGGCTGTACATACTTGCGGGCGGGCTGAGCCTGCTTTCGGGTGGCATCCCCTTTGCGGTGTATTCCGCGACGGGCGTGCTGGTCGGAGGCGCGTTTTTCGCCTGCGAGCGGACGGGGCGCAGGATGGGCGGGGAAGCCGCCGTGCCGCTCGCGCTCGCCTGCGGCCTGTACCTGTGGCTGTACGGGCAGTACGTGTACGGAGATTACGCCCTGTCGGCAGTGATCGCGGCGGCGATCTTCGCGCTGTGCTTCGTGTTTACGGGCGCCATGCGCTGCGTCCTGCGGGCGGGTGCGCGCATGCCCTCCCCCGAGGAGCTCGTGTTCCTCGCGGGGGCGGCGGCGGCCGTCGGCATCGGGCTGTACAACTGCGCGGGGACATATGTGTACGAGAGCTGCGCGCTCTTTTTGCTGCTGCTGTGCTGCGCGGCCGTCGGGGGAGGAAACGCCGTTTTCTGTGCGCTCGCGCTCTCTTTGCCCGCGGCCGTCTGCGAGAGCGCGGCTGCGGGCGCGCCCGAACTGACCGCCTGCGCGCTGTTTGCGCTGTACGCCGCGGCGGCGCTGTGCTGCCTGCGCGCGGGAAAGCTACCCGCGGCCCTGGCGGTGTTCCTCGCGAACGTCGCCGTGCGCTATCTCCTGCGGCTGACGCAGGCAGACTCCCCCGCCGCGCCGCTGACGGCGGCGGATTTTTACATCGAGCTGCTCGTGCCGCTCATCCCCTGCCTGCTCTTCGCACTGCTGCCCGAGAGATGGCTGCGGCGCCTCTCCGACAGGCTGAAGCGCTGCGCGGAGCGGCCGCTCACGCGCGCGTGCATCGACCGCAGCCGCGCCCTGGCGGGAGACAAGCTGTTCGACGCCGCCGCAGCCTTCCGCGAGATAGAGGCCGCCTTCCTCACACTGGACGGAGACGAGGCGGGCGAAGAACAGGCGCGCGCATTCCTCACCGAAAAGGTGCGCGGCGAGGTATGCGCCGGGTGCGCGAAGGCGGAGGGGTGCGCGGCGAAGGGCGAACCTTTGGAAAAGCTGGTCTCCATCGGCTGCGCAAAGGGAAAGGTGAGCCTCATCGACATGCCCGCCGCGCTCGCGGGGCAGTGTGCCGACCCTTCGGGGCTGCTCTTCTGCCTGGACAAGGCGCTCGCCGAATACAGGCGGGGCGCGCTGGAGGCAGAGAATGCCTCGGCGGGGCGCAGGCTGCTCGCCGAACAGGCGCACGGGCTGGCGGAAGCGCTCAAAAAGCTGGCGCTGGAGCTGAGCGCGCCCGTGGGCGCGCACGCGGAGGCGGAGCGGGCGGTGCGCCGCGCCCTCGCACGGGAGGGCATCCGCTGCGACGAGGCGCTTGTTGGAGAGGAAGTGTGCGCGATGACGGAGGGCAACGCCCCGCGCGAAAAAGTGATCGCCGCGGCGGAAAAGGCGCTGGACATCCCCCTCACCCTCGCCGCAAAGAGGCCGCTCTCCGCTGACCGCTATGCCTGGATCCTGCACCGCACGCCCGCATTCGACGCGGCGTTCGGCGCGGCGAGCGCCACCAAAGAGGGCGAGAGCGCCTGCGGGGATACGTATTCCGTCGTGCGCATAGACGAGCGCACCTTTTTGTGCGCGCTCTCCGACGGGATGGGCAGCGGCGAATACGCGCGGCGCATCTCGGACTGCGCGCTCTCCCTCATCGAGAGTTTTTACCGCGCCGGGCTGGACGGAGACACCGTGCTCTCCGCCGTGAACAGGCTGCTCTCCTTCAACCGCGAGGAGAGCTTCGCCTGCATCGACATCGCGACGGTCAGCCTGGACACGGGCAGGGCGGACATCGTGAAGATCGGCTCCCCGCTCGGCTTTTTGCTGCGCGCGGAGCGCGTGGAGGCGCTGGAGAGCGACTCGCTGCCCCTCGGCATCCTGGACGGCGTGCGCCCTACCGTGCTCACGCGCACCCTCGCGGAGGGAGACGTGCTGCTCTTTCTGAGCGACGGCATCCTGTCTGCCTTCGGCTCGGCGGCGGACGCGGCGGACTTTTTGTGCCGGGAGCGCCCCTCCAACCCGCAGGCTCTGGCGGAGGAGATCGTCGCCGAAGGGAAGCGGCGAACAGGCGGACGCGCGGAGGACGACATGACTGCCCTCGCCGTGCGGCTGTTCAAAAAGGAGGCGCGTGAATGAGTGGGACCTCCTGCTCCGCTCTCAATTCTGCATTCTGCATTCTTAATTCCGGACCGGGGGAAGGCTTTGGAAAAGAGAGCGGACAGGGCCCTATCGGTTGCATTTTTTATTTGCTCCTGCTATAATGATACGTGCAAAAGAGAAAAAAGGGGGACCGCGCGCTCTTGCCGCCTGTAAACGTCTACATTGCCGCCGTGGCGGTTCCATATGTCCTCTGCGTGGCGCTGGGCCTGCTGCTCTCCCGCCTCAGGCCGCGGGTGCGGCACGCCATCCTCGCGCTGGTGTGGGCGGACATGATGCTCGCGGAGGTCGGAAAGCTGCTCATGTTGGGGGGACAGAACATAGACCCGCCCTTCGTGCCGCTGCACTTTTCGACCACCTTTCACCTGTCGGTCGGGCTGGCCCTGCTGGGCGACGGCCGGCTCAAACATGCGGGACAGGTGCTGCTGTTCGTGGGCGGCGTCATCATGTCTGCCATGATCTTCGCAGACCCCGTCGCCGTGATGGGAGACGTGACGCAGGTCTTTGCCTCGCACGTCAACGCGCACGGATACTTCTACCATATGTCTGTGGTGATCCAGCTCTTCGCCATGCTGTTTGCGGGCGAATACCGCGCGGGGCGCTATGACGGGCACATCTTCGCGCTCTTCCTGCTGTTCTGGGCGTGCCTCGCCATCCCCGGCGCCTTCGCGCTCGGCGTCAATTACATGGGCATCTTGCAGCCGTATATCCCCTTCTTCGTGCCTCTGCTCGAACGGTACGGCTACCCGCTGTACCTGACCGTGTATTTTTCCGCGACCTGCCTCGCCGTATGGGCGGCGCTGCAGCTGTGGCGGCTGCTGCAGGAAGCCATATACAGGAGAAAGCGGGCGCGCGCACTCCCTCCCCTGTTGCGCGCACGGGCGTAAAAAACAATAAATATCCACGTGCAAAGCACGTGGTATTTCATTTTCGGGCATAGCCCTAAACGATACTGGCTGCGCACAAGTGCGCCGGAGAATTGGCCTGCCAG
>CASFTB010000013.1 GCA_949297575.1 uncultured Bacillota bacterium | reverse complement strand
GCGGCCCCACCGCCCCCCCCCCCCCCCAACCAACCCGGGGGCGCGGGTGGAGTGTCCGGCCCCCCCCGCCCCTCTGTTTTTTCCGAGAAAAGGCGGGTCTATTTCTGCTACTCTCCGCGATCCTCCGGCGGGGCCTCCGCGGGGGGCTCCTCCTTCGGGGGAAAGACTGCGAACCTGTCTGCCGCATCTGCGGGGCTCTTATACAGGAGCCGGACGAAATAGGCGATGGCGCAGACGCCGACGACGGCGGTGAGCAGGACCTCCTGCCAGCACCACACGTCCGCAAAGGCGCCGAAGCCGCGTCCGTTGTAGATGACGTTGCCGCAAAAGTTGAACACTGCGTGCACGAAGGCGCAGGCCCACACTCCCGCGCCGCGGAAGGTGCAGACGGCGAGCATGCAGCCGATGAGAAAGGAGTACCCCACCTGCAGCAGCACTGCTCCGGCAGCCCCCCAATTGCCGAAGAGGTTGACCAGGTGCAGCGCGCCGAACAGCGCAGAGGCGACGACGGCGCCGCAGAAACGGCCGCGGCGGTCGGTGCCCGTGGCGCCCAGCACGAAGGGAAAGATGATGCCGCGGAAGGCCGTCTCCTCAAAGAGGCCGACGCCGATGCACTCAAGCGCGAAGGCGGCGACGGCGATCCCGTCCTCAATGCCCGCGGTGCCCTGCGCGAGGGCGACGACGGGCAGGTTGTTCACCGCGACGACGAGGGCGGGCAGCGCAAAGAGCAGCGCTCTGCCCCCCTGCGGCGCCCAGACGTGCCCGATGCCCATGTGCCACGCGAGGAGAAGGAGCACGGCAAAGCAGGCGATGCGCGCGATGCCCAGCCCCAGCGACTGCGCGATGTTCTCGCTGCCCGAGAGCAGGTCTCCCAGCCACTGCGTGGGGAGCAGGGCGAGCCCCGCCACCAGCAGAAATAAAATTGCCGCGCTCTGCCCGGGGGTCGAGCGCATGTAGAGCATTCTTCTCTTCATAGATCAGGCGCGCCGCAGCGCAAAAACACGGAAGCGGATAAAAAGGCGCACCGCGCGGCGTGCCGCACGATGCGCGGGTGATAGCGGGTCACTCCTTGACGACGTACGCGACGCCAAAGGCGCCCTCGCCGACGTGGATGCTGAGCACCGGGCCCAGAACGCGCTGGTGGATGTTGACAGCGGGATACTTGCCGTGCAGCAGCCGCGTGAACTCTGAGACGTCCGTCCCCTCCCCGCAGCGGGCGACGATGAGGCGGCGCGCCTTTTCCGGCACGAGGGAGACGAGCTCTTCCAGCCGTTCGCGCACGCCGCGCGCGTTGCGGCGGAAAAGGATCTTGCCCTTGAGCACGAACACGGGGCGGAGGTTCAGGATCGCCTGTGCCTTCTGGTTGTTGAGCCTGCCGCCCGCGATGAGGCGGTCGAGCGATTCGACGGTAAAGACGATGCCGATCTTCTTTTTGATACTCTCGAGATGCTTGACGACGTCTTTGAACGAGAGGCCGCACTTGACCATGTTGACGGCCTCGTCCACTAAAAGGTGCATACCCGGGCCGATGGTCTCTGAATCGACGACGCAGATGTTGCCGCCTACCTGGTCCGCGGCGAAGCAGGCGGAGGAATAGGTGCCCGAAAGAGCCGAGGAGAGGACGATGCAGATGACGTCGCACCCGCGCTCGACGAGGGAGGTGAAGGTGCGGATAAAGTTGTTGAGCGCCGGCTGCGCCGTTTTACAGGGGCTCTCCTGCGCCATGACGGGCATGAAATTGCCGTTCCTGTCGGAGGCGTATTCCTCGTACAGGTTCCTGCCCAGCTGATAGTTGAGCGGGACGACGCTGAGGATGCCCCGGCTGGAGATCTCCGCCGTGGAATAGCCGACGGAAGAATCGGTGACGATCGCGATCATATTCTCCTCCTTGTTCGCCGCGCGGGGGCGGCTTATGTAAAAGATCAGAACTTGCGGAAGCGGCCGTAACGCGCCTCGACGAGGGCGTCGGCGGGGATGCCGCGCTTGCTCTCGAAGAAGGCGGCGATGCGCTCCTTCAACTCTTCAAAAAATCCGTCGGAAAATTCCTTTTCCTCGATGACGCGCTCGACGGCGTGCAGGGACAGGAGGTCCTCCGCGGTGAGCTTGAGGCACTCGGACGCCTCGGCGACCTTGCCAGCATCTTTCCACAAAATGGAGGCGCAGCCCTCCGGCGAGATGACGGAGTAGGTGGACGTTTCGGTGATCCATACCTCGTCTGCCGCGGCGAGGCCCAGCGCGCCGCCGCTGCCGCCCTCCCCTATGATGATGGTCAAACAAGGCGTTTTGAGGCGGATCATCTCCATGATGGCGGTGGCGATCGCCTCGCTCTGGCCGCGCTCTTCGGCGCCGATGCCGCAATATGCGCCGGACGTATCGACCAAACAGAGCACGGGGCGGCGGAATTTTTCTGCCTGCTTCATCAGACGCACCGCCTTGCGGTAGCCCTCGGGATGGGCGCAGCCGAAGTTGTGCCCGATCTTATCCTTGGTGTCTGCCCCCTTTTCTATGCCGATGACGGTGACGGGCATGCCTGCCAGCCTACCGATGCCGCCGACCACGGCGGCGTCGTCCGCATAGCGGCGGTCGCCGTGCAGTTCGATGAAGCCCTCTATCATCTTTTCGATATACTTTACCGCGGTGGGCCTGCCCTTTTCGCGGCTTTTCAGAACGATGTCGTACGCCTTCATGCGGTCACCTCCGCGCAATGCAGCTTGAGGAGCTGCGCGAGCTTTTCCTTCATTTCGCGGCGCTCGACGATGAGGTCGACGAAGCCCTTTTTCTCCAAAAACTCGGCGCGCTGGAAGCCCTCGGGGAGCTTCTGGCGGATGGTCTGCTCGATGACGCGCGGCCCGGCAAAGCCGATGAGTGAGCCCTTTTCCGCCACGATGATGTCCGACTCGAAGGCGAAGGACGCGGAGACGCCGCCCGTCGTGGGGTCGGTGAGCACGCTGATATACAGCAGCCCCGCCTCGCCGTGCTTGGCGACGGCGGCGCTGGTCTTTGCCATCTGCATGAGGGAGACGATGCCCTCCTGCATCCTCGCGCCGCCGCTGAGCACAAAGCCGACGACGGGGAGCGACTGTTCGGTCGCGTACTCGAAAAGTTTGGTGATCTTTTCCCCGACGGTGTGGCCCATGCTGCCCATCTGGAAACGGTAGTCCATGGAAAACAGCGCGCATTTCGCGCCGCCGATACGGGCGGTGCCGCAGACGACGCCGTCCTTTTCGCCCGTCTTGGCGCGCAGGGCGGCGAGCTTTTCGTCATAGCCGGGGAAGCCGAGCGGGTTGCCGCCCGCCTCCTCCGCGAACAGCTCTTCGAACTCTTCCGCGCAGAGGGAGATGCGCTCGCGCGCGCTCAGTTTTTTATAATGCCCGCACTTGGGGCAGATGCCGAAGTTCTCCTTCATCTCGTCGGAGAGGATGATGCGCCCGCACTTTTCACACTTTTCGGCGAGCTTTTCGGGGATGGCCGCGTCCCCTCCTCGCCCGTCGGGGGCGGGGGCGTCCGTGCCTTCCAGCGCGTTTTTCGGCTTTCTCAGAAAGAATCTCTTCAGATCTTCAAAATTCAATTTTTAACCTCCGAAACGACTCTTGTGTTCCCCCCGGGCGGGGGCAGGCAGCCCTCCCGCTGCGGGGAAGGGAGCGGAAAGATCTATTTATAATTTTTCAGGAATTTATCCAAAAAGTCGGTGCAGTAGGTGCCGTCTTTGAACTCGGGCTGCGCGAGGATATCTCCCGAAAGTTCGGCATTTGTGTGCACGCCGTCGATGACAAGTTCGCACAGCGCCGCCTGCATTTTGCGGATCGCCTCCGTGCGCTCGCGCGCGTAGACGATGAGCTTGCCGATCATGCTGTCATAACGCCGGGGATGTGCATGAACTTGATCTGCCCGCAGCTGGGGCGGAAGTTGTTGCGCGCGTCCTCCGAATTGATGCGGCACTCGATGGCGCAGCCGCGCATGAGGCGGTCGACGTCCTTCTGCTTGTAGATGAATTCCACCCCGGCGGCGATGCGGATCTGCCACTTTACGACGTCTATGCCCGTCACGTACTCGGTGACGGGGTGCTCGACCTGCAGGCGGGTATTCATCTCCATAAAATAGAAGCTGCCCTGCTTGTCGAGCAAAAATTCGATGGTGCCGAGGTTGGTGTAGTGCACCGTTTTAGCGGCGAGCACGGCGGCCTCCGCCATCTTTTTACGCGTTTCCGGCCTGAGGATGGCGCAGGGGCTCTCTTCGATGAGCTTCTGGTTCTTGCGCTGCATAGAGCAATCGCGCTCGCCCAGGCAGACGACGTTGCCGAAGTTATCGGCGACGATCTGCATCTCGACGTGTTTGACCTCGGTGAGAAATTTTTCGAGGTAGACCTTGCCGTTGCCGAAGGCGCTCTGCGCCTCGGCGGAGGCGGTGTGGACGGCGTTTTCGAAGTCCTCCGCCCTGCGTACGATGCGGATGCCCCTGCCGCCGCCGCCCGCGCTCGCCTTGACGATGACGGGGTAACCGATCTCGTCGGCAAACTTTTTCGCCTCGGCGACGTCTGTGATCTCGTCCAGTCCGGGCACGACGGGCACGCCCGCCGCCTTCATGGTGCGGCGCGCCTCGTCCTTGTCGCCCATCTTGGAGATGACCTCGTGGGAGGGGCCGATGAATTTGAGCCCGCACTGCTCGCACAGCTCCGCAAAGCGCGGGTTTTCGGAGAGCAGCCCGTAGCCGGGGTGCACCGCCTGGCAGCCGGTGGCGATGGCGACGTCGATGATCGCCGTCATGTTGAGGTAGCTGTCCTTCAGAAAGGCGGGGCCGATGCAGTAGCTCTCGTCTGCGAGGTTGACGTGCAGCGCCTGCGCGTCCGCCTCCGAATACACGGCGACGGTGCGGATGCCCATTTCGTTGCAGGCGCGGATGATGCGGACGGCGATCTCGCCGCGGTTTGCGATCAAAATTTTACTGAACATGTATGGTGGACCTCACTTTCGCTGCGCCGCCGCGGCGGCAGAGGGTCAGAATATTTTGAACAGCGTCTGCCCGAATTCGACGAGGGCGCCGTTTTCGGCGCAGATCTCGACGATCTCGCCGTCCTCTTCGGCGACGACGTCGTTCATCAGCTTCATCGCCTCAATGATGCAAAGGGTATCCCCCTTCTTCACCTTGGAGCCCACTTTTACGAAGGGCTCGGCGTCGGGGCCGGGCGCGGCATAGAAGATGCCGACCATGGGCGACTTGATGTCGCGGTATTTGTTGTAGTCCTTGATGTTCTCTGCGGCTGCCTCGGCGGGCTCTTCCGCGGCGGACGCGGCGGGCGCGGCAGCAGCCTGCGACACGGGCACGAACTGCACGGGGGCAGCGGGCGCACCCGCGGAATTTTCCAGTTTGAGAGAGAACGTCTCTTCGGCGTTCGTTTCGGAGATCTCCATTTTGGAAAGCCCGCTCTCCTTGAACAGGCCGATGATCTCGCGCAATTTCTTTTTATCCATTCCGATCACTCCTTCTCTGTATGAAAATTTTTTCGGAAAAACCGCGCCTGCCGCGGGGGATACCCCCGCGGCAAACGCCTGCGATCAAATCTTTTTGAAGGCGAGGCAGCCGTTATGCCCGCCGAACCCGAGCGACGTGGACAGCGCGAAGGCGAGCTTCGCGGAGACGGCTTCGTTTGGCGTGACGTCGAGATCGCACTCCTCGTCTTTGACGCGGTAGTTGATGGTGGGAGGCACGACGCCTTCGTACAGGGCGAGGACGGAGGCCATCGCCTCGATGCCGCCCGCCGCACCCAGCATGTGCCCGGTCATCGACTTTGTGGAGGAGACGTGCAGCTTGTACGCGTCCTCGCCGAAGGCGCGCTTCAAGGCGCGCGTCTCCGTCTTGTCGTTGAGGGGGGTGCCTGTGCCGTGTGCATTGACGTACACGCCTCTGCCCGCGGCGATGCCGCCCTCTGCGGCGGCGAGCTCGATCGCCCGACCGGAGGCGACCGCCTCGGGGTTGGGCGCCGTCATGTGATAGGCGTCGTTGGTGCAGCCGTAGCCGACCACTTCCGCATAGATCTTTGCGCCGCGCGCCCTGGCGTGCTCGTACTCTTCGAGCAGCAGCACGGCGCCGCCCTCGCCCATGACGAAGCCGCCCCTCTCCTTGTCGAAGGGGATAGAGGCGCGGTCTTTATCCGTCGCCTGCGAAAGCGCCTGGCAGCTGATGAAACCAGCAAAGCAGAGCGGGATGATTGCCGCCTCGCTGCCGCCCGCGAGCATTGCGTCCGCATAGCCGTGCTTGATTGCGCGGTACGCCTCGCCGATGCTGTTTGTGGAGGTGGCGCAGGCGGTGACGATGCCGATGTTCGGCCCCTGCGCGTTATATTTTATGGCGACCGTGCCCGATGCGATGTTGGAGATCATCATGGGCACGAAGAAGGGCGAGACCCTGCCGGGGCCCTTTTCGATCAGTTTCGTGTGTTCGGTGACGAGGGTGTTGATGCCGCCGATGCCTGAGCCGATGTACACGCCGAAGCGCTCGGGAGCGACGTCTTCCGCCGTCAGGCCGGAATCCTCGTATGCCTGCGTCGCCGCGGCGACGGCGTACTGGCAGTACAGGTCGGTCTTGCGCACCTCGCCCTTGGGCATGTAGAGGGTGGGGTCGAACCCGCGCACCTCGCCCGCGAGTGTGCATTTGTATTCGGATGCGTCGAATTTGGTCACCGTATCGATGCCGTTGACGCCCTTTTTCATATTTTCCCAGGTGGTCTTAACGTCGTTGCCGAGGGGGGAAATGGCTCCGAGGCCGGTCACGACTACTCTCTTTTCCATATTGTTACTCCTGTGATACAGTCAGGGATCGGTAATTTTGCCGAAATGCAGTGAAAAAACGCTCTGTCTGCAAAGCTCCCGAATGAGACGATGTTCGTTCTCATTTTTTGGTGCCGCTAAGGGCACGAATGTATTTTTTGCTCCTATATCTGCCGGCCGGCGATGAATTTTCAGGTTTTTATGGGGCGCCGCCCATACTCCCTCGTCGGAGCAGGCCTGCGCTCGTCAGCGTTTTGCCTTCTGCAAAACGCCCGACAGGCGCGGCGGCACCTCCTCTTCCCGAAAAATCTTTGTCGAACGAACCTTTTTCGGAAGAAAATAAGGCAGAAATCCCCTCATCCACCGCAAGCGGTCCCCCTTCCCCCTAAGGGGAAGGCTTGAAAGAATTTTTTTATAATCACTCGCGCAAGCAAAACCATGCCTCTTCAAAAAAACTCTGAAAAAGGCAAAACCGCGCTTTTGCCTTTTTCCCTTTGCAGCGCGCGGGTGCTGTAAAAGGAAAACGTGAATGCGGTACATTCCTTAACGGAAGAAGTCCCAAAAATGTGCCGCAGAGAGAAAACCTGCCGCCGAGCCGCTTGCGGCAAACGGCGGGTTGTCTCTCAAACTCAAGCTTTTTCTTTCATCTCTTTTGAAAGAAAACGCGCGAAGGCTCGCTTATATATACATCCCCCCGTCCACTTTGAGGACGACGCCGGTGATGTAGCGCGCATCGTCGGAGACGAGGAACTTGACCGCGTTGGCGATATCCTGCGTTTCGCCCAGGGCGCCGAGCGGGATGAGCTTGTACATCGCCTGCTTCTGCTCTTCGGTGAGCGCGTCCGTCATCGCCGTCTTGATAAAGCCGGGCGCGACGGCGTTGGCGGTAATGTTGCGCGCGCCGAATTCCTTGGCGACCGTCTTTGTCAGGCCGATGATGCCCGCCTTGGAGGCGGCGTAGTTCGCCTGCCCTGCGTTGCCCATGAGCCCGACGACCGAACTGATGGACACGATGCGGCCGTAGCGCTTGCGCATCATATGCGGTGTCACGTGCTTGATCATGTTGAAACAGCCCTTGAGGTTGATGTTGAGGACGCGGTCCCAGTCGGACTCGTCCATGCGCATGAGCAGCTTATCCGCCGTAATGCCGGCGTTGTTGACGAGGATGTCGATCTTGCCGAAGTCTTTGACGATCTGCTCGACCACCGTCTTTGTTGCGGAAAAGTCGGAGACGTCGCAGGCATAATAGCGCGCGGTGACGCCGCAGGCGGCGAGCGTCTCCATCGTCTCCTTCGCGCTCTCTTCGGCGGCGTAATCGACGACGGCGATGTCTGTATTTTCTTTGGCGAGGGTGAGCGCGATGGTCGCGCCGATGCCCCTGCCCGCCCCCGTGACGAGGGCGACTCTCTTTTCGTTCATATTTGCTCCGGAATGAATTGGTTTGCCCGCCGCAGGGGCGGGAAGGCTCAGCCGCGCTGTACCAGCCCCGTGAGCACTTTGCCGGGGCCGACTTCCGCAAACTCGGTAACGCCGGCGGCGCGCATGTTGGCGACGGTGGCGGTAAAGCGCACGGGAGAGCGCATCTGCATGGCGAGCGTGTGCGCGCAGTCCCCTTCATACGGCAGTGCCGTGAGGTTTGCATAGACGGGGAGGCGGGGCGCATGCCACGCCAAAGTGCGCAGGAACGCTTCAAATTCCTCCGCTTCGGGCGCGAGTTCGGGGCAGTGGAACATGCCCGAAACGCGCAGCTTCATCGCCCGTCCGCCCGCCTCTTTCACCTTTGCGGAGAAGGCTTCCTCCGCTTCGGCGCGGCAGGCGACGACCGTCTGCAAAGCGCCGTTGTAGTTGGCCGGATGGGTGCTTTCGCCGTCGCAAAGCGCCTCCACCTTGTCGGCGGGGAGCTTGACGCAGGCGATCATGCAGCCGGGGACGCGGGCGGTGTACGCCTCCATCAGCTCCGCGCGCTTTACGATGGCGCGGAAGGCGTCCTCTTCGGAGAGCATGCCCGCAAAGCAGAGTGCGGGCACTTCGCCCACGGAAAAGCCGCAGGCGCAGGCGGGGATGCCGGTCTCCTCCTCCTTCGCGTAGGCATAGGCGAGGTCGGCCAGAAACATGGTCGGCTGGGTCAGAAGGGTGCGGTTGAGCTCCTCCTGCGTGCCGTGCAGCATCTTATCGACGGTGCCGGGGCGGATGGCCTCGGCGACGTCGAAGAGTTTTTTGACTTTGGGGAGGCCCGCAACGTCCGCGGCCATGCCGGGGACCTGCGCCCCCTGCCCCGCGAAGAGGAAAGCTAAATTTCCCACTTGACGCCCTCCATCATCTTTTCTGCCTGCGCCATGACCTCGTCGACGATCTCCTTGGCGCTCTGGCGCCTGTTGACCATACCGGCGATCTGCCCCGCGAGGAAGCAGCCTTCGTCTGCATTGCCCTCTTTGGCGGCCTTGCGCAGCGAACCGACGCCGAACTGCTCGAGCTCTTCGTCGGGGATGTTGGAATTCGCCTCCAGCTTGGCGTAGGCGTTCATGTACGAATTTTTGATGGCGCGCACGGGGTGACCGAGGCGCTTACCCGTGACCATGGTGGAGATGTCTTTGGCGGCGAGCACCTTCTTTTTATATTCTTCGGACACCGTGCACTCGTCGGCGACGAGGAAGCGCGTGCCCATCTGCACGCCGCAGGCGCCCAACGCGAAGGCTGCGACCATGCCGCGGCCGTCTCCGATGCCGCCCGCCGCGACGACGGGGATGTGTACCGCGTCCACGACCTGCGGGACGAGCGCCATGGTGGTGAGGTCGCCGACGTGCCCGCCGCTCTCGCCGCCCTCGGCGATGACGGCGTCGACGCCGACGCGCTCGACCATCTTCGCGAGCGCGGTGGAAGCCACGACGGGCAGGATCTTGGTGCCCGCCTCCTTCCACTGTTTGACGAAGCGGGAGGGGTTACCCGCGCCCGTGGTGACGACGGGGACCTTTTCCTCCGCGACCATCTGCGCCACTTCCTCGACGTGCGGGCTCATCAGCATGATGTTGACGCCGAAGGGCTTATCGGTGAGGGTGCGGCACTTGCGTATCTCTTCGCGCACGAAGTCTGCCCCCGCGTTCATCGCGGAGATGATGCCCAGCCCCCCTGCGTTGGAAACAGCGCTCGCCAAAGAGGCATCGGCGATCCACGCCATGCCTCCCTGTATGATCGGATATTCGATACCGAGAAGTTCGGTAAGTTTTGTGCGCATAGATCTCTCTCAGCCCTTGGCGGCGACCGCCTCGTCGATCTTCGCGATCAGCTCGCCGACGGTGGAGAGCTGCATGTTGTCGCCCAGAGAAATATCGTAGGCCTCCTCGATCTGCATAACGATGTCGACCTTGTCGAGGGAGTCGAAGTCGAGCTCTTCAAACGTGGTCTCGGGCGTGATGTCGAGGTCTTCGCCCTTGCATTCGCTGAGGATCTCTTTCAATTTTTCAAGTGTTGTCATGATCTGTACTCCTTTTTATCTGAAATTTTATTATTGTTTGGATGAAGGCGCCCCGTCAGTCTCTGTTCCATACGGATACGACGGCTCCGCTCGTGAGCCCGCCGCCGAAGGCGACGAACAGGAGCTTGTCGCCCCGCCTGAAGGTGCCCTTTTTGGCGTATTGGTCGAGCAGCACCATGACGGAGGTGGCGCTCATGTTGCCGCACTCGGAAATGTTGAGCAGCACGCGCTCTTTCGGGATGCGGTATTTTTTGAGGCTGGCGTCAATGATGCGCACGTTCGCCTGGTGCGGGAGGTACCAGTCTACGTCTGCCGGGGCGATGCCCGCGGCGGCGCACGCCTCCTCTATGCGGTGCCCCATGGCGTTGACGGCAAACTTATACACCTCGCCGCCGTCCATGACCATGGCGAGCTTTTCCTGCGGGACCTGATTGTACGGGCTGTTGATGCCCTCGAGATTGGGCATGTGGATGGCAAAGGAAGGGTCGGAACGGAGCACGCCCGAAAGGCGCCCCTCGCCCTTTCTGACGACCATGGCGCCGGCGCCGTCTCCGAACAGGACGCAGCTGGCGCGGTCCGTCCAGTCGACGAGTTTGCTCATGGCCTCCGCGGAGACGATGAGCACCGTTTCCGCCTTGCCCGCAGCGATAAAGGAATCGGCGATCTCCATGCAGTAGAGCACGCCGACGCAGGCGGCGTTCACGTCGAATGCGGGCGCGTGGCTGCCGATCGCCCCGCCCACCGTACAGGCGAGGGAGGGCGTATAGAAATCTCCGCGCATGGTGGCGCAGAGGATGAGGTCGACCTCCTCCCCTTTCACGCCCGCGTCGGAAAGTGCCTGCTCCGCCGCGGCGACCGCGAGGTCGTCCAGCCGCTCGCCCGTGAGCACGTGGCGGCGACGGATGCCCGTGCGGGTAAAGATCCACTCGTCCGACGTATCGAGAAACTGCGCGAGGTCGTCGTTGGAGACGACCTTTTCGGGGAGGACGCTGCCCGTCCCCGCAATGTAAAATGACATAGAGCTCTCCTGTTCCTTTCTATTTTATTATAGTAAATTCCCCCCTGTTAGTCAAGCCTTCTTCGGAGAAAATTGCCCCGCCCGCACAAATCCGAGCGGCCGAGGAGGCAAAACGGCAGGGAAAAGGCGCGCGGAGCATCCGCACGCCTGCCGTTTTTTGCTTTTTTGTTCCCATGCCGTCACTGCTTCGGGGGGAGGATCGCAAAGGAAAATTCTGCGGAGGTGCACAGTTTGCCGTTCGCCTCCAGCTTTCCCTTTGCGAAGCAGAAAATGCCCTTGCGCGCGGTGAGTTCGACCGTCATCACGGCGGTATCGCCGGGCAGGAGCGGGTTTTTGAACTTGACGTTGTTCAGCCCCGTATAAAGCGGCGTGCCGCCCTTGACGTCGGGGATGAGGGCAACGGCGGACTGCGCGATCATCTCGCACTGGATGACGCCGGGCACGATGGGGTTGCCGGGAAAATGGCCCTGCAGGAAGAACTCGTCTCCCCTGACGGTATATTTGCCCACGGACTTCCTGCCCCCGCCTTCCTCGACGATGTCTACCTCGTCGAGCAGCAACATGGGCTCGCGGTGGGGCAGGATATTTTTGATCTCTTCTCTGTTCATGCCTCCACCTCAGCTGACGATGCCGCCCTCGGACTCGCGGTCTTCGGGGAAGAGCGCGCCGCCGATGACGGGCAGCACGACGGGGGAAGCGAGCGCCGCGCAGCTCAGCGTGGTGACCGCCGCGCGCAGGTAAGGGTAGAGCAGCGCGGTCCCGCCCGCGACGACGGCGCGCTTCTCCTCCTCCGTCTTTGCATCTGACTCAAAGACGCCGGTATATGTGACCGTGAGGTCGAAGGGCTTGGGGGAATCTTCCGTCTTTTCGATCTTCACCGTGAGGGTGACGAAGCAGATCTTTTCGTTTTCGACGGCGCGGCGCACCTTGCGCGAAAAGGTGGGTTTGAGCTCCATTTTTCCTGCCTGAGGGCGGACCGCGTTGAGGCGGAAGGTCATTTCATCCGCACGGATCCCTTTGAGCGCGAAAGCGGGTTTTGTCATGGTCTATTAATCTCCCTTTCTTTTTCCGGCGCCCGCCTTGGCGGGAGAGCTGCCGGATTCGTTACCTTATTATTATACCCCTCGCAGAAGATTTTGTCAACATTTATGACAAAAAAGAGGGGGAAGAAAACCCCGCCCTGCGGGCGCGGGCGCCCTTCTCCCCTCTTCCTGCGCGCTGCGCGGGTCAGATGACCTTTTGCCCCCTTCCCGTGCCGACGACGACGTACACGGCCTCTTCGCTGCCGTTGTCCGCGTTCACAAAGGCGATATACTCCCTGCCGCCCGCACTGCCGCGCACCTCCCAGCAGAGCACTTCTTCCCCGCACGAAGGCAGCAGCGCGGGGCGCACGATCGTCACCTCGTCCATGTGCGCGGCGGCGGCGCGCTCGACGCTCTCCGCAGAAAGGTGCGCCTCTCCGATCTCCCGCGCGCGGTGGTTTTCGAGATAGGCGCGCGCCTCCGCGCCCGTGACGCAGCCCCTGTCTTCGCACACTTTGACGAGGATGCGGTCGGCATACAGCACCGCTCCCCCCTGTTCGGCGGCGAATTCGACGCACGCCTCCGCGCCGCTCTCGCTGACCCAGACGCAGCAGAGGCCCTCGTAGCCGCAGCGTTCGAGGAAACGGCGGGCGATACGGACGGCGTCCTCTCCGCCGTAATTGCGGGCAGTTCCGCCGCCGGGGCAGTCGAAGAAGGCGAGGCGGCCGTCCGCGGCGATCTGCGCGGCGTACTGCACGCCGGACGCCTCAAATTCGACGGCATAACAGGGCAGGCGCCCCTCCGTTTTGCCCGTGACGCGCATGTTTTCGGGCTCATACTCCGCAAAATATGCCTGTGCGCGCTCCGCGGCGGCGCGCTCGCCGATGTCCTCCCCCTCCGCGGGGGCGGGGGCCGCGCCGCCGAATACGCCCGAAAGCCCGGCGGGGAGCTCGCCCACGCTCTCTCGCAGGGCGGCAAACTGCCCGTCAAAGGCGCCGCCCGCGGCGAGGAGCTCGTCGGCGACACAGTTTTCCGCCCCTTCGATGAGCGCGGGGGTGCGCTCGCGCAACCGCTCGCACGTCTCATACAGGTAGTCTGCGGCGCGCTCCTCCTCTTCCGTCAGAGAGCCGCCCGCGGCGAGCTTGCGCAGCATCCTGCGCGAAAAACCGCTGCAGCGGTTGAAGAAGGCGGACAGCGCGGCGGCGTTCTCCCCGTCGCAGGGCATGCCCTCGAGGCTGCGCTCCGCCAGCTCGCCGTGCACGAGCACGTCGGTGAGCAGCAGCTGCAATTCGCGCCCGTCGGCGACGCGCACCTTGGAGAGGTCGGCGCTCATGCCCTCGACGTGCTCGGAAAATTCGTACACCGCGGCGCGGTAGCTGTCCGTCATCGCGTTTTTGGAGGCGGTGAGGTCGAAGTACCCCACCGTGACGATGGCGCCGAGGGCGAGCACGGCGACGGACAGAGACACGACCGCCGCCAGCCAGCCGCCGAACCCGGGGGCGCGCTCACGCTCTTCCTTCCGCTCTTCGCGGCCGCCGCGTTCCCGGCGGGCGATCGCCTCCTGCACGCGGCGCTCGGCGCGCTCGCGCTCCTTCGCCTCCTTTTCGGTGAGGGCGCCCTTCGCCGCGCTGCCCTGCAGTTCGCCCTTCCGGGCGAGGTTTTCCACCTTTTCCGCTCCCGCGGAGATGTTTTGTTTCTCTTTCATCCCTTTTCCCTCCTCAGATGGCGAACACGTGCCTGCCGATGGTCACGACCGTCTCGCGCGAAAAGATCCATTCGCTGGTGGCCGTCGCGGGGTTGTAGTAGTAGAGGCAGCCGTACGTCGGGTCCCACCCGTTCATCGCGTCCTTCGCGGCGTTGATAGCCGTCTGGTCGGGCGTCAGGTTGATCTGCCCGTCCGATACGGCGGTAAAGGCATGCCGCTGATAGATGACGCCCGATATGGTATTGGGGAACTGGTCGCTCTTGACGCGGTTCAGGACGACTGCACCGACGGCGACCTGGCCCGTATAGCTCTCTCCGCGCGCCTCGCCGTAGATGCAGCGCGCGAGCAGGTAGGTATCCGCGTCGGTGTAGCCGTTCGCGCTGCCCGCCGAGCCCCCCGTGCCCGCCTGCTGCATCATGCCGAGGGCGGCATACGTCTTGCTGCCGACGATGCCGTCCGCCACAAGCCCGTTTTTGCGCTGGAAATACATCACCGCCTTCTTGGTCGCGGGGCCGTAGATGCCGTCGACGCCGCCCGAATAATAGCCCCAGCGCTTGAGTTTTTGCTGGACGGTCTTCACGTCTTCGCCGCGGCTGCCCTCCCTGAGGGCGGCGACCTGTTCGGCGGTGACGGCGGCGGGTTCTCCCTGCGCGGCGCGCACCGCGAAAAAGGATGCCGCCGAGACCGCCGCCGCGAGCGCGAGTACGAGCGCGCACGCTCCGATCTTCTTGTTCATGTTTCCTCCTCGTTTCCGAAAAAATATCCTTCCGCGCGGAGGAGCGGCGTTTACCCCTCTTCCGCGAAAAAAGAGCGAATGATATCGAGAATGCGGGAACGGTAGACGATGCGTTCGCCCGTCGCCTCCGCTGAAAAACAGAGGGGCGGGTACAGCACGCACCACCAGTTCGCGCCGCCCGCTTCGCCCAGCTCGACGATGAGCGCGTCATACACGCCCGCTTCGAGCGTGACGCCGTCGTAGACGCGGGTGGGGAACGCCTCCCTGCGCAGCTGCGCGCGGGCACCGTACGAAAAGCCGTTCGCGGCGAGCACCTCTTCCGCCGCCGCCTCGATGGCGGGGATGGCGGCCTCGACGGCGCCCATTGCCTCTTCCCTGCTTTTGCAGGACGCGGCGACGGGCATCAGGAGCCCGACGAGGGCGTCCTTTACCTCATATTTGACCGCCTGGTCTGCCGCGGAATCGGAATTGGCGCGCACGTGCATGCGCAGGTAAGAAGTTTCCGCCGCCTGCGGCACAGCCGCCGCCGCGACCGCTACGATTAGTATGATGAGTGCAAAAAAAACTATGCAAAACTTTTTCATGAGACAGCTCCGGGAAAAAACTGTGCGGCGGGGGCAAAAGCCCGCGCCGCACCGAAGTATTGACAGAGTTGATAAAATATATACCGTGACCGACGGATAAACCGCCGGAATTGAAAATCGGCACATTTTTTTATAGGAGAATCCCCAAAAATGTGCTGCAAAGAGAAAGCGCGCTGTCCCGAAGCGCCGTGAAGGCGGCGGGCCGTCTCTAAAAATCGCGGAAAAAGTTTTGTCTCGTTCAAAAGTTTTTTCGTGAACTCAGTTCGCCGCCGTCTTCCGAAAATAGAAGTACGTATCGTCCTCGCCGCAGGGGCGCATGCCCGCGCTCCTGAGCGTATAGGCGGAAGTCACGTTCTCCTTGAAGCACTTCGCCTCGATGACGTCCAGCCCCAACTTGATGAAGCCGTATTCCGCCAGCCCGATGAGCGCTTCGCGCGCGAATCCCCTGCCCTGCCATTCGGGGAGGATGCGCATGCCGATCTCTGCCTCGCCGCGGTAGCCGAAGTTGTGCAGCACCACCTCGCCCGCCAATTTGTCCTCGAAATAGACGCCGAGCGGCAGTTCGTTTTTGTTTTTGAAGTCCTTGCGGATATCCTGCAAAAACCACTTATCCGTGACGCGGGCGGGGGCGTTTTCGCGCCAGTCGTACCCCCAATAGCGGTTGAGCGCGTCGTCGGAGGCGAGGCGGGCGAAGGCGGCAGCGTCCTCGTCGGGGATGCCCTTCAGGACGAGGCGGAGCGTCCTGATCTCGGGGAAGCGGGAGAGGGAGTCGAGGGGGCGGTGTACGGCGACGTTGTATTTATCGACGAGACGCACGGGCAGATATTGCAGTTTAGACTTGCGCAGCCCGCTGTCTCCGGCGTCGTCCTCGCGGTTGATGTAGCGCACGCCCTCGCCGCAGAAGGCCTGTGCAAAGAGCTGCGCCACCGCGGGGTAAGCGCCCTGCACGCCGCGCAGCGCCTTTTCGATGTGGATGACCATCGTGTCGCCGCACCGTTCCCCGACGGAGAGGGCGACCATCTTTCCGCCCGCGCGCAGGACACCCGCAAACATGCCGTACTCGAAGACGTGCGGCAGGAGCGCGAAGGCGGCGTCCATCTCCTCGGAGGCGAGCGCCGTGCCCTTTTCGTACTGTGAGGAGGCGTATTCGCGCAGGAATGCCTCCGCCTCGGGCAGCTCTGCCTCCGTAAGGGGGGCGAAGGAATAGTCCGGGTTGTTCTTGCGGAATTTATTGACGTGGTTGCGCTGGCCGCTGTACTTGCCGCCGGGATAGGTCTTGAAGTCCTCTGCGTTGTAGAGATAATCTCTCCAGCGGCGGATGTTGGAGACGTGCACGTCCGCCCCGTAGCGCAGCACCAGCCGCGGCAGCACCTCGGCGGGGACGTTGGTAAAGTGCAGGCGGACATACGTTTCGCGGCAGTATCTTTCCACCCGTTCAACGGCGCGCGCCTCCGCCTCTGCGTCTCCCGAAAGGGAGAGCGGCCAGGAGAAGTAGCTCTTGCCGACGTAGCGGTCACACAGCACCAGGCAGCCCTCCTCCTCTGCAAAGGAGGTGCCGAGATATTTGTGCCACATTGCGAGTACCCCCGCAGAATAGTTGCTGATGCGGTGGCGCTGTACCCTGAAATAGGGCAGCAGGCGGGGAAGGTCCGCCTCTTCCAGTTTACGAAATTGCATAGAAATACCGTGTAAAAATCTTTTCGCGGGGCATTATACCATATCCGCGCTCCTTCCGCAACAAAAATTGCAGCAGAAAGAGGATTTGATTTTGGCGCCTTCGGCGGCGAACCCTGCTCCGATATGCTGCACACCAAAGCCTATGTGCGCATCTGAGAGATCTTTCTTAATATTTGAATGGAGCAGAAAAGCCCCGCCGCCTTGGGAAGGCCGCGGGGCTCTCTTCCGCCCGATTGGGGGCCCGGGCGGATCTTGGAGGGAAAATATTTCGTTCCTCCGCCCGGGAGGAGTGCCCGGACGGAAGGGAGAGAGGGTGTGCGTCAGGAAATTTGCGTAAAGTCGGAAGAAGTGACGGTGACGGCGCCGCTCGTGGCGCTCTCGCCGTTGCGGGTGTAAGTGATCGTGACCTGTGAGTTCGGCCGCACGTTCAGGAGGGCATCGGCGATGTCGTACGAGCGATCCAGTTCGTACTCTATGCCGTCGATGGTCATGGACGTCAGAATATCGTCCGCCTGCAACCCCGCGCGCTCGGAGATAGAGCCGCTCTCTACACTGCGCACGACGATGTCCTCCACGATCTCGCCGTATCCCTCTTTCACGTCGTAGACATAGCGGGAATTGCGGGAAGTGACCGTAACTTTCAGCGTCGGGGCGTAGGCCCCGTTGGTGGAATCATCTCCGTCCGTCGCATAATAATAGATGTTGTCTGCGACGCCCTGCACGATCTCGACGGGGATGGCGAAGTTGATGTTCTGATCCTGCTCGTCGCCCGCGTTGGTGATGCCGATGAGCTCGCCCTCCACGTTGAACAGGCCGCCGCCCGAATTGCCGCCGTAGATGGCGGTGTCGATGCGCAGGGAGCGGTACGAACGCGACGTGCCGTCTATCTTTAAATTGATATCCTCGCTCGCCACAGAGACGATGCCCTCGGTGACGGAGATACCTTCGTCCTCGGCGTTGCCGATGGCGATGGCCGTCTCCCCGACGTGATAGCCGTCTGCAAACGTCACTGCGCGCAAGTCACTGCGGACGGCGGTCATGTCCGCCGTTTTGGCGCGCACGAGCGCGATATCCTTGGTCAAAGCTCCGCCCACGTACTCGCACTCGACCGCATAGGGGCCGTACTCGTATGCGGGATACCCGTCGGAAGTGCCCGACTGGTCGGGAGAATCTTCACTGCCGTACAGGTAACACATGATCTTGCGCGCGATGTAGCGGCCGCCGGGGTTATCCTCGGCATTGTCTTCATTGGCGCTTGCGGAGTAGACGACGTGGTAATTGGTGATGATGTAGGTGTACTCTCCGTCTGTTTTATAGATGACGCCCGAACCGGTATACACGGCAGCTTGCTCCACCTGCTGCGGCCTGCCCAGCCAGCCGGACGAAGTGGTGACCGTCTCGCGGAATTCTGTATACAATTTTACCGAAGAGAGCAGCGCCTCGCCGATGACGGAAGAATTGTCCGCCTCGGCGGAGAGATATTCGGCGAGGAACTCCTTGTATGTCAAATTCTCTTCGGGGTACAGCTCCGTATAATACTCGTACAGCTCCTTCGCGGAGACGTCCGTCATGGAGACGGTGTCGATGGTCTCCGTCGTGCCGTCCGAATAGGTGACGACGATGTCGGTGCCGGCGCGGGCGATGCCCGTAATGCTGCGCCCCGACTGAACGACGGAACAGCCCGCAAAGAGCAGGAAGCAGGCGAGCAGTACTGCGAGCACTGCCGCCGCGAGCGTGCGTTTTCTGGCGATTTTTTGCATAGACAAGACCTCTGTGTTTTGTCTCCGCCCATAGGCGGGGAAAGTTCTCCCTTTCGGGAATGCCTTTATTATACACCTATACATGGAAATTTCAATCCGTTTGCGGTGAATAATCTGTGAAAGTTTGCAGCGAAAAAGCGCCCTTTTTGCGCCTTTTTGCGCTGCGGCCTTTACTTTGCGGCGCAAAGGCTGTATAATGATAAGGAAACAGGGCCCGCCCGCGGAGCGGACGGGCAAAGGAGGAGAAGCGCATGAAGATCGCGGGGCTGCAAAAGACGACGCTGCTCGACTACCCCGGGCGGGTGGCATGCACGATATTTCTGGGCGGGTGCAACTTCCGCTGCCCCTTTTGCCAGAACGCGGAGATCCTGGACGGCAGCGGCGGAGAGGACATTCCGGAAGCGGAGCTGTACGCCTTCCTCGAAAAGAGGCGTGGCATCCTGGACGGCGCCTGCATTTCGGGCGGAGAGCCGCTGCTTTCGGACGTCACTCCCCTGCTGCGCAGGCTGAAGGAGCTGGGCTACGCGGTGAAGATCGATACCAACGGCTGCTTCCCCGAAAAACTGAAGGCGCTGTATGCGGAGGGGCTGATTGACTTCGCGGCGATGGATATCAAAAATTCGCCGCAAAAGTACGCGAAGACGGCGGGAGCCGCCGTAGACATGAAAAAGATCGGGGAGAGCGCCGCCTTCCTCATGGAGAGCGGCATCGGGTACGAATTCCGCACGACGGTGGTGCGCGAGCTGCACGCAGGCGAGGACTTCGTGCGCATCGGGCAATGGCTGCGCGGCGCGAAGGCGTACTTTTTGCAGGCCTTCCGCGACGGGGAAACGGTGCTCCGCCCCGGGCTGACGCCCCCCTCGGAGGGGGAGATGCAGGCGTTCAAGCGCATCGTGCAGCCCTTCATCCCCGCCGTAAAGATCCGCGGGGAGATATAGAAAAGAGCGGCTCTTTGCGCAGACGGGCGCGAAAAGGCGCCCTGCAAACCGAATGATGCGCGCCTGCAAAGCGGTTGACCCTTGACGGGAGCACCCGCGCGGCGTACAATATAGGCTGACGGAAAGGGAGGCAAAGCCATGGAATACAACGAAAACATCCGCGCGCTGCGCAGGGCCAAGGGCTGGACGCAGCAGCAGCTTGCGGACGAGGCGGGCGTCTCCCGCCAGATGGTGACGCGCTGGGAAAACGGCTGGAACGTGCCCTCCCTGCCCTATGCGGCAAAGCTCGCCGAACTGTTCGGCGTGAGCGTGACCGAACTGATGACGGGGAATGCCCCGCCCGCGCGGGATGCCGCACCCGCGGCGAAAAAGCACGACCTCTTGGGCTGCGCCGTCTTTTTGTGCGCGCTCTCCTTTTTGCCGGTGGCGCTGTTTTACCTCTTTGAGACGCTGACCGAAGCCGCGCGGCAGTTCCTGCTGCTGGAAGGCTTTAACTCCGCGCTCGATTACAGAACGGTGACCGACCTGCTGGAAGCGGCCGGCGGAGCGGCGTGCGCCCTCCTGTACGCGGCGCTCTTCCTCTATTGGGCCGCAAAATTTATCACAGCATCGCGCGCGGAAGAGGACAAATACCTGCGCAGCCGCATGTACAGGCAGTGGACGGCGGGGCTGCTGTTTCTGATCGCGAACGGGTTCGTGCTCTTTATGTCGGTGTGCGTGCCCGAACTCTCCTTCCCGCTCCCCCTCGAATACGTGGGCGCGGCGCTCATCGCCGCCTTTGCGGTGCTCTTTTTCGACCTGCTGTTCAAGCGCCTCGCGCGGGGGTTCATGGTCATCGCCCGTGACACGCAGCGGGAAAAGCTCGACCTGGGCTTCCTCATCGCGGCGGGCATCGTGCTGGCGGCGGGCATCACCCTGCTGACATACGTCGCGGCGGCGGGCGGCTCGGGCGCGCCCATGGCGGCGTGGCTCATCCTCTTCGGCTTTTTCATCGCCGCGGGCATCGTGCTGCTCGTCTATATCGCCCTGCGCCTGGCGCTGCGCGGAAAAAGAGAGCGGGAGAACAGAGACTGACATCCGTACAAAAGACTGCGCGGGGGCGCCCGGAAGCGCCCCCGTTTTTTTGCCCCCGCCGCCACATCTGTACAATTCCGCGAAATCTGTCGTTTTTGTGGAACGCACAATATATTGTGTTTCACGAAAAATTTTTGCCCCAAGATATTGACATATCCCTTTTTCCGTGCTATAATGGAAACCTACCCGATAGAGAGACGAAGCCGTTTCGAATATGGATTGGGCGGAAAAGGAGAAAGTTATGTACCGGGTCGTAAAGCGCGACGGACAGGTCGCAGAGTTCGACATCAAAAAGATCGCGGTGGCGATCACCAAGGCGTTCGACGCCGTGCAGAAGCAGTATCACCCGAGCGTCATCGACATGCTCGCCCTCAAGGTGACAGCGGACTTCGAGCCGAAGGTCAAGGACGGCAAGATCGCCGTCGAGGACATTCAGGACAGCGTGGAGGCGGTGCTCTCCGAGGCGGGATATGCGGACGTCGCCAAGTGCTACATCCTCTACCGCAGGCAGCGGGAGAAGATCCGCAACATGAAGTCTCCCCTGCTGGACTACAAGAAGCTGGTGGACAGCTACGTGAAGGCGACGGACTGGCGCGTGAAGGAGAACTCTACCGTCACCTATTCGGTGGGCGGGCTCATCCTCTCCAACAGCGGCGCCATCACCGCCAACTACTGGCTCTCGGAGATCTATGACGACGAGATCGCGAATGCGCACCGCAACGCGGAGATCCACATCCACGACCTCTCTATGCTGACGGGGTACTGCGCGGGATGGTCGCTCAAGCAGCTCATCAAAGAGGGGCTGGGCGGCATCTCCGGCAAGATCACCTCCGCGCCTGCAAAGCACCTCGCCACGCTGTGCAACCAGATGGTCAACTTCCTCGGCATCATGCAGAACGAATGGGCGGGCGCGCAGGCGTTCAGTTCCTTCGATACCTACCTCGCGCCCTTCGTCAAGACGGACAATCTCGACTACGAGCAGGTCAAAAAGTGCATCGAGAGCTTCATCTACGGCGTGAATACCCCTTCCCGCTGGGGTACGCAGGCGCCTTTTTCCAACATCACGCTGGACTGGACGGTGCCGAACGACCTCGCGGAGCTGCCTGCCATCGTCGGCGGCAAAGAGCAGAACTTTAAATATAAGGACTGCAAGAAAGAGATGGACATGGTGAACAAGGCGTTCATCGAGGTGATGATCGAGGGAGACGCGAACGGCCGCGGCTTCCAGTACCCCATCCCCACCTATTCCATCACCAAAAATTTTGACTGGTCGGACACCGAAAACAACCGCCTGCTCTTTGAAATGACCAGCAAGTACGGCACGCCGTACTTCTCCAACTACATCAATTCGGACATGGAGCCGAGCGACATCCGCAGCATGTGCTGCCGCCTGCGCCTCGATCTGCGCGAGCTGCGCAAAAAGTCAGGCGGGTTCTTCGGCAGCGGCGAATCGACGGGTTCGGTCGGCGTCGTCACCATCAACATGCCGCGCATCGCCTACCTTTCCAAGGATGAGGCGGACTTCATGAAGCGCCTCGACAGGCTGATGGACATTGCGGCGCGCTCGCTCAAAACAAAGCGCACCGTCATCACAAAACTGCTGGACGAGGGGCTGTACCCCTATACCAAGCGGTACCTGGGCACCTTTGCCAACCACTTCTCCACCATCGGCCTCGTGGGCATGAACGAGGCGGCGCTCAATGCGGCGTGGATCCGCAAGGACATGTCGCACGAAGAGGCGCAGGAGTTCACCAAGCGAGTGCTCAACCATATGCGCGAGCGGCTCTCCGACTACCAGGAGATGTACGGCGACCTGTACAACCTCGAGGCGACGCCGGCGGAGTCTACCTCCTACCGCTTCGCCAAGCACGACAAGGAGCAGTTCCCCGAGATCATCACGGCCAACGAGCACGGCACCCCCTACTACACCAACAGCTCGCACCTGCCCGTCGGCTACACCGCGGACGTGTTCGACGCGCTGGACATCCAGGACGACCTGCAAACTCTGTACACCTCCGGCACGGTGTTCCACGCCTTCCTCGGCGAGAAACTGCCCGACTGGAAGGCCGCGGCTTCGCTCGTGAAAAAGATCGCGGACAATTATAAACTGCCCTACTACACCCTCTCCCCCACCTACTCGGTGTGCAAGGAGCACGGGTACCTCGCGGGCGAGCAGTTCACCTGCCCCAAGTGCGGCGGCAAGACGGAAGTGTACAGCCGCATTACCGGCTATTACCGCCCCGTGCAGAACTGGAACGACGGCAAGGCGCAGGAGTTCAAGGACAGAAAGGTGTACGACATCGCGCACTCCACCCTCAAGCACTCGCACGCCCTGCACGCGGAGGCATGCGCCCAAACGGCCGCCCCTTCGCTGAGCGGGCCCGTGCTGTTCACGCGCAGCGGCTGCCCCAACTGCAAGACCAGCAAGATGATGCTGGACAAGGCGGGGGTCAAATACAGGGTGATCGACGCAGAAGCGGACGCCGACGCCACCCGCAAGTACGGCGTAAAGAAGGCGCCTTCCCTGCTCGTCCCCGACGGCGACGGGTTCAAGACGTACGACAACGCCAGCGAAATCAGGAAATACATCGAGAGCATCGGCTGATATGTACGACATCATCATCATCGGCGCGGGCGCGGCAGGCATGACCTCCGCGCTCTACGCTTTAAGAAACGGAAAAAAAGTACTCGTTCTGGAAGGAGAGAGCCTGGGCGGGCAGATCGCCACCTCTCCCCGGCTGGAAAACTTCCCCTCCGTCAAGTCCATCAGCGGCGAGCAGTTCGCAGACAACCTGTACGAACAGATCGACGCCCTCGGCGCGGAGGTGGAGATCGAGCGCGTGACAGGCATCGAGAAGCGGGGGGAGGGCGACTTCCTCGTGCGCACGGAATACGGTGCATACGAGGGCAGGAGCGTTGTCATCGCCGCGGGCGTCAGGCACAAGCACCTGAAGACAAAGCACGACCGCGAAGATCTGCTCGGCAAGGGCGTGTACTACTGCGCCGTCTGCGACGGCCCCTTTTACAAGGGGCGGGAAGTCGCCGTGGTCGGCGACGCGAACTCTGCCCTGCAATATGCGCTGCTCCTCTCCGGCTACTGCACAAAGGTGTACATGTACACCCTCTTCGATAAATTTTTCGGGGACGAGAGCCTCGTGAAGGCGCTGCGCGCCAAGGAAAACATAGAGGTGTGCCCCGAGACGAACGTCGTCGACTTCATCGGCGAGAACGAACTGGAAGCCGTCGAATACACCGACAAGGACGGCAAACTGTGCCGCCGGGAGATTCCCGCCGTGTTCATCGCCATCGGGCAGGTGCCGGACAACGCGGCGTTTGCAAACGTCGCCGACTTGGACGAAGCGGGCTATATCGTCGCGGACGAGAGCTGCAAGACGCGCACCCCAGGCGTGTTCGTTGCGGGCGACTGCCGCACGAAGGCGGTGCGGCAGGTCTCTACCGCCGTTTCCGACGGTGCCATCGCCGCTACGAACGCCTCGCTGTATCTGGAAAGTCTGAAAGCGTGATCGTTTTGCCGCCTTTCGGCAAAGTTTACTCCCCCGCGGTCATCGCGGGGGAGTTTGTACAAGTAAAAAATCTAGCTCTTGATCTAAAACATAAGTTGAGTAGAAAGGTTTTTGTTCTAATTTAAAGCCGAATTTTCATTGAGCATTTTATTACTCTTTGCTCTATTACATTTCCAACATAATGTTTGGAGGTTTTCTTCTATCGTACAGCCGCCTTTTGACACTGGGATAATGTGGTCTATCTCTAAAAGCAAATTGGGCTCTGCACGAATAGAGTTTCCACAACTACAACAAGTAAAATTGTCGCGTTTTTTAATAAAATCACGAAGTTTATTAGTCATTAAGGCTCTTTGTTCTTTTGTAAATACGCTTGCGGTAAGCTTTTTTTCTAACGCTCTGATCAATTCTACAATGGTTTCTTCGGTCATTGGCACAGAAAATTTTCTCTTTGCCATTCCTCCTCCTGAAGTATAAGAAAATGTATATTCAACCGTAAGAACACTCTCATCGATATTAGCAAATCCTAATCTGGAATAGAAACCAATCTCATCTTCCATCATAATATAATCTGGAACATTTTTAATATACTGTTGATATTCTTTTTTATAATTATCAATAATAAGCTTTGCTTCTTTTAACGTAGCAAGTTCTTCTACAAGCTGATGCAGTTTGCGTATTTGTTCAGGATATATATTTTTGTTGGGGTAAAAATATTTTATTACATATTCAAGAGGATTATTTTCTGCACTTGCAAATACAGGGGCCGATACTTCTGCCGTAAAAGGAGTAATAGACTTTTTATACGGACGAATATATTGATACTTATCTTCATTGATCGTTTCATCTCGAATAACTCTTGTCCCAAAAAGTTGTGAAATAGCATTTACTTTTTCCTTAATATATTCATTAAATTCTCTTTGCTTGCTCATTAATACTTCACAGGTTTCTTTAATTTTCAAGAACGCAGGAGAATCATAGTATTTAAGAATCCTTTGATTTCTATTTACAACCTCTTTTACTTCTTTCTCAATTTGTGTTATAAAATTTTCAATAAGCTCCCATTCTTCGCTGTTAATACTTTTTATCTTTTTTATACCATTAACTGTTCTATCAAATAATCGAGCAATCAAATTATCCAATTGCTCTATGCTACCTTTTATAAATAATGAATTTTTATTTTCATTTGCATAATCAATAAGCTTATTTACTCGTTCATAATATTTATGTTGCTTTTGATTTAAAGCTTCCTTCCCTTGTTCTTTTAAGAACTTATTATATTCCCCTTTCCCCATAAGCAACGACGGGTCTGTATCAAATTTATTTATATCATATTGGCTTATTGCGATTTCTCTTGACCCTAAATTATTCCCTGCATAAGATATATACGTAACACAAATTCTATAAGCCCTTGCATTTTTAATAACTGCATTAATTTGCTTTGCAAGTCTTCTGTATTGTGAATGTTCTTTATATTCGTTTTTTTTGAGAAAAGCGCTTAGAGTATTAGCAATTCTATTTTTTCTTTTTATAATATTCTTAGCTTCGGCAAGCTTTTCTCTGTTTTCTTTGAAAAATTTTATATCGTCATATTTTTCTAATGATTGACGGCTTTTTACTATTACCATTTCATCAAAATAGGGAACGATATTCCATCCTGAGATATCTAATTTTTTTAATACTTCGGATTCTAATTCTTTATACTTTGCGTTTATAAAATTAATTATTGCTATTGCCACGATAATAGCCACTATAATTATTAAAAGTATTATTAATATTATTGGCATATCCATTCCCCCTCATAAATATATTTCAAATATGTTTATTGATTTTATTATATCATAAGTCCTGAAAATTTTCAATTCCTTATAATGTAGATAAAGTAAAAGAATAAACTAATATCTTACCGCACACGTTACGCAAAACAAACAGTCAACCGACCCATTAGCAGATATCGCATATATTTATAATGTCTTATTACCCTACTTACCTGTAAAACAGCGGCCTTTTATCTCTTTGCAAATTCTTAATGGACTATGTTTTTTGTCTTAGTTTTTACAAAAACCATTTCTTTACCTTCCATCAGTATAACTGATGGATTCATCAAACTGAAGGCCATCAAAAAGAGGCGGAAGGATGTGCCCTTCCGCGGCCTTTGGCCTATCTGTCTTCACTTCTGCCCAACAAAAAGTCGGCGGATACGTCGAAGAAATTCGCAACCGCCAGGATATTGTCCGCAGTGGGCTGTTTTATACCTCGCGCCCATGCCGATACCGACGATGCCGCCACGCCGAGATGTTTCGCAAGTGTGCGCACCGATATCTTATTATCTGTCAATAACTCTGTCAGCCTTTCGGAAAATTTGTTTTGCATAGGGATATTATACACTATAGTGCACAAAATTGCTTGACTGTGCACTATAAGCTACGGTATAATGGAAATATGTAGCCAAAAGACTACACACCGTCACCCTATCTTTCTAAAAAGGAGAACCCATGCAACAAATTTTTGACCAACTGATCAAAGGCTTTGTTCCCAAAATCGGCAAACAGTACCGGAAATATGTTGCGCAGCTGCGGGAGAAAAACAGGCAGCTCCTGCGTGAACTGAAAGGCGCGTGCCCGGATGACGTTTTCCGGAAAATTTGCGAAGTAAAGCGCATGAACCTTGAATATTGCCGCGAAGACCTGAAAGACATGTTTTCCGAAGGCGTGCTGTACGGCATTCTGGCGGGGCTGGAAGCGGCATGCGGCTTCCCCGAAGGAAGATCTTTTCTCGCCGCCATGCTGTACGGGCAGCTCGCCGACATACGGCACCGCATGTCCTCCGAAAAGGCGCGCGCGCTCATGCGGCGGTATGACTCGCTGTACCGCGCCGCAAAAAAGCAGCTGACGGCGGAGCAGCTGCTGAAACTGAACGACATGATCGACAACGACGCCGCCGACGCCTATTCATACACGGAAGCATATTATGCCGACGGAATGCGCAAGGGAATACCGCTGGGTATGGCTGCAGGCGAACTTGCAAAGACACTGCCGCTCGGCTGAAACTTTTCAGACACAGTAAAAAAGAGGACTGCGCCTTCGCGGCGGACGTCCTCTTTTGTTTATTTTCGGCGCAAAGAGCCGCGGGGGCTCCGCTGACTCTTCGTGCCTTCTATTTTTTTGCGCAGAACTCGATGGAGAACGTCGTCCCCTTGCCCAATTCTGAGTCGACGGACAGCTTCCAGCCCGCGCGGCGGCACAGCTTTTTGACGATGGCGAGCCCCAGACCGAAGCCGCCGCCCGTGCCGTTGTGCGATTTATCGACGGTGTAAAAGCGGTCGAAAATGCGCGCCTTGTCCTCCTCCGAAAGGCCGATGCCCGTATCCGAAACGGAGAGCACGGGCGCCCCTCCCCCGGTGAGCGTCACGGTGAGGGAGCCCCCTTCCCTGTTGTAACGGATGGCGTTGGATACGAGGTTGTTGAAAATTTCGAGCAGCCGTTCGCGGCGGGACATGACCTTGACGCCGCCGGCGATATCCAGCCGCAGGGCGAGCTTTTTTTGTGCAAGTTTTGGCTCGAAGGAGCCGATCGCCTCACGGATGAGCTCGGTCAGGTCCACCTCGTGATCGGGCAGCTCGTCGCTGTCGATGGCGGAGAAGTTGATGATGGAGCGGATGAGGTTGGACAGCCTGTCGCTCTGCTTGATGATGGTCTTGGCGACCCCGGAGATGCGCTCGGGCGGGATGGCACCCTCGGAGATGAGTTCTGCAAAGCCGCGGATGCTGGTGAGCGGCGTATTCATTTCGTGCGTGACGTTGGCGATAAAATCGTTCTTCGAGCGCGCGGCCGCCATCAGCTCGGTGACGTCCGTCAGCAGGAGGACGTTGGATTTTTCGTTGAAGGTAAAGCGCAGGCTGTAATCGCGCCCCGCCATGCGGCGGGTCAGCGTGGCCGATTCGCCCGCGGCGAGAACGGACGCAATCTCGCGGTCCTCCGTAAAACAGGCGATGGGCTCGTTCTGCTCATACTCCAAAAGGCGCGCCGCCGTCTTGTTGATGAGCAGCACGTCCTCCGCCGAGCGGAAGATGACGATGCCGTGCTCCATGCTGCGCAGCACCAGCTTTTCGATGCTGCGGTCCTCCTTCATCTTGCGCGCCTTTTCGTTGAGCTCGGCGTTCATCTCGTTCATCATCTTGGCGATGGGCTGCAATTCGGGATAGGGCGTAGAGACGGCCTTGCCGCCCGAATGCGCCGCTTCCTGCGTCAGCTTTTCGACGGGGCGGAGCACGAAGGAGGTGGCGATCCATGCCACGAAGAGGCAGACGAGCACGTCTACGACGAGGAACCAGATGACGGAGGGCAGTGCCTCTGCGTAGAAGGCAAATCCGGAGGGGCTTTCCTGCGCGAGGCGGACGAAAAAGCCCTCCGCGGCAGAGCCGTCCTCCAGGGCGGCCGTCTGTTCGAAATAGCGGCAATAATAGACGAGGTCTGCGCCGATGGTCTCGCTGCCGCGCACCGCAAAGCCCTCGCCCGTGGCGAGCGCCTCCTTCACCTCTTCCCTGTCGGCGTGGTTCTCCATCGCGGCAGGGTCCCCCTGCGAATCAGCGACGACGGTGCCGTCTCTGCGCAGAAAAGTGACCCTTGCCCCGAACAGCTCTTCGGAGAGGGCGCGCGCGCTTTCCACTCCG
The DNA here is from genome assembly GCA_949297575.1 of uncultured Bacillota bacterium. GTDB lineage: Bacteria > Bacillota > Clostridia > Christensenellales > Borkfalkiaceae > Borkfalkia. Next base: position 10,240 of record CASFTB010000013.1, on the reverse strand, counting down.
AGCGGCTCGGAGGCGTCAAAGCGGGACATATATGTCTGTAATCGGCGCTCCGTCTCGGATACGGCGACGCGGTAAAAGATATCCGAAAACAGCACGGACATCAGCAGGATGCCGAACACCGTCACGAGGAGCGTTACGAGCAGGATCCTCTTTCTCACTTGCGTTCCCCTGTGCCCGCGCTATTCGTCGCGGTACACAAATTTATAGCCGACGCCGAACACCGTCTCTATATAGTCGATGCCCAGCTTGCGCAGGCGGGCGACGTGATTGTCCACGGTGCGCGTCTCCCCCTCGTCGTACCCCCAAACGGCGTTGAGGATGTTTTCGCGGGTGAGCGCCTTGCCCTCCTTCTGCATGAGGTATTTGAGGAGGTTGAATTCCTTATTGTTGAGCTCAAGCTTGACGCCGCGCAGCGTCGCCGTCATGGTCTCCTCGTCCAGCGAGAGGTTGCCGCGCACGAGGGAGGCATTGCCGGCGGAGCGGCGCAAGAGGGCGTTGACGCGCGCCGTCAGCTCCAGCACGCCGAAAGGCTTGGCGACATAGTCGTCCGCGCCCAGGTTGAGGCCGCGCACCTTGTCCGTCTCCTGCCCGAGGGCGGAGAGCATGATGACGCCCATGGACGGGTATTTCTGCTTGACGCGCGCGAGCACGTCCAGGCCGCTGCCGTCGGGGAGCATGATGTCGAGCAGTGCCGCGGCAGGGGGCGCCTTTTCGACGGCGTCAAAGAACGCGGCGCACGTATCGAAACATTCGACCTCGATGCCGGACATCTCCAGCGCACAGCGGACGAGCTCACCGATGTTTTTATCGTCTTCCAGTAAAAAAACTCTCTTTTCCAATGCGACCTTCCCGCGGCGCTACGCGCCTTTTTTTTTATTATATCACACTTTTTGCGGAAAAGCAAGGAGGCGTCCCCCCTTTTGGGCGGACGCCTGTGCGCGGATAGCCTTTATTACGGGCCGTCGGACAGGCCGGCCCTCCTCTTCAAAACGACAAGCCGCGCGCGTCACATATTCGCCGCAGCGCATACGGCTTTTTAACCAGAGCGGCGCGAGTGATGCCGCGAGCGCATGCCGGCCCGCACGGTGCGGTATGCCGCCGCTCTTCAGTCTCCCCCATTTTTCAGCTCAAATTCGGCGAAAGACTGCAAGCTTCTATCCTTTTCCGAAAGAATGATATTCGCCTCGCCGCCCACCCTGTACAGCGGCCAGGCGACCGACAGATCGGGGTCATCCCAACGGATCCCGTCGTCATATTCCCCATAAAACTTTTCTGCACACTTATATGAAACGACCGAGCTTTCCAGCACGAGATAACCGTGCGCACAGCCCGCGGGGATCAGGATCTCAAGATTGTTCTCCCCCGTCAGCTCAAACGATATCCATTTTTTATAGGTTTTGCTCTCTCTTCGCAAATCGACGACCACGTCCCATATATGCCCCAAAATACAGCGCACGAGTTTTGGCTGCTGCTTGACACGCTGAAAGTGCAAAGCTCGGATCACCCCTTTGCGGCTGGTCGTATAAAACACTTCGGAAAGGGCATAAGGTATCCCGTTTTCGGCAAAGATCTCTTTCGAATAGTCTTTGGTAAACTTTCCCCTTTCGTCATCGGCATTAAAGACGGTGACGGCGAACACCCCTTCTATCGGCGTACTTTCAAAACGGAATTTTGTATTCACTGCCTTGCCCTCCACCAATCGTATGTCCTCTTACAGCCCTCTTCAAAAGGCACTTCCGCCCTGAAACCCGTATCTCTCTCCGTCTCCGAACAATCAAAGGCCGAAAGAGGCAGCTCGACGCCGGTAAACGGTATTTCGCCGAAACGAAAGGGTATATCGGGGAAAACGGCCTGCTGAAGTTCTCGCATGAACTCTTTCAACGGTTTGGCATGCGAACTGCCGATGGTGTAATTCGTGAAAGGTTTCCCCTTTTCTCCTATCAGCCGAAATGCGCGGGCAACATCGTCGATGTAAACAAAATCATAATTCTGCGTTCCCGCCGTTAATTCCGGAGAGATGCCCGCCATGCACTTTCTGATCACGGTGTTGATCAGCCGGGGGCTCTCCTCCCCCGCCCCGTATGCATTCGTGATCTCTCCGAAAATAAGGTCTATGCCTTCCGCCGCGGCGACGCAGGAACTCAGAATATGTGCGGCAACTTTCCCTCCGCCGTAAATATACCCCGTCCCCGGGCGGAACCCTGCCGTATACGCTGCGGCCAAACTCTCTTTTTCGGCAATGCTCCCGGCAAACACGACGCGCTTGCATCCCGCCCATTTTGCCGCCGATATACATTGAGCTGCCCACTGCGCATTATCCAATTGCAGGCGGGTATCCGCCCGCTCCTTCCCCGCGCTGCCGGACCATGCAAAGTGATAAAACACATCGCACTTTTCCCGGATCGATCGATCCAGCCGCACGATCTTTTCAAGGCTGCAATCAACTATCTTGACCCGTGCAAGGCCGGTCAACCGGTGAGCGCGACCTCCGCGTACGACGGCATAGACTTTATAGCCGCTCTTTACCAACTCTTTTACGACGGCACTTCCTATAAATCCGTTTGCCCCCGTAACAATAGCCACACTCATTTTTTTACCGCCATATATTCCCGTATCTGCGCGCGTATAACTGCATCGATATCTCCGCGTGCCCTGAAGACCTTGGTCCATTCTACCGTCTTTTCTACGGCCTTTCGTATATCCCAGCGCGGAGCCCAGCCGAATTTACTCTTGATCTTCGAGCAGTCCAATTTTAAATAGTTCGCTTCGTGCGGAGCGTTTTTTTCACTTTTTTCCTCGCGTCCGAGGCCTTCTCCCCAATACGCACAAAACAGATCGACCAGTTTCCCCGTCGTAATGCAGCTGTTCTCATCCGGCCCGACGTTGTAATACCCTGCAAAAGAGGCGTCTTCATATTGCCTTTGTGCAATCAGAAGATACGCAAAGAGCGGTTCAAGGACATGCTGATACGGCCGGACGGAAGCTGCGTTGCGCACCGCGATCCTCTTGCCCGAGAGTGCCGCGCGGACACAATCGGGGATGATCCTGTCTTCCGCAAAGTCTCCCCCGCCGATCACATTGCCTGCACGCGCCGTCGAGACCGACACATCGCCCTCCCCGAAAAAACAGTTTTTATAGCTGTGCGTGACCAGCTCTGCGCATGATTTGGAGTTGGAATAGGGGTCAAAGCCGTCCAGAGGTTCGTCCTCTCTGTATCCCCAGCACCACTCGTTGTTTTTATAGACTTTATCCGTTGTGACATTGAGCACGCTTTTGACATTTTGCGGCTTTTTCCGTACACATTCTAGGAGATTTACCGTGCCCATGACATTTGTTTCATAGGTATAGGCGGGATCCTTATATCCGGCGCGCACGATAGGCTGTGCCGCGAGATGAAAAACGATTTGCGGATCTGCTTTCTCAAAAGCAGAAAATAATTTTTCTCTGTCACGGATATCTCCGATGACCGAACGCATGCCCGCTTCGACCCCGGATTCAGAAAACAAATTCTGCTCTGTGGCAGGAGGCAGAGCATACCCCGTAACGACGGCCCCCGCGCCGATCAGAATCTTACACAGCCAGCTTCCTTTAAAGCCCGTATGTCCTGTCACGAATACGCGTTTCCCTTTATAAAACGATAGATCTGTCATCATCTGTCTTCCCAAACTTTCCACGGCGCGCCTCCCTGCGCCCACAATGTTTCCAGCTGTTCCCTTTCCCTTGCGGTATCCATGCACTTCCAGAAGCCCCTATGCCTGTAAGCCAGCAATTTCCCCTCCTTTGCGACGCGTTCCAAGGGGGACTTTTCAAGCACCGTATCGTCCCCTTCGATATACTCTAAAAACCCGGGCTCGCAGACCATAAAACCGATATTGATCATATTTCCGTCTCCACTGGTCTTTTCACGGAATTCATTGACAGCTCCGGTTTTACCGTCGATATCCAGCACGCCGAAACGCTGCCCCGCATTGTACGCCGTCATGGTGACCAACTTCCCGCCCTCTTTATGAAATTTGTAAAGAGCCGAAATATCGATATCGCCGACGCCGTCTCCGTATGTGAGCATGAAGGGCTCTTTGCCGATATACTCGCTGACTCTTTTCACCCTTCCGCCCGTCATCGTATTAAGGCCCGTATCGACTACCGTTACCTTCCATTTTTCCGAAGCGGTACGGTGTACGATCACTTCGTTTTTCCCGTTGGTGAAATCAAAAGTAACATCGGATGTATGGAGAAAATAGTCGGCGAAATACTCTTTGATGACGTGCTGCTTATATCCTGCAAGGATGATAAAATCATTGAACCCGTATGCAGAATAGATCTTCATAATATGCCACAGGATCGGTCTTCCCCCGATCTCGATCATCGGCTTCGGTTTAAATTGGCTCTCTTCGGAAATGCGGGTGCCGAATCCACCCGCAAGGATAAGCACTTTCATGCCTTGCCCTCCTTCTGTATATAAATTCACGCTCCTTCCTGTACCGTCAAGAGCTCGCACACCCTATCCAATGTCTTCTGCGGTACGGCGCATGCGGCAGTGAGGTAATTTCTGACCGCCGATGAAAGTGTATGCTCTTCCGTCCCGTAATAGGTCATCATATAATCGTACATCTTTCCCCATGCGACATAGTTGTCCGGATCATCCTGCATGACGCCGAATCCGAGATTTTCGGCGTCGTACAGATCTCCGCGCCAGCGCCGCCCTATCCCCGAAAAAGACGTCAGCTCGAAATCGGTCGTAAGGTCCTTATAACTTACTCCCAACAACCCGTTGATAAGAAATGCGATCGTACCCGTACGGTCTGCCCCCGCATTGCAATGGATATAAACAGGATAATTGCTTTCCTCCGCAAGAAACTCAAAAACGGAACGGATAGCCTGCGGTGTCCTCTCGTCAAAATCGCGATCGAACGGTGCCCGCTGTTCAAATTCCGGGAAAATACAGGTATAAGCATAAAAGGGAGCTTTCAGGTACTGCACCGCATCGCCTATAGCACTTTCATTTTGCCCTCCGTCATCGACGCCCGGCGTACGAAAATCGATTTCGGATCGGATGCCCAATAGAGCAAAGACTTCCTTTCCTGCCTCTTTCAGCAGCGTGCCGTTCTGATACCCGTTCAGCTGCGTTCCACGATAGATCATGCCGTACTTGACGCGCTTACCGGACTCCGTACCCCAGCCGCCCAGATCACGCACATTATCTAACCCGGGCACATAGAGAAAGCGTGCGGTTTTGTCCTCCACGATAAAGCTGCCCGCATCAGATTGCACCCCCGATGCAGACGTTACTTTCCAGTAATAAGTTTCTCCCGGGATGAACAGGCCGAGCGTGATGCTGTCAGTTTCAGACTGCACCTGAAACGCGTTCTCAAAGCGCGCATCCCGCGAAAACGTCAAAACATACGGGGGATCCTGCGTACTGTCCCAAGAAAATGTGATGTATTGCCTGATCTGCGTGACTTCTGTCTCTTCGCCCCATGCAAGTAAGATATCGCGCTGTTCGTCGGCAGATGCGTCCAAAAAGGAAGATACTTCCTCTGCATATACGGAGACCTCTTTTCCGTCCGGAACGCCGGTAAGGACGATTTCGGGCTCTTCTTGCTTTGAAGGGATCCCTTCCTCCGGCGGGAACGCCGGAGCGCACCCCGCCAGAAAGAAAAGGCAACCCAACAGGACGGAGACCGTCTTTGCACTATTTCTTTTCAACCTTTTTCCTGCCAAATCTTTTTTTCAGTTTTTCTTTAAAAGCCCTGCGGTCAAACAAAAGGAAATACAGGGCGCGTAAAAGGATCCCGCGCTTCCGGACGGCGGAAGGGACAGGCGGTTCTTTTGCGTCCTGCGCCGCCCCGCTCGCATCGCTGATCCTTGCCAGGGCGCGATTCCAAAATTCCAGTCCGCTGATCACGTGGCCTTCGCCCAAATCGTCTTCAAACTCCGAATCCGAAAAGACGTTCCTGTCAAAGCTCCTTGAAAAATGCAGGTAATACTCAAACGGCCTCGATACATCTTCCGGTCTGCAGGCAAGCGTCAAAGCGTCCCTGCCGAAAAGTGCTTTTACGTCGGAGACAAATTCGATCGCGCTCTTCTGCATGGTGTCTGTGACGAACCATGTCGGAAAATCAATGTCATATTTTTCAAAGACGGGCTCAAACGAACCGTCCTGTTCTCTGTATCCGATCGTAGAGGGGCCCATTTCCGCCAGCACATGCTCACGGATGATCCCGGTCACCATAGGCTTATAGCCATAGAATGTCCGGATATCGATATCGGCGGCTCTCTTCCGCTTTTCCACCAGGTCGGTATTGGTGTGGATATAGAAAGAGCTTATCTTATACCCGAGAAGCTTGTTGAGAACAACTTCGATCCTCCCCGAATATCCGGTATCGAAGAGTACATCTTTTTCAGAAAAGACCTCCCCAAAATAAGCCGCCATGTTCTTCCCGTATTCTTCAAAGGCGGCATCTTTGAGGAACGACTCGTAAAAACGGACGATAAACGAATCGAATTGCGTTCTCTCTTTGAACGTAGCGCTGCATAGCGGCCTGTTCTGTCCTTTCTCCTCCAAATATTTTTGTTTTGATTGCTCAGACATGACCGGCTCAAACAGTTCAAAGATCGAATCCGGACTCTGCTGCATAAAATTCATTTTATGGACGACGGAGTGCATGTCCGCCAGCGAACGGATATCTGCAATGGCAAACGCTTTCCGAGATGCGCGCAGATAATTGCTCTCCGGCAGCCCCTCCTCCCCTTCGGAGAGGATGTCGTATGCCCTCTTTATCATATATCCGTCTCGCGCGACAAAGTGGAGCCTTCTGTATCCCTTTCCGCGCGTGTTTTCGATCAGCCAGCGCGCGACTGCATAGATATGCATCCCCAAAGGGAAGTAGCCGATAAAGCGAGGATCGGCGTTTAAATCGCTGCTGCGGTTAAAACTGACGTACGGGAAATCGAATATTTTATTCGCCACGACGGCACACAAGCTGCGCATGCCCGTAAACCCGCCATACGCCAGCGACATATCGTGATAACGGTCGCCTGTCTTGAAAATCTTATTGAAGGACTGCCCCGTATAAATACCGGGGTTCCTGCCCTGCAAAAGCCCGACGGTTCTGGGAAGGTGCATTGCCTGCATCCCGTACTTTTTCGGATTTTCCACATCCGACTGATAATTATCGCCGATATGCAATATCTGCCTCGGCTTGACCGTCCCGGACAAATCGTCGATGATTGCAGGATACATGGTCCCGTAGTGCTTCGTCAGATGCATCTCGCTGGAAAGATAAAACTTTTCGTACCCTTCAATGCCGCACTTGCGCAGTATTTTTACGATACATTCGCGAGGAAGATACATGTCGCTGGCCAATATAATGCGCTTCCCCGCTCTTTTCGCCAACGCAAAAAGCTCCGCCCCGAATTTCCTTGCGTATGAAAAACGAACTTCATTCTCCATTTCCTGCTCTTTGATCCGGGCAAGTTTCTCTTTTTCGTAGCCGTAAAGATCTGCAAGTACGTCATAGATCTCATCCAAAGTCGGCTCTTCTATCCCCGGCTTAATGACCTTTTGCAATTTATGGCTCTGATCCTCCGCAACGCGACGCTGGGAGGAAAAATCGACAAATGTATTCGTATGAAAGACCTTTGCAAACGGCTCATTTAGATATGTAAATATATCGGACGGTTCGCCGAAAGGCCGCAATATGAGTGTATCAAACACATCAAAGCTCACGACTTTTATATCTTCCGAGTAGATCATATCGATGAGTTTTCGGTATTCGTGATAGATCGGGGCCGTGTTTGTCATCAAGGAAAAAAAGAATTCCGATTCGACGCGCTTTTTATTATCGATCTCTTCTTGGAGAAAGGCCTGCCGTACAAAAGCCACCGTCGTTTGCGGCAATTTCAAATTTTTCGTTATCCTCAAATAGATGATTCCGTAGCGCTGCCTGAATTGTATGTATTCGGGTTCGTATTTCTCCCAATAGCCGTACTTTTTCAGTATTTCTCTGAAATATTCGAAAGTTGCAATAAGATCGTCAAGATTCTTCAAAAACTTTTGGATATCCGTAGCCTTTACGTTCTGCCCTTCATGAAAACAATAGACGTAATATTCATGATGAATGTTGCAGACCTTTTCTGCGTGGCAATAGAGCGTAACAGAAAAAGCAAGATCCTCCCCCATTACCAGATGAGGGCGGGCGCTGCGCAAAGACGCAAAATCTTCCGCGCTCTTTTCCCACAGATCGCGCCGGATCAACTTATTCCAAATATAGTGATAATGCGAACACAGCCCGTGCATCCGCATCAAAGTATCCATCATCCCCTGCCCGTCCGTATCCAGATCTGCCAGATGGAGAGGTTCTAAATTCTGATAGGAACTGATACTCGTGTGCAACCCTTTTTTCTGAAGGTCGCCTTTCTTTTCTACGTCTCCTAAAACAAGGTCTGCGCCCGTCTCTTCCGCCCTTCCGACCAGCGAACTGATCCAGCCCGGCGTTATCTCGTCGTCACTGTCCATAAAGATGATATACGCGCCCTCTGCCGCCGCAGCCCCTGCAAGCCTGGCGCCGAACAAGCCCTGATTTTCTTCAAAGGACATCACTTTGATATTGTTATAGATTTCGGCATATTCACGCAAAATTTCGGCAGTACCGTCTTCGCTGCCGTTGTTTACACACACGATTTCAATATTTTTATAATACTGGTCCAGAACAAAACCGAGCGTTGCACGCAGATACGGCTCAGAATTATAACAAGGTATGATCACCGAAACTTTCTTCTGCTCCATAAAAAACTCCTGCTTATCGTTCCGTTAGCGGGCACAAACATGTACCCGCTAACGGCCGAAAAAATCAATCAATAGGTAAAGCGAAGCGAAATAACAACATCATTCCCAGAAGGAGCCGTATACTGTATTTCAGCTTCCTCCAACAGATCGTCCTTCAGTTCCGCCCTGAAAAATATGTCTCCGTCCACGTCTTCGGCTGTCAGCCCGATCGCATCCGGATCCGTTATCTTTGCTTCCAGGACCAGATCTCCGCTGTAAACAATGCTGCCGAGCGCTTCTTCCGCCGGGAGACTGCCGAAGCGGATATCCTCCGCTTTGACCGTCTGCGTCGTCACTTCATCGGTAAATTCTTCTCCTGCGCCGATCGGATTGCGTACGCGCGTGCTCGTGACCACCGTATAGGTCTCCTCCTCCAACGTGTATTCTTCCGTGACGCTGCGGAGAAGGTCTTGTTCGCGGGAAACACGAACTTCTTTCACCGCTTTGACGACGTTTTCCGTCTTCTCGAAAGCCTGTTCAACTTTCTGAAAATCAGAAATGGCACAGGCTGAGGCCACGACCAACGACGCAGCGCAAAGCAGCAGAGACAGTATAAGGTGAATGAATTTTTTCATTTTTTACCTCCCGAGCGCAAACTTTGTAAACACGAACGCGGCAGAAGCCAGCAAAGTAACTGTCCCGATAAAGGCCATGGCCGCTTCCAGTGCATGATCTGTGTCCTCTTTTGCCGAGGAGACCGTATCGTCATAAGCTTCGACCATTTCATTATAGAGCGAAAGATCTATGCCTTCTGCACGGGCATCGAAAAGTTCTTGTTCGCTCATCGCCGCCTGCGCGTTATATGCGGACGTCAAAGCAGCATATTGTTCGGAAAGCCCGAGCTGCTGCACCGCAGGCAATGCATCCAGTGCGTCTTTCAGCGCCACATACTTATCGGAATACGAAACTTCAAAATGCGCAACGAGATCAAGATCTTGTTCGACCGCGCTGTCAAAAGAATACTGCTGTTCACCGTTCATCCAGGCGACGAGAACGAATGACTTGATCGAATTGCCCTCCTTCACATAGTTGAAGGCCTCGACTGTTTTACCGGAAAGCACGCTTTCCGTACGCACGACAGCTCCGTCCGACAAAAATCTTACGGTATAATACCGCCCCACAAGCGCGCCTCTGTTCGTATCCGCAGGGGAACCAGCCGATCCATCAAACGCATACATAACGCCGTTTATCTGATAATCTCCGACAGCGATGTCGCCGTCATCCGTGCCGTAGTAGCGCTTTCCGTTTACCTCAAACCAGCCGGTCTGCACCTTGCCCTCGCTGTAATGCTTGTCGGCGATCCAGCCGGTCAGCTTTCCGTTGGATGCGCCCCTGTCCGTATCGGCAGGTGAGCCTTCCGCGGAGCCAAAACTATACATGACGCCGTCTATCTCGACATTTCCGACTGCGATG